>NZ_CP043316.1:0-622257 GCF_008189405.1 Candidatus Cytomitobacter primus
CAATTGAATCTTAGAGTTTCAATCAATGGTTTTTTTGTAAAAAATCATGTATTATTTGTTTTAGATGAATTATGCTAATTCCAAAGAGATTCAATCAGTTGAAGATGAATTGGATATAAGCAATTGCTTTGTTGAAGACAGTTTGCTTTCTGCTTTTCCTGAAAATTTTTGCATTAAAAAAAGCATTTTGCCATTAAGCTTTACAAATGGAATTTTAACAATCGCATCTAGTGAAGATGTGTTTTATATATCTGAGGACATATCGTCATATGTTAAATTTGATAGGTTGATTTATAAGAAGGTGAAGAAAGATTTAATCATTTCTTATATAAAAAAATTCTATAAAAAGTTGAATTTTCAATCATCAGATTTCAATTCAGAAATTAGCAATATTGGAGAATATATTTGTGATAAAATTTTACTAGATTCTTTCACAAAAAAAGCTTCTGACATACACTTTTGTCCTGGAATAAATAGTGTTTCTGTTAAATATAGGGTTGATGGTGTTTTAAGGAATGTTTTTGAGTTTGAAAAAGAAAAGTGGCCACCTGTTTCTGTTAGAATTAAGGTGATTTCTGAATTAGATATTTCTGAAACTAGAATTCCTCAAGATGGTAGCTTTTCTAAAGAAATTTCAGGGAAGAAAATTGATTTCAGGGTAGCATGTCACCCAACTATGCATGGAGAAAATATTGTTTTAAGAGTTTTGGGGAATAGCAAACCAATTGATTTGAAGGAGCTGAATTATTCTCAAGACACTTTAGAGAATATAAATAAATTCATTGATATGCCAGATGGTTTGGTGATTTTTACTGGGCCTGTAGGATCTGGAAAAACAACATCACTGTATAGTATTTTATCTCATCTTGATCCTCATTCAAACAATATAGTGACTTTGGAAGATCCAATAGAATCATACATTCCTTTAGTTAGGCAAACAGATGTAAATAAATCCCCTAATATGAATTTTGCATCAGGAATCAAGTCTCTTTTAAGGCAAGATCCTAATATTATGCTAATTGGAGAGATTAGGGATTCGGAAACTGCTCATATGGTGATGAGAGCAGCAATGACAGGTCATAAAATATTTACAACATTGCATACAAATAATGTTTTTGGAGTTTTTGATAGATTAATTGAATTTGGCATAGAAAAAACTTTGATAATGCAGTATTTAAAAGGGGTTGTTTCTCAAAGATTAATTAGAAAGCTTTGTTCTTGTAAAGAGTTGGTTCCAAATAATTTGCCAGAACTAGCCCAAAATAGCATTCAATCTAAATTTATATTTCAAGAAGCTGGGTGTAATAAGTGTGATCATACTGGGTTTGATGGAAGGGTTGTCGTTGCAGAAAGCGCATACATAAAAAATGATGCTTGCTGTGGTGGGACCATTTATAATCAAGTAGATATGAAAAAATTGATTCCAGAAGATTTTAAGACAATGTCTATGAATGCTATAGAAAGGGTGATATCTGGTGACACAACTTATAATGAAATCAAAAAATCATTTGATATATACTGAGACTTATACGTTGATATGTAATATAGCATTGTATTAAATGTGTATAGCAAGATAAAATAATGTATTTTAAGTACCTAGCTTTTTCGAAAAATGGAGAAAAGAAGAAAGGAAATATTTATTCTACTAGTTTAGAAGATGCTGTGTTGTCTATTAAGAATCAAGGGTTAGATATAGTATTTATCAAGAGGAGTTTCTTTGTGTTTACAAAGAAATTGAACGATTTTGATCTTTTTTTGATGTTTGATTTCTTATCAAAATTTTTATCTAATGAGCTGACTTTAGACAAATCTTTAGATATGATTGGAAGTTGTGGGATTAAAGCTAGTGAAATGTGCTTGAATATTAAGACGCAAATCACAAAGGGTTTTTCATTTTCAGGGGCTTTATATAAAAACAAGCATATGTTTGAAAACAACAATTTAAGTATTTTCTCTATAATAGATGAAGTAGGATCTTTAGGCAGTTTTTGTAAATTTTTGTCTGATTATTATAAAAAGGTAGATTTAAAGAAAAAGAAGATAAAAAAGAGCTTGAAATATCCAATTATGCTGTCTATCTTCTTTCTTTTCTCATTTTCTATTGTAGTGAATTTTCTGGTTCCAAATATTATAAATCTTTTGCATCAAATGAACAGTACAGTTCCATTGATCTTAAATGTTTTGAATCATATATCTATATATTTCACTCAATACATGATGGGATTAGTATCTATTATTATGTTTATTATTGTTATGAGGAAAAGAATGGATAATATATGGAATATTATGTCTATAGTGAGGAAATATAGGTTTGCCAGAGATTTTGCATTCTTCTTTCATATAAACCATATGTTGTTAAATAATGAGATTAGGTTGATAAATGGATTTAAAGTAGCAAAGAACTGTATGTCTAGTCAAAACAATATTTACATAATAGATAAGGTGTGTGAAAATATAGAATCAGGTTGTTCTGTTAATGAAGCATTTAACATTTCTAAGGTGGATAAATCGCTTTGTAAGTTGATGGGAATGTATGAGAAATCAGCAAATTTACGATCTGGATTTCAAGTAATATCAGAGATGTATGAATCAGAAATGTTTAAGATATTAGACTCAGTTTCAGAATATAGTCAGCCATTTATATTGGCTGTGATTGCTTCTTTAATTGGTGTGATAGTGTATTCAATGATGATTCCTTTGTACAGCTCTTTTGTTTAATTTTATTGGAGGGTGTATGAGTGTTAATAGAGCAATTAATTTGATTTCTAACTTTTACAAGTTTGTTTATAGAGGGTTTAATAAAGATTCAGACAATATGAACATGCTTAGCAATAATGTAATTGATGAATATATGACAGATATTATTGTAGAGCGCATTCCTTCTAATCTGAATTTTTTTGATAAAAGAAAGTGGTTTAAGTATAAAGAAAACCTTTTGCTTAATGATAAAGGCTATAAAAGAGTTGTAATGCAAGATTGGTGTGTTTGGTTATATTCAAACAGGAAGGCAAAAAGATGGTCTATTTTAGAGAAAGTAAAATCACTAAAACTTCTAGTCAATAATTTGTCTGAAAATGAAATTTGGTTTTTTGATGATGGCGAACAGAAAATATGCTTATCTCTTTTAAATGGAAATTTGATATGGTTCAAAATATTAGGAGAGTTTTCTGAGAGTGCTTTGGAACATGTTATAAAACATATGAAAAAATATAGTTTTGAATCTCCCAAAGTAAGAATTTTCGGGGCATATTTTGACTTTAATTATGACGTAGAGGTGTTTTCTATAGACAAAATAGAGAGAGCAATAAAATTCCCTATAAGTAAAATAAAATACAAATATATACAAAATATAATTGAGAACTTGAGATTTGGATTAGCAAATGCAGTGTCTTGTATAACATTGAGCATTCTAGCATTTACATTTTATAGCAAAAGCCATGGTTTAGGCTTAAAAATGCAAGATTTACAATCTAGAATGAGAGTGATTAATAAAAGAATGTTGAATTATCCACCGTTAGATCATTTGAAATCTTTAGAGCATGATGTGCAGAGAAAAATTGATTTATCTAAGCTTGTAGATTATATAAGTAATCATGATTATAAAATTAGGCTTATATCTAAAAATGAACTTTCTCTTCAATTAATTAATATTGATGAAAATAAAAAAAGCATGATATCTGATATTAGTAGGAAGTGTGGGTTTGCAAGAATATGTTTTCATTAAAGCTTGTGAGTAATTTATTGAAGTGTGCTATTAATAGTTTACAGCAATATGCGATTAATTTGCTGAAGCATTCTATTAAATTTTATATTAGATTTATAAGCCCATATCTGAAGAATAGGTGTATATTTTATCCAAGTTGCTCTAAATATGCTTTGACAGTACTAAATGAAGAGGGTGTTTCTGGTGTTCACAAAATTATTATTAGAATTTTAAAATGCAACCCTTTTTATAAGTTTTAAATATTTTAAGATATAGTTTTTATAGTGATGATAATGTTTTGTATAAATTATATGCAATGTTTTATATATATTATTATCTATAGTATAAGTAAATTCATTATAAAGAGACAGTTCATTGTTAAGGTATGATTTGTCGCATGAAGCATAAGATTTTGTATGAATTTGAGCTTTTATTTTCGTGTTTTATTTCTTTTTACACTTGAATCTAAGGATAGGATTTCTTTTTAAAGATAATATTGTTAAATTATAAGCATGCAAAAGTCTTTAGAACAAGTTTTAGAATCAATGAGAAATCGTAAGAAGGAAATAGTAAAAGATGGCACAGACAATAATGCCATTATTGATACTGAATCCTCGTTAGATAAGATCAAAGATGCACTTGGACAATTAAAAGAAATTAAAAATCAAAAAAAATGTATTAAAATCCGCAAAACAGAAACGTTACAAATAGAAGAGGAAGCAATGTATAGTATGCTTCTTCCTTTGTTTGGTGAATGGTTGGAATCAAATAAGAGCGAAATAATGAATCAACTGGGAAGTCAGATTAAAATTCAAGATATTTCTGAAGATATGATGAGAAAAGTTGTGTTTGATGCTGTAGATGAAGAGTTCATTTCAAAATATATAAATAAAATGTTATTTGAGTATATACAGAATCATGAGGATTATATTAAACAATCGATAGATAGTATTATTCAGCATTCTGTAAAAAGCAAACTATATGAAGTGGTTGAAGACGTAATCCACAAGATTATGGGGAAGAAATGAGCTTTATAAGCCATATTAAAGCAATTGAAGACCAATCAGAGTTTAAATTTGAATCATATGACGAAATCATTGTTTTGCCTCCACCTAATATAACTGGTAAATTGCATATTGGTCATGCACTAAATGTTTGTGTGCAAGATTTTAAAGTTAGGTTTGAGAGATTAAATGGTAAAAATATATTGTGGATTCCAGGCACTGATCATTCTGGAATTGCAACACAAATATTAGTAGAAAAATCCATCATGCCTTTAACTAAATATGATTTAGGACGTGAAAAATTCTTGAACAAGGTATGGGAATGGAAAGAAAAGTATCAAGATAACATATATAGTCAATTAAAGTCATTGGGTGTATTGCTGAGTTGGGATCATGCCAAATTTACAATGGATGAAGATATTCAAATTTCTGTTTCTAAGGCATTTTGTGAATTATATGAAGCTGGTTTGATCTATAAAGCTAAGAAAATGATTTACTGGGATACAAAGTTGGAAACTGCAATTTCTGATCTAGAAGTCAAATCTGAGGAATCAAATGGAGAGCTGTATTACATTAAATATGAATTGGATTTTTCAGAATATGAATCAGATTCTTCAGATGAATTCGCAGCTCAATCGTTAAATAATAAAGACAAGCTAAATCAATTCATTACTGTTGCAACAACAAGACCAGAAACATTGTTTGGTGATCAGGCAATTGCTGTAAATCCTAATGATGTACGATATAAAGATTTTATAGGATTATATGCTAAAATTCCTTTGACAAACAGAAAAATAAAAATAATATCTGATGAACGATGTGAGATTGAAATGGGTACAGGAGCCGTTAAAATTACACCAGCACATGATTTCTTAGATTTTGAGATTGGGCAAGATCATAATCTTGAGTGTGTAGATATATTAGATAAAACTGGATCTTTAGATGGAAGTTTGGTGCCTGATAAATATGTAGGGATTGATAGATTTGAAGTAAGGAAAATGTTAGTTGCAGATCTAGGAGAAAATCTTGAAAAAGTTGAGAAGATTAAGAGTATCATTCCATTTGGAGATAGATCAAATACGATTCTAGAGCCTAGATTAACAGATCAATGGTTTATTGATACTGATGATATGGCGAAAGATGCATTGAGAGCATTAGAGAAGATTAAAATTTACCCAGAACATATGGTTAATACATATAAACATTGGATGAATAATATTCAACCATGGTGTATTTCAAGGCAATTATGGTGGGGTCATAGGATTCCTGTTTGGTATTGTGATGAACAGATTATTGTTGCGCTAGATAAAAATGAAGCTGAGAAGAAAGCAAAAGAATTAGGGTTGGATAAAGAAAAGTTAGTACAAGAAAATGATGTTCTAGATACTTGGTTTTCATCAGCATTATGGCCATTTACAACAATTGAGAATAATGATCTTGATATGTCACATTATCCAAATAAGTTTTTGGTTACTGGTAGTGATATACTTTTCTTCTGGGTTGCAAGAATGGTTATGTTTGGGTGTTTTTTCAAAAAAGATGTTCCATTTAAAGAAGTATATTTACATGGTCTGGTCCAAGATAATTTTGGGAAGAAAATGTCTAAATCTAAAAATAATGTTATAGATCCAATTGGAGTTGTAGATAAAGAAGGGAAGGATGTGCTAAGATTTGCTTTGCTCTACTCATCTATTCCAGGTAAAAATACAAAATTTGGAGATAAAAACATTGAGCATTCAAGGCACTTTTGTATTAAGATATGGAATTTATATAAATATATCAAAAATAGTATAAATAATGCTGCAGATGGTAAAGGTTATGCATGTGCAGTGAATCATGTGTGGAATATATGGATTTTGCATGAATTAAAAAATGCTACTGAGGAAATTAAAGAATATATAGATAATTGGGATTTATATCACGCATCTCATAAGATATACAAAGTTATTTGGGATGTTTTTTGTAATTGGTATTTGGAAGGGGCGAAATATTTACTAAATTCAGAATATAAAGAAGAAACCCAATATGTGTTAGAAAGCGCACTACACGATATGTTGATCATACTGCATCCGTTTATTCCATTTTTAAGTAATTATATTTATAAGGATTTGTTTAATAAAGATATTTTAGAGATTGCAGGTATTATGCAAAACTTGCGAATTGATGACCATGTGAATTTGATAGATTTAGATAGAGCAGACAAAGATAGGTTGAGCAAAGATGATTTGGATGGTGATTTAAATAAAAGTATTGGAAATGATGATACTACTGTGCAGTTTATACAGAATGTTACTGAAGAAATTAGATTTATTAAAGCAATTTTTGAAATAGAAAAGAAAGCAATTTTACATATTAGTGATCAGGGACAAGAAGCAAAAGCACTAGACATATACGGAATTATAAAGCAAATAACAAAATGTGAAATCAAACCTTCTAATGATGCATATAAAAGTAATTATATTCCATATCCAGTGATGGGAGGATTTTTAAGCATTCCAATTAAGGATTACGATAAAGATGTTGTGCAAAAGAAATTTACTAAAATTAAGAATGATATAGAGAAGGATTATAATCTTGCATTGAAAAGTAAAAACAATCCTAAGTTTATGTTGAAAGCTCCAGAAGAAATTAGGGAAGAGATTAATTTAAGAGTGGAAACTTTTAGTAGTGAGCTAAAAAAAGTAGATAATATTATTCAGATGTGGGAAAATTCGTTATGAGATTTATTTTATTGTTAGCATTTATGCTTTATGGATGCGAAACTAAACATGGATTTGCAATAAAAGAAAATATAAAAGGAATGTCAGAATCTGAATTGTATAGTAAATATGGGCGTTCAGTAGTGCATCATCCACTAAATAATAATGTAATCTTTTATTTTGAATACTCTGATCAAATTATGAAAGCAAATAAATTGCATTGGATAAAAGTATATTTGAAAGATGGTTATGTTCATAGTTATCAGAGAAATATTACTAATAGCAAGTTGAAAATGGTTCCACATATCAAGCCATCATTAATTAAGACTAAATGGGTAAGTGAGCTATTTGACTATATAGGCTCATCATCAATTAGTTAATGCATCTTTACAGCACAATTAATTAATATATATTTCTGTATTTCATTTCACCTTAACCCTTATTGATATAATGATTGTTTAGGTAATTTATAAGTAATTGTTCACTTAGTATAATTATTAGCATAAACATGATTAGTATAGACGCTATCTTAGTATGGATACTATTTAGGATATAGTTGTTATAATCATTATTTGCATTGAAAATTCATTGGAAATATGTATATAATATCAATTATGAAAGTAACTAGCTCATTAAAAACCTTAAAAAACAGACATAAGGATTGTAAAATTGTCAGAAGAAAAGGAAAGGTGTACGTGATTAATAAGAAGTACCCTAGATATAAGGCTAGACAAGGCTAATGAATCTTATTGAAAATAGTTATCATGATATTTTAGCTATGATACAAAAAGCTAAAGATATTGCAAATGGTGATATACCTAATGCACAGATTAAAAGTGATAAAAAAGCGTATATTGCTTATGATATTATACATAATCATTTGGAAGATAAGCATGAATTATTTGAGAAATTTGTAAATAATATTACACATCATCTTTCTGATAAAGAAGAAGATGATGATTATAATATCTGATATATCTTAAAATATCAGTTAATTCACTAGTTAATTAGTAAAATTGCAAAGTATTTATAGAATGCCGTAGAGGATTAAGATATAATCTATTCTTGATATATGGTATAAGTTATTAGTATAAATATGAAAAAAACACCTTTGATGAAGCAGTATTGTGATTTGAAAGATAATTATAATGATTGTATATTATTTTTTAGAGTTGGAGACTTCTATGAAATGTTTTTCGAGGATGCAAAAAGAGCCTCTCATGCATTAAATATAGCACTCACAGCTCATGGTAAGAATGTTGATGTTCCCATGTGTGGAATTCCATATCATGCTAGTGATGCATATATAGGCAAGTTAATAGACAAAGGGCATAAGATTGCACTATGCGAGCAAACTGAAAGTGTATATGATCGTACGGATAAAAAAGCTCCATTAAAACGAGAAGTTGTAAGGGTTATTACAGCCGGAACGCTAACAGAATCATCTATGCTTGATCCAAAATCATATAATTTCCTACTTTGTTGTAGCCCTATGAAGAATGGATTAATATCTTATTCAATTGTAGATTTATCTATTGGGGATTTTTTTGTAGATTCTACTCCAATGAATGATTTGAACAACGTGTTTTCTAAATGGAACCCAAGAGAATGCTTAGTGCCAGAAAGCATATTGAATCATGATGATCTTTGGAGAAGTATTAATGATTGGCATACGAAAATTCAATTAGTGCCTGATGTGAAATATGACTTAAATCAAAATAGGCTGAATCTAAAAAAGATATATAAAATTGCACATTTAGAGTCATTTGGGTCGATATCTGACTTAGAAGTACGTGCATCAGGTTTTCTTGCTCAGTATCTGATGTATACACAGAAAAGTGAAAATATAGAATTAAAACCAATAGTCAAAATAAATGATAGCCATTTAATGCATTTGGATAAATTTACAAGAGATAATTTAGAAATCACACGTACATTACAAGGAAATATAACAGGAACACTATTTGATACATTAGATAATACTGTAACTGCAGGGGGAGCTAGGTTACTTAAATTTAGACTGACATCGCCTTTGAAAGATTTAGACTTAATTAAGAATCGCTTAAATAGTATAGAGTTTTTTATTGATAATTCGATTATGATCCAAGAAATCAAGAAGTATTTAGCATTGTGTGATGACCTGGATCGCGCTTTGGGTAGGGTGATTTTGGATAGAAGTTGTCCGGCTGATTGTATTAAAATTGCCAATAGTTTGGTGGCAGCTAGAAATATATATAATTTAATTATTGGTTTTGATTTGCCAACGGAAATTAAGGATGGTATTGACGCATTGGGTTATAACGAAACAATTATACAGAAAATAAAAGCTACAATTGTTGAGTGCCCTCCATTGAAAATTAATGAAGGTGACTTTATCAAAGATGGTTATAGTGGTTCTTTAGATGAATTACGCAACATCAAATCCGTTTGTGACGATAAAGTTAAAGAGATGCAAGATGTTTACAAGCAAGAAACAGAGATACCTACTTTAAGGATTAAGTACAACAATGTGCTGGGATATTGTGTTGAGATTCCAAATAGTCAGAAAAAGAAAATGCTGTACTCATTTATTGAAAAACAATCTTTATCTACAATCACAAGGTATAGTAATAGCCATTTGCAGGAAATTAGTGCACGAATGTTAAATGCAAAAGCTTTGGCTGTCGAAAAAGAAGTGCAAATATTTAATGATTTAGTAGATTTTATTAAATCTGTTAAAAAATCGATTTTATATGTAGCAAAAGTAATTGCAATTATTGATGTGAATGTTGCATTAGCTAATAAAAGTATAATCAATAAATATTGTAAGCCAACTATAGATAATGGGAATAATTTTAATATTTCAAATGGGAGAAACCCGATTGTTGAGAATATTTTACAAAAGCATAATGAGACTTTTACAGCAAATGATTGCCAATTAATAGATAAAAAATGCTTGCTAATGACAGGTCCAAATATGGCTGGAAAAAGTACATATTTAAGACAGAATGCATTAATAGCATTAATGGCACAGGCAGGGTGTTATGTTGCTGCAGACAGTATGAATTTTGGTATGATAGATGGTATTTTTGTAAGAATAGGAGCTTCTGATAATCTAGCTAATGGAATGTCTACGTTTATGATGGAAATGGTGGAAGTTGCCTGCATTTTGAATAATGCTACTGAGAATAGCTTGATTATTGTTGATGAAGTTGGTCGTGGAACATCTGCACAAGAAGGTAAGGCGATTGCTTTAGCGATAATGGAACATATATCTATTAGAAAGATTAGGTCATTATTTGCAACTCACTACCATGAACTGGTTAAATTATCTGAGCATGATCAAAATATATTTTGTATGACTATGAGCATTAGCGAGAAAGATGGGAATCTATTATTTATGCATAAAATAAAAAGTGGATTTACAGATCAATCATTTGCTATTTCTGTATGTAAAATGGCTGGAATCCCAAATAGTGTTATTGAAAGATCTAGAAAAATCTTGGAAGATGATAATAAAGATAAAAGAAGTAGAATAGCATAATATATATATAAATATAATATAATTCAAAGCTATAGATAATAGCAGTGATTTTGGATTAGTTTGTTTTAGATCACTTTATCCTTAGAATTGCATATTTTACTTAAAGAGCATTTAGTACATTCTGGTTTGCGTGCTTTGCAAACGTTGCGTCCATGCCATACAAGGAAGTTATGAGCCTCTAGTGCCCATTTTTCAGGAACATATTTTTCTAAGTCTTGTTCAACTTGGTCTGGGGTTTTCCCATTAGAGATTTCTAATCTATTTGCAAGCCTAAATACATGCGTATCTACAGGAAATGTGGGTTTGCGAAATCCGAAATTCAGCACTACATTTGCAGTTTTTCGCCCAACTCCGGGTAGTTGTAATAAATCATCTATATTATTTGGTACTGTTGAATTGAATCGCTCAATTAGCATTTTACTTGTTGCTATTATATTTTTCGCTTTTGAGCGGAATAAGCCAATCGATTTAATATATTCAATGAGCTGATCAACACCAAGTTCTGCAATTTGCTGTGGAGTTGATGCTACTGCAAATAATGCTGGAGTGATTTTGTTCACTTGTACATCTGTAGATTGTGCAGATAGTATAGTGGAAACAAGTAATGTATAATGATCCTCATATTCTAATGCTATAGTTTCTGGCAATTCATCTTTAGATAATATTTCAAATATTTGATCTGCTCTTTGTGTGAGGTAAGCTGTATCCTTCAAATTACGATCAGAATCAGACACTACTTTGTTATTAGTTTTTCTGTTAGGCTGTGTAGTTATTTTTTGTTTGTCAGTGCGTAATTTTATTTTATCAGTTGATTTTTCATATGTGATTTTTTTGACTGGCTTTGCATTTTTTGCTGCATTTTTTTGTTTTGATGGCATTTGGAAATAATGTACAGTATTTTTAATAAAATCAAAATATGTTTTCTTGAACAAAACTCGAGATATTATTAGATATTATTAGATATTTGGTATATTGATTAATTATTTTTACCTGAAAATTTGAAATTTACATTGAAATTTTTGTTTTAACCGTATAATTCAAGCGTTAGCAATATAATTCAATGCATATTAAGATTGATATTGAATGAGGTGAAATTCATATGAATGGGATGAAATTATGATAACTATGCAAGAATCTGTGGTAAATATACCAAAATCAGGAGTGATAATGGGTGTAGATTATGGAGAAGTCAGGACTGGAATTGCTTTTTGTGATTATAATCAAGAACTTTCTATCCCAAATGGTGTTTACGGACCTAAAGCTTATATTGTCAAGATTTTACTTGATCTGATAGTTGAAAGAGAAGTTGTTGGTGTGGTTGTAGGGTGGCCACTGAACATGAAAGGTGAAGAGGCATTTCAGTGTAATAAAACTCAAGAATTTATTGATGAGTTAAAGAGTTCTTGGGATGGGCCAATAGAAAAATTTGATGAGAGATTAAGCAGTTCTTATGTTGCAAATATGTATGGGGATGGGAAGAAATTAGATACAGATGATGCATTGTCTGCTATGATAATTTTAAAATCATTTCTAAATAGTAGGAAGCATTCATAATAATTTATATATTGTAATTTTATGTTTCATAATGCATTTAACAGATTTTTTCTTAATATGCATTTGATTCCAATTTAATAATTTTTGCATAATGTATTTATTGATTGTGAAATATATTGTAGACTTGATAGGATGTTAAATGAGGTAATAAATGGCTAATCATACAGCTACAAAAAAGCGTATTCGTAGAGATCTTAAAGTTAGAAAATCAAATAAGCATGATATGAGCAAATTAAGAACAGTAGTAAAAAGTTTGAAGAAATCTATTGAAAACAAAGAAAATAATGCAGATCTATTCAGAAAGACCCAAGCTTATATTTCTAAATGTGGTCAAAAAAGAATTATTCACCCAGCTAATGCTGACCGTAAGATAAGTAAATTATCTAAAATGTTTCATAGTACAGTTTAATGGTTAATGCAGAATCAATTTGGGGCGATATATTAGTTGAGCTAAAAAACAAGTTGGGGCATTCTACTGTTGGTAGTTGGTTTGAAGATGCAGAAGTTACAATTTGTGATGGCGTTTTGCAGCTTTATGTCAAAACTCAATTTATTTCTAATTGGATTCGTAATCATTATTTAGATGTTGTTCAGGATTTTGCACAAAGAAAGCATAACTTATCCATAGAGCTGCATGTCAAAGAAAATCTTGTGAAAAAATCTCAAACAAGCAGTGATTATTCATTGCCATTGAATAAAGATATGACATTTGAGACATTTGTTGTGGGAAAATCTAATGAAATGGCTTTTACGTCGGCATTGAGAATTGCAGAATCATCTAATAGAATATTTAATCCATTATTTCTTTATGGGCCTGTAGGTTTAGGAAAGACGCATCTTATGCATTCTATTGGTTGGTATGTGAGAAATAATCATGATGGAAAAACTATATGCTATTTATCTGCTGAACAATTTATGATGAAATTCATTAATGCGCTAAAACAGCGTGATATGATGGATTTCAAAGATGAGCTGCGTTCATTTGATGTGCTTATGATTGATGACTTTCAGTTCTTATCAGGGAAAGACTCAACTCAGGAGGAATTCTTCCATACATTTGTATATTTGATTTCTCAAGGGAAGCAGCTAATAATATCAGCTGATAAGGCTCCATCTGAATTATCAGGAATAGAAGAAAGATTAAGATCTAGATTAGGAAGTGGATTAGTAGTGAATGTTCATCCAGCAAATTATGAATTACGTTTGAGCATTTTAAAAGAAAAATCTGTTGGCAGAAATATTAGTGATGATATTCTACAATTCATAGCTGAGAATGTTAAATCAAGCATAAGAGAATTAGGCGGTGCTTTGATGCGTGTTATTGCCTATGTAGATTTCTTTAAGAAAGATTTAAATTTAGATACTGTTAGAGGAATATTAAAAGAATTCGTACAGGATAAAAAATCTATTACTCCAAGTATAATAATTGATTCTATATGTGAGTATTATAGTTTGAATAAAGATGAGTTGTGTTCTAAATCCAGGAAAAAAGAAATATTGAAACCAAGGCAGATAGCAATGTACTTATGTAGAGAATTAACTGATAGCTCTTTGCCAGAAATAGGGCGTTTATTAGGTGGAAAAGATCATACTACAGCACTTTATAGTATTAAAAAGATAGAAAGTAGCATTGATAGTGAAGTGAATCTCGGTTTGGAATTAGATAATATTAGGAAAATTATAGATAAATAGAAGAAACAATTGATATAGTTATTTTTATATATTTATTATTATATTTATATTTGCAAATTGTATATTATTTGCTATAAATAGGGTGATGATTGGAATTGTTTTGGCTGCTGGATCAGGCACTAGATTTGGCAAAAAGTCTAAATTATTTGTAGATTTATGTGGACAACGTGTATTAGATTATCCAATTAATTTATGCAAAGATTTAGGAATAAAAAATATTAATTTAGTTGTAAAAAAAGGCTTGGAAGCTTTAGATATGCTAGATGTTTCACAGTGTAATATATATGTTCAATCAGATAAAAAGGGCACAGGAGCAGCTGTGCAGGCCGTGATTTCTGAATCTATTAATGATGATATCTTGATTTTACTTGGAGATTGTCCTTTAGTAGATAAAATTACAATTCAGAAAGCTTTAAATAAACTAGAAGATAATGTTATTGTGATTGGAGGTGTTCAGTCTGAATCCAGTAATAATCACTCGTATGGAAGAATTAAGTTAGAGCATAATAATGTGATGAAGATAGAAGAGGCAACTGTAAGTTGTGATAATACAAAGTTTAGAAATGCTGGATGGATGCTATGTAAGGGAAAATATCTACATGACTTCCTCAGGCAAATACCTGTAATTCATGGAGAGTACTATCTGACAGAATGTGTTAGAATTGCCAATGATATGGGGTTCAAGGTTGGAATGGTAGAATCTGAGAGTGATATTGGTATAAATACGAGAAATGATTATGTTAATGTTGTGCAGATTCTACAAAATAAATTTCGTATGAATGCTATAGATAAAGGGGCTTTAATGCTTGATCCTACATCTGTATACTTTTCTGCAAATACTGTAATAGAGCATGAAGTTCAAATTGATCCTTATGTTGTATTTAAGAAAGATGTGATTTTAAAATCTGGCAGTACGATAAAGTCATTTTCTCATATAGAATCTAGTGTTGTTGGTGCAAATTCTGTTATAGGTCCATTTGCAAATATTAGAAGTGGAACGTATATGGATGAGAATGTAGAAATTGGGGCATTTGTAGAAACAAAGAATAGTTACATTGGCAGTAATACTAAAGCAAAACATTTAAGTTATATAGGAAATGCTGATATAGGGGAAAATGTTAATATTGGGGCTGGATCTGTATTCTGTAATTATGATGGGTTAAAGAAAAATAAATCAATAATAGGGGATAATAGCTTTTTAGGTGCAAATACTTCTTACGTTGCTCCAATTGATATAGGATCAAATGTAAAAGTTGGTGCTGGTAGTGTTGTTACAAAAAATGTAAGCTCAAAATGCCTGGTGGTAGCAAGAGCTGATCAGAAAGAATATAAGAGAAAGGTTTGATATGTGTGGTTTGATAGGTATTGTTCATAAAGATGACAATGTATGTGAGAAGATTTATGATGGATTGGAATATTTGCAGTACAGAGGGTACGATTCTTGTGGTATAGCAGTTATTCAAGATGATGATTTTCAGATTAATAAGCAAACTGGATCAGTGAGTAATTTGAAGAAAAATTATTCAAATGGAAAAATTGGAATTGGCCATACCCGTTGGGCTACACATGGGTGTATTAGTATAAAAAACACACATCCTTTTGTATATGAAAATCTTGCCATTGTACATAATGGAATTATAGAAAACTATTCAGAAATTAAAGATAGGTATGCTGATTATGAATGGAAAACAGGGTCTGATACTGAAGTAATATTAAAGCTGGCATATGAGTATTTAGAAGAATATAAAAATTTACAGAAAGATGATAATGACAAATCTGATTCTTTAAGTGTTCTTGAATGGGATTATGCATTTAATAAGTTATGTGAGAATTTAGAAGGGTCATTTGCAGTTGCATTTTTAGATTTGAATCATAGTGATAAAGTGTTTTTTATTAGGAAAGGGTTAAGTCCATTATCTATTGCAGTTTCTGATGAATTTGCAGCAATAGCATCAGATTGTTTGGCCTTATCTGAACTGTCAGATCATGTGATTGATATTAATAATGGGCAATATGGATATATACAGAATGGGAAGTATGAGATAAAACCTGGAAATATAAACAAAAAAAGACATATTATTAAGTCTCCAAAAATTTCAGAAAAATCTCATGATACATGGTTTGAGCATGAGTTTGATACTCAACCTATGGTTTTGTCTAATGCATTACATAAACTAAACAATACATTTACATGGCCATCTCTGAAGCCTAATTTGATTGATATTATTGGGTGTGGCAGTGCGTATTTGGCCGGTAATGTAGGTAAGTATTGGATTGAGAAGTATGCCAAGATATTATGTAGAATTAATATGTCTTCTGAGTGGCAGAATATTGAAGGATATAGTAAAACAATAGCTTTAATATCACAATCTGGAGAAACAGCTGATACATTGTCAGTGTTAGATAGAATCCAAAATAAAGAAGTAAGCACTATAGGTTTTGTGAATACATTAGGAAGTACATTATCCAGATCCGTCAATCATATTATTCCTACTTTTGTTGGGCAAGAAGTGAGTGTTGCTTCTACTAAGGCTATGACAGGTCAAATGCTATCTCTATTCTTATGGGCTAATAAATTAGCTGGTATTGATAGACAAAATGAGTTGCTGGATGTATTTGCGAAGATGTCAAATATTATTGATTTATTACCAGAATATAGTAAAGAAGTAATTGATGTATGCTCTAATGTTCATGATTTGTTTATATTAGCTAAAGGTAATTTGGTTCCAATTGCATATGAAGGAGCTTTAAAGATCAAAGAATTAGCATATGTTCATGCTGAGGCATTTAGCGCAAGTGAGTTAAAACATGGTCCATTAGCAATGATCAATCAAGATGCATCGCAAGCAATTGTGTTTTTAGCTCCATCATCAAGTCATTTATGGAAGAAGATGTTATCTTCTGTTGAAGAAGTTCAGAGTAGGGGTGGAAAGGTAATTATTATTAGCGATCAACCTGAAAAATTCAAAAATATACACTATTCAATTAAAATGCCATATATAGATGAAGATCTAGCTCCATTTTTGTATGTACTTCCTATGCAATGGTTAGCGTATAAGCTAGCTGTAAGAAAGGGCAATTCAATTGATATGCCTAGAAATCTAGCTAAATCTGTCACAGTAGAATAGAGTATGGTTAATTAGAAATCGCATAGATTATTATTAACTATTTTAGTGGGTTGGATTGAGTGAGATAGTAATCTTTATAATTCATTTGACCAAATCAATTTGCATAATCATACATATTTTTAGATCTTTTGTTTTTTCTGCATATTATAAGAAGGGCAAGGTGTAAATTGGTAGATTATTTTATAATTGAATTTCTATATCTTCTCAAAATTATGGGTTATATTGTTTATGGTTTTTTGATCAGGTAGAAAAAATAGGGTGTAATTTTCATAATTTACTCGTTCATTGATGCAAATCATGCTCATGTTAGGCTTCCATATTCCATGGTATTTATTACTTGACTCTAAACATTTTGATTTTTTAGGGTGATAGAGTGGGGATTTAATCTCATAATCTCGCTTTGGTCAATTATTCGATCTTGGCCCACGTTAAACATTTATGTTCCATGATCTTATAGTTTAATTCCTAATATAGCAGTTCTTGAAGGTCAGATAGAGTGGGATTCGAACCCACGAGATGAAAAACATCTGCCGGTTTTCAAGACCGGTGCTTTCGACCACTCAGCCATCTATCCAACATCTATAATAGCAGAAAAACATATGATATTGTAAGAGGTATGTTTATTTATTATTTGAGATCAATCGCTTTTATGTCTGTTTTCTATGCATTCTCAACCATATATTTTATCGTAGGGTTGCCTGTTTTAGTTAGTGATATGTTGACGTATAAATATGTAAAAGCCTGGGCACGCATTATAATTTTTATTTTGCGTTTATTTGGAGTAAGAAGCTCAGTTCTTAATGGCAATGCAGTTTCTACAGGAGCTGCTATTGTTTGTCCAAATCATCAATCTTATTATGAAATCATATTGGTTTTTGCATCGTTAAGAAAATCTGTGTTTATAATGAAATCAAGTATTATGAATATTCCAATATTCAATTTATACTTTAAAAAAATGGGAATGATCCCTGTGGATAGGAGTAAGTTTAATAAAAACTGGCAGGCTTTAGCTGAAGAAGAGCTAAAGAAAGGCAAGCAAGTTGTGATTTTTCCTGAAGGGACTCGTGTTCCAATAGGGGGCAAAGTTTCTTATAAGCCTGGAGCTTTCAGATTAGCAAAAAATTTAAATATGAAAATATATCCTGTTAGTACAAATTCAGGTGAAATATGGAAAGGGCCAGGGTTTATTAAAAAAACTGGTGATATATATATTCATTTTCATGAAGCAGTGGATCCAGATCCAGATTTAGTAAGAGAAAAGATCGAAAGTGTTGCTCTGAAATAATATGACTTCAATATATTAATTTAAATAGATCAAATGTATTTCAAGTAGCTATTGAATAGGCATTAGGCTGGGAATTAATAATATGCATTTAGCAAGTTTTATAGTGGATAATATCTAGTCAATTTTCGGATATAGATTTTGTTTGTTAGAGTATTGATAATTCTCGTTTATAAGGTTGTTATAGGGTAGCAAATTAGTGTTTGTAATATGCTTAATGTTGCTTACTTATTATTTATATATTCTTGATTTTAAAATATATCTGTCATAAACCAAGAAGTGAATCTAATACAGCATGCTTTTAACATATCACGGATCATCTTGTTTATATAAATGCTATTTTAGATGTTGCTTCATGTTTAATTTTGCAAGTATTAGTAGGAATAATATGGACCAACCAAGTTATAATATGAAAGTAACTTTGTGGTATAAAAACTTGACTCTTTTATTAACAGAATTTGATTTTGTATTAGTAGGTTTTATGATTATATCAGTAAGCTAAGAATTAATAGCTTTTGACTATTAGTAAATTTTGATCTTTATAATAATTCAGAAGATAATATATTACGAAGTAATGGAGTGATTTAAGAGTGAGGTTGAATTTACTTATTTACATTAATCATGGTTTGAGATAACTTGCGTAATGACCAGAACCATAATAGAAATATAAAACATAAAATTATGCCTAGATATGGGAAGATTTTTAATTGTGAAGAATTAGGAATTAATATCAAAAGCAATGCCTGCACCTGACCACTTAATGATTTTGACAACCTACTTCCAGCAACATCAACAGCAGCTTTGCCCTTTGTTTTAATTTCATCACTTAATGACATATAAGCCATTTCTTTTGTTTGATCAAAAAATACATATTTACCACTTTTGCTTAGAACATTATGGGCAATACCAACAAAAACACATATAGCAATGATAGATATTCCAAAAATATATTTTATACCATAATACTGTATCCCTATAAATGTAAGAAATAGCAATGAAGTAAATCCAGCAAAGATAGGTGTAATCATTGCACAAGACAGCCAGCTATAGCGCTGGAACAAGATATTGGATAAAAATCCAAGTGCGATAGTTGTATACCCTACTATTTGATTAATAGTTCCTATATATAGGATAAAATTAGACTTATTATATGCAAATTTCCTTAATTGTGCTTTCCAAGTTGTTTCAACAATATTAATGCTGAAATTATAACAAAATACTAAAAGCATGATGTACATAACTTGTTTTTGTTTGAAAATCACTTTGAAGCTCGACATCAAAGATAATTTGGATTTTTTGACAGTGTATTTCACATTATCATGCGCAACATATTTTGTGATTAGGAAATATAAGCCTATTATGCATATATTACATATCACTGTAATAAATAAAATCCACTTCAATTGTGAGTCAAATAATGAATCATGAATTATATTCCTATTTAATTTAACAGAGCTTCTTTCCAAGTGAAATATAGTTTTCACTGTATACCCTGCAAATATCAAGCCTAAATATCCTATAATTGCAAATGACCCATAAAAACGTCTACTATCTTCTTTAGAAACAATTTGGTTAGCAAACTGCCAGAAAAGCAAGCTTAAACACATGCTGCACCATAAATCAGCAAAAGAATAAAACAATGAATAGGTCCATAACCCGTAAATTGGCATAACCCACTTTAGGCGTGGGTATAATAATTTCAAATACTCGATATGATCAGGAGATGGATGTAAAAGCTCCTTATTTGGATATAAGTACAATGTGAATATTAGGAAGAATAATGTGAAAAATCCAATGACATAATAAAATATAACTCGATTATCTACCCAATTACACGCTTTGCTATATAAGAATACAAACAAGAAAGATAAGGGCACAACTATAAAGATCTTCAGGAAATTTACAACCTCAGCTCCAGAATTTTTATCAGCTATCATTAATGTATCTTTTAATGTTTTGAAGATTGAAGTATTAAATAAAATCAACAGCATTAATAAAGATATAGGAACAAAAAGTTTTAATTCTGATTTTTTGATTGGGAATAGAAGTTTCATACTGCATTTTATTCTCTGTAAAAAAGTGAACAATGTTAACATAAACTATATTATAATTCTTAACAACAAATTTGTTTTTTGCAACCCCTTCATCAAGATCATCAATTACATTATAATCGGGTGATAAGGTAAAAATGAAAATAATCGCGATCAGTAACATAAAAGGTGGAACAGGTAAATCTACAATATCTGCAAATCTCATCACAGCTTTAAGTGAAAATGGGCATAAAGTTTTTGCTATAGATATAGATAACCCGCAATATACACTGCATAATTACTTCAAGAATAGATCAGATGCTTTGAAGAATAAATTTGAATATATAAAATTAGACAACATTGATAATCTACAACAAGTGATTTCTGAAAATCAGCATTATGACTATATTATTATAGATACTCCTGGAAATATTAATGATTCAACTAAGAAACTTTATGGTTTTATTGATATATTTCTTACTCCTGTGAGTGATAGTAGGCTTGATCTGGATGTGATTGGTCAATTTGACCCTAAGGATGAAAAATTTACTCCAGGGTGTTATGCAAGTATGATCTGGGAAGTAAGGAAGCATAAATTAATTAATAAGCGAAAGCAATTAGAATGGATTGTTATTCCAAACAAGTTAAATGTAAGGGTTACAAACAACCAAAGAAAAGTATTATTATTATTGCAGAAGATGCAGAAAACTCTTGGGTTTACATTATGTCCAGGGGTGAAAGATCGAGTAGTATTTAAAGAGTTATTTAATAATGGTAGGACTGTATTTGACTTGCCTAAATCCAAACTAACAATATCTAGCATTGCTGCTAAAAATGAGATTAGATCTATAGTATTTAAATTAAATAGCATGAATAATTGAAGTAGTTTAAACTGCAGTGATTTAAAGTTGAGCGTGTACTTAATTTTAAACATGTTATTCAGAGCATTTTTAATTCAGAAAACATTTTTTTTGATTTATGCATAATATTCTTAAAGTTGTAATTTTAATGTTGCGAGTATGATTTTTTCAATATTTCAATTTAGTACGCTCAACTTCTCTTCGTAAATCTCTTTCTTTGATAGTTTTGCGCTTATCAAATTTCTTCTTTCCTTCTGCTATTCCTATTTCAATTTTGGCTAATCCTCTTACGAAATATAGCTTTAATGGAACTAATGTTAGTCCTTTTTCTTTGATCTTTCCAATTAATGACCTGATTTGTTTTTTCTTAAGGAGTAATTTTCGATTGCGAGTAGTGTCATATTCAATAGTGGAATTTTTATATATAGGTATAAACATATTCATTAACCATGCTTCATTATCGTGTAGCATAACATGCCCCCTTACTATATCTCCCATTCCATTTCTAATAGCCTTTACTTCTCCTCCTAATAGTACTAGCCCAGCTTCAAAAGAGTTTAAGATTGTGTAGTCGAATCTGGCTTTACGGTTTAACAGCATAGTGATTGTACTTTCGCGAATACATTTTCAAGTTGTGTGTCAATAATATGAAATCTGGTCTTATATGATTGTATTATGCCTGTTTTGTATAAATAGTATTTAATAAATAGGGGGCTTGGTACTGAAAATACTAGTTGCGAAATGTGTTTCCAAGTTTGTATGCGTTTTAATTGTAATGTTTGTTCTGATTGCAGAATTGAGTTTTGTGGAATGTTTTGTTTTTGTTCTTTATGGATCTGAGTATTGATAGCAGAAGGTTTGTTATGTGTTATATGATGAGATGATTCTATGGAAACTTTATGTGTGTTTTCTTGTGCTTCTCCCTGTATTTGAGCAAGCATTTGAGGACATATATTGCCAACTGCACTAATCATTCCTGTAAATCCTATATTCATAAAATCTTCTAGCTCATCATCATTGCCTCCAAACCACTGCCATTTTTTATATTTTGTAATATCTACTATGTTTCCAGATTCTTTGATTCCAATAATATTTTTTATTTTATATAATTCGTCGTATAATTCTGGGTCAATAATAGTAGAGAATCTTGAAGGATTATTATAAATAATTATATTTTTCTGGAGAAAATCATCTTGCTGTAATAAATTCGATGCTTTATGAAAATAATCTAACTTAGACTGTAAATTCGGTTTAATAAAATATTGTGGGGATAGTAGAATTTTATCACAATAGCGGTATGTATTTGCATTATAGTGATATAAAGCCATTGATGAATAGCATCCAATCACATCTATATCAGGGAAATGGTTATTTATGTATTGTAGCATTTCAGATTTTTCAGTATCAGTGAGTAAAATTCCTTCTCCTGTTGTGCCACCTACTACGATTCCTTTAATATCATTTTGAATTAGGTGATTTATGAGTTTGTTTAAGGATGGAAAATCAATTTCTCCAGAATCTAAAAATGGAGTGACAATGGCGACATAATTATTTTGCATAACAGTACTGTCTAACTTTTTGTTAATATTTTCAATAAGATTTTTAAGGTTTATATGATTTTGTAATCAGAGTTTGGTATTTTGGCTTTGATAGTTTCATATTGCTTGCTGATTTTTTTATTACTTTATGATTTATTATTGGCTTAATTGTATTAATAGAATTAATATGATCTTCGAACTTTTCTGAAGTAATAATTGTACCGCTACGATGGTGGAAAAATAATTTTTTACTTGGCTGAGGATTAATTGATGCAATTAATGCTTCATATCCAGGATTTGTGATTGGTGCTATTGGTAATTTATATTTGACATAAGTATTGTATGGAGACTGTATTTTTGTATCTTTTATCATTACTCTAGATATATGGGTTTTGCCTTTAGTTATTGCATATGAAGCAGTTGAGTCAGCATCTAGTCTCATGTTCTTATCAAGTCTGTTACGAAATATTGTGGCAATCATGTGCATTTCATCAAAATTTTTAGCTTCCTTCTGAACAATAGATGCAAATATAATCCAATTTTGTTTATTATTCCAATATTTTTGTTTAGATTTACTCCAGATTTGATTAGTCATTTTTATAAAATCTCTATTCATTTTTCCTAACATATCATTGATATTAGTATTACGAGCATATATATATGTTCCTGGGGCTAATGTTCCTTCATCAGGAATCTTTGATACTGTACCATTAAAATAAGTGGTTGTTTCTAAGATTTGGCATACTTGAAATGATGATAATCCTTCTGGGATTGTTATTTTCCTCATGTAAAATTTGTGAAATATAATATGGTATATAAATTGTACAATATTCTTAGGATTATACTCGCCACTTTTTAAGTCAAATACTTTATTGCTAGATAAGATTAGCATCAATAATGGAGTGGTAAAATATGGCGCAGTAGAAGGTGATTTATATTGTTCATTATGCATATTGTGTGATTTACTATCATGCATATTCTGCAGTTGGTTTTTCTGAATGGATCTGCGGAAAACCAAAAATCTATCACTTATAGATGCTCCAGGTTTGATATATATAATATGGTGAATTGGTTGAAATAAAACGCACATTACAGTTAGTAAAGCAAACACTTTAATAAAGTGCATTCTGAATGAACTAAAGTATAACTTGAAATATGATGCAGAATATTTATGAGATTTATAAGGTCGGCAAAGAATTGAGATTATACAGGTAACAAATAATGCATCTGTTATGTATGGTAAATACTGAATATACTTTATTGCACAGTTAGTTATATTAATCATATTTATAATTATTGTTTAAGATAAATGTATTAAATTTAATATAAAATACTATTAGCTTTTAAACTCTCATTAATGCAGAGACAGATAATGTCCCCATACCTTTCTTGTTGAATGTCACTCTGTTCTTAATTGTATTAGACCCTTGCTTGAATAAATTAATCTGAGCTGGATGTAAGTATCTAACCTCTAATACCATGACTCCTAATCTGATTTGAGGTCCAATACCAATCATAGGTATCCATTGCCACTCTTTATGCTTTGTGTTTTTAGAGTCATCTGTCGATTCCATATATTGTCCATGAGGCCCTACAAAAAATAGAAGTCGAAATAATGAAAAATTCAATCCTGCCGCTCCCATCACTCCTAAAGTCCATGAGCTAGAATTTATCATATATTTAAGTGTTGATTGTTGAGTTTCAATGGTGTTTTTCTTTCTAAATGATCTGCTTGCATCAATACAAAATCCTGCAGAAAGCATGCCAGCGGAAAAAAAGCTTTCCAATGATAATCCCATTACAAACCTACTTGAAAGTTTTCCTGTGTTTTTCTCTGCAATGATTACGTTTTTAATTTCTTTAATAGTGTCATTTAGTTTTCCTTTTAGTGTTATGGTGCTCATATCTAGGCCAATTCTAGGTCCTATATAAAATGATATAGAGTTAATTTGACTGATAAACATGAGAAATAAAATGATTTTACGCATAAACTAATTTTATTGATATTAATGAGAGATTGCAATGTATGTTATGAAAAAGTAGAATAAAAATAATAAAATGTTGGAATTGTCAAAAAAGATATGCAAAAAAGTCGTAAATAATGGTTTTCATAATTTTCATGTGTTTCATAGTAAAAATAAGAGCAAGTTTTCAATTGTATTTGCGCATAATATTTTAGGAAACCATAAAGATATGAAATTCTTAATTGAGAAATTCATAGATAAATTTAATGTTATTGCAATTGATTTTTCTGGTCATGCTGGAAGTGATAATTTAACAAAATACTCGTATGATGCATATTTACATGATTGTGTGGCAGCTTTGAATTATGCAGATACATCTCATGTTATTTGGATTGGGCAAGGTATAGGGGGTATTTTAGGAGCAAAATTAGCAAAATTGAATTCTAGCCCTATTCTTGGGTTGGTTGCTTTTGATGTTATGAAATTTACAAATAAAAGTATCGATATATTAGATATTGAATTTGAATATAAAACATTTATAGATGCTCGTGAAGCGATTTATGAAAAGTATTCTAAGATTAATAAAAATATTCTGGATCAAATAATGTTAGATAAATATAAGGTAATGAATGAGATGTTTGTGAATAATTATCATATTAAAATCATTTCACAGATAGATAATTTTTTTAATTGTAATGTTTTGAGCTATTTGGAAGGTGTAAAATGTAAAACACTGGTTATGGATGATCAGGATTTGCTGAAAAGTCTTAAAAATTCATATATCGATGTTTACAATGTAGATAATGAAATAATATTAATGTATCAAGAAGAGCAGATTAATTTTATTTATAATTGGGCAAACTCTATTTTTAATAATGCAGAAGTATTTATGGAGCAGTTCCAAATGAAGCATGTCTCTTAAAAATTCTTCTCAATGCTATCCTCATAGTTCTGCGCAAAGCGATAGTATATCTCTCAAGGGTAATATGTGGATTTATCCAAAAGAATTAGATACAAACCATTTAAAGCAGGTTGCAGAATCTTATGACTTATCTAACTTAGAGTCAATTTTCCTCATGAATCGTATTACAAATATTCATGGATTTCTAAATGATAAAATATCTGATTATTTACAGGATAAGAATCTGGTAGATATGGGTTTGGTCGTACAAAGAATTAAACGTGCTATTCAAAATAAAGAGAAAGTTGCAATATTAGGAGATTATGATGTGGATGGCATTACTTCTACTGCCTTATTTATTAAATTATTTGATTTTTGCAAGATTGATTATGTGTATAAAATTCCCAATAGATCTGATGGATATGGTCATAATATTGATGATATAAATAAGATAGATGCATCATTAATATTAGTGTTGGATTGTGGGAGTAGTCAGGATTTTACAGATGTAGAAAGTGATGTATGTATTATTGATCATCACCAAACTAGCGAGAATCCAAATGTATTAGGTTTTGTAAATCCATATAGGTTAGATATAAATCCATTGACACAAGAGAATTTCAAAGGATTATGTACAGCAGGATTAATATTTATTGTTATTTTCAATTTAGTAAAGGAAATGAATTTACAGTTTGATTTTAAAGCTTTATTAGATTTAGTTGCATTAGGCACTATTGGAGATTGTATGGAATTAACTGGAATTAATAGGGCATATGTTAAATATGGATTGCAATTAATGAATCTGAAAAAAAGAGATGGCATTAAATTTTTATGTGAAAATTTGAAATTAGGGCAAATCACAGCATCTCAAGTAGCGTTTTATATTTGTCCTTGCATTAACGCAGCTGGTAGGCTTGGAGAATCCAATATTGCATTAAGATTTCTATGTAATGATCATGAATCATATGAGTTATCAAGAACTTTAATTGCATTAAATAGTAGAAGAAAAGAAATTGAACAAGCCTGTTTACAAGAAATCTTAAATAGCTTAGATAATATGGCTGCTCCAGAAAAATGTATTATTGTTGAGAATGAGCAGTGGCATCCTGGTATCGTTGGTATTTTAGCTGGAAGATTGAAAGAAAAATTCACTTTGCCAACTTTTGTTTTATATAAAAAAGGAGAGTTCTGGAAAGGATCAGCACGGTCAGTTAATGGAGTGAATATTGGGTCATTAATTCATGATTCTGTATGCAAAGAATTCGCAAAAGAAGGTGGTGGTCATGCTATGGCTGGAGGAGTGACAATCCATCAGAGTCACTATGGACAATGGAAAAATTTTATAATAGAAAACATTAAATATGGGAATACAGAGAACACAATTAAGATAGATGCGAATATGAGTTTAAAAGCCGTATGCAATATATCAGTGGATAAAATAGCACCATTTGGCATAGGAAATAATCCACCTCAAGTCATTGTGAAGAAAATATTATTAGAAAATGCAGTGAAGTACAATGAGCATGTTAGGTTGAATCTGAATGAAAATGGATTTAGAAAAAGCATATTTGCATTTAGATGGGGTGATTTGTACGAAAAACTACCTATAGGTAAGTTTATAGATATAATTATAAAAGTAGATGAGGGAAATAAAATGAATATTATCGATCTTTATGCTGTATAAAAAATAGTTGCATAAGTGTTATATGTGCTACATAAATTACAATATACCTATACTTTGTCATATTCTTATTATCATTATTTTCTGTGAAACTACTGCATATTTCATGTGATAATGCATGTATTTTTCTATAATATATTTATATATTTTCTTGTAATTTTTCTATATATTATGTCCATTATTGAGCAATAGGCCATTAGGCACTTTATAACATTAAAATACTATGATATTTCTAGTGCATGCTTGTTGTTACCCGTTTTGCCCCTTCACCTACAGGAGATTTACATATTGGAGGAGTTAGGACCGCTTTATTTAATTGGTTATTTGCTAAAGTTCATAATGGTAAATTTTTATTACGAATTGAAGATACAGATCAAAGCCGTTCAAATGATAAGTCATTAACAACTATTATTGATGGTTTGTCGTGGATGCATATAAACTGGGATAAAGAAATTGTGCATCAATCTAATAATGTAGATTATCATAGGAGCATTGCTTATGATCTATTAGAGCGGAAATTAGCTTATAAATGTTATTTAACTCCTGAAGAGTTAACAGAAATCAGAGAAAGTAATGATCATAAACAGTTGAGAAAATATAGAGATCACATAAATGATTTAGATTTGCCTTATGTTATAAGGTTTAAAATGCCATTAAATGGAAAGATAGTTATGAATGATCTTGTTCAAGGACCTATTAAGATTGATTGTGAACAATTAGAAGATTTTGTTTTATTGCGTCAGGATGGAAACCCAACATATCAACTTGCGTGTGCTGCTGATGATTATAAGATGAATGTTACACATATTATCCGAGGGGATGATCATATTACTAATGCATTTAAGCAGATTGCTATATATCAAGCGCTAGAATGGACATTGCCATATTATTCTCATATCCCACTTATACATAATGATATTGGTAAAAAACTATCTAAAAGGAATCAAGATTCTGGTATCTCTTTCTATAGAGATATGGGCATTTTGCCTGAAGCAATGCTTAACTATTTGCTGAGGCTGGGTTGGAGTCATGGAGATGATGAAATTATTAGCGTAGACCAAGCAATTAAGTGGTTTAATTTAGAAAATATTGGAAAATCTGCTGCTCAACTTAATATGGATAAATTATTGCATATTAATAGTGTATATTTGCGCAATAAAGATGACGCAGAACTCTATTCTTTATTATGCAATGGCATGAAATTGGACATTGATAGTATTCAGTGTGATATGGTGAAAAAATCAATTTCTTCCTTGAAAGTCAGAGCTAATACGATGAATGAATTAAAGTGTATGGTTCAAGATTTTTTTGGAGATAAATTACCTGAATATCATATTAGCACTCCAGAAATTTCTACAGAAATACAAAGTTTTTTGAAAAATTGGATCCCGAGTGAATTAGAAAATGAATTCAGAGAAGAATTAAAGAAACATAATATAAAACTAAAAGATGTTGCTCCATTTATTAGATTTGCTTTGTCTGGTAGAAAAATATCTCCAGGAATTTTCGATATGATTAAATTTTTAGGTACAGAATTATCAAAATATAGATTAGACTATGCCTTGAGACATGCTGTTAAATTATAAAAAAATACCTATATATTTAATTTTACTTAACTTGCTATCTATTTCAATAATAGTGTATATTAGCTTTGTTATAAATGGTTGGTATAGTTCTTTTTATTCTGTACTTGCAACTCGTAATGCAGATTTGCTTTATTTGATTTTTATTTTTGTTGCATATAATGCTATATCTCATATTAGCATGAGTATAAAAGAATTTATTGAGTGCTCTATTGCTATTAAATGGCGCAAAAACATTACATATAATTTAGTGGAAAAGATTAAGCCATCATTGATTGATATTGCCAATCCAGATCAAAGGTTATGTGAAGATACAGAAGAATTCACATCATATACTGTTAGGCTAATTTCAGATTTAATTTTAAATGCTATTTCTTTGATTATTTTTATTGTGATTTTATTTCGTGTTACTTCATTTTTATCTGGTATTAAGCTAGTTTTTGGAATGGTTTCTTACACATTATTTTGCAATTATATTTTATCTAAATATATTAAAAAATATACACTATATTATGGAGAAATAGATGAGGTGAATGAAGCAAATTTACGCTCAGATGTATATGAATTGCACCAAGCAAAGTATGGGTTTAGCTCTGCTTTAAAAAACGTAATTTATAGTATTTTTAATGCTTTATTTTTGAATAAGATACGATATTTTAAATATAAGTCTGCATTATCTTTTTTGCAGAAGTTTTTTGATGATAATATTGGTATGATATTGCCATATTTTCTAATGTATTATTTTACAAATGATGGAGCATGGGATATTGGGATTATTATGCAAGTTGTGCATTGTTTAGTAACTATTAAATTTAGGATGATGTTTTTTAGTGAGAATATACAAAAAATATCTGTCATGAAAATTGGATATATACGCTTAAAGCAGTATATTCACAATGTTTTAGCCAATCAAAGTACAAATTTACAATGTGATAAATCCCTTAATCTCCAATTAAAATTTGAGAAAATCATAGCAGAGGACAAATTATTATTAAAAAATATAAAATTTAGTATAGAAAAAGGCGAGTCTGTTTGTTTGTATGGTGAATCAGGGATTGGCAAAACTACATTACTTCGTTATATTAATAACTCTATTAAAAATGCCAAAGGGCAGATAAGCTATGACGGCACTATGAGATGTTTATGTTTGCAGAATCTGCAGAATTATATTTTGCTAATGCGTAAAAATAAAGTAGAATACTTATCTCAAGGAGAATTACAACAAGAATGTATTTCATGCTTGATAACAGATAAGCCAGATTGGATTGTTTGGGATGAATTTTGCTTAGGGTTATCTCAGCAGAGTAAAGAAAAAGCATTTAATAGATTAAAATCATGCTTAATTAATACTGGGTTAATTATATTGTCTCAGGATAAGTTAGATTTTTGTGATAAGAGCATTGCTTTAGAAAGGTTCAAATGATTATTTATAGAATACTCCCTTTTATTTATATTACATCCTATGTATCTATTCTATTTCTTATGAAACAGGTAAATCTAGATTCGAGTGTAAAGGCGTTAGTTAGGTTTGGTATTTCATTTTTAGCGTTGATGCCATTATTTGCATTCAATATACGTAAATTGAAAACGTATAACCATAAAGTATATTTACTGAGAGCATTAATTGCATCTTGCGCTGTGTTGCTTACTTATAAGGTATATAATAGCCTGCCTTTTGCAAGTGCTACATCTATATCTTTAAGTGAACCACTATTTAGTGCATTATTATCATTCTTAATACTAAGGGAAAGTATCTCTACTAAGAAGTGGATCATGCTATTTATGGGTTATATAGGGGTGATAGTATCGATATGGCCTATAGATTTCGCAAATAAATATATTATGCTTCAAGGATTTTTACTCATTGCTAATATACTTGTTTCATTCAATAGCATAATGATCAAACAGCTAAGTGTTAAAGAAAATGCTATAACTGTAATATTTTATTTATATGTATATATTATTCCTGTATTGTTTTTGCTAAATATAATATTGGGTAACAGTGTGTGTATTGCTAATATGTTTACTTTCGAGAATATGAGAATATTGATTCCTATTGGAATCTTAGGTGCTTTTAATAATTTAATTATGATTTATTCTTTGAAAAAATTGCCAGTTTCTACATTTACATCTTCTCAGTATTTTAGAATATTCTTGGCTTCTGCAATGAGTTTTTACGCAGGAGAGCATATATCAGCAAGTGAAGTAATTGGAAGTATAATTATTGTCATTAGCTCTGCTTTTATATAGAAATTATAAAAACTGCAATCAAATATGGTTTATATTCAAAATTATTGTAATTTAACATAGTTTGAGTTAAAAATAGTAGTTTTATTGCTGAATATAAATTTTGGATATTATAATATAATGATACAGTAGTATGCTTAGTATAATAATTTTTGAATAGAGAGTTATTTGTTTGAGTGTAGATGGCGCTATGCTGATTCTGACACTTTAATTATTCTAAGCAATATTCCATTTTCCATTCTCTTCTTTCCATATTTTCCCTTTTGCTTTGTCTTCAGGTGGGTTCCATAGTATATTTTCTACACTATCATACTGATCATTAGCATGGTGGAAATAAATATGCACATCAAATTTTATGTTTTTCATATGATGATTGTTTCCTATATTATGCTTTTGAGTGCTTAAAACTACAGGTTGCTCATTTAAATATTTATCATTTTCATCTCCATGCGGAAGAAATTTTCTAAACTTCCAAAATGCTTCATTTAAAATATCCATATCTTCTGCATTTTTTGTTATCAGTAATATTCTTTTATTGTATTTATATAACTTGTAAATTAGCTCAAATAAATTTCTTACAGATTTATCTATATTGCAAAAATAAGTAATCATAATTTATCTACCATGTTATTTATGCTTGATCCATCATGTTTTTAAACATTACGATAAATAATGCTCCAGCTGATAATGATATTACTGTAGTAGAAATAATCCAATTTGTTAGATATATTGAATTCTTATGAAAACTATATATGTTGATTAAAACAAATGAAAATTCACTAATTTGTGATAATAATACACTTGATTCTAATGCAACTCTATCTTTCCAGCCTAAAATTTTTAAGCTAGATGTATTGATCAAAAGCTTGATCATAGTAATTACGCAAACTATAAGGCATATAGAAATAATGTTATGCATAATAAATACTATGTCAAATAATATTCCTATATATATAAAGAAAGACATCATCATCATTCCACTTAATGGAGCTGAAAAAGCTAATAATAGATTTTTAGGCCCTGCATTCCCTAGTATAAATCCACATAAGAATGCTCCATATACGCCTGATAATCCTAGATACTCTGATATTGCTGCAAACCCAAAACATGATGTTACTGAAATCAAAGCATTAATTTCAGCATTTTTGAAAACCCATGAGTTGAAAAATTTATGTACGATTTTTAGCTGTGCTTTGCTTAAGAACATTACAGTCCCAATCATACTTGCAATTGAAATAATAATTTTAATAAACAAGCTATGCATACTGTGATTAAAAATCAAACTTTTCAGAATCATAATCATAGGTGCTAATGTTAAATCTTGTGCAATTAATATGCTTACCACCAAAGATTTAACAGGTGTGTTGATTTCATTAGAACTCTCCATGATTTTAATAGCTATTGCTGTGCTGCTTAATGCCATCATGCATGTTATTAATGCAATTGTTGCTGCATCTAATACAAAAAAACATGATATTAGCAAGCTAATTAGAAGTCCGAAAATAGTTTGAATAGAAACGCAGGCAATGGCCGTTTTCCATACTTTTCTAAACTCATATACATTAAGCTTTAACCCTACAGTAAAAAGCATGATTAGCATCCCATAATCCCCTATGATTCTGATAACTTCAGGATTTTTAATCCATTTTAGCGTATAAGGTCCAAGAATAACTCCAGCAAAAATATATCCTAGAATTGGAGGCTGTTTCATTTTTATAAATAACAACGACATTAAAGTACATGCAGTGAGCACAATAGCAATTTGATTGATTTCTGCAAATCCCATAGATATCATTATCGCATATATTTAATAAAAGTAAATTTGACAAATTATATTTCTGCAAGTTTTAAAGTAAATTTAGCATAAATTTATAGGAAATTTCATTTAGGCGCAGTATATTTATTACGAAAGAAATGTATTCTGCCAAACTATTGAAAGTATTATAGAAATAAAAAGTTTATAGGAAATCCATATAGAGTTTATAAAAACAACGGTGATCAATAAATCAGAATGAATAAATTTAATAATTTCATAAAGGTAAATTTAGTATTTTTTAATTATATTTCTCATATTATTAATTTGAAGAAATAAATATTAACCAATCTCTAGGGTAGAAATAGATTGTAAGGCTATAAAAAGCTTGAAATATAAATGCCTAAAGTATAATGTATATTTGTGTTTTCTTGTCTAAAAAAAGTGAGTATTGAGAATGTTTAAGTTTATAACTAATTTATTTAAAAGGTTATTTTGGAGTTCAAATAAAGTTTTACTTCATGATTTATGGAAGATAGTTGATCAAATAGATCAAATAGATTTAAGTGATTTAACAGATCAAGATCTTTCTGCTATGACCATTACCCTAAAAGAAAGGCTGAAAAATGGAGAGTCTGTTGATGATATCCTAGTTGATGCCTTTGCTATTGTACGTGAGGCTGCTCATAGAGTTTTAAATGAAAGGCCATACCGCGTGCAACTTCTAGGTGGAATTGCATTGCATAAAGGTATGATATCTGAGATGAAAACAGGTGAAGGTAAAACTTTAGTTGCTGTTTTGCCAGCTTACTTGAATGCTTTGACAGGAGAAGGTGTTCATGTTGTTACTGTAAATGATTATCTTGCTGAGCGAGATTCGAAATGGGTAGGAAAAGTATTTAAGTTCTTGGGCATGTCTGTCGGATGTATATTGCATCATATGGGTGATGAAGCTAGAAAGCAACAATATGCATGTGATATTACATACGCTACTAATAATGAGTTAGGGTTTGATTATTTAAGAGATAATCTGAAGATGAATAATGAAGAAGTTTGTCAAAGAAAATTACATTGTGCGATTGTTGATGAAATTGATAATATTCTTATAGATGAAGCTAGAACTCCTTTGATTATTTCTGGTCCATCAGAAGAAAGTTCTGGGCTTTATAATTGGGTACAAGATATCGTTTCACAACTTAATGAATCTCATTATGAAAAAGATGAAAAAAATCATACTGTAACCTTAAATGAAGATGGAATGCATAAAATCGAAGATGTTATGCGTGAAGAGGGTGTATTAGAAAATGATAAAACATTATATGACCATCAACATATTGCACTTGTTCACCATATTAATCAGGCTTTAAAGGCTAATACTTTGTTTGTTAAAAATGTACATTATATGGTAAGTAAAGATGAAGTAAATATTATCGATGAGTTTACAGGTAGAATTATGCATGGGCGTAGGTATTCTGATGGATTACATCAAGCACTTGAAGCTAAAGAAAATGTTGAAATTCAAAAGGAAAATCATACTTTAGCTTCTATTACTTTCCAGCGACTATTTAGAATGTACGATAAGTTATGTGGTATGACAGGAACTGCATCTACTGAAGCAGAGGAATTTGAAAAAACTTATAACTTAAGTATTGCGGTAATTCCAACTAATAAAAAAGTTGTAAGAATTGATCATGAAGATGAAATTTATAGAACTTTAAAGGAAAAAATTAATGCTGTAGTTGCACTTGTAAAGATTTGTAATGCGAAGAAGCAGCCAGTTTTGTTGGGAACAAGTAGTGTAGAAAAATCTCAATTGTTCGCGCAAGCTTTAACTGAGCATGGAATTTTACATAGAGTGTTAAATGCAAAAAATCATGCTAATGAGGCTAAAATTATTGCGAATGCTGGTAAATTAGGTCATGTTACTGTTGTTACAAATATGGCTGGTAGAGGTACAGACATTAAATTAGGTGGTAATGCGAAAATATTAGTTGAAGATGCAATTAAAGATATTGAGGACTCTGAGCAAGCTGAACAAGTAAAGGTTGATATAATTCAACAAATTGATAATGAAAGAAATGAAGTATTGAAGGCTGGTGGTTTGTTTGTTATTGGAACTGAAAGACATGAAAGCAGAAGAATTGATAATCAGTTAAGAGGTCGAGCAGGGCGTCAAGGTGATAAAGGTGAATCTAAGTTCTTCTTATGCTTGGAAGATGATTTGATGAGGATATTTGCTTCTGGAAGTCTGGATTCTTGGTTGAAAACATTAGGCCTTAAAGAGGGTGAAGCAATTACTCATAAGATGGTAACAAGAGCAATTTCCAAAGCGCAGAAAAGAGTAGAAGCACATAACTTTGATATTAGGCAGCAAATGAAAAAGTATGCAGATATTAAAGAAGATCAAATGAGCTATGTTTATTCGTATAGGAAAGATGTTTTGCTTAATTTTGATTTTACTGATTTGCAAAAGCTAGTTGATTCAGTTGTGACAAATGCTATTCAAAACTTCTTGCCACAGAGTAAAGATTGGGATGAAGATAAGCTATCAGAATATATTGAAAGTGTATTTGGAATAGAAGTAGATATAAAATCAGCGGTTAAAGATAATGCTATTAATCAAATTGCCCTTTCAAATTATATTATAGATAAGCTGTCTATACATTTTGAACAGTTTAATAATGAGCAAATGGTGAGTATTGCTAAAATGGGCGTTCTGCAATCAATTGATGACCAATGGAGAAGTCATGTACAGAATTTGGATTACTTAAAACAAGGTATCAGTCTTAAAGGTTATGCACAAAAAGATCCATTAGTAGAATATAAAAAAGAATCTTTTGAGTTGTTTGAGTCAATATGGCCTGTAATTTACGAGAATTCTATAAGAAATCTAATAAACTGGCAAAGAAATATGTCAGAAAATATGCAGAACAGCATGCCAGATAATAATGTGTCAGAAAACCCTGATATTTCAAGTATTAATGGCCTTTTCAACGAATAGTTAAGTGTGAAAATATATATTCATCAACAATGCTAATAAGCAAGATATGAAATAGCAGTAATGGTCAATATATGAATATAAAATATATTTTGTGTTTTATGAGATGGTCAAAACATGCTATATAAAAATCTCTCATATTTAATAACAAACTAATACAAGTGTATGTTTTGCTATAATTATTTTGTGAGCATGTTATGTTTTTGGTAAGTACTGTTAAGCCTAATTTTGAAATATATTTGACATTTCCTGTAAAATGCAGCATAAATCATATAAAAACATATCGAGGAGAAAATAGTGCAAAAAATATTTTTATTGTTTATCACGTCATGCATGTTTGCTATGCCTACATTTGATTCTTTACAAGCTCATGATGAAAAAGTGGAGAATGCGGCCGCTAATAGTGATAGTGTTGCCAATGACAGCGTTGTAGATGAGCAGCAGCATAGGAATAGTATGGCAGACAATAGCGATACAGATTCATTATATAGCAATACAGATACATTTTCAGAGACAGATTCTTCTGCATATACATCATCTGAATCACAGCATCTTATTTTAAAATACAGTTTGCATAATAAGATCACACCAAATGCAGCAAAGCGATTTGGAAGACTAATTAATAGAGAAGGTGAAAATAGAGAAGAAATTGATGAGGACCGTTTTGCAGAAATAGTATATATATTGCAAGATATAGAATGTGCACAAAGAAATAATATTGTTAGAAGTGCGCAATATGATTTTGATCAATTTATCAATTTGAAAAAACATTTACTTGAATTGCATAACCAATTGTACGTTTTGCAAGATTCAGAGTGGAATGATAGGAATCAGAATCATGGTGACAGTATGCTATCTAGCGATGAGCTGGCAAACCGTATGAATTTAATTCATGAGGAGAAGCTTGAATCAGATCGATTAGCAATTGCTTATCAAGAATCAAAGTTATATTGCAAAATTGAAACAGGCAGAAAAATTGAAATGTTTGGTGGTTTGGTATATAAATATGGGCTATATGATGATCCATCGATTGGTAGCAATGAATTAATTGATGGATATTTTGATTTATATGAAAATGCAAATAGAGGATTTGTTTGTAATGATCAAGTAATGGCGTGGGAGCAATTGGTTGATAGAATGAATAAAGCCTACCAGCTTCAATATCAAATAGTGACAAATAAGCTGATTCAACAATTAATGGCTAAAGATGCACAAAAGCAGGTAATAATTGAATCCCAAGCAAAGCAAATTGAAACACAATCAATAGATATACAAGGTTTGGAAATCAAATTACAAGAGCAAAGAAGTGAATCTCAAATGCAAATCAAAATGTTAAAAACAAAGAACACTAAACAAGAAGAAGATATTAAAGAGCAGCAAAAGCATATAGATGAAATACAGCCAAAAATGTGGGGTAATTTATATACAGACACTTCCTTAGGATTGAGATTGTTAGTAAGCGATGGAGAAAATTTGCCTATTGAGTTCACACAAAAATTTAGTATGTCGAGTAAAGCATCAATATGTTCTTCATTCTTTCTTGGAACAAGTAGTGAAAAAGATGAAAATACTAAATTACTATGCATTACAACTAGTATCCCTGCTGCTATAAATACATTTGTATATAAAGGTTATATAGATATTTATGGTGGTTTGACCATTGAAAGCTATATGGGGGCAGATCCTGAATTAGCAGAAACAAATTATATAGAAGATATATTTCATGCAAAGCAAAGATTAGAGTTAGAGAGAAGAATTGAAGAATTAGAAGATACTACTGAAGAAATAAGATTGAAAAAACAGTATTTAAAAAATATTGAAGAGTGTAAATTAAAAACTATAAAAATCAATGCATCTATTAAAGAAAGTAAAATGGAGAAAGAGGTTCTAGATAGATTTAAAATTGCTATTGAAATGGTTGAATTGTCTGAGCAATGTATTGATCTGCCTATTAATAGTATATATCATGGGATGAATGGTCAGAATGATTTTCAATCTTTTATGCGATTGTATAATGAATACAAGGCGTTTTTGAATAGTACATGTGGAATGAGCATGCATGGTAGAGTTATGGCTAGAGCTGTGCCTAAAAGCAGCATAACAAAAGAACTCTATAATGAATATTGCAGGAAAAATAAAATAGATGGATTTGTTGATTTGTTTAATAAAGAATTTGAGAGTTTCGAAAAATCATATCAAGTCACAAGAAATAATAATTATAAAGCATTGTATGAAACATTAAATCAATTAAGGCAACAAAAAAGCATGATTGACGCAAAGCGTAGATATGGGAAGTTAGAGCAAGAAAACACATTAAGGTTTGAAAATTATGAGAAGCAATTATCTGAAGCAAAGGAAAAAGAAGCTGAATATAAGAAATTGCTAAGTAGTATGACTGGTAAATTTGGTTCAATCTACAATTGTCGATGAATATTGTAAATAGATGTTATAATTGGGTTATTGAAGATTTTTACTATAAATTTCATTATAACTAATATATATTATTTCATTCATGCTTTTCATTCTTGTAAATTTACTATTATATAAAACGTTAAATAGATTGATATTCCTAATATTTAGTACACTATTGGCGAAGTTGTCTGGCTGATTATTTTCATTTTTATATGTAATCTTGATTTTTTTTTGTATTTATACGATGATTCATCATGCGCGATTGTTTAATAACCGGATATAGAATTCAATTCGGACATAATGTAAGTCATGCTAACAACAAAACCAGACGTATATTCCTTGCAAATGTACATTCTAAGTACATTCTAAGTGAAAAGATGGGTAAAGTTAAAGTTAGCATATCACACAGAGGTGAAAGAACCTTAGATAAATATGGTGGGTTGGATCAATTTTTGTTGAATGCAAAAAATAGAAGACTTACTGTGGATGCTAAAGTTTTGAAAAGAAAATTAGCAAAGCAAACAGCAAAACAGCTTAAAAAAGCTCAAGCTTAATTTTCAACAGATACGCTTATTGATATCTAAATGCATTCTAAAAGCACAATCTTAAGTATATAAGGTATTTGTATGATACGCTGAAAATGTTAGCATTAAGTCTATGAAAATTGTAACATGGAATGTGAACTCAGTAAGGGTAAGATTGCCTTTATTAGAAGAGTTAATTAAAACAGAAAACCCAGATGTAATTTTATTGCAAGAAACGAAATGTATGAATGACGTTTTTCCACGTGAGTTTTTTGAATCATATAATTATCATTTAGCTATACATGGTCAGAAAACTTATAATGGAGTTGCAATAATATCGAAATATCCTATAGAAAATATTAAGTGTAATTTAGATGATGAATCTGTAGAAGCTAGATATATTGAAGGTTTTACAAATGGAAAATATGTTGCATCTATTTATGTTCCATGTGGGAATAAATCTCCAGAAGCGTACGAATATAAGCAGAAATTCCTTAGTCAAGTAGCAAGTCGATGGGATAGTGATGATGAGATTGTTTTAGGTGGGGATTTTAATGTAGCAATGTCAGATAAAGATATCCAAACCCCAGAAAAATGGGTAGGAAGTGTTTTGTGTACTCCAGAAGTTCGTAGTGAAATGCAAAAAGTTTTTGATAAAAGTTTTTTTGATGTTCATGTTGATCAATTTGGGAAAAATGACTTTACATGGTGGGATTACCGTAGACCAAATGAAGGTTTGAGAATTGATTACATATTGGTGAAAAATATTGCTGGGAAACTAGAAACTTTACGAAAATACAGGCAGATGGAGCGTCCAAGTGACCATGTGCCAGTTATGATTACGTTAACGTGAATGTATATTTTATACCCAATTGTGACTGCATTAAGTTGAAATAGTACAATAAATAAAATAGCAAAATGTTTTTGCAAATCTATATAAGTTTATATAGAGTTGAGCTAGATTAGCTGCTCAAAAATATTGCAAATATTAGCATGATTCCCTTTTCTAAGCATATGAATTATCATGATTTATACTTTTTATATTATGTGATTTATAGTAGACTTTATACGATTTTATAGCAGGTTAGTAAAAATTTACTTGACTTTTGATCATTAAATGTACTATAAGATTAGACAAGTGAGGGACAAATGAAAAATATATTTTTATTGTATTTGGTTTTTGCACAAGTGTATGCTGGCTCAGTAGGAGATCTGGATGAAATGTCTGCGGGGGTGTGTTCTTCAATTAATAGAGAAATGTTAAGCCATGATGAGTCAAGTAATGCTAGTAGGGGTTATTTTGCAGTACATAGTGTTTCTACGACGCCTGGCTTTTCTCCGATGTCTAGCTTTTGTTCGACGCCTAGGTCATCTTGTACACAATTTTATCCATTTAGCGATTTATCATTAGACCATTTAAGTGATGTTGATGACACATTTGATTCTGCTATACATTATTTTATTGAATATACGAAGCATATGATTGGAAGTATTGTTAAAGCTGAATCTCGTGAATTGATAAAAATATTAACACTGAAAAGTTATGAAGAGTCAGATAAGATAATGCAAAAGATAAGGAATAAGGAGAATTATTGCTTTGAGGGATTTGTAAGTATTAAAGAATCGTTATTAGCGAAACATTATAAATTACATCGTATGCAATCTGCTGAATCTATGGTTCGTAATAAATATGGTGATATTGAAGGTTTGGCGCGCACAGAATTAGTAGATCGTATTGCAATAATGAATGAAATGAATCAATATATGGACCGTATTTCATTGCAGCATGATTTATTGCAGGGGTATTCTGAAATTGATTATGAAAGAAAGATGGATATCATTGGCGGGGCGATATATTCTGAGTATGGTAGCTGTAGGCTTAGTAGTACATCTTCTAATGCAGGCGAAAACGGCATTAGTGATGAGAATGATAGTCTTAGCTGTGATGATTCTAATCCATTGTCATTGAACTATGTATTGCATGAAGATGAAGTTAGAAGATTTATTTATAAAGATCAAGGTGAAGCATGGAATAGTTTAGTAATGAATATGGATAATAGTTATAGGATAAAGTATGAAAGTATTACTAATAAGCTGATCATGCAATTGGTGAAGGAAACTCAGGCAAGTAGGGATATAATCAAGGCACAGCAAGCTATTATTGATATGCAGCAAGGTAAGATCGAAGAAATTACACCAAGAATGCAAGGGAATTTATATAAAGGCATGCGCGATGAGCTGATCCTACTAGTTAGAGATGGGGATCCTTTGCCTATTAAGTTGACACATATGGGCAAAACTTATGATGGGCCTGAGATAGAAGAATCAGTATTTTATATTGAAACAAGTGGAAAGGCACATGAGAGAGTTGAGCTATGTAAATCTAGTGTAAATATTTCTGATGATTATGTTAGATATGATATAGCAATTGATATTTATGGTAATCTGACAGTTAAAGCTCATACTGTGTCAATTCCTAATGTAGCTGAATGTGGCTCTAATAGTATATTTAATGCGCAGAGCATTATGGATATTAGGGAAATTTCACAAAAGAAATTACAAAGTAAAAAAGTTGAAATGATTGATCAAGAGATAAATGAGATTCAAAATAGTATTAAGTTTAATGAGAGTGAAGTGCAAAAGTATAATCAGCGCTCTATAGAAGGAGCAAAGGAAATTGAAGAAATAAAAACACAAATAGAGAAAAACAATGCAGAGATAGCAGAAATTCAAGAAAATATTAAAGAACTCCAAGATGATATTAATGAAAAGAATAAACAGGCCAAGGAGATGATAGATAAGAATAGAGATTCAGATGTAGAGATAAAGAAGATAACAAATCAGATTGAGAGATGTAAGAAAAGTATTAGTAGATTTGATACAGAAATCAAAGAACATAATGCAAAAATTCAAGAAAATAAAAAATCAGCTAAGGAAGATGAAAAGAAAGCGAAGATTTATGAGGAAACAGCTAAGTATCATGAATCATTGATTAAAGAATGTAAAGAAAAATCTGAGAAATGCAGTGCAGAAATCAAAGAATTCGAAATTAATATTAAAGATGCAGTAAGTGCTAATAAAGAAAGGGGAGAAAAGATTGATGAATTAAAGGAAGAAGTGCAAGAAGTACAAGAGAGTATTAATGAAGAAAATGAATCAGTAGAGAAAAAAGAATCAAAGATTAGAGAATTAAATAAAAGAATAGAATCTAAATTAAATCTTGATTTGTGGAAAAAGAATGAATCTGAATATGTAGCTAAGGTTAAACAAGGAAATGAAAAACTTGCGGAACTTGAGAGCAAGAAAGAAGAAGAAGTGAGGAAACTTCAAGAGATTAACAGTCAGTTCAATGATTTTTTTTTACAGGAGCAATAGAAGAATCTTCTAGATGTGATGGTCAAAAATTATTGAACATGAAGCTAGAAAAATTACGACGAGAGATGCAAGATATAAAGCTTGCAAAGTTTGAATTGACAGTTAGCGCTCAGAAACTCGAGGAAAATATGGGTACGTTCGCATCGTTACGTAGATTGATTGCGGTGGCATATGAGAAAAAAGCAGAAGGGAGTTTAGATGATGCAGATTATTATGAGATTGTTAGTGCTGTTTTAAAAATTCATGAGCAAACTAAAGAGGCATTAAGTTATAATATGATGAGAGCAGATGAAATAATAGAAATGGCGCGACGCAGTATATTATAGTGAATGTGCTAATTGGTTAATAGGGGAATAAAGTTAGGGCAATGTAAACTGTGTATACCTGTGTTTTTAGATTTGTATTGAGCATAATGAATTTAAGCTTTCTATATTATATTCAATAATTTGTAAGCTTCAAACACAACTGCGGTTATCTGATCAATATAATTCACATGTCTATAGCATCATAATACACCAACCATTATGGTGAAGTTGATTATAATATGTTTCTTGTATATTAAAATATGGAAATATAGTAATAATAGTATATTTAATTTGCATGTTTCTTCAATAATTTTATGTAGTATGCATATAAGTTAATGCAAAATAGCATGCTAATCAAAAAAGACTTCAAGTTAAATTATAAGCTAATGATCAGGTTAATTAAAATATAAATAATTGATCATATAGTATTTTATAATTATATAATAAAGATATATTCTAGATAAATATTAAAAGCAAACAATAAAATAGTAAGTAATATCTCATAAAAAGCAAAATAATTTAAAGAAAGCACAAGAATATAATTATTCAGCATTCATTTGAATTGACGATATGATAATATATATATCAGCACAATCTGTTGTATGCTTTATAAATTGATTGTTTATGAATACATGATTATTTATCTACCTGTAGCAGATCAAGATCAATTCAATTGGTTTGTATTTTTATAATATATTATCTATATATGTAGCCTATAATTAGTTTTTATTATTAATTCAAGGAATTATAGATTATTTTATGCATTAAAAATCAGTTATAATTTTTATATAAATAGTGTGTTTGGAGCCACTGTACAGTTTTATTCCATTTAAAATTATATGTTATAACAATTACTTTAATTAGCATGGAGTGAAATGAGTGTTTATTGCATATATAGTTCATGCTTTTTATGCAGTATTAATTATATTGTACATTGCTTGTATATTTCGAATCATACTATACTATTTCAAATCATATTGTTTCTTTATATATAATCTTTTTAATCATACTTTCAATGCATATGATATTAGAGTAGTGGTTTATATTTAGAGTAATAACTATTTTCTATTAATGTATATAACTATGAAGTTTGTGCTTTTATAAATTATATTTCTATTGATTGCTTTACTTGTTGTTCTATCTATATTCGTTTGATTTGCATGAAGGATGATTGATATCAGATTTTCATGATTGGCATTGATTTTCATTAATCCATGTTACTATTAAGTCATTCCATGCAGATAAGTCTGTTTTTTCTAATACGTAATGTGCAACATTTTCACCAGGGTGACTAATGCCAAGTCTGACACGGTGGTAATCTTGTCCAATTGCAGCTGAAATGCTTTTCAATCCGTTATGCCCACCAGTTCCTCCACCTTCTTTGAATTTGATAGTATGGTTCGCTAAATTTAAGTCATCATGAATAACTAAAATCTCTGATGGTTTGCATCTATTCTTACTTAAATAAGATAAAACTGCTAATCCAGATGAATTCATATAAGTAATTGGTTTGATCATATTGAAGTTTTGATTTTTCGAAATAATGAAGTTGGATTTCTTATTCGCTGCAAACTCAGATAGAAGAAACTGCTTTTTTAATATATCTAAAAATATAAATCCTAAATTATGTCTAGTATGGTCATATTGTGTTCCAATATTGCCTAAACCAACTATTAATTTATAATCCTTTATATTTATATGAGATTTGATCATTCTTTAGGTTTAGATGGAGATATAATAGTTGCAAGAGTTGTATTTGCAGTAAAGCTTAATACTTGAACATCTGAAGGTATATTTAGATCTTTTAATCTAATTGCATCTCCAATATTACTTTGAGCTAAATCGAATGTCACAGCTTCAGGGATATTGTTTGAGGAAACAACAGATTTAATACCTTTTGTTAAAACATTCAATATTCCACCTAATTTCATTCCTGGACAAAGTTGTTTGTTTTTAAATGCTATAGGCAGTGTAACTCTAATTTTTTGATCTGGCTCAATTACAAACAAATCAATATGTAATGGTTTTCCAGTTAATGGATGATATTGCACATCTTTTATAAGTACTTTATAGGGTTTGTCGTCTAATGCCACATCAACCTTAGAGATCATAAAATTTGGAGTGGTCAATAATGTTTTAGCATCCTTATAGGACATATTTGCACATTCTTGATTTGATTTTGAGTAAATTACTACAGGAACCATATCTTTAGCTCTAATATTTTTTGCTGATTTAGTTCCAAACATTTCTCTTGAAAAAAGATTTATCATAATAAGTATAATTTAACCCGTATTGGAGTAAATTTCAATGATTGAATTAATAATTATAAAATTTATATATGGATTTAAATAAATTCACATATATATTTAAATGAATTGAAGGCGAATAACCGGTCTCGAACCGGCGACCTCTAAAGCCACAATCTAGCGCTCTAACCAACTGAGCTATATCCGCCATCGATATAAGAATACAAAACAAATATTAGAATGACAAGTAGAATGAAGGTAATGAGTAAAAGCATGATTGTAATAATTACAAAAATAGAGCAGGTAAATAATTCTAAATAATATAAATTCATACTGAAAATACTTGAAATTGTTAAAAATATTAATTTTATGCTAAAATTGCCTTCATGAAGAAAATAATAGTATTAGTCGGGCCTTCAGGGTCTGGAAAAACATCATTAGCTAATATCCTTTCTTCTAAAGGTTTTTATAAACCAATCACATGTACAACTAGAGAAAAAAGGGTAGGAGAGGAAGATAGTGTTGATTACTTTTTCCTTTCAGAAGTAGAATTTATAAAGAAAAAAGACAACCAAGAGTTAGTAGATTACGATAAAGTTTTTAGCACATGGTATGGTGTTGAACGAAAAGAATTTGAAAAGAATGATCAAAATGTTGTGATGCCTGCTACTTTTATAGGGGTTGCAAATCTGAGAAAGCATTTCGATAATGTGCAATCTATTTTTCTGAACCCTCCTAGTGAAGAGATTTTAATTCAAAGAATGAAGGAGAGAATGATGTCTCCAGAAATGATAGAAAAACGAATTAAAAATATACGATTTGAAATGTTAAATTTGAATAAGTGCGATTACGTGATATCGACAAATCAAACTATTGAAAAATCGTGTAAAGATTTAGAAAGGATAATATGTTAGATAATAATTATAATTTGAAAATTAGAAATAATGTTGTGTTAGCTCTAGGTTTAGTTAGTGCTGCTATATATGCTTTATGCTCACATACATTGATTTATTGGTTGTCAGACCTCGATATTCCTACAAAAGCGTTAGGATTTGTGAGTTTGATATATATAATTCAAGCGTTAAAGATTTTTTGGATTCCTGTTTTTGAGAAATTCAATGTTCCATTGTTAAATAAATTTTTAGACAGAAGAGCAAGTTGGATTTTCTTGTGTATTTTAGTATCTGGAAGCTTGATATTATATATCAGTTTTTTACACCCTTTGCGTAATATGTATGTATTTGCAACGTGTATTGCTATAGCAACTTTTGGAATGTCTATTATGGATACTTTATTAAGAGCACAGATCATGAAATTGGCTATTGATAATGATAAAGATCAAACTACTATTATGGGGTTAGGTGCTTTTGGTTTTAGGATTGGTATGTATATATGTATCAATATTTATTTCTTATTATCTTTATGCATAGCATGGAAATATATTTATAGAGTATCAGGAGTATTAATTATACTTTCATCTTTACTACTATTCATATTGCCAAAAGTGACAGAATTAAGCAAAGAAAAATCATTGAAAGAATTGCTTATAGTTCCATACCAATCATTTCTTAAGAAGAATAAAAAATATATTTGGAGTATTGTAGGATTTATGGTGTTTTTTAGGTTGCAAGACAAACTATTAGCGCCTACATTCTATAAATTCATTAGTGGCTTGAAACCAGCGAGTTCTTTGCCATTTATTTCACAATTAGGTATTAAGCCAATTTTCTCATTCTATAAATTCATTAGTGGTCCTATCATGGCATTTAGTGTGTATTACAGCATTAAATTCTTAAAAAAGCATAGTTACAAATCTAATGCATTTATAAGTGTTCTAGTGCATTCATTAACTTGCTTGCCTTTGCTAATCTTAAATATGCAAAAAACACATATTCCACTATTTATTTTGTTTACATTGTTATTAGAGAAGCTTGTTAGAGGGTTTTCAAGTAACGTATATTACTTATACCAATCTAAGTTTTGTGAAAAAGAGCATGCAGCAGGTCAAATTGCCATGTTATCATTCTTAGAAGCTATGTCTGGGGCTATTTTCGGATTGTCTTCAGGATATATAGTTGCATATTTTAGCTGGACAGCATTATTTATATTGGGTACTTTTATTAGTTTGCCAGTTCTGTTTTTCATTAAAAAACTACCAAATGATTTATGAGAATGACTGTAAATTAATATCGTAGTTTATATGATAATATCCAGATTTAGATTTTTTTAAATTAGATTCTATATGATGATTTGAATCTGATACCATAATTTTATATTTATATTTTAATGATAGATTCTAGTTAATAATAAGGTCTGTACGTTTGATATTACGCATCAAAGTATTCCACTCATTCTTTGACATGTTTGTATCATCTTTTGTGATTTGTTTGCCATTTGCTAGTTCTTGTACAACTTTTAACCCTTCTTTAGATAAAGAGCAATGATTATAATTATTGAATGCGTCATATGTGAATGGAACCCATAAACTGAGAATTTCTTTGATCTTTAATGCATATTCACGTATTTCAAACTGAGCGTACGATGATGTTCTTAATTTAATAAATCTGAGCAAGTTATTTAAATCTATTTTCCAGTAGAATTGTGTATATAGATTTGTCGGAAGTATTCCTCTAGAAATTTCTCGCGCAACTCCATCTTCGATTAAATTGGTGTAAGTTTCAAATGATTCTGAATTGACTCTATTAATCTGCTGTTGTGCATTTTCTCTGATCGGTATATCTAGATCGCTTCCTCTAGCTTGTCTATTACTCATATCTTGCCCTGTGATATTGTCGATTGAAGGACAGTAAAAATCTCTTTCCATCTCAGAATATCTAGCAGAATATTCATTTACATTCGCAGTTCGATGTCTGAGCCATTGTCGAGCTACAAAAATTGGAGCTTTGATATGTAATTTGATTTCGCACATTTCAAATACAGAAGTATGTTCATGTCTTAGTAAATATCTGATTAAGCTTTTATCACTGCTAACAGATTTAGTGCCTTTACCATATGAAATTCGAGCAGCCTGTACAATTGCTGAATCGTCTCCCATATAATCAATAACTCTAATAAACCCCTTATCGAGGATGCTCATTTCTTCCCCAATAATTTGTTCCATACTTTCGACACAAGTTCGTTTTGTTTCCATATGAAAATTAAAGCATGAAAGTTTATCTTGTGTCCATATGAAGATTAAAACATGAAATAACTTGGAGTAATAACTGTAATCAGCATAGAACAATAGATGTAATAGTGGTAGCAAATTACTTGAAGTGTTTTTTAATTAATGCTTTGAAATGCTTCCCTCGTTCTTCGAAATTTTTATATAAGTCGAATGATTTAAACCCTGGTGAAAATATTATAGTTTCATTTTGATGGTTCTTTGACAAACAAATCACTGCATCTTCTAGATTAGTATAAATAGAGCAATTTATTCCTATACTTAATAGGATTTTCTGTAATTTATATTTGTTTTCTCCAATAATAAATGCATGCTTAATATTTTGAGCGGGAAGGTCTTTGATATATTGCTCACAGATATTGCTATTAACCCCTCCAGTGATCCAATAACTTATTTTATGTTTTTGTAGTATGTAGTTAGAGCATGCAAGGTTTGTGCTTTTGCTGTCATTAATAATGATGGGATTGTTTTGTACGATTTCTTGCCTATGCGCTAAAGTTTGAAAATTAGCACATGCTTTGTGAATATCTTGCGGTGTTATACTCAGTTTTCTACACACATTATAGGCAGCTGAAAATGCAATATAAGGAATATGATGCAGATACTTCTGGTAGAACTCTATTGTTTGTTTTGGGGCATTTTGGATATGATTTTCTGGTGCATTATGGATGTAATGATTGTTTTGGTGTTTGCAGGTTAGGTTTTCATTAATAAGCAAATATTTTGATAATGTAGCGAGTTTATATTTTGCGTTTGCATAATCTTCATATGAATTATTATAGGACTCTAAATGATGGTTTTTGGAAATATTCAATATTACTCCGATGTCAAATTTAGTAGAAATTCTTTCTAACTGAAATGATGATAGCTCAATGATTGGAATTTCATTATCTTTAAGGTTATCTACTGTACATCCTAAATTTCCTATAGCCTTTGCAGGAATATTATTGGCATTTAAAATATGTTCAATTAAGGAAACTGTAGTAGATTTGCCAAAAGATCCAGTACATGTAATTTTTATGTTTTTATTCTGAGAGTATTGGAAGAAAATATCTATTTCATTATATATTTGCTCATTTGCTACTAATTTAAGTAAGGGATGTGATCTGATTCCAGGGCTGAGTACTATTTTTGAAATGCATTGAGCATGATTAGTGGCATTATCACAATTGCTGGATTGCATATGATTACTATTGGGTTGTGCTTTATTATTGTTGTTAATTTTATTAATTATGAAGGTACGATATCCCATTTTCTGCGCTAGTTCTCGTTTTTTTAGATCATCATCCCATATGCAGAATGTTTGATTATTAGCTTGAAGTATTTTTGCGCAAGATTGATTAGATATACCAAATCCTAATAAAAGATATGTCATATATAAATGAATAACACTCCTAAGTTTACAATCAGCATAAAGTAATAAAATATTTTTGTAACGTTCTTTTCATGGAAATAATGCTCAAAATGGTGATGAATAGGTGCAATTATGAAAACTTTACGCTTAAATACTTTGATAGAGAATATTTGTATAATTACTGATAATGTTTCAAGTACGAAAATGCATCCAGTTAAGATGAAAAGCCATTCACAGCTGATCACCAAATGATTGATTGCTAAAAATGCTCCTAAAGCCATAGATCCTGTATCTCCCATAAATATTTTAGCAGGATACTTGTTGAATTGCATAAATGATAATAGCGTTGCAAACATAATTGAAAGTAATGCAACGTTAGCTGAGAATCCAAAATGATATATTTGGAATGTTATAAGAAAAAGCAGAGATACTAAGGAGCATGATCCAGCTAATCCATCTAATCCATCAGTTAAGTTCACAGCATTTGCAGAGCTAACTACGACAAATGACCACCAAATAATTGTTAAATAATTGAAGTTCAAGTAATCAAAGTGCTTAATATTGAGATTAGTATTTAAGTTTAAGTATGATTTGAATACTAATAATATTACAATAGATGTAACAAATTGTAATAAAAATTTGTACCTTGCTGATATTCCATGATTATTTTTATAATATAGTTTTATAATATCGTCATAAAATCCAATTAATCCAAACAAAACTGTAATGCAAATTATCATATAGTGTTGAATGTTTAGGAATTTACCGTCACTTCCACCCAAACTACTGAAGGAATACAACAAAAATATTCCTATGAAAATTACTCCACCTAAAGTTGGAATATTCCTCTTATGTTTATGTTTTTTTATATATTTTGAGATTGGCTGTGATGCTTTTTTATTTTTTATTTTGATGTAGGTATATAATGCAAAAAAAGTGCAAATCATACTGAAAGATAAAATATCACTGATTTGACTGATGAATATTAAATACATTGATTTCTCTGATATAAAATTCATGGCAATTGATGGAGCAATCAATAATGCAATTATGAAACTATACAATTTGGATGTATTGATCCTATTAACAAGTAATAAGCTTGCAAATTGTACTATTTGTAAAATTTTAAATTTAAATTCCATGTTGTTCTCCTAAACTTATATGTTGTTCTCCTAAATTAAATGCCATATTGGTTACTTAAGCTAGGCCTTATATTGTTCTTCTAGGTATTTTACAACTAATTTGATATCAGTTGAATTGCTCCCTTTTAGAAGAATTATATCATCTTTTCTGATGATTTTATCTAGATAGTCACAAATTTGCTTATAATTTTGCAATATTATACCTGTTTTTGATGTCCATTTTTCTCCTAATAGAATTAGTATATCTACACCAAAATCTACATTATGGTACTGTGCAGTATATTCGCCTAATTCTCCCATTTCTCCTAATACAGCTATCTTTCTATTTGGGTATGATTGCAATTGAGCTATTGATGCGTTTAATGAAGTTGGATTTGAGTTAAAGCTTCCATCTATAATTGTGAAAACATCATTGTTTTCTAATGTACGCTTACTGTTTTTTGATAGTTTTAATATGTTATTTCTACCTTTAGATGGTTTGTAATTTGAAATATTATTATGTGCATTTTGAATATTTTCCTGTTCTGCGATTAATAAAATAGGAACTGCATTTTGCTTGTGTATATCATGATTTATGCTGAATATTTTACTATTCTGTACTTGTGAATCTGAATTGAGTGATGAGTTTGAATCTGTGATTGTGAATTGCAGATTTCTAGGGCAATACTTCTCACATATTAAAGGGAAAAAAGCATGTCTTTGGGTGTATTTTAGTAAGTAAGATTTCTCTTGAGCTATATGATCTATATTTTCAAAATTACCAATATGTCCAGGTCCGATTGTAGTGATAATAGAATAGTGTGGTGAGGCGATTGATGATAGTATATCCATTTCATGTGGATTATTTATTCCTAACTCTAGAATTAAATATTCTGGGTCTGATGTCAGATTACATATAGTAAGTGCAAGGCCATATATTGTATTATAGCTTGCTGGAGTAGCAATTATATTTTGATCAGAAAAGGCTGATATCATTTGTTCTTTAGTTGATGTTTTGCCTGCTGTGCCTGTAATAGCAATTACAGTTGCTTTTAAATTATTACGAATGTTTTGCGTAAGCTGAATGAGGGCATTTTGGACATTTTCTACTTTAATGAGTTTGTCTTGTGGAATATCCAAATTCTTTTCAGATACAATATATTCTGCTCCTTTACCCAAGGCATCTTGTGCAAATTCGTGACCATCATTTACTGCCCCTTTTATACAGAAGAAAATTTCTCCACTTTGCACAATTCTACTATCAATGGATATCCCAGATATGGTATTTGATACATTATGATTTATTTGAAATGTTTTCTTCATTATATTTGGAGTAATTAACTTCTTGGTGGTTAATATCATTACTTTAATAATGGATTAATGAAATAGAAAATGATAGATATGCGATGAATATATGGCAGGGAATGTTAGATTTAGAAATCTGTTTTGATAATACACATACTTTGTAACTAGTAATGATTTTACAAAATTAGTGAGCAATTAATTTGAACTAAAAAGGCTGAATATTAATGTAATAAATACTATTCATTACATTATGAAATTCTAGATTAATGTAGGCTTGGCAGGAACCACGAAGTGCACTGTGCCAACCGAAATGAAATGTAGGCTTGGCAGGAACCACGAAGTGCACTGTGCCAACCGAAATGAAATGTAGGCTTGGCAGGAACCACGAAGTGCACTGTGCCAACCGAAATGAAATGTAGGCTTGGCAGGAACCACGAAGTGCACTGTGCCAACCGAAATGAAATGTAGGCTTGGCAGGAACCACGAAGTGCACTGTGCCAACCGAAATGAAATGTAGGCTTGGCAGGAATCGAACCTGCGACAACACCGTTATAAGCGATGTGTTCTAACCGCTGAACTACAAGCCCTCTCACAGATTCTAAGGTATAAATCAAATCGTATCAAGTAATATGCGATTGATTGTTGATGCACATATGTATTATCCTAATATGATGGCTTGGAGTTGTGGTAGAAGTAGGAAGTTGAAAAGTAATATTGAGCAAGACTATGCTAAGTATCTTTACTCAACTAATAAGATAAATGAAATTATAAATATGCATAAGGAAAATAGAAGAATATGTTTGGATATTGGGTTTGGTGCAGGGGATAGTATTATACAAACGTTAATGAATGGCAAATCAATTGTGATTGGGTGTGAAATATTTAAGCCTGCAATTTTCCATACATTAACTAGGGTAGAAGATAAAGATAGAGTATTTTTATGTATGGCTTTTATTAATGATTTGATCCAATCTTTACCATTGAACTCTTTTGATGAAATTAAGATGCTATGTCCAGATCCATGGCCAAAATATAAACATCGCATGAGACGCTGTTACAACATTAGAAAATTTGATTTAGAAATAGTTAAAATTTTGAAAAAAGAAGGCATATTTACTCTAGCATCAGATATTAAATCAATCACTCAAAATATGGTGAATTTATTTAATAGTCCGTATTTCGATATAGCTCAGAATGAATATACAACATATGATGAATGCCCACATAAAACAGAATACTGTAAGAAAGGGTTCAATGCTGGCAGGCATGTTTATGAAATGATTGCGCGAAAAAGTATATGAACAGCAATGCTAAACAAATAAATATATTAAATATGATGATTTGCTGTTATAGATACTATTCTACTGCTAGGTGGATTTATGATTATAAAAGCAAAACCTATCAGGGTAAATTTATAATTGTGAGAGTAAATTGATGAGTTTCGGGAAGTGTTTTATTATTGGAGGATCAACAGCAAGTGGGAAATCTTCATATGCTATGGATTTATCTACGAAAATAAATGGATCAATTATTAATGGTGATAGTAAGCAAGTATATAATATATTGCCAACGTTAACTGCGCAGCCGGAAAATTTACACAATCACTATTTGTATAATTATTTCCCATGCCACAATAGGATTGATATGATGGTTTGGTTAGTTGATTGCATTGAAGCGATCAAAAAAACTATTAGTAATGGGAAAGTGCCAATTGTTGTTGGTGGTACGGGTTTCTACCTCAATGCATTAAAAGAAGGATTTATAGAAATTCCTGATGTTGAACATGATAATCAACTGGATTTGATGAGTTCAGAAGAATTATTTCAAAAAGCTTATGCCTTTGATCCTGATTTGCAAATAAAATTAAATGACCGATATAGGTTGATTAGGGCTTTAAATGTGATGAATGGAACTGGAAAGCCACATTCATGGTGGTTAAAACAAAAAAAGAAAAAATTAATTGATATTGAATTTCATTCTATTTATATAGATAAAATGAAGGATGAAGTACGAGAATCTGCTGATAGGAGATTAGATATAATGCTCCCAAAATCAATTGAAGAAGTGAAAAAATTAGATGTGAATATTGGATCTCATATTAAGTCTATAATTGGGGTGAAAGAAATACAAATGTTTTTATATGATGAAATATCATTTGATAAAATGAAAGAATTAATATTGATCAGGACTATGCAATACGCTAAACAGCAAAGAACATGGTTCAAAAATCAAATGTCATTTGATGAGATAGTATAATTTTCATAAGCACCTTAATTATAATGATAATTATTAGAAGTAAATTTGAGTACTGAAATAAATTTTATGAAATTAACAAAGTAAACTGTTTGTACAAAACACTCCCTAGGGGAATTGAACCCCTGTTTCCGCCATGAGAGGGCGATGTCCTAGTCCACTAGACGAAGGGAGCATGGACTAATTCTATTATTAAATTACAAAACATTCAATCCAGTAATTTGGTGAGACATTTGAAGTTCATTGAAAATGCATTAAGATTGTAATTAATGACTAAATCTTTAAAGCACATTGCATTTATTATGGATGGGAATAGGCGATGGGCAAAAGCGAATAGATTGAATGCTAGGCAAGGGCATGAAACAGGCTTAAAAAATATGATGAAAATTATTAAGTATTGTGACTTGATGAATTTGAAATATGCTAGTTTTTATACATTTTCACAAGAAAATTGGTTTAGAAATATAAAAGAGATATATGGCATTTTCTATTTGATTGATAATTATGGTGATAAAATGATAGAAGAGTGGAAAGAATCTAATGTGAATGTAAGGATTATTGGTGATAAATATAATTTGCCATATAAAGTGAAGAATTGGATTGATAAAGTTATCGATAGTACTCAAAAATGCACAGGTTTAAATGTTTCATTAGTAGTAAATTACTCGGGCAGGCAAGAAATTATACATGCTGTAAATCAAATTTTACAAAATGCTGAAAAGAAAGTTGATAGTAAAGTTCTGCAAAAATACTTATATACAAATGGCATGCCAGACCCAGATTTATGTATCAGAACAGGGTATGAATCACGTTTGAGTAATTTTTTCCTTTGGCAAATAGCTTATACAGAAATAGAATTTGCAGATGTTTTATGGCCTGATTTTTCTGAAGAAATCTTGGGAAATATCATTGCAAAATACAACAAAAAAGATCGACGCTTTGGTATGTGATAGTTTATGTTTTATTATGATTATCAATAGGTAAATTAGCATAAGTATATTTATTTACATAATTATATATATTCAAAATTATAAAAAGCAGGTTATTAGTAATATTAGCAATTAATAAGTAATTTTTTTTACTTTTCATAATGAAACTTGTATAATGCATGCGATGAAATTATTGAACAATAACTTATTTAAGCGAATTATATCTGGCATTGTCTATGCAGGTATAATTTTTCTTTCTGCATATTTTGATTACGGCAGAATCTTCATGTGCTTAATAGGTTTTATTTTAACAGTAGAGCTAATAGTAGCGCTGATAAGAAGTGAAACAAATATTAAAATACAAATTGGATTGATAGGAATGCTTTGTATATTCTTATTCATGCATATAAAGAGTCAAATTATATATGCATTCATAATATTTGCGTCTATTGTGGATACATCAGCTTATTTATGTGGTCGCATATTTCAAGGGCCAAAATTAACATCAATTAGTCCAAATAAAACATGGTCTGGTGCGATTGGCGCAATCATAGTTCCATTTCTAGTAGTGGTTTTGATTATGGTGATGAAACCAGCGGTGTTTCCAGAGAATTTACGCATTAGTATAGTATTTTTTGTTATCATGTTTTTATCTATTGCAGCGCAAGCAGGAGATATATTGGTATCTTATGCTAAAAGAAAGATGTTAATTAAAGATGCTGGTATAATATTGCCAGGTCATGGTGGACTATGGGATCGATTTGATAGTGTCATGGGAATTATATTATTCTGCATCATTTTGCGCTTCTTTTGCTATGTATGCAGCATGAAATTCTGAACATTTTTTATAATTTTGGAAAATTTCTTTGTGATTTTGAAAATCTGAATACATTATTTAACTGAATGCGCCCATTATTCATATATTAAGTTTTTTTGAGCTTTTTAAATGGATAATTTTATTTCGTAGTCGTGTTCCATGTTATGTTGAGTGACTGCAATTAAATTCTTGCAGTGTTTTTGTAGGAATCGTAGTAATTTTTCTCTTTTGACCTCATCTATGCAGTCTAATGATTCATCTAATATTACTAACCATTTTGGCTCATATATAATGAGAGCAGATATATTTAAAAAGTTATGCTCTCCAGAGCTGAAATTAGTTTGATCAAGTAAATATTTGTATTCAGGAAAGAAATTTAGCCATACTTTACTTTGTTTTAGTTGTGACAGTTCATATTCAAATACAATTAAATCTTGTGGTTTATAAGTGATATTCTGTTTCCATATATCTTGATTTTCTGTATTGAGACAGAAATTTATATCGACATGCCCATTGATGATTGACCCGCTGTCAGGAATTAGAATGCCTGCGATTAATTTACATAATGTGGTTTTCCCAGATCCATTTTGCCCTGAGATCTTAATCCACTGATTGCTTTTCACTTCAAATGATAGGTTTTGTATGATTCTACGTCCCTTGTAAGAAAAGCTTATATTATTAGCTAATATATTTTTGAAAGGCACTGCTGAATGTGTTTGGTTTTTAGTTAAATCTAATTCTATCCCATACAAAAGTCCCAATATAAATCTATAAACATTGAATATTCTAATAATGCAATTTATCATCATGCTTCCAGAAATAATATGAACCATATCCAGTGAAGCTAAATTACAGTATGTCCAAATAGAAAAATAGGTGTATATTAATATATTAATGATGAGTGTGAATGATCTTATATAAAGGATTTGCTTATTGTACGCTTTATATTCTTGGTTGAGCGACTCTCCAATTTCTTGATTCATTAATGCATTTGATTTTTGAAATTGATTTTTATATTTAATAGTAAATATAGATTTTAAATTTACATTATCGTCCTCTTTGTATGCTGATTTGATCATTGGAATCCATTTTTTTACTCCATAATGAAAGATGATAAAATAAATTGGAATTGCTGGAAGGAAAGTATATATTTTGCTATTTCTGAAAAGATTAAATTGTATCAAGAAAGCTAAAGCATAAGAGATGATATTAAATGATGAGTTAATGATCTTATGTACATGTTCCGATAATCTTTTGATTTGCCCAAGTTCTTTTACATTGTTTTCATTAGATTTTATATATGTTTTGAGCGAGAATTCTTTGGAATCTTTAATTATAGAATTAATTATAGGGTATATTAATAAGTTTATAATTTGAGGATAAATGTTAACAAATAGCTTGTTATGTATAATGAAGAAGATGCTTATTTTAGATTGGTTTGCAAAAGCATATTGTAGTAATAATGGCAATATTCCACTTGAAAAACTGTAAAATGCTATAGTGATTATTATTAGAATAAATCGTAAGGGAAACTTATTTGCATTTGTAAAATATATAGATAATAAGTTGTAATATAATCTGAGTTTTTTCATGTAACTGCATTATATATGTTTTAATTTTTTCATGTAACTTTAGCCATGTCATTTGAAGATTTGCATGATTTATGGTTTTGCAGATTTATATACATTATGGTCTTGCAAGCTTTATATTATTGTATATATTTATAGATATATTTTGTAGGTTTTTAGTATAAACTTGAATATTATGCAAAAATACTCTAAGATTTCTTGATGAATTTAAAAAAGATATACTCTACATTTTGGACTCTTTCAGGGTCTATGTTAGAGTATTACGATTATATGCTTTTCTCTTATATGATGCCGACTTTTGCTCCTATATTATTCCCATCTTTGGATAGATCAAAGAGCCTATTGTTTGGATATGCATTAATATTTGCATCTTCTATATTAAGGCCATTAGGGGCATTTCTAATGGGATATGTTGGTGATGTAATAGGGCGTAAGCAGGGATTGATGCTTTCAATTCTATTAATTTCAATTGCTTCATTAGGAATGGGGCTAGTTCCAAGTTATGCAAGTATTGGAGTATGGTCTATTTATATAGTTTTTGTATTTAGAATTTTACAAGCGATGAGTGCTGGTGGAGATCTAAATGGATCTGCAATTTTTCTAATAGAACATTTAGGGAAAAGACCAGGTTTTGCAAGTGGAATTGCTTGGGCATCAACTGTTTTAGGTATGGTTTTAGCTTCACTTGCAAATTATATTGCTGTGCAATATGAACCAAATGGATGGAGATATGCATTTATTATTGGAGCTTCAATAGGGTTTATTGGAATGATGATGCGTACTTATATTGTAGAAGGAGATGGGTTTAAGAAAAAGCCAAGAGAAAATTGCTCTCCTAAAAGTATTTATCCATATTTGTCTGTAATTGGAATTGGAGCAGGGATAGGTGGAATGTACTATTATACTATGGTTTTCTCTTTTGCTCATCTTAGATCTCTTAATAATTGGGATTCTTCAATGGTTCTATGGCAAACAGTATGTTTTTTTATTTATGGAGTTTCTGTAGTTGCATCAGGGTTTATTAGCGATCATTTAAATATGAAGCGAATGATGAAATTCTTTGGAATCTTGATAATATGCATGGCTTTCCCTTGCTGGATCTTCCTTCCTAAATATTCTATCTTATCTACAGTTATTACAGTTACTTTATTAGGAATGTTTGTTGGCCCTTCACATAATTTGACTTTCAACTTATTCCCTCCAAGATTTAGATATAGATCAATTTCAATATGCTATGGTATTGGAACATCTATAATTGGTGGAGCGACACTATATGCATGTACAAGATTAGTTAATTACAATATATTATTCCCTCCATTCTGGATGATTCTATGCGCATCATTAGGGTGTTTAGGAGTTATATTTGCAGATAAAAGCCCAAAAATCGAATACATTGAGGATGAAGGTTAAGATAGATTTATTTTACTCATTAATAAATTCAATTAATGAGATTGAGATTGGAGAGTGTGATAATGAAGGGTTATAAATGCATAGTTTTTCTGCAGCTTTGAAAAATCTATCTGAAGATTCTATCTTAATTATGATTTGCTTGTCTGACTTGCTATGCATATCAATGGTTTCTCTTTGAACTCCAAGTACTCGCGTTTCTATAGCAGTGTTTAGCATGGATTCACTAGCAATAATACAATCTCTATTCCATTTATTCATCTCAGATGTTTCAACATTATTGTCATAGCTAATTAATAGGAATATCTCATCGCTTGTTAATTTCTCATCTACATTCATAAAATAAACAGATTCTTTTTGTTCGAAATCATGTAGTAAATATGGCTCTTTTATTTCATCTAATATGTTTTGTATAAATGTAAAAATAGGCTGGAAGCTTTTGAATAGGTTTGCATGATGATATATAGGAATGTCTTGAAATATTGATTCTAAGTTAAACACTGAGATATGCGCAATTAAATTTACTAGAGCAGAGAATAGTGATTGAGGATGGCTATTGCGAGAATGTATAATATGTTCAACAGGTAAAATTCCTTGCATGAAAATAGAATTAATTGTGGCTGGATTATATTTGTTATTATTAATATTAATTTGATTTTTAATATGTATTGTTTTGTCTTTTAATAATTTGATTAGTCTCTTTGTTTCTTTTATAATGTTTTTTGCAAGATTTACATCAATGCAAGGAGCGTCATATGTTCCAATTTGGAATCCAGCATTAGTGTCAACTATAGTACATAGTTGTATTCCTGTATAATTTAATGGCACTTCATCAAATGCTATTTTGTATATTGGTTTTAATTTGAATACACAAGTAGAATTTTCTCCATTATTATAATCTTCTGTAGAATCAATCTGAATTGATTGATAGCTTTGATCATGTGATTCAGATTCATATGTATGATATGAATTTGGTTTGACTAGAAATATTTTTAATGGTTTGTTTTTTTGTATATTTTCCTTGAATTTAATTGACATAGGCTCATCTTTTTGTAGAGGGAATATAATTATACTTTTATCTTCCAAGATCGCTTCAATGCTATTTAAGTGAATTATACCTTCCTTTAAATTTATAGTGTCTAGATCAATATCAATTATACCCCAATGATGTGGCATTGTTTTTGATAAAATATACGATACAAGCTTTTCATTTGTTATATCAGATTGTTGGAAATGATGCGGAGATAAAGGCATTCCCTCATACCAATGAATCTTATAAGGGCAAAAATTTAATTTTTTAGCGTTCATTTGTCAGCTCCTATTGAGTATATATTCCTATGTATTAGTTTTGTATTATTCTTCTTTGTAGGTGAAATTTTCTTTAGTGCATTTAAGCCTAATTCAATATTTAAATGCTTTGTTTTAGGTGTTAATGTAAAACTATTCTTTTTGTCTGTATTATAAGACATAAAAACTATAGATCCATAACACATTGGTGTCCAATTCCCTATGCAGAAAGATGATAGCTCAGTGCGAGGGAGAGGTTCAAATGACCATACTTTCATGTGTTGTGAATTATGAGAAAGTAGTGATTTTCTATTCTCAAAATACTGTTTGCTTTTCATTTTAGAAACTATATTCCATAAAATTTGATTGAAAATTTGTACTAACTCAACTCTGACAACTGAGTTATTATTCATATTTTGTGTAGATAATATACTGAATGTTTGTAGTGAATAGTTTTTCTTTTTATCTTGCTCACACCCAATCAAAAAAATTGCAACAAGGCATGCTAAAAATTTCATTTATCTGCTCTTTTCATTAATGTTGTAATAATTTTATATTCTGATTTGATTGTCTCTGATATTGCTAATGCATCTTTCAAAGTGAGTTTATCTTTTAATTTCACAGTATATCCATTTGGAGTTTTGGTGATTACAGCATTTAATTCATTGATTTTATCTGTAAAATCAGTAGCATCAATTTTATCATGAAAAGAACCTAGGCTGATTTCATAGTCTTTGGGGGAAGTTGTTGTTTTCTTTTCCTGTTTAATGCTTATGATATTATTTTTCTGCTTCTGATCCAAATATGATTTGAATAAAAAACCAGAAGCAAATGATAATCCCGAAAAAATAAATGTTGTTATTACAAAAAATAGCGTAAATCCTATCCTTATTCCTTGAGCAGGACTAGTTTGTAGTTTTTTTCCTAAGCTATTTCTTAAAATTTGATTTTGCATTATTCTCATTACTTTCAACATTTTTTATATCGCTTGAATGTTTATAAATGGTAAATTTTTTGCTTGTAAATGCATGATAGCTTATAGTTTATTGATATATATTGAGTTATGGTTTAGAATACAAAAGTCAAATAGGAGTGTAGCTCAATTGGTAGAGTATCGGTCTCCAAAACCGACGGTTGGGGGTTCGAGACCCTTCACTCCTGCTCAGGAAGGATTCTATGATTTTCGCTCAAATTAGAAAAATTAGAAATTTTATAGGCGCAGTTAAATTAGAATGGAAGCATCTAAGATGGCCTGATAAATCAAGTATATTCGGATCTATGATATTAGTTATTATATTTTCTGCACTTTGTTCTGTGATTTTTTTCTGTGTAGATTTTATTTTTTCAAGTGTTATTAGATGGGTATTGGCTAATGCGTAAAGTTTCTTATAAAATAAAAATTTCACATGGGTTTGAAGAAAAATTTCATGAATTTTTAGAGCAAAATGAAAAGTTATTTATTGAATATGGAATTGTGTCTTTGGATGAGTTTGAAGTGCAGTTCAAAAATGATATTCTTTATGATGAATTCTATAGAGCGATATCACAGAGCATAGATATTGTTTCTTCTCAAAAAGTAGATGATGTTTTGAAATCTAAGGGAAGTCACTGGTATGCTGTTGGTGTTGTTTCTAGTCATGAAATTAGCGTGAGTAAAAAGTTTGATGATTATGCAGCTATGCATGAAGAAATAGAAGAAGTTTTTGTTCCTCAATCTGAATCTATAGTGTGGGTTGATCAATCTACTTCTAAATCAGTTCAAGAGTGTTTGAGTCCAGGATATATATTTATCAAAGCACAGCATTCCGAGCATATTATGAGAGCTGCTAAGAATATAAGAGTAAAAGTGAGTGTTTTGAGCAATATTGTTTCTGATAAAGAAATAAATGCAATGAAGGTAAGAAATCAAGAAGATTGCAATTTAGGTCAAAAACATTCATATTCTATAGGAGATCCTGTGTACATTTGTGCAGGTCCTTTTAAGAATTATAAAGGTTCTATAGAGGAAATAGATGAAGAAAATAGCAAGCAGTTGAAGGTCACTTTATCTGTGCTTGGAAGAGAAATTCCTGTAAGGCTTGCTTTTTCTGAAGTTAGAAAGATGGAGGTATGATGAGCGTAAATGATATTATAGCAGAGAAGATTGCTAATAATGCTGATTATTTGAAAGATATTTTGAAGAGTAAGAAAGATTCTATTCTAAAATTAAATAAGAAGCCAAAAGCTAGAGTTAGATTGCATTTAGAAGGAGGGAAGGCAAGTCCAGCCCCTCCAGTTGGTCCTGCATTGAGTCAGCATAAAGTAAAGAATTTAATGCAATTTTGTAAAGATTTTAATGCTGCTACAAAAGACTCTCCTGCTGGGATTAAATTTCCAGTAGATGTTTTCATTTTTGATAACGGTGAAGTTGCTTTTGATGTGCTAAAGATGACTGTGAGTGATTTGATCAAGCAGAAAGCTGGAATAAGCAAGGGAAGTGATAGAGCTGGAAGAGACAAGCCTGTAGGATCTATTACCTGTAAAGATTTAGTTGAAATTGCAGAGTTTAAGTTTAATGATTTAAATGCTTTGTCAATTGAAGCTGCTACAAAGATTATTGCAGGTTCTGCAAGATCTATGAATGTGACTGTTGTAGAATGATAAAATACAGTGTAACATTATTATCTGAAAGGTTTTGGTGTGTTTGTGTCTAAACGTGAACGAGAAAGCTATGACGCTTTATCCGCAATAAATCAGATTAAACAAGGCAAAAAGAGAAATTTTGATGAAACTTTAGATTTAGGGTGTAGATTAAATATAGGTTCTTCTAAGACTAAATCTGATCAAAATGGTATTCGAGGATCTATAGAGATGCCTTTTGGGACTGGTAAGAAAGTTAAGATTGCTGTTTTTTGTGCTGATGCTGATAAATTCAATGAAATTAAAAATGCAGGTGCTGACTATGTTGGAGCTGAAGATTTAGTTGATGAATTTAAAAGTGGGAGCATTAGTTGTGATGTGTGTCTTGCTAGTCCTGATGCTATGATGATGCTTGCTAAAATTAGTAAGATTTTAGGCCCTAAAAAGCTTATGCCTAGTCCTAAATCAGGTACTGTTGGTACAAATTTAGTTGAATTGGTAAAGTCATTTAAAAAAGGTAAGGTTGTTTATAAATCTGATGCAAGCGGTAGTTTGCACGCAGGAATTGGAAAATTAAGCTTTGCTAGTGAGGATTTGTTAGCTAATTTGCATGCTTTATTAGAAGATATAATGTCTAAGGCTCCATCATCTAATAAAGTTGTTTTTGTAAAAGAGTTGTTTGTATCTTCTACAATGGGAGAAGGATCTTGCTTGTTGGATAAAAAATCACTTGCTGTGAAAACAGGGGATGTGAAATGAATAGAGCTAGAAAAGAAGCATTGGTTAAAAGTTTATCTGAAGATATGAGCGGAAATTCTTATGTGTATGTATATGGGCAAAATAATGTAAGTGTTTCTGAATTATCTTTGATTCGCTTAGATGCTGCATATGCAAATATTAATATGAAGTTCATCAAAAACACTTTGGCCAAAAGAGTTGTAAGCGATCTAAAAATTGATCCTTTATTTGAGAAAGTTAGTGTTGTTTTTTATGGGTCTGGAGATCCTTTAGAAGCAGCTCAAGTTATTTCTCGTTACGAAAGAGAATATAAAGGTAGATTTGTTGCAAAGGGTGGATCTATTGATAGTTTTACTTGTGATAAAGCTATGGTAGATAGGATGGCATCTGTTGGATCTGTTGATGGATTGAAAGCAATGTTATTAGGTATGTTACAGGCTCCTGTAGCTAATTTTGCGAGAGTTTTAAGTCTCGCTTCTGAAAAGATAGGGAAGGAATAAAAAATGAATATAAATAAAAATGAATTGTTAGAGACTATAGGTGGAATGTCAGTTTCTGATTTGTTGGAATTAGTTGGTGGTCTTGAAGAGAAATGGGGAGTTTCTGCGGCAGCAGCTGCGGCTCCTGCAGCGGCAGCAGCTGATCAAGTTGAAGAGAAATCTAAATTTGAAGTTGTGATTGAAAGCACTGGTGATAAAAAAGTTGCAGTTATTAAAGCTGTTAGAGCTATTACAGGTCTTGGATTGAAAGAAGCAAAAGAAAAAGCTGATAATGCAGGTAGTTCTTTGGGTGAATTTAATAAAGAAGATGCTGAAGCTCACAAAAAAGCTCTTGAGGAAGCTGGAGCTAAAGTAGCATTAAAATAATTTTTGTTTTAATGTTATTATAAATTAATTGTTAAAAATATTTGATTTGAATTGTATTGCGAGTGATTCTCGCATCTAAAGGGGTTGTATTCAATATGTCAATTTATAAAGATTTTGTTCGCAAATCTTTTGCAAAAACTAATGAGGATTCTTTATTTGTTGAAGATCTGATCAAGTTACAAAAAGATTCTTATGATGAATTTTTGCAGCTTAATATGCTGCCTGAAAAAAGGGCAAATAAAGGGCTTCAACTTGTATTAAGAGAGTTTTTTCCTATCGTTGGTCTTTCTGGAATTTTAAAGTTAGAATTTTGTGGTTATGGTGTTAGTGAGCCTGTATTTAGTGCTGTAGAGTGCAAAAGAAAAGGCTTAACTTATAGTGGAGTTATTAGCATCTTATTAAGGCTTATTGTTCATGATGTTGATGAAGATGGAAAAACATTTGTAAAAGATGTAAGAGAGCAAAGTGTTTATATAGGCGATATGCCTTTCATGACAGATTTCGGAACCTTTATTATTAATGGTACTGAAAGAGTTGTGGTTTCTCAAATGCATAGATCTCCAGGAATTTTCCTTGATATTGAGAAAAAAACAAATACAGTTGGGCCATCTTATGATATCCATATTGCTAGAATTATTCCTTATAGAGGGTCTTGGATTGATGTTGAGTTTGATTCTAGTAACCTGATGTACATTAGAATAGATAAAAACAAGAAAATACCTCTTATGGCACTTTTGATGTCTTTGGGTGAAAATGATGTTTCTGCTAAAGATCCTGGAATGTCAAAAAATGAAATCTTAAATGAATTTTATGATATTACTGAATTTAGTGTTGTGGAAAATGGGCTTAAATTTAATTTAGATTGGAATAAATGGATTGGTTCTAAGTTTGATTTTGATATCTTAGACGCAACTACAGGTGGAATTATCCTGAAATCTGGAGATTTAATTACTAAAGGATTTATTAAAAAACTAGGAGATAAAAGTACAAAATCTCTTTTGATTAATAAAGATGAATTTACAGATATTTATTTAACTCATGATATTAATGAAGAAGTTAAAGTTAGTGATGTTGTATTGTATGAAAATCTAATAGAGCACGGAATAACTTCTTTTAAAGGTGTGATTATAGATGGAAATTATAACACTCCTTACGTTATAGATTCTATGAGATCGTATAATTATAAAAACCGTATTGAAGCTATGGTTGTTCTATACAATACAATGAGGCCAGGCGAGAGGGTGAAAGTTGATGTTGTATATGCATTGTACAAATCCATTTTCTCTGATCAAGATTACTATAATTTATCAGAAGTTGGGCGTGTTAAGCTAAATCAAAAACTTGGTTTGAATTTGCCTCTAGATTGCCTTACTTTAACAAAAATTGATATTTTATCTACAATTAAATCTTTAATAAGATTGAAAAAAGGCGAAGAGTCAGTAGATGATATAGATAGCTTAGAGAATAGAAGAGTTAGATCTGTTGGAGAGTTAGTTGAAAATCAATGTAGGCTTGCAATGGGAAGATTCTTGAAATCTGTTAAAGATAAAATGAGTGGCGTTGATTTAGAATCTTTGATGCCGTCTGATTTGATTGCTCACTCTAAATCATTTACAGGAGTGATTCGTGAATTCTTCTGTACTTCACAATTCTCTCAATTTATGGATCAAACCAACCCACTTTCAGAAATAAGTCATAAGAGGCGTTTGTCTGCATTTGGACCTGGTGGTATTAGCAGAGAAAGATCAGTGCTAGAAGCTAGAGGTTTGCATGCTACCCATTATGGAAGAATTTGTCCTGTTGAAACTCCTGAAGGGCAAAACATTGGATTAATTAATTCTCTTTCTATTTTTGGTAAGATAAACAAATTTGGATTTATTGAAACTCCATATCATCCAGTTGTTGATGGAGAAGTGAAGTCAGAGATTGTGTATTTCTCTGCTTCTGAAGATAAGAAGCACATTATTGCGCATGCTGATCCAGATATTTTAGATGATAATAATAAGATTAAAGCAAGCTCTGTGAAGTGTAGATTTAATAATGACTATGTAATTGTTGATCCATCAAAAGTTCAATACATAGATGTTTCACCTAAACAGATTATTTCTGTTGCATCATCTTTGATTCCTTTTGTTGATCATAATGATGCTGGTAGAGCGTTGATGGGAGCAAACATGCAACGTCAGGCTGTTCCGCTTATTGAGCCTGATTCTCCATTGATTGGTACTGGAGTTGAGAAATCTGTTGTGTATGGTTCTGCTGTGGTAATACAAGCTAAACGTGCTGGTGAAGTTGTTAGAGTAGATTCTTCTTCTATTATGATTAAAACTGATGATTCAGATTTAGATGTATATAATTTGAGAAAATTTGAAAAAACAAATGATGGTACATGTATTAACCAAAGGCCTATAGTATCTGTTGGGCAATATGTGAAAACTGATGAGCTTATTGCTGAAGGTTCTTCAATGGATAAAGGTGATCTTGCGCTTGGAAAAAATGTGAAAATTGCCTTTCTATCATGGAGAGGTGGAAACTACGAAGATGCTGTTTTGATTTCTTCGAAGTTAGTTAATGATTTTTCATCTGTTCATCTAGAGAAATATGAAGTTTCAGCTCGTGAGATTAAACAGGGAATTGAGCAAATCACAAGAGATATCCCAAGAGTTAATGAAGAATTCTTGATGCATCTTGATGAGAGTGGAATTGTTAATATCGGTGCTAATGTTAAGGGTGGAGATGTTCTTGTTGGTAGAGTTACACCTAAAGCTGAAGGGCCAGCAAGTGCTGATGAAAGATTGTTAAGAGCGATTTTTGGTGATAGAGCTTGTGACGTTAAAGATAGTTCATTGCGTGTTCCTCCTGGAGTGGAAGGTACAGTTATTGATGTGCGTGTTTTCACTAGAAAAGGTATGGAAAAAAATGAAAGAGCTCTTGTTATTGAACACGAGCTTTTGAGAAAGCTTCAAGCGCAAAAAACTATAGAATTAAATGTGCTGAAAGATTGTTTTGTAGATAAATTATGCAAAGCTATTGATGGAGAGGTATTGCGCAAAAAAGTAGGAAAATTTGCTGTTGGTGATGCTTTAAATAAAGAAATATTAGAAGAAATCAACTTAATGCTTGTTCCTGATATCATTAAGAATCCTTCACAAAATATCTTGGATATTATGCAGTCATACTCAGATAGAATTAATATTATAACTAAGAAGTTCCAAAAAGAAGATAAAAAGATAAGTGCTGGAGATGATTTGGTTTCTGGTATTATGGTTACTGTGCAGGTGTTCTTAGCTGTTAAGAGAAAGTTGCAACCTGGAGATAAAATTGCTGGACGACATGGTAATAAAGGTGTTATTGCTAGAGTTCTTAACTTAGAAGATATGCCTTATACAGAAAATGGAGAACCTGTAGATTTGATTTTCAGTTCTTTGGGTATTTCTTCTCGTATGAATCTTGGTCAGATCTTAGAAACTCACTTAGGTTGGGCATCATTTAACTTAGGTAAGAAGATAGATGGAATGTTATCTGAAGTTAAATCTGGACAAAAATCTGTTGGTGAATTAAGAGAGTTTGTTGACCAAATTTATGAAAATAATCCAGAAGTACAATCTAAAACAGATGATGAAATTATTGATTTCTCAGGAAATTTGAAAAACGGAGTTCCGTTTAGTTGTCCTGCTTTTGATGGTGCTAGTGTTGATCATATTTCGAAAATGCTTGAATTATCAGGATGCGATTCTTCTGGTCAAGAGGTCCTATATGATGGATATACCGGTTTGCCTTTTGATAGAAAAGTTACAGTTGGAATCATGTACATTATGCAGTTGCATCACTTTGTGGATGAGAAAATTCATGCTAGATCTGTTGGGCCTTACAGTCTTATTACACAGCAGCCGCTTGGTGGTAAATCTAATTTCGGTGGACAAAGGTTCGGAGAAATGGAGGTGTGGGCACTTCAAGGATATGGTGCAGCATATACAATTAGAGAGTGCTTGAACGCAAAATCTGATGATCCTCTAGGGCGTATGAGAGTTTTTGAAGCTATTAGTCAAGGATATGATGTGTTTGACCAACAAGGTGTTCCAGAATCTTTCCGTGTATTGTTATACTCACTAAGATCTCTATGTTTGAATGTTGAATGTTTGGTTTCTGTTGATGGAACTTTGGTTGAGCAAGATTTGAATAACTTGCATAATTTAGACGCATTGAGAATTTCTATTGCAGGGCCAGAGAAAGTAAGTCAATGGTCTTATGGTGAAGTGACAAGAGCAGAAACAATTCATTACAGAACTCTAAAGCCTGATCCAGATGGTTTGTTCTCGGCTCGTATTTTTGGTCCTATTAAAGATTATGAATGCTTATGCGGTAAATATAAGAAAATTAAATATCGTGGAGTTGTTTGTGAAAAATGTGGAGTTGAAGTTACAGTTTCACGCGTAAGAAGAGAGAGAATGGGGCATGTTAATCTTGCTGCTCCTATTGCTCATATGTGGTTTGCTAAATCTTTGCCAAGTAGAATTGGTATTATGCTTGGATTGTCTGCTAAAGACCTAGAAGCAGTTCTAAACTTTGAGAAATATTTGGTTATTGAGCCAGCAACATCACCTTATGCGAAAGGAACTCTATTAAGTGAATTAGAATATAATTCTATTGTAGAAGAATATGAAGATGAAGGATTTGAAGCTGATACAGGGGCTGAGTCATTAGAAAAACTATTGAAAGAAATTAATCTTGGAGAAGAGATTAGTGAAATCAATGAAGAATTGAGTGAAAATCCTAATGAGTCAAAGAGAAAGAGCTTGATTAGGAAATTGAAAATCCTTGAAGGTTTCTATAAATCAAACACAAGGCCTGAACTTTGTATTATTAGAGTACTTCCTATTTTGCCTCCTGAATTGAGGCCATTAGTTGTGTTAGATGGTGGTAGATTTGCTTCATCTGATGTGAATGATTTGTATAGAAGGGTTATCAATAGAAATAATAGACTAAAGAGATTACTTGCTTTGAATGCTCCATTAGTAATTTTGAGAAATGAAATTCGAATGTTGCAAGAATCTGTTGATGCATTATTTGATAATGAGAGAAAAAGCAGACCTATTATGCATTTGAATAGTAAGAGAGAGTATAAATCACTTGCATATTCATTAAAGGGTAAGCGAGGAATGTTTAGACAAAACCTTCTTGGTAAGAGAGTTGACTATTCTGGACGTTCAGTTATTGTTGTTGGTCCTGAATTAAGGTTAGATCAATGTGGTGTGCCTAAAGATATGGCGCTTGAGCTATTTAAGCCTTTTGTAATCGCAAGATTAGAATTAAGAGGTTTTGCTCCTACATATAAATCTGCAAAGCATATGGTTGAGCATAAGAGACCAGAGGTATGGGATGTTCTTGCTGAATGTATTCAGGATCATCCTGTTCTTTTGAATAGAGCTCCTACCCTGCATAGGTTAGGTATTCAGGCGTTTAACCCTGTTCTTGTTAATGGTAAAGCAATCAGGTTGCATCCATTGGTATGTACAGCATATAACGCTGACTTTGATGGTGACCAAATGGCTATTCATATTCCTTTGTCTATTGAAGCCCAAATTGAAGCAAGAGTATTAATGATGTCTACTAACTGTCTTTTGAATCCTTCAAATGGTAAGGCAATTGTGAAACCATCAAAAGATATGGTGTTAGGGTTGTACTATTTAACTCTTATGCTGTCTGATGATCCAAAAGCAATCGTCCGTGATATTGCAGAAGCAGAGCATGCATTAGAGAGTGGTCATATTAATATTGGAACTCCTATTAGAGTTGAAATTGAAGAAGGTGATAAATCTAGGATGGTGTTAACATCATTGGGTCGTTTAAAGGTGTATGAAATTACTCCAAAGCATCCAAAGATTGGATTTGACATGATCAATAAAGCGTTGAATACATCATCAATTTCTGAGCTTGTAGAAACAATTTATGAGCATTGTGAGAAAGATGTAGCTGTTAAATTCTTAGATGAATTTATGAATCTTGGGTTCTTATATGCAACTATGTCTGGATCTTCTTTTGGTAAAGATGATTTGATTGTTCCAGAAGAGAAGCATGATTTGATAGCTAAGACAGAGCAATTAGTTGAAGAATATCGTAAGCAATACATGGAAGGTATTATTACTAATGGAGAAAGGCATAACAAAGTTACAAGCGCATGGTCTAAATGTGCTGATGCTGTTGCTGAAATCATGATGGATAGAATGTCTGCTATAAAAGATGATCAATTAAACTCTGTATTTATGATGTCAGATTCAGGAGCTAGAGGTTCTGCCATGCAGATTAGGCAGATTGCCGGAATGCGTGGTTTGATTGCTAGGTCTGATGGTTCTATTCAGGAAGATCCAGTTAAGAATAGCTTTAAAGAAGGTTTGACAGTTCCAGAATTTCTTTATGCTTCAGAAGGTGGTCGAAAAGGGCTTGTGGATATGGCTTTGAAAACTGCAAACTCTGGTTACTTAACTAGAAGATTGGTTGGAGTTGCTCAAGATTGTGTCGTGCATCATGAAGATTGTGGAACTTCTAAAGGTATTATGATGAAAGCTATTATGCAATCGGGTAGAACAGTAGTTTCATTACGTGATCAACTTTATGGAAGAACTTTGTCTAAAAATGTGATTCTAGAGAGAGATGGAAATGAAGTTGTTATAGAATCTGGAACAATTGTAACAAGAGATCTTGCAAGAGAAATTGAAGAATACGGTATTGAAGAAGTAGAAACCAGATCTCCAGTTTCTTGTGAAAATATGGATAGTACTGTTTGTGTGAAATGTTATGGTTATGACTTATCTAAGGCTAAACCTACTATGGTGCAAGATGGAGAATCTGTTGGTGTGGTTGCTGCTCAATCAATTGGTGAGCCTGGAACTCAGTTGACTATGCGTACCTTCCATTATGGTGGAGCTGCTCAGAATATTTCTGAAGATTCTTTCATTGATGCTTCTGAAAATGTAACAATCATAATGAATGATATTAAAATAGTTAATAAAGGCGATTATGGAATTGTGATGAGTAGAAATAATGAGCTAAAAGTTAAATCTGCTAAAAAGACATTTGCCTATAATTTGCCATATGGATCTAAGATATTTGTAAAAGATCAAGATGCAGTGGAAGCTGGATTTAGAATTGCTGAGTGGGATCCATATAACACTCCAATTTTGGCCGAAGCATCAGGTAATTTAGTTTATCATGATCTGATTGAAGGAATTTCTTTGAAAGCTTCAATGGATGAGTCCACAGGATCACAAAACTATACTGTTAGTGATTGGAATGCTGTATCTAAAAAAGCTAATTTGCAACCTGCATTGAAAATTGAATTAGGCAATAGTGATAAAGAATACTATTATAGTTTGTCCATTAATGATGTTATTTTAGTAATAGATAAAGAATATGTTGAAATTGGAGATGTTATTGCTACACGAAGTCAAGGAGCCTTGAAAACAAGAGATATTGTTGGTGGTCTTCCTAGAATTGAAGAATTGTTTGAAGCTAGAAGTCCTAAATCTTTGGCTATTTTGAATGAAGAAGATGGTAGAGTAAGTTTTGGTAAAGATTATAGATCAAAGAAAAAGATAATTGTGACATCATTAAGTGATGGCTCTGAAAAAGAATATATTGCAGCAAAAGATAGATATATACTTGCTCAAACAGGAGATATAGTAAAGAAAGGACAAATCCTGGTTGATGGACATGTTTCGCATCATGATATGTTAAGAATATTAGGTGCTGAAGAAATGTCCCATGATTTCATAGAAGAAGTACAGCAAGTGTATAGAATGCAAGGTATTACTATTAATGATAAGCATATTGAAATTATTCTGAGACGAATGTTGAGCCAAGGAGAGGTTCTAGATCCTTCATCTAGCTCTTTCTTGATTGGAGATATAGTTGATATTAAAAAATTGAATTCAATTAATGAAATATTAATTACAAATGGTAAAGCTCCTATTAGATTCAGAAGAATATTACAGGGTATTACTAAGATTTCCACATCTGCTGGAAGTTCATTCTTATCAGCTGCATCGTTCCAAGACACTGCAAGAGTGTTGACTAATGCTGCGTTGTTTAATGATATAGATTGGATTACTGGTATTAATGAGAGCATTATGGCTGGAATGCTTATTCCAGCTGGAACTGGTGCTTTTGTAAGAAGACTCGAAACAGGATGGAAAGAAGAGCTTCAAAAAGATTTCCTAACTGCATCTGCAGAATGATTCATGTCTGCAAATGATTGCATGATCACATGATCAATCTGCAAATTATATGCAGATTAATTATGTAGTAAATATCAGAATCATTACGTGATCAACATTCCCAAAATATATTTTAAGTAGTATGATTATATAAATATATTCATAGGAGGATTGAGATGTTTTTAAGAGGGATTTTATTATCATTTTTTGTTTTGAGCATTGGATCAGATGTTGCGCAAGAGAAGAATGTTGCTGTAGTTGGTACTAAAACTAACAAGTCTGTAAAGATTAATTATAAGGATATAGTATCTAATCTATATAAAGTATTTGCTATGCAAGGCATATCTCCCAATCAAATTGCTCAATTGACTCAGAAAAACCCACAAATTTTACAAGACTTAATTGCAAAAATCAGAGAACAAATTATTGATGAAGAAGTATTATTTTTCATGTCTAAAGATAAAGGATATGAATCTAATGCTGCTTATATTAAAAGATTTGCAGATGCTAAAAAAGCAGTGTCCAATCAAATTTACAGAGAAGAAAGAGCAAAGCAAATAGTTCCCTCTGATAAAGATTTAAAAGATAAATATGATGAAGTAATTGGAAAAATTCCAAATATTAAAAAATATGATGGAACCATGATTGTTTTGAAAAATAAAAGTGATGCAGATGGAGTTCTGAAGATAATGAATAATAGAGATAAATCAAAATCAATTGATGATACATTTATTTCATTAGGGAACGCACATTCAATTACAGACTTTTCTGAATCAAAAGGCCATTTTTCTATGAATGAGCGTGAAATTGAATCTGTATATGGAAAGAATATGATGGATAATATTCAATCTACTAAAGCAGGAAATTTGACTAATGTGATTAAGTTTGATGATAAGTCAAAACTAGAAGGAAAATATGCAGTTGTTCTAGTGAAAAAAGTATCTAATGAAAAGAAACCAGAAATGGAAAGCATAAAAGAGCAATTGAAAAAAGCAGTAATTGTAGGAAAAATCAAAGAAGAAATCAATAAGCATGCTAAAGAGATTGGTGTGAAAAAATATAATAAAGACGGATTATTAGAGGAAGAAAAGCCTGCAAATATAGCTTGATTTAAAGAATCAATTAAGCTGGTTGAGAGCTTTAGTTAAATTTTTAGTTGAGATCTTTTGTTAATATGTTGTATTATAATTTTGAAGGGCGTTAAATGAGTGTTGCTGTTTTAAAAAAGAGATATTTAAGTAGGTCTGCCATTCCACGTGGTAGGCCTAAAATTTCTAAAGTTCATGTTGGGCCTACTCACGAAATTATTAAGAAAAAACTGGAATTTGGGTTGCAAGATACCAATATGCCTATTAATCTGCTTTCTTCAATGTACTCTTTAAAGAAAATCAATCAAGAAGAGTATGAAGCTGCAAGGTTTTATGAGGAATTATCTTATAAAGCTCTTGGATTAATGGATTGTTCTGGCAGGAAAACATCTTCTCTAATGGTTAATTTATCTAATGCCGGTACTAATCATAAAACATTTACAAAAGATAATCAAAAACTACTTAAAAGATGGTTGAGGGTAAGAGCTATTTTATTTAATACATCAAAAGAGATTGATGAAGTGATTTATAATGTTTTAGTAAAAAACAAACCTATTGGATTTAATTATATCAATACTTTCAAAGAAGGTCTAAATATTATATACGACTACTGTTCTAAAAGTAAAATCAAACAATCAACACATTGATTTTAGTGATATTTCTTTAGAATGTTATGCTGTATAGCTCTTATTTTACTTGAAATCTATTGATAAATGCTAATCGTTTTAATATCTATACGATTTGTTTATTAACTCACCAAAATATTATTACTTGATTGATCTACTGGATTATGATCCATTAATTGATTGATTTATTGTCAGTATAGTAAGCGTGCATCAATATGGTGTATATTATTATAAACAAACTAAACACAGTAGTAGGTTTTCATTTGAGGTAAGGCATAATTATTTGCAATTAAATATATTCTATATTATGACTAAGTAAATAGTTAAGCTTGTTGAGATGGTGAAGTAGCAAAACTTATGCAGTAAATCAGAATTGGAAAATATATATAGTAAAGAGTGTTATATTTTATTCATTATGAATTGTAAGAAGAGCTCTGATTTCTACTGTTATAATTTACTTGTATTACTATAATCTATTGCGATAACTATTTTTTGTTTTATGGATTTGATATCATTGTGACAATGGTTATAAAAAATAAGTTTGGTGTGAAAGTTTATGATGAGAATAGTTTGGATAAAATGCGTATAGCATGTGGTTTAGCATCTGCTACCTTAGATTATTTAGAGAGCTTCGTTAAGCCAGGAGTTACAACAAAATATATTGACCAAATGTGTGAAGAATTTGTGAGGAAAAATGGGGGAGTGCCTACTTGTAAAGGATATAAAGGATTCCCTGCATCTTTATGTATATCAATAAATGAAGTGGCTTGTCATGGGATACCAAATAATACACAACTTAAAAGTGGAGACATCGTAAATTTAGATGTAGTTGTTGAAGTAGGTGGATGGCATGGAGATACTAGCCGTACATTTGCTGTGGGTGAGCTTTCAAAACAGCATAAAGATTTAGTGAAAATTGCAGAAGAAGCTATGTATGTAGGGATTAATTCCGTCAAAGCTAATGGATGTTTTAATGATATAGGTGTTGCTGTTGAGAAATATGTTGCATCACAGGAAGGATATTGTTTGGTTAAAGAGTTTTGTGGTCATGGGATAGGTCGTAATATGCATGAAGAGCCATTAGTTTTGCATTTTGCAGTAAATAATCAAACATCTCCGATCGAACCTGGTATGTTCTTTACTATAGAACCAATTATTTCTTGTGGTTCACCTCATGTAAAGCAGATGAAAGATGGATGGACAATGGTTACTAAAGATAAAAGCTATGCAGCTCAATTTGAGCATACTTTATTTGTTGGTTATGATGATAAAATACATATTTTGACTTGATAGGTGTGAAATGGATTATAAAGTTGGACATAGAAAACGCTTAAGAGAAAAATTTTTAGAGTCTGATCATTCGAAATTTTCTGATTATGAATTAATTGAACTATTACTACAAATGGCTCAGCCAAGGAAAGATGTTAAGCCTTTAGCGAAAGATTTAATTGCATATTTTAGAAGTTTCAGTGCTGTTATAAGTGCAGAAACAAGTAAATTGCAGCAGATTACAGGAATGGGGCCAACTTCTGTAACGATGCTTAAAATAGTACATGAATCATTATGTAGATTGCTGAAGGAAGATTTATCAAGTGGCCCTATTTTGAATACTGGAGATAAAGTCTTGGATTACTGTAAAGCACGTATGGCACACCTTCCTAAAGAGCAATTTCGTGTATTATTTCTTAATAAGAAAAATGTACTGATTAAAGATGAAGTGCAGCAAACAGGCACAATAGATCATGCTCCTATTTACCCAAGAGAAGTGATACAAAAATCTTTGGATTTAGGAGCATCAGCAATTATTTTAGTTCATAACCATCCTAGTGGAAATTGCTCTCCATCTAATGCAGATATTACTGTGACATATCAATTACGTGATATAGCGAATATGATGAATATAAATTTACATGACCATCTGATTATTAGCAAAGGTGGATGCTTTTCAATGAGAGAAAATAATCTTTTATAGATAAATAGATTGTATAGCATAATAGGATAAATAGTATTTATATTTTAGTAATGATTTGCAGCCAAACATTTATATTATAATGATGCGCAGATGCTATAGCAAAGCATGCTTAGATTTTGATAATAGAGGCATAATTTTTATTTCATAAGTATATTGAGTTTGCTCTATATGAATGAATTCTCCCTATATGGATTGTGAATAAAAGATTAGAATAGCTGTAATGTTTAGGTATAAGTTTACAATTGAGTATGATGGATCAGCTGCAGAGGTAGGGTGGCAATTACAGCCTGATAAAGTATCTATTCAATCAATTTTATCAGAAGCAGCATTTAAACTATCTCAATCTCATATTATATTTCATGGTGCAGGTAGGACAGATAAAGGAGTACATGCTTATGGTCAAGTTGCACATGCAGATTTCTTAAGAGAATACCCTTTAGTGAGCTTAAAGCGTGGGATTAATTTTCATTTAGGAGATCATAAAGTTGCAATACAGAATGTTGAGCCTGTTCCTAATGATTTTCATGCTAGATTCGAAGCAAAAATGAAGACATATAGGTATGATATATGTATCCGTGATTACCCTAATGTATTAAGTCCAAATAATTGGAGGATGGTTTATAAATTAAATATTGATGAAATGCGTAATGCAGCTCAATTTCTTTTAGGCAAACATGATTTTACAAGTTTTAGAGATAATAATTGTCAAGCATTATCAGCAGAACGAAGTATTGATGAAATTAATTTTGAAGTGAAAAGAGATATTATTAGTATATATTTTATAGCTAGATCTTTCTTGCATCATCAAATCAGGATTATGGTTGGAACTTTAGTAGATGTAGGGTTGGGGCGTAAAAACTCAGATATTAGGAATATTATTTCAAGTAAATCTAGAGATCTAGCTGGTCCTACTGCACCAGCCAATGGACTTTTCTTAGAGAAAATTGAATATTCTATATAGTGCAATAATAATTCAATATAGAATAAATCAAGATTAATAATATACCTATATCTCTTTACAGATTTATTAATAAATACATCATGCTAGATATATTGTGCGAAATATTCCATATGCTTTGGTAAATGAGCTTGGAATGTGAATTCTTTCTCAAGAGTTAAAGTGATTTTATTACAGTGTAAATAAAGCTTACAATCAAATTCTGATCCATATTTCATATCTCCGATTACAGGATATCCAAGATATGCTGCATGTTTTCTGATTTGATGTTTCTTGCCTGTAATTGGGGAGAATTCTACAATATTATATTTGTCATTTTTTGCAATTGTACGATATTTTGTGATTAATTTTTTATCATCTTCATATGTTTCTATGGTTCCGCTTTTCAAATCATTACTAGGTAATAGTGCAATATATTGTTTGTCCCAAGTATGGATGGACTGAGAAAATAGCATTGCTGTATTCCTATTAAGAGCAAAAACTAGTACACCTGTAGTTAATTTATCTAATCTATGCACAGGATATGCATATTGATTGATTTGAGATGCAAAATTCTTTGCTTGCAAAAATGTTGAATTATCCTTATCTCCCTGACTACATATATTATATGGCTTGTTAATAACTAACATATTTTCATCATGAAATAGTATTGTTGATTCATCTATAGTATTTTTTGTGTTATCAAAAACATTCTCTTGTTTTTCAACTTTGTCCCATACATAGATAATATCACCATCATTCAATATTTGTTGTGGTGGAGCTTTCTTTCCATTTAATGTGATATTTTTAATCCTTAAGTGTCTTTGTAGTTCAGTGTAAGTTAGATTCATATAATGTTCTCTAAACCATTGCCTAATAGATATGTTAGGAGTTGCATTGTATTTCAATTTCATTATTTACTATAATACTATCTTATATTAACATATCATAGTGTTATATGCTTTGTTTTTAAGCTTGATTTTATCCGGATGCATACAAAAGTGGCAGGATATGCCTAGAAAGCCATTTTCTAGATATGAAAATTTTAGGAAACCTGTTCAATTAAATAAAAAAGATGGATATCAATATACTATTAAAAATAGCCAAGGGCATTTCAATATTACAAGCCAAAAGCATTATCATTTAGATGAATGTGGAATTGCTTCTTATTATGGAGATAAATTTCATAATCGAAAAACAGCAATTGGAGTTATATATAATCAATGGGATATGACATCTGCTCATCCAACAATCCCTTTGCCTGCAGTATTGAAGGTATCTAGAGTTGATAGTGGAAAACATATTTATGTACTAGCTATAGATAGAGGGCCTTTCGTCAAAAAAGGGGAAAATAGGGTAATAGATTTATCTAGAGGAGCTGCAAAAGTTTTAGGAATGGAAAAGCAGGGAGTTGCACATGTGCGTGTACAATGCTTAGTGCGTGCAAGTGAAAAATTACGCAAAGAGTGGCATACACATAAAAAAGATGGAAAAATACCTTACAACTTAGTTTCTAAATATGTAAGAAAAAACATTTTATGGTAATGAGTGTTATGGCTTATTACAAAGTTTATAATTCATGATAATATCATAAATTATAGTTTTTATAGTCTTTTTTGCGATTTAATTTATAATTTCAAGGTGAATTTAAATTTAATTTATAGTATCAGGTTGAATTTAGTGTTATATATATTCTAATGTTTATAGTATTTGAAGGTATAGATGGGGTTGGTAAAAGTTCGCATATAAGAGGAGTAGCTAATTTCTTACTTGAGCGAGGTATACAACATATTTGTACTAGTGAATTTGGCAATTTACCATTGGGGAAAAGCGTTAGAAATTTAATGATGAATTACGATATGACAGGAGAAGAAGAAATATTGTTAATTAATTTGATTAGGTCATATCATATCAGAAATGTTTTGATTCCTTCAATCCAAGCAAATCACTGGATTCTGATGGATAGATTTATAGAATCAACATGGGCTTACCAACATGGTGGGAAGCAAGTTCCTTATAATATAGTGAAGAAATTGACAGACTCGATAAAGATTCCTAAGCCAGATCTTACAATATTATTAGATGGTGATAATCATAGAAGTGTAGCAAAAGATAAGTTCGATAAAGAAAGTAAAGATTTCTTCAATAGAGTAAAAGCAGTTTATAAAGATAGGTTTGATCAAGAAAATTGGATTACATACAATACAAACATAGGGTATAAGGCCGTACAATCTATGATTCGAGAATATTTAGCAGAAAATATCTTATGTTGTTAGATAAATTTGGTTGATAGTAAATATTTTTAATATTAGCGTGCTCTGGAATCATTTAGGCAAATATTCTAAAGTACTAACACTATTTGAAAGGTACAATTAATTATAAAAATGTATGGTTTAATAAATTGTAAAAATAAGGGATTATATAAGGAGGAGGGTGCTAAGTTGAAGATACAGAATTTATCGAAGATATTTGAGTCTATAACTATGCCATTATTTATTTATGGCGCAGATATCAATGTAATTCATGAAACATGTGATCAGTTATTTCAGAATCATAATATATCTGAAAGAATACAGTTAGAATTAGAATCTATTTCAGAAATAAAGACTTTGATTAACTTTTTGAACTCTACCCCAATTTATAGTAATCGTAAAATGATATTGCTCAAAAATGCTCAAAAATGGAGCAAAAATGTTAAATCCGCGCTTCTGAAAAGTTTAGAAGAATATCCGCAATATAATCAGATAATTATCACATCAACCTCAATTCTAGATTTAACAATTATGTCTAGGTGCTATAAGTTTCATATTCAAAATACCTCTGATACTGATAAGATTTCAATAGAAAGCATAACAATTCAAAATATAATGAGCATTTCTGATCCAACAGTGCTATTTCTTTTTGTAAAACAGCATTTGTATAAAGTAATTGAGAATCACAACATTCAGTTACTTGCTTATGTTGAGAATTTATGGGATAAGGTGAATGAGACTTACGGTTGGTTTAGAAAAGGAGAAATAGCATCACAAAATTGTATTCAGATTATGTCAAATCTGATTTTAGATCATTTAAATCAGATAAACAATTTATAACTGCACCAATATATTATGTTAATGGAGCTCCTCATTTGGGACATTTATATACTTCTATTGCTGTAGATATTCTACATAGGTTCATGTCTATTTTTGGTGAATCTTACTTCTCTATTGGAACAGATGAACATGGGCAGAAAGTAGAGCAATCTGCACAGAAAAATAATTGTGAAGTGCAAAAATATGTTGATGATATGTATGCACCATTTCACCAATTAATGAAAGTTGCAAATATTCAATATGATTCATTTATTAGAACTAGCTCAGAAAAACACAAAAGTAATGTGCTGCATTTTTGGAATAAACTACTAGATAGTGGAGACACTTATGAAGATTCATATAAAGGTTGGTATGCTACTCGTGATGAACAATTTTACGCTGAAGATGAAGTGGAAGATCGCTATATAAAGAACTCTAAAAGGAAAGTTGCCAAAATATCTGGGAGTCCAGTGGAGTGGATGGAAGAAAAATGCACATTTTTCAAGCTATCAAAGTATAATGATGAATTGTTAGATTATTATAAAAAAAATAAGAGTCTAATTGGGCCAAATGCTAGGTACAATGAAGTGATTGGTATGTTAGAAGCTAGAATTCCAGATTTAGCTATTACGAGATCTAGATTTTCTTGGGGAATTAGCTGTGGTAATGGGCAAGTAATTTATGTTTGGGTCGACGCATTATCAAATTATATTACAGCAATGGGAGATAATGTAGATTATTGGATTAATGATATGATCCATATTATTGGGAAAGATATTTTGAAATTTCATGCTATATATTGGCCAGCTTTACTTTTATCAACAGGATACCCAATGCCTAAAAGGATATATGCTCATGGGTGGTGGACAGTTAATGAAGATAAAATGTCGAAATCATTAGGAAATGTTGTTGAGCCATTTGATTTGATAGAGAAATATGGGATTGATCCAGTACGTTATTGTATTATGCGAGAAATGAGTTTTGGGCAAGATGGAGATTTCTCACATGATAGAATGAAAAATAGAGTAAATACAGAATTGGTTAATGTTATTGGAAATTTGGTTCAACGTGTTCTAGCATTTACTTGGAAGGAATTTGGAGAAACTTTAACTATAAATGATTTGGAAGATCAGGATTTGGAATTGCTTAAAAATTGGGATGAATGCTTAGAAAATTCGTTTGAAGCAATGAAAAAGCAACAAATTCATGTGTATTTAGAAGAAGTGAGAAAAGTGATTGTAAAAACCAATCAGTATATAGACTTTACTGCGCCATGGAAATGTGAATCAGAAGAAAAAAAGAGAATACTAGCAGTTGGAATTGAATGCATAAAGAGGTTGGCTTTGATTATATATCCTGTAATGCCTGGATCTTCTGAGAAAATTCTAGAAATGATAGGGTGTGATTGTAAAATATCAAATTGGTTCGTGCCTTTGCAACAGAAGGCGCTAGATAAACCATCAGGATTATTTAACCGTATATAATATTCAGCAATTATTTAATGAACCATCTATTGGTGGATCTGAACTTAATAAATAGCGGGTTCATGGATCATGCTTAATTTCAATGTTGTTTTTAATAGATTAAAAAACATTATTTTGCATTTCCAAGATTTGATTGATATCTCAATTAATAGATTTAAATGGATAGAATTCTCATAGTAATTACAATTATTTAGATTGGTTTCTATTGAATTGGAAGATTGTATATGCATTATTAATTTTCTAATTATGCCATAATAAGCTAGATTTTAGGTTTATATCATCTTTTTTTCTCATACTATGATTTATTGCTTATGTAGTCATATCGCTATGCACCTATTTTGCCTATATTATTTTTGACTTTATTCCTACAACTCATATTGTGTTTTGCTTTGATTATGTTGAATAATTCATATTGTGCTTATGTATTTTTCTGTGATTTTGATGAATAATAGGTTTAATATGTTTATTGAGGAGTTAAAATGAGTGAAATTTATAAACAAAAGGGAGTGCTAGCTGATCATGAGATTAGGGATTTAGCACTTAATCATGATATGATTTCTCCATTTGTTGATGAAAATAGAGGAAATGGGATTATTTCATATGGAGTTTCTTCATATGGGTATGATGCACGTGTTGGGGATGAATTTAAAATTTTTACTAACGTTAATAATAGTATAGTGGATCCAAAGAATTTTAATGAAGATAATTTTGTATCTAAAAAAGGAGATTATTGTATAATTCCTCCAAACAGTTTTATGTTATGTAGAACAGTAGAGTATTTCAAGATTCCATCAGATGTAATAGTAGTTTGCTTAGGTAAATCTACATATGCTAGATGTGGGATTATTGTAAATGTAACTCCACTTGAACCAGGATGGGAAGGGCATGTGACACTAGAGTTCTCAAATACCACTCCATTACCTGCAAAAATTTATGCTAATGAAGGAGCATGTCAATTTATATTTGTAAGATCTACTCCATGTAATACAACTTATAAAGATAGATCTGGTAAATATATGCACCAAATCGAAATAACCCCTCCTATTGTTAAATAAAATCTCTAACTTTAGTTATTTTATTGAGTGTTCTAAAAATCTTATTCAGCATTTTCAAATCTTAATTATTTCACGGAAATTTTATGAGTTCATTTTGATTTGATAATGTAATACAATGTAGTTTGGTTTAATGAAGTTTAGCAACTCATTCTACTTAATTACGAATTATTACTATGGTTTCCACTATATTAAAGTTATCGCTAATATATCAAAATTTCAAACATGTGTGATTTGCATTGTTCAGTAATTTCTACTTATAAAATTATGTTACAAACAAACTACAGTTTTATGTATATTATGACCATATGTAATAAATAACAATATAATATATGAATAAAGTATTATAGAGGTAAGTATATGTAGATACTATGAGCAAAATACAACTATAATCAAAGTCACCATATATTTTTCTAGGTAATATATGTATTGATCTTTAAATATTTCTTTTAACGAAACATTCAGTGCCTCGATGAGGGCTTTACATGCATAACTTTTTGATAGTTTTATGAGTTATCATTTGTAAGTAACTGATTCATTGAATTTTCGATACTTTCATCTTCTGAATGAATAAATGCCGTGCTTAGCCCAGACATCATTAATACTGTTAATATTCTTTTCGCATCTTGCTTCATATATAAATAATAAAACAGATGCATTAATTAACTATAAACAATATTACTTAGTTTTATTTGTTTCTTTTGCATCATTAAAATGCTTTTTGTAAGAATCAGGGAAAGTGACTTTTGGTACTTCTTTCTCTGGAACAAATATTGTTTCTTTAGTTTTTGGGTTGGTTTTTTTTCCAGCTGCTCTTGTTTTTACATCAAATTTTAAGAATCCTGTCCATGATATCATTTCATCTTTAAGCATAGTTTCAGTGATGACATCTTTGAATGCCTCAAGAAATTGCTTCGCTTGAGCAATATTGATCTGCAAGTTTGCTGCTATTTTTTTTTGTAAATCGCTGTAATTCATGTTATTCCTCCTAAGAATTAGTATAACTTTAGGTATCATACACCAAAGTTATGTTTTTAAAAAGAGATTTTTATTTTTTTTATTAATAATGTAAGCCAAAATTCATATTTCTTGTGCTTTCATGCTTAAAAACGGTGGATAAAAGTAAAAATTAATGTAAATTTAAATTATTTTTCTTTGTTTTTTTGTTTTGCAATTCTTCTAATTCTTTCAGCTTTTTTTCTTGCTTTTTCTTCTGATGGCTTCAATCTATATTTTCTATTTTTCCATTCACTGAAAACACCATTTCTTTGTCCATATTTTTTTAACTCTCTCATTGCTCTACTAACATCATTATTAATAACATTTACTGTAATCATCTTAACAACCTCCACTTTTAGAAAATTCTAACATATTATACATTTTAATTCAAAATGGAATGTAAATTTTTAGTGATTTTTGCATTTATGATAAAAGAACGAGCTAAATTAGTAGGTGATTAATTATATAAATATATTTCAATTGTACAATTCCTTTAAGCATCAAGCATATATATTGATCATAATTGCTGTATTTAAAACATAAATCTAACATGTATTATATTAGTTGGTAAATTTTAATCGCTCACCAATTCTTTTATAATAATTCTAATTAATTAAACACCTTAGTAAATTATATATTTATTAGGTTGCAATTTAAGCGTATTAATATAAAAGTATGAAGCGCAAACAAATTGTGGAAAATGATATATGAAGAAAATAAAAAAAAGATGAAAAGGGTGTTGACAATTTTTGGCATATGAAGGAAGATACATCTGTTGGACGAAAGAAGTCTATTTAAAAAGTGTTTTTTGAAAGATAGCAAGCTAGCTGATAAGGATAGCCAAGTAAATACTTTAAAGTATTATTGCTTGGGACTCTGTTTTAACTTGAGAGTTTGATCCTGGCTCAGAACGAACGCTGGCGGCGCGCTTAACACATGCAAGTCGAACGGAGTTATGTTTTCGGACATAACTTAGTGGCAAACGGGTGAGTAATACATGAGAATTTACCTTTTGGAAGGGGATAGTTTTTGGAAACGAAAAGTAATACCCTATAATCTCTTTAGATTGGTTTTTAAAGAGCAAAGATTTATCGCCATTAGAGAAGCTCATGCCCGATTAGGTAGTTGGTAGGGTAAAAGCCTACCAAGCCTTTGATCGGTAGTTGGTCTTAGAGGATGATCAGCCACACTGGGATTGAGATACGGCCCAGACTCCTACGGGAGGCAGCAGTGGGGAATATTGGACAATGGGGGGAACCCTGATCCAGCGATGCCGCGTGAATGATGAAGGTTTTTATAAATTGTAAAATTCTTTTACTCATGAAGATAATGACGGTAATGAGAGAAAAAGCTCCGGCAAACTTCGTGCCAGCAGCCGCGGTAATACGAGGGGAGCGAGCGTTGTTCGGATTGACTGGGCGTAAAGGGTGCGTAGGCTGTTTTTTAAGTGAGATGTGAAAGCCCTGGGCTTAACTCAGGAAGTGCATTTCATACTGGAAAACTAGAGATCAGAAGAGGAAATGGGAATTCCTGGTGTAGAGGTGAAATTCGTTGATACCAGGAGGAACACCAAAGGCGAAGGCAAATTTCTGGGCTGAATCTGACGTTGAGGCACGAAAGCGTGGGTAGCAAACAGGATTAGATACCCTGGTAGTCCACGCCCTAAACGATGAGTGCTAGATATTGGGCATATATGATGTTCGGTGTCATAGCTAACGCATTAAGCACTCCGCCTGGGGAGTACGGTCGCAAGACTAAAACTCAAAGGAATTGACGGGGGCCCGCACAAGCGGTGGAGCATGTGGTTTAATTCGATGTTCCGCGAAAAACCTTACCAGCTTTTGACATGCAAGTTTTGAATGAATGAAAGTTCGTTCTTCAGTTTGGCTGGACTTGTACAGGTGCTGCATGGCTGTCGTCAGCTCGTGTCGTGAGATGTTGGGTTAAGTCCCGCAACGAGCGCAACCCTTGTCGTTATTTGCCAATAGATTTATTTCTAGGAACTTTAACGAGACTGCCGATGTTGAGTCGGAGGAAGGTGAGGATGACGTCAAGTCCTCATGGCCCTTATAAGCTGGGCTACACATGTGCTACAATGGCAACTACAATGAGATGCGATAGGGTGACCTGGAGCTAATCTATAAAAGTTGTCTCAGTTCGGATAGAAGTCTGCAACTCGACTTCTTGAAGTCGGAATCGCTAGTAATCGCAGATCAGAACGCTGCGGTGAATACGTTCACGGGCCTTGTACACACCGCCCGTCAAGCCACGGGAATTGGCTTTGCCTGAAAGTGATTAGTTAACCCTTTGGGAGACGATCAAATACGGTAGAGTTGGTGACTGGGGTTAAGTCGTAACAAGGTAGCCGTAGGAGAACCTGCGGCTGGATCACCTCCTTTCTAGGGATTATACCCTATTTATACTTACAGCTAGCGTGTTATCTTTCAAAAAAATAGGGCTGGTAGCTCAGTTGGTTAGAGCGCACGCTTGATAAGCGTGAGGTCGGAGGTTCGAGTCCTCCTCGGCCCATTATGGGGGTGTAGCTCAATAGGGAGAGCGCATGCTTTGCACGCATGAGGTAGTCGGTTCGAATCCGACCATCTCCATTTTTCTGTCCATTTAAAAAGTATAAAATTAATACAATTCTCAAATTTAATGATTGTTAATTTAGTAAATATAACATTCATTGAGTAAGAATCAAACGCGAAAGGGTGTTTGGTGGATGCCTTGGCATTAAGAGGCTATGAAGGACGTGATAGGCTGCGATAAGCTATGGGGAGGTGTCAATAACCTTTGATCCATAGATTTCCGAATGGGGGAACCCGTTGCAATGCAACATTGTTTATTGAATACATAGATAAACAAAGCTAACCTGGTGAACTGAAACATCTAAGTAATCAGAGGAAAAGAAATCAATTGAGACTTCGTTAGTAGCGGCGAGCGAAAACGAACCAGCCCAGTATTTTAAGCTTTTAAACCAGAATATTTTGGAAAAAATAACAAGATAGGTGATAGTCCTGTATGGGTAGATAAAAGTTTAATTTCTTGAGTAGAGCGGGACACGTGTTATCTTGCTTGAATATGGGGGGACCACCCTCCAAGGCTAAGTACTACTTAATGACCGATAGTGAACAAGTACCGTGAGGGAAAGGTGAAAAGAACCCCGGAAGGGGAGTGAAATAGATCTGAAACCAAATACTTACAAGCAGTCGAAGCAAAGTTTTTCTTTGTGACGGCGTACCTTTTGCATAATGAGCCAGCGAGTTTATCTTTTGAGCAAGCTTAAGTCGTTAGACGTAGGCGTAGCGAAAGCGAGTCTGAATAGGGCGTTTAGTTTAGAGGATAAGACCCGAAACCGAGTGATCTAGCTATGAGCAGGCTGAAGGTGTGGTGATACACACTGGAGGGCCGAACCATATCACGTTGCAATGTGTGTGGATGACTTGTTGCTAGGGGTGAAAGGCTAATCAAACTCGGAAATAGCTGGTTCTCCGCGAAATCTATTGAGGTAGAGCGTCATGATTATCTTTTTGGGGTAGAGCTCTGAATAGGCTAGGGGGGAGAAATCTTTACCAAACCTAATCAAACTACGAATACGAAAAGTTATTTTATGGCAAGACAGACTTAGGGTGCTAAGATCCTAGGTCAAGAGGGAAAGAGCCCAGATCACCGTCTAAGGTCCCCAAATACAACTAAGTGGTTAAGGAGGTGAAAAAACCAAGACAGTCAGGAGGTTGGCTTAGAAGCAGTCATCCTTTAAAGAAAGCGTAATAGCTCACTGATCTATTAGTTTTTTTGCGCCGAAAATGTAACGGGGCTAAAGTTGTATACCGAAGACGTGGGTGCTTTAAATTTAGTTTATTAAGATTTTTTCTTTGTAGACTTTTTTTAGAGCGCGGTAGCGGAGCGTTCTGTAAGCCTGTGAAGGTGTAGGCGTGAGCCTTACTGGAGGTATCAGAAGTGAGAAAGCTGGCATGAGTAGCATAAAAAAATGTGAGAAACATTTTCGCTGAAAGTCCAAGGTTTCCTACGCAAGGGTTGTCCGCGTAGGGTTAGTCGGCCCCTAAGGCGAGGGCATTTGCCGTAGTCGATGGGAATCAGGCTTGGAAATTATTCCAAGGTAAAAACAATATTCCTGAACCTGCTGAATGTGACGGAGTGAACGTAAAGTAAATCTTTATTGGATTAGGTTTGCTTTGCTTAGCTTCCAGGAAATAGCATCAGTTTATAGACCGTACCCCAAACCGAAACAGGTGGACTGGTAGAGTATACTAAAGCGTTTGAGAGAATGGTGTTGAAGGAACTCGGCAAATTGATCTCGTAACTTCGGAATAAGAGATACCTTAATTTGGGAAACCAGATTAAGGTGGCACATAAGAGGGAGTGGCGACTGTTTATCTAAAACACAGGGCTCTGCAAAAATCAAAATTGATGTATAGAGTCTGACGCCTGCCCGGTGCTGGAAGGTTAATAGGATTTGTTCACGCAATGAATAGAAGCCCCAGTAAACGGCGGCCGTAACCATGACGGTCCTAAGGTAGCGAAATTCCTTGTCAGGTAAATTCTGACCTGCATGAATGGCGTAACGACTGCTCCGCTGTCTCCAACACCAACTCAGTGAAGTTGAATGCTCCGTGAAAATGCGGAGTACCCATAGTTAGACGGATAGACCCCGTGCACCTTTACTACAGCTTTACATTGGCAAGATAATTATCATGTGTAGGATAGACGGTAGCTTTTGAAGCGTGAGCGCTAGCTTGCGTGGAGGCACCCTTGAAATACCGTCCTTGATATTTGTTTTTCCTAACCTCTTCTGTGATCCAGGTGAGGGAAAGTGTATGGTGGGTAGTTTGACTGGGGCGGTCGCCTCCTAAAGAGTAACGGAGGCGTACAAAGGTAGGTTCAAGTTGTTTGGAAAGCAACTGTTGAGTGCAATGGCATAAGCCTGCTTGACTGCGAGACATACATGTCGAGCAGAGACGAAAGTCGGTCATAGTGACCCGGTGGTTCTGTGTGGAAGGGCCATCGATCAACGGATAAAAGGTACGCCGGGGATAACAGGCTAATCTCTCCCAAGAGTTCACATCGACGGGGAGGTTTGGCACCTCGATGTCGGCTCATCACATCCCGGGGCTGGAGAAGGTCCCAAGGGTTTGGCTGTTCGCCAATTAAAGTGGTACGCGAGCTGGGTTCAGAACGTCGTGAGACAGTTCGGTCCCTATCTGCTATGGGCGTGTGGAAAATTGAGAGGAGCTGCTCCTAGTACGAGAGGACCGGAGTGGACATATCACTGGTGTTCCAGTTGTCGTGCCAACGGCAATGCTGGGTAGCTACAGTATGGACCAGATAACCGCTGAAAGCATCTAAGCGGGAAGCTGACCTCAAGATTAGTTTTCCCTATGAGGGTCGTGGAAGATAACCACGTTGATAGGCTGGGTGTGGAAGTCAAGTAATTGATGAAGCTGACCAGTACTAATACTCCATTGGTTTGATTCTTGCGCAATGTTTGTTATATATACATGTATTAATTTTATATCTTATCTATTTTCTTTTCTTCAAATATAGTTTTTTTTAGTATAGTAAGATGATTGTGATTTATGGTTTTTTATTAAATATTATTTTAGTAGAATGCTAATTTATCACTGCATTAGTTCTTATTTAACCTTTTGTTTAAAAATATAAGATAGAAGCAATTGATAGGAAGAAGCTAAGTTTATGAGTAGAATTTATACCCAATTGAATAGAAAGCGACTGAATTTTGATCAGATTGAAAGCTTTGCTCGATATGCATTTATGCTATTTTTTATGATAAAACATCAGTTAGTTTATTTAAAAGTGAGAATTCACTTATAAAGGAAAAACAATACTTTATTACTCTATATAAACAAGCCATATTCATTTGAGTTATTGATATAAATTATGCTTTTAATGATGATATCAAGTATGTAGATTAAAACCACTTTAATAAACTTTATATGGCCAATATACAATTTTTATTTTGCTTTTATAATTATATATATAGTGACTAAGTTATGTTTATATATAGTGAGTTGTATTAATATGCTTTTATAATAATATGTTCAAATAAAACAGTTAAATTCATATATCTGCATGTATAATTGATTTATGCGTTTATATTATTAAATCTTCCAATTGAATTCTGATATTTTATTTAAAACATCTTCAGATAAATTTATTTTCCCAACAATTATAGGATTTTCTTGTGAGAAATGCAGCATTACTTTAGTGCCTTTGCTTTGTGTCAAATCATCTTGTATGGTTTTATATAAACTTAGTAAATTAGCCTTATTATCGATTGTAAATATAATTTGCTCTATTGTTAATAAAAATTGTTCAAATGATTGTACAGTATTAGAAATGATGAATTTTGCTTTATCTTCTCCAGTAATACAAATTTTTTGATTAACAAATTTTGATAGTGAATCCTGTTTTTCTCTTGAAATAAAACGCCAAATACCAAATGGATCTGATGCTATACAAATTGAATATGCATCTCCGTTTGGGCTTTTTTTGCTAATTACTTTTTCTAATTTACCAATTCCAGTAATATGCTCTTCTTTGCTTTCTCGTTGAGAAATCCATTCTATATTCATTTTTCTTGTGTCTAATTTTGATAATGGATGCCCTGTAATATATATTCCTAATGCTTCATATTCATATTGAGATTTTGTTTCTTCATCCCACTCTTCTGCTTGTTCATTAGTTTCAAATAACAATGCAGGAGATTGGTAATCTTTATTTCTTTTTTCCCATACTAATGCTCGATTTTTTTCTAATGAATCAAATGCTCCAGATTTGATTAAATTTTCTAGAGATTTCTTACTAATACTAGTTCTTTTAAAAAAATCATCAATATTATGAAATGGTTTATTTGCAATAATATTTTTTATACAGTTAATGCTTACATTCTTTATAGCACTAAGTCCGAATCTAATCTCCTTACCTTCTATTGTAAAAATTTCATGTGATTTATTTATATCTGGTAATAAAGTATTGATTTTCATTCTTTTACCTTCATAAATAAATTCTGCTAATTTTTCTGTATTGTTTTTTTCTAATATCATTGAAGATACGATGAACTGTATAGGGTGATTCGCTTTTAAATAAGCTGATTGATATCCTATTAACGCGTAAGGAGTAGCGTGAGCTTTAACAAACGCGTATCGAGCAAAACTTTCAATTTGATCAAATAATTCAGTCGCTTTTTCTTCATTTGATTTCATTTGACTACAAATTCTACTCACAAACTCCGATTTTAGCTTTTTCATCTCTTCTGGCTTCTTCTTACCAATTGCTCTTCTCATTAGATCAGCCTCTTGCATTGAATATCCAGCCATATTTCGAGCAATTTCTAGTACTTGTTCTTGATATACTAATACACCATAAGTTGATTTTAGTGTTGCTTCCATTTCAGGAAACAGATAGTTTATTGGTAGAACTCCATGTTTTCGCTTGATGAAAGTAGGGATGTTTTCCATTGGTCCAGGCCTATATAGTGATATGACAGCAATTAAGTCTTCAAACACCTCTGGTTTTAATCCAACCACAGCTTCAGTCATTCCCTTACTTTCAAATTGGAAAATTCCTACAGTATGCCCATTTCGGAATATATTTAGAGTATGGTCATCATCTATTGGTATATTATTTATATCAAAATCAGGGTGGTTGTTTTTGACTAGTTTTTCTGTATCACTAATTATTGTTAATGCAGTTAATCCTAGCAAATCGAATTTTACTAATCCAGCATCTTCAATATGGTTCAAAGAAAATTGAGTGACAGTTAAGTTATGCTCTCTATATAGTGGCAAGTAGTTATATAATGGCTCCTTACCAATCACAATTCCTGCCGCATGTATCGAGGCATGCCTATGTAATCCCTCAATTTTTAAGCTGAGCTCAAACATTTTTTTGACTCCATCATTTTGTTGCATTTCTTGATCTAAGTCATCATTGTTTTCCATGAATTTATTTAAGCTTAGGTTTGTTCCTTGAATCACAGGAATTGCTTTTGAGTATCTATCAACAACAGGGTAGGGTACTTGCAAGATTCGACCGACATCCCTTAAAACACCTTTAGATTGTAATGATCCAAATGTTATGATGTGTGCTACGTTATCTTTCCCATATTTATCAATAATGTAATTTACAACTTTTCCTCTGCCTTTTGGGCAAAAGTCTATATCAAAATCAGGCATGCTTACTCGTCCAGGGTTAAGGAATCTTTCAAATACCAATCCAAAATTCAATGGGTCAATTGCAGTGATTCCTATACAATATGCAACTAGTGATCCTGCTCCAGATCCACGACCAGGCCCAACAGGAACACCATTTTCTTTTGCCCAATTTATGAAATCTGCAACAATAAGGAAATACCCATCAAAACCCATCTTATTGATTACACCTAATTCAAATTCTAGTCGTTTCTTATACGTTTCTAAATCATTGATATGATTCTTTGAATTCTGCTTATTACTACTTTTTTCTAAATTAACCTTTGTTGCTAATCCTTCGAATGCTTTATGATGTAAATATTCTTGCTCAGTCATTCCTTCTGGAATTGGTGAGAAATTAGGTAATTCAGGCTTCTTCTTTTTTAATAAAAATGAGCATTTTTTTGCAAATAAAAATGTGTTTTCTAGAGGGGTAGGCCAATCACTATATAGTTCTTCCATTTCTTCTGAAGATGGTAAGTGAAGCTCTTGATTGAAGTCTTCATCAAAATATTTCCCATTTTTAATACATGTAAGTGCATGGTATGCTTGATTTTGCTCTTTTTTCATACACCTAATATCAGGTATAGCAACAATTGGTGTTGAGCATATGCTTGACATATAGCATGCATCATACTCATCTGTATCTCGATTTTTAATCCCTACTGCCCAGTTTCCATAAAAATATTTTTCCATATTTTTAACACATTCCTGGATTTGATCTTGATCACATATCTGTCCTGGAATTGCAATAGCCATCAACCCATCTGCATTCTGAAAATCATCCCAATATACAGATGGCTCTTTATCTCTATAGCTATTACTTATGATTTTACATAGATTTTTATACCCAATTTGATTCTTGCAATAAACTAGGATTTGATATTTGCCATTCAAATTAAGCTCACATCCAGTAATGGGTTTGACTCCACTATTTGCTAGATTTTCATTGTAATCCATGGTTCCAAACATATTATGCTGATCAACAATTCCAAATTCCTTGAATTGATCTTGGTTCTTTAATTCTGATATTCTGATAGAGCTTTGCAGTAAAGAATATGATGTTCTAATCCCTAATGGAATGTAACTAGGCATTGATTCTCCTTATCGAAGATAGATTGCCTTTTTTGAAATAATATTCACTATCAAACATATGATTCCATTTTTTATTATGTGTTACACAGATTATTGCAGTTTTGTTTTTCCTAGCAATTCTAATGCATAAATGCATTATTTTATCTCCAGTTTCATCATCTAAATTACCTGTTGGTTCATCTGCTAGAATAAGCTTCGGGTTATGTACAAAAGCTCTGGCCAACCCAACTCTTTGTTGCTCTCCTCCAGATATTTGTGTTACAGAAGCTTTTATATGTTTCTCTAGCCCAACATCACACAACCATCTTTCTGCCGCTTCATAAGCGTTTTTTCTGCCAATGCCTTGCAAAATCAATGGCATGGCTACATTTTCTCTTACAGATAAATCTTTCCATAGCATATGAGATTGAAAAATATACCCTATGTTTCTTCTGAACTTAAATAATTTTTTTGTCTTGTTTAAACTTTCATCCATAAACGTTACTACCCCACTTTGTGGATAAGCTATTAATCCTGCTATATGTAGGAAAGTAGATTTACCTGAACCTGATTTACCTTCGATCACAGCTAGTTCGCCCTGGTTTAATTCAAAATTTAAGTTTTCTATAATGTTTTCATTTTTATCATACCCAAATGAAATGTTTTTGAACTGTAAAAGCATTAGTTTAACCCTTTAATGATATCTACTTTATTAGATTGGCGAGCAATATTCATAAGTATAATCATCATGATTATAAATGATATTGATACAATTAATAGAAGGTCTGACATGAATATTTTAGGGTGAAATTCAGAAAAACCAAATGATTCTTGATGCACCATTGTATATCCATATGTTTTATGTATAAATCCATATATTTTTGGGAATGCATATACAAGAGATAATCCAAATATCAAACCAAAAGCTATACTCCCAATGCTGATAAATAGTCCTAAATATGCAAAAAGAGAGAAAATCTGCAATTTGCTTGCTCCAAATGATTTTAACAGACTAATATCTTGAACTCTTTCAGAAATCAATATCCATAAACTATTTGTGCTTTGTAACATACAACAAAAGATAAACATTCCTATAAATACTGCTAAGATTATATTCTGCATATTAAACATTTGCCTTAAAGATGGGTTTGTATCCTTCCATGTCCATATAGAATAAGATTTTCCAGATAAGTCGTATAAATCTTGCTGGATATTATCAATGTTTTCAGGATTGTTTGTATAGAATAGGTATTGGCTTTGCTCGAACCCTAATGAGTATTTATCCAAACTATTTCCTATTACAAAAATTACATTTTTATCAAAAGAATGAAATCCCAATTTGAATATAGAGCTAACTTTTACATCAAGTGGTTTGATCGAAATTTTACTAGATAATACGCCATATGGAATAAATAGCTTTGCAATTGAATTAGGTGATAATCTGAAATTTTGAGCCAATTTCTCACCAACCATAATAATAGGGGTTTTAGGTGAAGGTTTGATTTTATCAGATTTATTAACCCATTTGTCTTGCACAATGTAATCGCAATTTTCTCGACTGATCCCAATAATTTTCACACCTTGAGTTTCGTTATTATGTGATAATATTCCTTGTTTCTCACTGACCTTAATATGATGTTTATACCAACTCTTTTTTTTGATTAAATGTATTTTTTTATCAAGAGAATTAGAGTATACATCCATATGCCCATATATATGTAATATTCGTTCTAAAACAGAATTTTGAAAGCCATTCATAATAGATATTGAAGTAATTAAAGTTCCAATACTAACACCGATACTAATAATAGTGATCCATATCACTTTTCTTTGAGTTCTTAAAGAGAGAAAAAAGTATTTCAGAGCTAAGATTATCATTAACATTAGGATACAATTTTTAGGATATATCTGGTAGTGGTTATGATCAATAATTAGCTAGAAAAACTACGATAGAGAGCATTAGTTAGGAAAAGATATGGTGCTATGACGGAGGAATAATTAGTGAAAGGATCCCATATATAGATGCATATCTATATAAGTGAAGAGAAGTTGGAAAAAATCATAATAAATAGAAAGCAAGATATGATAGCACGCTATATATATTAAGAATCTGCTGCTAAGAAGTTTGTATATATTAGAGGGTTTGTCACACTATATAGGTTGCCTATTAATTATTAGGATTTTTTACACTATATGGTTTTCTAATATATATTAATTACCATACTAGTGCATTATGAATCCCTTACAGTTGCCCATATACCCTGCATATCCTAAAGTTTTCTTCAGGTCCTTATCAGTTTTGAGATCTTCATGCTTGTTACACTAGAGAGTCTGGCAATGCTGTGATTGTAGAGGGGGATTTTTGTAAATGGCCCAGTGTGATTTCTGCAGGCATTTTAATGCCTTTAGTATCAAATAATTCTTTTATGATTTTATTAAATGCTCTCTGAGCCATAAACTGGTGTCCAGGCATAACTTTTAATTTTGCTTGAACTGTATAATAAATTCCATTCACTTCAGATAGCCCTCTCATTTCTAGAGGAATAAATACTTTGTGTTTGAATGTATGCATTTCTCTAAGCATATTAAACCCTTCTTCTATAGTAGCCATAGCATCTTCAGGATTTGTATCATAAGTAACGGCAACATTCATAATAACTGCCATGAAATTTCTGCTTTTATTAAATACTTCGTTCACTTTATGGAATGGTATTGTAATTAATGTTCCACTATCTTGCCTGACTTGCATATACCTTAAAGTCATGTCTTCTACTTTTGCATTTTTCCCATTAATCACAATCAAATCACCAACCATAATAGTATTATCCATAATAATAAATAGTCCATTTAGTAAGTCAGTAATCATATCCCTAATACTAACTGACAAACCAGCTGACAAAAAACCCAAAGCAGGAATGATCTGAGATGTGTTGTATCCTAATATTGATAATGATGTCAGAAACCCTATAAATATAATGATGAATTTTGATCCAGACATGAATATATTGAATAAAATTTCGAATTTTCTATTATTATCAGAGTCATGTTTGATTTTTCGAATCAACCAATTAGTGAGTATATGTCTCATAATGCTCATAATGGCAAATGAAAATGCAATAAGGTACAGTAATCCAATGAGCTTATCTAATAATGTGTTATGAATAATAACAGATATGTTTTTATATAATGATATCCCCCAAATTTTTAAAGTAGTCATTACAGCTAAAGGAGCAACTGATCTTCTAATGACCCTTAATATTTTTAGGTATGTATCATTTAAGCGGGATCGATAGTGATAATCAAGATTTCGTAAATAAGTAATTATATATTTTCTTAAGAATATTGATGCTGCAACTAAGGATGGCCATAGTGACATAGATGCTATTGTTCTAGTTAGTTTATAAGAAATGTCCAGATTTATCCAAAATATCATCATAATATATAGAATCAAAAGAGATAATGACTGTAATCCTGTAAAATTCCTAACCCATATATTCTTATTTTCAAATTTGTGTTTTAGTTTTTGCCTTAATGCAATTAAGGTTTGTATGATAATTAATGTATAGAAAAAATTAATTATAAGGGTGATATCTTCCATGATTACAGCATTAAGGTGATTAATTTCATATATTGCAATAAAATATTTAAGAATATCTCCCACAGACCATGTTAAGCAAATCAAAATCACACTTCGTATAATATGCTTTTTCATATTTTGTACTATTTTGTTCCTGATATAGCTTAGTAATGTTTTTGTGGTTCTTATAATAAACATGCTAAATATAATTCTCATCACACTTATAAATAAGAATTGCATCACACTATTTATGAAAGAATTTGTATTTCTGATAATTAATTCCAATTCTGGAAGAAAATACAGAGATAAAATAAGTGACAGAAAAAATATTACATAAGTGAAATCCAGTGTTATTTCATGCCACTTATTATTATATATACTTTTATAATACTGTATTAGCTTTCTAAACGCGAAAAACACTACATATGCTATTACCAAACTAGCAAGTGCTAATTTTAATAAATCTGTAAATGCATTTTTCATTAGAATGTGTGTGTCATGATTTGTAAATACAAACTTAATGGATTTTCTTAATGTTTTATATACAGTAGAAATTGTTTTAGATATATTAGCAACTACAGTTTTTGTTTTTTTATGCTCAGTTTGTTCGCTTTCCTGAGGCTTCTTTGTTCCTTGAGAGGACTCTTTCAATGCGCTTGAAATTTTATTTATCTCTTGTTGCATTTGGTCTAATTTTTGATTTACTTGATCTATGCTGCTAGTTTCGACTTTGTTCTGAGCATTATCTGGGACGTTTTGTTGTGAGTTTTCTGACATATTTGAGTTTTTTGATATGCTTTGTTGAGATAACATATCTTTTTTTTCATGTGTAAGCACTTTCTCTGCGTGTATAAACGCAAAAAAGCAAACAAACACTGTTAAGCATGTGAATGCTTGTTTTGATTGTGCTTGTATTTGCCTTATTATATTGCTGGCACTGTTAGCTGTATTATTAGCTGTGTTAGATTTGCCAATTAACTCAATGAATTTATTAGTAAGTTTAGTGAGTTTCCACATTGTTTCTACCTATTTCTCGCATTATTAAAGAATGTATGTAAGCTATCTTGATAAGATAGCCCTACAGATTGCATGAAGTTGCGATAAGTCAGTGATGCAAAATATTTTGTAAGAGCTGACTTGCTTCTACTGATTTGCTCTAGGGTTGGTTCAATATCTTGTACTTCATTAGTATGAATAATGGTTAGTTTATTGCCATCTACATAATAATTCATCTCATCTTTGTTAGTTAAAAACAGAACAATATTATCTGCATTTCCTTTGCGATTTAGGGTTTGATTAGGAATATTTTCCCATTTAGCATTTTTAGTAACTTGCATTATGTTATTAATTGCAAATTCTTTACGTAAATTAGTTTGAATTTGAGGTTCTGATTCTTCATAGCTTTTTTGCTTGCTTGGAATGATTTCTACAACCTTTACATAAATAATATTTCCATCGCTAGCGCTATAGAAATGTTCTTTAGATTTTTGTTCTGAATTTAAGAATGTGTATTTATTATGGCGCATAGATCTATTAATCCAAGAGATTCCTTCTATCTGCCCTTCGTATTTATCTTTTAATTCATGGATACTTGCTCCATTGGCGATTAGTGATTGAAGATTATCCTTTGACACTTTATTTTCATCTATGATTAACATAGAAGCTCGTACAACTCTATTAGATATAAATAAATTCTTATTTTTAGCATAATGTTTTTTTAAGATTTCTTCAGAAAAATCCATTTTGATCTGATCATAATTAACTATAGTTTTCTTCCCAGACCTGAGTTGTAATAACCCCTTTGCATATGCAGTGGCCATATCGTTTGTAATAATCACGCTATTTGTAACAGCCTTTATGATTTGATCCTTTATGATTTTATTTTCGTGTATAATCATTTTATCTTGATTAGATAAATTAGTTGATTTATCTTGTCTTGCATGTTTGATTATCAAATTTTTTGGTACCTGCAACTCTGAATCTATATATTTTGATTTTAATAACGCATCTGCAATGAAATTGTTAAGAGCTTCAGATTGATCCTTATATTTTTTCACATAAGCTAATCTTGTATGATTGGTTATTTCTACAGATCCAATTTTGGTTCCTTTTCTAGAAAATACATCTATTAATGATGGAATAAACATTAAAAATACGCTTAAAATTATGAATTTTGACTTATAGGATGATTGCATGTTTTGTGACCTCTTATATAATCTAACTTTTTAGGCCATATATTCCAAGATCTTTGTATCATATTTAATGCATGATATATTTCATTTCTTGACAAAAAAGACCCATGAATATGAATATCTTGGCTTTGTTTTAAGTTTTCAGCAATTTTATTTATTGCTGAATCCATGCTAATCCATGAACCATAATCACTTATATTTGCGTTATTAATTAATTTTTTCTTAAATTTTGAGCTATATAAATCATATCTTGTATCAATTGCAATGTAAGGTAATCTGAGAGTTTCTCCTTTATAATTTTGTGTTATATTTTCAGCAGCGATAATCATTTGTTTTGAAGATTCTGGTATGTTTGTATAGATTTGTGTCATGAGTAATAGGAAGTTTGATTTATGTACTTGGCATATTTTCGACAAATACTCCACTTGGTGAAGAAAATTAATATCTTTATCTTTCGATGTGAATGAAATCAATCCATCAATATTAATCAGATAGTATTGGTTTTCTTTTAGATATTTTTCTATATTGTATTTGTATATAATCTGTTTATTAAATAGTTTTCGGAAATACAATTTATTTAAAATAGATGGTTTTTTATTGAGGAAAACATATACTTCATTTTTATACGATAATGAATCGAACAATTTTTTCAAGAAGGTTAAATTAGATCCAAATAAAATTATCTTTTCATCATATATCTGTATTGTGCCTTCTTTTTCTTCTAAGCAATTAGCAATGGATGGCATTTGTATTTCATCGCCTTTTAATATATTCATACAAATTTCATTTTCCAAGCAAAACTGTAATATGCTTTTAAATTCTTTCCCAAATTTAGAAGCCCATAATATTGCATTAGGATTTGTTTGTTTGATAGCTTTTTTTGCATTATTTAGGTCATTGCTTTCTAATTTTAATTCTCCAATAACTCTATATCCTATTATATCAGGCCAATTACGCAAGAAATTATCACTTATGCATAAAATATCAGGCATAGATTTTTTGTATTGATTATATTGCAAATGTAGAAACAAGGTATACATTATGAAATATGAAACATGGTATATTATTGCATTACAATACTGTTGTCCTATGAACCAAAATGGCATAAATAATAATGCATGAAGAAGTTTTATTGCAAAGGATCTTCTGACTTTAAAAACAGGGATATGTGAAAAGCATACGTAGTACCATAAGTGAAAAATAAATACAAAAACAAAGTTTTTATTTGGATTATGGTGTGAAAATTGTATAACAACGCTTAATAAACTAATCAATATATGCGGAATAGTGTTTGAAATGAATTTAAGCATATGTGCTCCAGCATTCAAACCCATATGTTGTTAATATTTCCATGAAGTCTTCATGATTTCTTTCAGCAGGAATATATATTACTATTTTTTTTGAAGATATATTAACAAATGTCCATGGCTTAGGTATTGTATCAAGTATTTTGACTTGTTTTTTGATATTCTTAGACATAAAATTTGTGATGCAAATAAAATTGCCATGGTTTGGTTTTCTATGATTTGATGTTGCGTAAGAATTTAAGCTTGTGTAAGCAATCTGAACAATCATAATTAACGCAAATAGTATCATTACAACAATTATAATTGAATTTATATATAATTTATAGGAGTAGAGAGAAGCGATAATGCAATATCATGATAGGAATTATAATATGTATAGATAGGTTAGGCATGGATTTGTTTTACAGTTGGGGTTAGTAAGATAAGCAGTGCCATCGTGCAATATAATGGCATGATGGACAGTAGGTAATTAGATTGCAATATGTGAATTTTAATCAAAGCTCCTGATATGCTTCTATGCCAAGAATATTTAATGCTTGAGAGATGATCTTAGATGTTGTTGCAATTAACACTATTCTATCATTTGTCACTTTTGCATCTTTAGTAATCCACCTATCTTCTGCATTAATTTTCCCTTCATTCCAAATAGAGTGAAATTTTTCAGCAATATTCATAACATAATTTGTGGTTTTATGTATTTCTAAAGTTCTTACGATGGATTTTATGCATTTTCGCCATTCTAATAATATTTTTAGCAAATCGATCATTGATGGAGTGAAAGATTGAAGGTCAAAATTATAGTCCAACTTTACATTGTGCAGTTTTGTTAATTCTATATTATGTTCTGTAAGTTTTGTATTATGTTCTTTTATATTATTTGGCTTATTTGCTTCTGCGTTATAAGATACATCATCCATTCCATGATTAGGTGTATTGTAATCAGACAAGCTATAAGATTTGATTATTGATGAGATGCGCGCGTGGGCATATTGCACATAGTAGAATGGGTTTTCCATAGATAGTTTTACGATTTTATCTGCATCCACTGTGTAGTGTGTGTCCAAACTTTTGCTTAACATTAAGAATCTAAACATATCTTTCCCAATATTGGCAGCAGCTTCTCGTAATCCAAGTGCATCTCCTAACCTTTTTGAAAATTTAATATTTTCTCCATTTTTTTGGAACAATACGATTTGGCATGTTTTCATATCCAATTTGATGTCTGAACCCAAGTTAGTTACTGCACTGTGCAATCGTTTGAGATATCCATCATGATCTGCTCCTAGTACAATAATTAGCCATTTGAATTTTCTGAGAATTTTATCATAGAAATATGCAATGTCATTTGCGAAATAAGTATGCTCTCCATTTGCTTTTGTTAATGCTCTATCTTCTGAATCGCCAAATTGTGAGCTACGGAATAGGGTAAGAGTTTGGTTGGATTCCATTCCTTTTTTACTCTGAATTTCACCTAATTTTCCTTCATAAATCAAGCCTTTGCTTTTCAATATTTCAAATGCAGCAGGTATATGGCGAATGGTGCTTGTCTCATGAACCCAAACGTCATGTTCAATTCCAACACTACGCAAATCTTCTTTGATAATGTCGATAATGTAATTCATACTGAAAGATTTGAAATGTTCGGCATAATTGTCGGCATTCCATTTATTTGGATCTGATTCATATATTTTCTGTGCAATTTCCGAGATATATTCCCCTTTGTATTGTTCTTCCAACTCTAATTCAGGGAGGTTTTGTAATTTGAGATATTCAGAGAAAACTGAATCTGCTAGTACATTTATTTGGTTCCCAGCATCATTGACGTAATATTCTTTTGTTACATCATACCCAGCAAATTTCAGTACATTTGCTAGCGCATCTCCATAAACGGATCGTGCATTTCCATAGTGTAATGGGCCAGTTGGGTTGGCTGATACGAATTCTACATTTACTTTTTCATTATTTTGTTCAAAAACATTTTTATCATTAATTATGCTATTTAATCCTTCATGCAGAAACTTATTTGACAAGTGGAAATTCAAAAAACCATTCTTTGCAATTTCGATATTATTAATATAGTCATCCTGCAAGTTACTGCGAATCACCTCAAACGCCTCTTTGGGGGATTTTTTCATCTTTTTACTTAACAGGAACAGAATATTTGTTGACAAATCTGCATGCTCATTATTGGCGGAGAAGAAAATATTCTCTACATCCGTGATTTTTTGTAACTTTTCAGTCAAATACGTTTCTAATTGTAGGAAATCCATCCTTTAGGAGTAATATAATGTGGGGAAAATGTCTAGGGTATGAGTTTTATGGAATGGTATGTAGGCTGAATAGGGTCCCAATTTGTGTATTATGTATGTGAATGGTCGCGTTGACTAGAGAAGATTAAGATTAAGCTGATTGGTAAATTGGGTGCTATGGGCTCTTATTAGATTTTGATTGTAGGTTAATATTGGGATCAATATGCTTTAGGTAATATCTTTTTTGATAGTTTGATTTGTATTGTTGTTTAATTTGTGCTTTCAAAGTTAGGATTATAAGGTCCATTATTATAGGATATGCCATGTAAATAATATATATACCTATAAGATATACTAAATTTCATTGAGTCTGGTGACGGTTCATAAATGGAAATTTCAACCATAGATCTATCTGTTTTCTTGAAACATAGTGGCACATACTCTCTTTGAGTTATTTTTGTCAATACAGATATATTTATGTTTTCATGTTTAATATCAGAAGCACATAACTCCTTAGAATTATGTATTATTTTGTGCTCTCCAAATGCTCCTTTAAACCAATATTGTAATACAGATGGCATTTTGGTCCCTTTCTCTACTAATATATATGCAGAGCCATCTTTTGTTTGTATATAAATATTCTCACGCATTCTTGGTCTGATTTCCTCAATTAATGCTGTTTGTGCAGCATTTTCTTTTTCCAAACTTGATATTTTTGCTTGATTCTGCACATCTTTAGCCATTAATTGCTGGATTAGTTTATTAGTAATAGTTTGGTGTTGTAATTGATAGTTCATGTTAAGCGCCTCAGCTAGTTTAACCCATATTTCATTTTGTTCTTTTTGAATGAATCGGCGTGCAGCAGTCTCGTAATTACCAAAGTGTCCATCAGTCAGCTCATTGGATTTATGAACTATATTGCTATCGTTTTTATCTGCCAATCCCCCGAACATAGCAATTTTTTGTTCTTTTTCAATTGCCAAATAGTTTTTCAATTGTTCATAGTATAGGGCAATATGTTGATTTGCAAGGTGCGCTTCATGTATCAAATTCATACGATCTGCCAATTCTTCACGTGATAAATTATCATCATGGTCATGCATTGATCTAGTACGAATTTCATCTTGTTGTAATTGGTGCAATGCTACGTGGATAGTTAATAAATGAGATTGAAATGCAGTGAATTGGTCAAATTGGTTTTGCTCGTCCTGGTCAGCATATTCTCTCTCATCATTTTCCATATCTTGAAACAAATAAATAATTTCAGAAAAACGATCTTCAACAACATCTGCTCTATCTTCAGTTTCTCTATTATGCAAACGCTCTAAACGTTTCACTCCAGTAGGTGTTAGATGGTGAGATCTGTATTTTTTTGCTGCAGTTGCTATATAAGTAGATCCCGCTTCAGATATTGTTTTACTATTTGTATACAATGATCTTTTACTGCTTGTTTCACTATTTGTATATAATGCGCTTTTACTACTATTTGATGAGTCATTGGATGCAGTATCTGGTTCTTGAGTTGCTTGTTCAGAGTTTCCAATGTCAAATGGTGGGAATCCAGAGGACTCAGTAGCGCTTTGAATAGATGGAGTTACCATGGTATTTGCTGTTGTGCTTGGTGAGACAGTGCTTTCTGGAGCAGTTACGTATAAACCAGATGATGATCTAGAGGAATCAGATTCAACAGATCCAGGCATCGCGCATAAATGTGAAAACACAAAAGATAGTAATAACAGATTTTTCATTTTTCTCCTTAGATTTTGATGAGTTATGATCTACTTTACTGAGAAAGTCAATGAAATTAGTTGATTTGTATAAGTGTAGTGAATTAATAAGTGAAATTAGTTGGTTTGTATGAATATGGTTAATCAATTTGAATGTATTAAAGTTTTACAGTGACAATCCACATGCAGATAACGTTACTTCCATGAAATTTTTTACCTCTTCGTAACTTTCTTCATTCCATCCTTCGCATCTTGCAGAAATGACGTTTTCAGTCTGTGATGCTCGTACTAACCACCATCCATTATGGTGATTAATTAGTATGCTATCGTGTACTTTTTCTGTGACAATGTTTGATCTAGAAAGTGACTCTTTTATAAATTCCATTACATCATATTTATTTAAATCTCCGCAATTGATTCTGAGAGGTTTGCTGGTCCATATTTTAGGAATTATGTTGCGTATATCGCATAGTCTATATGGAATGCATTTCATGATCTGTAATAATCTCAATGCGCTATAAATTCCATCATCTGCGCAGAAAAAAGAATCCCGAAACATATAATGTCCGCTGATTTCCCCACCTAATTCAGCATTGTTTTTCCGTATTGCATTGATTACATAACAATGTCCAGTTTTGCTTAAAACAGTATTTATGCCAAATTTTTCTGCCCAACTCATCAGAGCTTTACTGGATTTAGAATCCCATACTGTAGTTATTTCTCTATTTTGTGTGATTCGTGCGATAATGCTAAATAAGCTTAGTAATTCATCTCCGCTCCATATTTTTTGGTTTTCATCAACCACAACCATTCGATCTGCATCTCCATCAAATGCAAAAGCGATATAATTTTCTTTATTACGTAATGCTTTACATGTATGGTTTAAGAAATCAATTTTTGTATTATCAAAATCCTTAACTTGTGCATTTTCTTCAGTTCTAAAGAGTATATGTGATGATGGCAGATATTTTCTAAGGTGATTAAGCATATCTCCAGCCACTCCATGTCCTGCATCCCAAATCACATTAGTGTTTTCTATATCCATATTTTGGAAAATATAGTGAGAGTACTCAGTCATGAAATTTTGATATGATCTTTTCCCTTTACCTTTGCTAAATGTATTGTTTTTGATTCTGTCGTACAATCCAATCAAGTCTTGACCATAAAAATTACGACCTTTAATGTAAAATTTGAATCCATTATATTTAATAGGGTTATGTGATGCAGTAATCATTGTCGATGCATCTATTTCAAGAAATTTATATGATAGCGCTGTATACGCTGTTGATACGCGTCCAAGACTTACTACATCCACCCCAGATTCAAGTAGCCCTTCAATGTATTTTTCATGAAACTCTACAGATGATGACCTTCTATCATATCCAACAGCTACAGTTTTTAATCCTTGGCATTGAATGATTGACCCAAATGATAAGCCAATTAAATATGCTTGATCTGGTCCAAAATCATCTCCAATGCATCCTCGAATATCGTAATCACCTATTGCATGTTTGAAATTAACGATAGTATTTATAGGGTCCATGTTCAAATATTATTGAAATGGCGAGAATATGTAAAGTTTTTTTCTTGATTAGGTTGGCTTTTTATATTGCATAATGCAGTTGGATTAGCTTTTAATCGGGCAATATTAATTAATTCTCCTGTTTTAGGGCAAATTCCATATACTCCATTTTTAATTCTTAATAGTGCGAATTGTATTTGTTTAAGCATTTCAGCTTTTTTATTTTGTTCTGCAATAAATATCTCATCATTAAGGCTGTTAGTAATATGTTCTAATTCTTCAGAGCTACGCTCTTTGTAGTATTGTGAGGCATTTTGTTGTATTTCAATTGTCAATTCATGCTTCATTTTCTCAAGTTTCACTTTGAAAGCTAATATAGTTTTTTTATCTAATTTGTTCATTGCTCTGCTCCATGTTGAGTAGTATATTTGCATTAGCTAAATAAAACGGAAATAAATAGCAAACAATATATAAAATATATTATGTAAATTTTCATTGATTTTAAATTGACTCAATGTAAACTTGCCATATGAGATTTGTTTTACTTGAATCTGTAGTGTTAATGAGTGTTGTGAGTGTGCATAGCTTTGGTTTGTCAGTTTGCCTACTGTTATCTTTATATCTTGTGAATGAGGTCGTGAATTATTTGATTTGGCCGATATTATTTTTAAGATTATTGTATGTATCTATATGGTTTATACTTGGAGCTTGGATAGGGTCATATTTTGGTTTTTTCACTATGTACTTATTTGCTATAACGTTTAGTTTTATATCTTTGTTTATTCAGAATAAATTCTGGCGATATTCCTAGTATTATTGGTTGATCAAAATATTTTTGACCATTTTTGGATTTTGCATATCATTTGATTTATGTCATGTGTAACATTTCCACACATTGAATGTACTATTACTATATGTTTTTCATTCATTTCTATAAGTTCCTGTGCACATTCATTTTTTATCAATTTGTGTGTGTCTTGTTCGTTTTCCACAAATGCGATTGTGCCAGGAGTGAGTGTTATCCATATAGAAAGTAGCGACTTATTAGTTTGTGATAAGCCTGACAAATCAAAATGGCTCAATACTTGCTCATTATTTCTGTTCAGTATAATACTTTTTACGAATGCTATATAAGAATTTATAATTGATATTATGATAGTATAGGAAATATCACATATACATATAATGCGTTTATATAGTTTATATGTAGTTCTTTTCACCAGTATATGTATTTTATTATTTATAATTTTTATAATTGACATAACATGCTTATTCATAAATTTACCCATAAATTTGTCCACGAATAACATAATGTGCTTTACAAATATAATTAAACTTTTAAAATACAAAGTATGCATAATGTATATCAAATAAAAAATGTATGCAAGACATATCCGAATGGGCATAAAGCTTTGAATAATGTATCTATAAACATTAATCAAGGTGAAGTGATTGGATTAATAGGTGTGAATGGTTCTGGTAAAACAACTTTATCTTCCATAATTGCATCATTAATTCCATTAACATCTGGAGAAGTATTGTATAATGGTAAATCTATTTATGATAATATTTCTAAACATAGGCAAATGATTGGGCTATGTCCTCAGAAAATCAATTTAGATAATAGAATCACAGTGAAGGAGAATCTAATCAATGATGCTCTGTTCTTTGGGTTATCACGCAAAGAAGCTGTAGAGAGATTTAATGTAATTTCGAAGAAATTAATGTTGCAAGAGTACGAAAATTCGTACCCTGCTACTTTATCTGGAGGGTATAAACAAAGAGTATCAATTGGTAGATCTTTGATGCATGACCCTAAGTTAGTGATTTTTGATGAACCTACATTAGGTTTAGATCCTCATATTCGTAAGCATTTGTGGGATATTATCCTGGATTTGAAAAAGGATGGGGTATCTGTAATTCTTACTACACACTATATGGATGAAGTTGAGTATTTGTCAGATTATATTTGTCTTTTGCATAATGGAGAAGTAAAGTTTTCAGGAACATTAGATGAGTTGAAGAAAGAGAGAAATGGTAACTTGGAAGACATAATGGTTGCTATTTCAGAGGAGGAAGCATGATAACATTTTGGAGATTAGTTCAAATGGAATCTGTAATTATTTTAAAGAATGTTAAAGATACTTTGGTTAATAATGCAATATTTTGTGGATTTATAGCTGTGGTTTCTGGATATGTTCTAAAAGCATTTGGAACATCAGATTCATTTGCTTCATTACAAGCTGCTAGTTTGATTGTTAGTTCAATTGGGTTTGAGGTTTATAGAGGTCTTTTTAGGCTATTAAGTGATATAGAAGGGGATAAACATATACAGTATTATTTTACCTTACCAATACCTAATATGTTTATTTTTCTAAAGATGGTTTGTTCATTCGTTTTGAATGGAATTATTTTTGCTACATCATCATTGATTGTTTTAAGAATTGTTTTGCCAAGCCATATAATCTTATCCAATATTAATTATTTTATGTTTTTCTTAACTGTAATTGTAATTGGTGGTTTTTTCGGAGTATTCACATTTTTTCTAACTGCATACACAAAAAATATGATGAAGATTTCAAATACTTTAATGAGAATCTTGTTCCCTATTTGGATTATGGGTGGTTTTCAGTTCTCGTATGCTGTTGCAAAGTCAATTTCTCCAATTTTAGGTTATATGACACTGTTAAGTCCATATACATATGCGAATGAGGCTATGAGATCAGTAATTTTGGGATCTACAGGTTTTATGAATATATGGACAGCACTATCTGTATTAGTTGTGACAAGTATAATTATTTGGTTTATAGCTATGCGTAAATTACGTAAAAGATTAGATTTCCTATAATTGATTGCATTTTTTAATTTTCTTTAATTTTAATTATAATTATATTCAATATAATACAAGGATTTCTATAGGAATTTAGTGGTAAAAGGTATAATATTTGTCATGCGTAATAAGTATATAGTTAATGGTTTATTAATGGGTATTTTGGTATTTTCATTTACATTTATGAATTATATGAGAATAACCCCATGTTTATTTTGTGTATTAGCAAGATGGTTATTTTTCATATCACTAATATTTTCATGGTTAAGTTTGTTTTCCCATAAATATTTATATGTAGCTTTCTATGGATTGATTACAAATGTTATAATTGGATCTACGAGCATGTATTTCCTATTAATGGAAGTAGAGCCAGAATGGTGTAAAATTGGTGTATATGGTTCCTGCACAGACTGGAATACGTTCCTTTTCTTGCCAATGCAATTTTGGATCACACTGTTCAGTATGGTTACGTTGTTTTTTGCACGCAAAGCATTAAAAGAGACTTAATATATTTAATATAAAATTAATACTTTCATTTAATATATACATTTATTTTATATGATTAGTATGATTTATGTTGAGTAATTTACACAAGAACAGATAAATTTTGTTTGAATATGATTTTTTACTCTTGCAGGATTAAGTTGTAATTGTAAGAATATTATTGATGAATGATTCTGCTTTAAAGATTGCACAAGCGCCTGTTTTGCCTTTAAAAAATATGGTTATATTTCCTGATGTAATTTTGCCTCTATTTGTTGCAAGAGATATTTCTAGGACAATTATTGAAGATTCAAATAATAATTATGTTATTTTAGTAGCGCAAAAAGATATGTTAGAAGAAGAGCCAAAACCTGAAGATTTATATGAAGTTGGTACATTATGTAAAATAATTCACTGCGTTCAGTTAGCTGATGGCGCAATGAAAGTTATGATCGAGGGTGAGAAGCGTGTCAAAATATGTGAATATATTCAAGATAGGCCATTTATGGAAGCCAACTTTGTTGAGTTGGATTATATTCAAGAAGATGAATCAAAGCATGATGCATTATTTAGAGCATTGTGTAAATCTTTTGAGAAGTATATTAGGCAAGTTGATAGAAACTCATCTGAATTAATTAATGAAGTTACTAGTATAGGTGACGTACGTAAAGGGTCTAATTTGATTGTAGGTCACTTATCTATCAAAACAGATGCTAAGCAAAAGGTTCTTGAAGAAGTAAGTTTGACTGAGAAGTTAATGAAACTAATTGAAATGATTGAGTTAGAATTACAAATTCTACAAATGGAAAAGAAAATCAGGAACAACATTAAAGATCAAGTAGAGAAGAATCAAAAAGATTATTTACTACAAGAGCAAATGAAAGCTATTCAAAAAGAATTGAATGATGGAGAAGACGATCCAGTTGATGAAATAAAGAAGAAAATGTCAAAGATGAGCTTGCCCAAAGAAGTCAAAGAAAAAATTGGTAGCGAAATTAAAAAATTAAAATTTATGAATGTCATGTCTTCAGAAGCTTCTATTATTAAAAGTTATATAGATTGTATTTTGGAATTGCCTTGGAGAAAAATGGCTGTATTGAACAAAGATTTCGATAAATCTAAAGAGATTATGGATAATGATCATTATGGATTAGAAAAAATCAAAGAGCGAATCTATGAATTATTAGCAGTTCAGCTAAGAGTTAAGAGAAGCAAAAGTTCTATTATGTGTTTGTTTGGCCCTCCAGGGGTTGGTAAGACATCTGTAGTAAAATCTATTGCGAAAGCAATGGGGCGTCCATTTGTGAGGATATCACTAGGTGGTGTGCATGATGAAGCAGAGATTAGAGGGCATCGTAGAACGTATATAGGGGCTATGCCTGGTAAGATAATTCAAGCTATGAAAAAAGCAAAAGTATCTAATCCGCTTATTTTATTAGATGAGATTGGTAAAGTTGGATATGATGTTAAAGGGGACCCAGCAGCTGCATTATTAGAAGTTTTGGACCCAGAACAAAATGAATCATTCCAGGATAATTACCTTGATGTTGGATATGATTTATCAAATGTATTGTTTGTAGCTACAACTAATAGTCTACGTTTGCCACCTGCATTAGTAGATAGATTAGAGATTATAAAAATTTCTGGATATACAGAGATGGAGAAAGTACAGATTGCTGAAAAATATTTAATTCCAAAACAAAAGAAATTACATGGATTAAAGGATGCAGAATTGAAATTTTCTACAGAATCTATACATGATTTGATTGCAAAATACACTAGAGAAGCAGGTGTAAGGAATCTTGAAAGAGAAATTGCAAATATATGTAGGAAATCTGTAAAATTGATTGAAAGCAAAGAAAAAGAGAATATGCATATTACTAAATGTGGGTTGTATAAACTTTTAGGTATAGAAAAATACTCTTCTGATAAAGCTGAACTAGAAGATAGAATAGGTGTATGTACTGGATTAGCTTGGACAGAAATGGGAGGAGATATTCTATATATTGAATCATCAATCTTTCAAGGTAGTGGTAAAATAGTTAGTACAGGTCAACTAGGTGATGTGATGAAAGAGTCTGTACAAGCTGCTATGACAGTTATCAAATCTAAAGCTGATCAATATAATATAGATAAAGAGCTGTTCAAAAAAATGGATGTTCATGTTCATTTTCCTGAAGGGGCTATACCTAAAGATGGACCATCTGCTGGTGTTGCAATATGTTGCTCTATCTTATCATCATTTACTAAGCAAAAAATTATGAGTAATCTTGCAATGACTGGAGAAATCAGTTTAAGAGGTCGTGTATTACCAATAGGTGGTGTTAAAGAAAAAGTTCTAGCCGCACATAGATCTGGAATTACAAATGTAATCTTGCCAAAGAAAAATGAGAAAGATCTTGAGGATATCCCTAGTTATGTAAAAAGAGATATATCTATTAATTTGTGTGAATATGTGGATGAAGTAATAAAACTGGCTATTCCTGGCTTAGGTACTACTAACATAGACAGCGTAAAGGATGAATTAGGCGCTGCTATAATGGATAATCCAGGTAATATAGGAAATAATTTAGAAGTTATAGGAGATATTCAGTAATTTTGAATTAAATAATAGTTTAGCATTATCCATAATAGATCAAAATTTTAATGGGAGATTTATTTAATTAGAAATGGTAAGATTTGGCAATGAGTTTAATGGTGTATTTAATAATGGAGTTAGCAAAAAAATGAGCTTGAATAATCAAATAAGCTTTTTTAATAGTTTGGCACTGAAAAAAGAAAAGTTTATCCCTAATGATGAAAATAATATTAAAATTTACGCATGTGGCCCAACAATTTACAAATCGCCTCATATAGGTAATTTTAGGTCATTTGTTGTATTTGATGTATTGTTTAGGTTCTTATCTTCTAAGTATCCGAAAGTGACATATGTAAGAAATATTACAGATATTGATGATAAGATTATACATGAAGCTAAAGTAAGAAATATTGCATACAGTGATCTAACAGCTGAAGTATATGAAAATTTCAAATCTGATTCTGTAAAATTAAATATTTTGAATCCCACATATGAGCCTCGCGCAACAGATTACATAAAAAATATGATTCGCGATATTGAAAAGTTAGTTGAAAATGGATTTGCATATGTAAAGGATAATCATGTGATTTTTGATACTACAAAATATGACAAATATAGGGATTTTTGTAAGAATATGTGTTCAGAATCTGGATCTAGAATTGCATTGACGGATTTAAAGAAGCATGAAAATGATTTTGTGCTTTGGAAGCCATCATCTGATGTCTTCTGGGATAGTCCATGGGGGAATGGAAGGCCTGGTTGGCATATTGAATGTACTTCGATGAGTAAGGAAATTCTAGGGTTCCCATTTGATATTCATTGTGGAGGGCAAGATCTTATTTTCCCTCACCATACTAATGAAAGAGCACAAGGGTGGGGGTTATGTAACAAAGAATGTGCTACATATTGGATGCATAATCATTTTGTGAATATTGATAATAATAAAATGTCTAAAAGTGCGAATAATCAATTTGATCTAGCATTCCTGACTAAAAATTATGATCCAATGGCAATTAGAATTTTCTTACTTATGTCACATTACAGGCATCCTTTAAATTGGAGTGAATCAGGATTAAAGGAAGCATCTAATATTTATGCCAAATGGAAGAAAAATTTGTTTGATGTTATTCCTCTAGATAAAGAAAATGCATTATACAAAAGGGATTTAGATAATGTTAATGATAGTAATACGGATGCACAGAATAAACTATATGATTCCTTTTCTGATAACGAAGCCAGTGCAATTGATGCAAGTGGTCAGGGTAGTAGTGATGGCAGTAAAGGTAATGATGATAATAAGCTTAATAGTGACAATGAGGATGGTATAGAAATTTTGGATTCAGTATCTGATGCTTTGTCTGACGACTTGAATACTCCATTAGCAATCAAAAAAATTAGTGAAGCTATAAAAATTGGTCATAATATGCAAAATATACTTAAATCTTGTGCTATTTTAGGGATTACATTTGTAAATAAAGAGAATAGCAATGATCAAAATGGCAATGTTAGTAGTTTGGATTTAGACCTTATTAATTCATTGGTACAAAAAAGAGAAATTGCTCGTAAGAATAAAGATTACAATAAATCTGACGAAATTAGAGATGAGTTGACAAAGATTGGCATTAAGCTCGAAGATACAAAAGATGGAGTGAAATGGTATGAGGGTTGAAAATATACTTATCATGAGAGCGTTGGAAAAAAGATTGAAATTTAATGAGCTGTTTATGCAAATTATGTTAATGTGGCGTGAGATTGATGTGCTGAATTGGTATAAAAATTGAAATTTAATGCTTTGATTGATCCCATAGAACTGATTAATAACCATAACTGTATTATAATATATGGGAAAAATGAAGAATTGACATATAGTTTTTTTGATGAGTTTAGTGGGTCTATCATTGATGTTAAAGAATTAGAGAGTATAAACTTATTGCAAACTTCTTTGCTTCCAGAATCAAATCTCAAAATCAAAATTGCACCTAAAGATTTAAAGAAGATTTTTGTACAGAATATCAATCGATGGAATAGGAAATGCATTTTTCTGCTTGATAAAATCCCAGGACCAAATGATATAAAAAATGCTATGATACACGCTGATAAATTGAATCATGCTAATAAATTAAATAATATCGATAAATTAGATAATACTCATGGCAAAGCAAATAATTCTGCAAATGGTATTAGTAAAATGGAAAAGTTGACTGCAGAAATAAATTGCGATTTTATAGATTTGCCAAAATTTATTGAATTTCATAGTAAAAGGTTAAGTTATAATTTTAGAAATATGAATGACCTATTTTGGGTGAAAAATTTACAAGATCTTCATTTTGCATACAAAATACACCAAATTGATCAGGATGCTGTGAGTAATATGTCAGAACATATGTTGGATCAAACGAGCTTGTTTCGAAAGGGGGATGAAGAATCACTGAATAAATTTTGGTCTATTATGGATAATCCTTGGTCTTGGTCAAGATATATGCAGTACTTTTACCAATACAAAGGTGAGAATATACTAGTTGCAATGTGTAAACATTTAGATTTATGGGCACATAAATATACCCCAAACGATGAAGTTTTTATTTGGCTATTAAGGTCAATTTTTATAAATTCTAAATGATTGCGTGATTGGCTAGATTATATGATGAAGCTTGATTAATCTAATCCTAATAAATAACTGTTGATATGCATATTTACTGCCTAAATGGATTTGGATGCCTTTTAATTCATTTTTATTACTGATTATATGCTAAAGAACTGAATATTAAACTAATAGTTTTATCGATTTTTACAAACATAAATTATTTAATTACTATAGTAATTTGCGTTCATACTGATAATAGAAAGAGGTATTAAAATTATATTACGCTTTTTTATCATTTGATGATGACATGTTTTGTAGTTATATAGTAGGAAAATAAAGCTGTTTAAATCCGATTGTTGACATTGCATTATATATATCAATATAATTCCAATTCATATCATGCCAAGTAATATGCATTTTATGCATTGATTTATCTGATTCATATAAAGTGCTAAATAATCTAAGCAGCACTTCATTTTGATTAATACAAGAAAGTGTTGGTTGTGCTGTATGGAGATCACTATAGATTGCATCAAGATTATACTGTTTTTGTATGCCTAAATTATAGGTTTGATATATATTCAGAAGATTACTGTATGAGTCATAAATGCATTTTACGCTAATAGGGTAGTTTGCATAATCAATTTTCTTTTTTTGCAAATCATGCTTTAAATATATTAGTCCAGAATATAGTATGAATGATGAATATTCATCTGCAACCTTGCTATGTGCAATGTTTTCAAGATTTGTAGTTATTTGCTGGACAAAACAGCACAATATTATAGATAAAAGCATAGATGAATTGTATTACATATCACATATAAAATCAAAAAATTATACGGTTTGCTTGCTCAATACACAAGACTATTTAAAAGCAATATATGCATACTTAATATATTATTCATTGCTTAATTAGGATCTAATTAATTATGATAAAATTTCCTTTTCTTTTAGTGACATGATGACTTTATTTAATATAGTAGGTTCTGTAACAAATATTTCGTTTAAACCATGAGCAGTCAATTTTGACCTATGATCTGTGATTCTATTTTGTGGAAAGTTATATGTTCTGATTCTTTCAGACCTATCTCCCGACCCAACTTGATTTTTACGGTAATCAGCAATTTCTTTATGCTGTTTCTGTTCTAATGCGTCACGTAATCTTGTTTTTAGCACTTTCATAGCTTTATCTTTATTTTTATGTTGGGATTTTTCATCTTGCATACAAACCACTACGGGATCTACATCTGGATGAGAATATGTCAATCTTACAGCGCTATCAGTGGTATTTACAGATTGCCCACCTGGTCCACTTGATCTATAAAAATCAACTTTTAGTAAGTCTGATTTAATTTCGATTGCAACATCATCTTTTTCTTCAAGCACAGCAACTGTTGCTGTTGAAGTATGTATTCTGCCACTAGATTCTGTTTTAGGAACCCTTTGAACCCTATGCACGCCTGATTCAAACTGTAAAATATCATATGCATTTTCACCTTTAATATATAGTACAGCCTCCTTTAATCCTTTAATATCTGTAATATTTTTTGACATAATATCAATTGCCCAATTTTTATGCACAGCATATCGAATGTACATTTCAAATAGTATATACGCAAATAACCCGGCTTCATCTCCTCCTGCTCCTGGTCGTATTTCCAGCATCAGTGCTTGCTCTTTGGCACAATTATCTTTGAGTGTAATAAAAGCTTGGTATAGGTTTTCAATTTCCTGTTCAATTTCTTTTTTCTGATCAAATAGCCACTGCTCTTTTTCATCGTTAATCATACTGATTATGTCTGTTAAATCTTTACTTAAATTAGCCACTTTACATGCAATATCATACTCTTTTGTCATACTGCCCAATAATTTAGATTTCTTCAATAAATCATCTTTGGAAATTTCTATATTCTGCAAATCAGATTCTAGACCAGAATATTTTTGGACTATATCTTTCCACCACATTATTTTATTATACCTATTAGATTATCGTAACTCACATTAATCTGAGTTTCAGTTTCACAATTTTTCAATTTTACAGAATTCTTAATCTTTTCTTCATTTCCACAAAATACAATATATTGTGGATTAATCTTATTAAGTTTTTTCATAGATTTTTTCCAATCACTGAATAATGTGATAGTTTTATACTTTTTATTTAACATATTAGAATCATTCCTTAGCATATTAGAAACTTTCAAAGCATAATCATGCTCATTAATTGAGATCACAACTATTCTCTTTTCATCAGAATTTGCTTGAATATTCATCATCAATATTCTTTCTAACCCAAATGACCAGCCAATCCCTGGTATATCAGGTCCACCTAACTTTTTTACCAACCCGTTATATGCGCCACCTCCGAGAATAGAAGACTGTGTATCTAGCGATTCATTCTCAATTTCGAAAATTGTATTGTTATAATAATCTAATCCCCTAACTAAATATTCGTCAATTACAAAATCTATATTCTGTTTTTCAAGTCCATTACATACAATATCAAACCTTTTTATATCATTATCATTCATATATTGTCTTATTTTCGGAATATCATACTTTTCTTGATCTGCATTAGACATTTTATCTAATATACGCATTGGATTGATATTTATATCATTTGTAAGATTATTATTTGACATATATTCTTTTAATACAATTCCGTATTTTGCAATAGTTTCGGAACTACCTAATGAATTTAGTTTTACTTTGATTTTTAACCCAAGTTCATTCAGAAAGTTTACAGCACTAGCAATGACATCTATATCAATGTAAGGATGATCATCAAATACTTCACACCCTAATTGGGTGAATTCTCTATAACGGCCTTTCTGTGGTCTATTATGTCTGAATACTTTTCCAAAATATGATATTCGTCTATCGTGTATTTCTCCTGCTTCGATAAGAGAGCGTATAACTGAAGTAGTAAATTCAGGCCTTAATACTATGTTTAAATCTTGATTTTGTTGAGAAATAGCAAAAAACATTTCTTTCTGCATAATATCAGAGCTTTCACCTACAGTACGTATAAATAATTCATATCGTTCCAAAATAGATGGTTCAATCATATCGAATCCATATAAATTCATTGTTTGTGCAAATTTATCGATTACATGTTTGCGCAAATTATATTCTTTTACCCAATCTATTGTGCCTTTAACATTCATATTAATTACAAGGTACCATTTTATGTGATATATCAAAATATTATAAATAGAGAAAATATTAGAAAATATTATTATAGTGCTAAAAATTTATAATGCCAAAACTCATATATTATAGTTTGAAGAGCATATATATTATGATATTCAATTTAGGTCAATTATAAAATAATATATGGGATTCAATCTAAATATTGTTCGATTGGGTATTTTTTGCATAATGATATAACTTCCTGTTTGATTGTTTCTGATACTTGATTTTGATTTTGTATGATTTTAGTTATGTATTTCGCAAGTTGAATACATTCTTCTACTCCAAATCCACGTGATGTGCATGATGGGGTTCCGATGCGTATTCCTGAAGTTTCAAATGGACTATTTGTATCATTTGGAATCATATTTTTATTTACGATAATGCCATGATTTGCTAGCCATGCTTCAGCTTCTTTACCTGTGCAATCTGCCAGTTTTACAATACATAGGTGTGTGTCACTTCCTCCTGAAACTATATCAAAATTTTTGGATAATTCATTGCATATTGCTTTGTTGTTCGCTAGTACATTGCTGATATATGTTTGATACTCTTCAGATATAGCATCATGAAAACAAATTGCTTTTGATGCAATAACATGCATAAGAGGCCCACCTTGAATACCAGGAAATATCCCTTTGTTTATTTTTTTGAATATATTTTCGTGGTTTGTAAGGATTATTCCACCTCTAGGCCCCTTTAATGTTTTATGTGTTGTGGAAGTCAGTACATCTGCGATATTTACAGGGTTTGGATATTGTTTTGCAGCTATCAAACCAGCAACATGTGCTATATCTGCAAGAAATATAGCTCCTATCTCATCTGCAATCTCTCTAAATAATTGCCAGTCAATTATTTTGCTATAAGCTGATGTCCCTGCAATAATCATTTTAGGTTTATGCTCAAGCGCCAATCTCTTTACTTGATCCATATCAATTAATTCTTTCTCATTTAACCCATATGCAATTGACTTATATACTTTGCCAGAGAAATTTATATGAGATCCATGTGATAAATGACCCCCTGCTGATAAATCCATACCTAGAATTGTGTCTCCTGGATTAAGCAATGCATTAAAAACAGCCATATTTGCTTGTGATCCAGAGTGTGGTTGTACATTCGCATATTTTGCGTCAAAAAGCTTACATGCTCTTTCTTGGCATAATAACTCTAGTTTATCAGCAATTTCACAGCCGCCATAATAACGTTTCCCAGGATATCCTTCTGCATATTTATTTGTAAATACTGAACTTTGAGAATGCCTAATTTGTGTTGATGCTAAATTTTCTGATGCAATTAACGAGACTGTGTTATTTTGTCTTTCATATTCTTGTGCAAGCAATGTATGCACTTCTATATCGGATAATCCATGAGATGTAAAATTATTCATATACAAATACTATGAACAGATTACACTTTTAGCAAGTAATCAAGATTTGTAGCAATCAACATTTAACTTAGTGCACATTTATAATAAATGTTATTTATAGAGTTATTTATAGATATGGTTTATTTAGATAAAGCGTTTTTCAATCTAAAAATTATGATTTCTTGATCCATATTTCCCAAAAGTTCTAATAAGCTTGGGCCAAATTTCTTTCCAGTCAAGATTAAGCGTAATTTTTTCAAGATCGCCTTGCCATTTTCCATGTTTTTAATATCCTCTAATATTGCACTCCAATTTGTTGCTTGTATATTATCGAGGGATTTGTTGAGTAATTCATGCAAATTGGTTGATTGATTATTTCGGTTATTTTTAGAATCATCTGTATTTAACGTAGAGCTATTTGTATCCAATTGCATATTGTTTGTATTTAATGATAGGTCATTTAAGTAGTTTAAGTCTGTTTTTTCCTCAGAAACAATTTGTTTTTTCTCGAAAATGTCTTTCCAATCTACAAAATCTTGCTTAAATGTAATTTCATTTTTGATTAAATCCCATTTTCCAAATTGCTCACCGAAATATGTTGCTAGATCATCATTTTTGATAGATTGTACAAATTTATGTTGGATTTTGAGTGCTTCTTTTTTAGACCATCTAATTTGACTAGATGAGTATTTTAAATCTGCGAAATCTTTGAGATTATCAAGTGATTTACATAGATGAAATTCATTTTTCCCAATAAACACCATCTGATTTGAAAGGGTCATAGGGAAAAAACCTTCTTCTCGTAAATCTTTGATACTTTCATCATTATTTCTTTTGGACATGCGTTGTCCATGTTTGTTGAGTAAAATGGGGAGATGTCCATATTCAATTTGTAAATTATTAATCTGATCAAACATATAAATTTGTATTGCAGTATTTGTTACATGATCCTCTCCACGGAATATATGTGAGATCTGTTCTTCAATATCATCAATGACGCTTGTAAACATATATGTGAAAGATCCATCACTTTTTTGTATGATAGGATCACTAACAGATTTTAGGTTTATTGACACTTTCCCACGTATGATATCATTCCACTCTATTTTAATATTTGGCAATTCAAATCGCCAATGAGGCTCTAATCCTGAAGATAGTCCATCTTTCTCTTTTGCATAGTGCTTTTTATATACAGGTGCTTTTTTTTCTTTAGATAATCTATTTCGTAATTCATCTAATTCTTCTTTTGTTTCATATGCTGGGTATATAATCCCTTTTTCTTTGCATATTTCTATCCATTTAGAATAAATTGCATTTCGTTCAGATTGAAATATTTCTTTGTCAAATTTAATACCCATCCAAGACAAATCATTTCTGATTGCATCAATATATTTTGTGTCAACTCGATCTGTATCATCGAAACGTAATACTAGCTTGGCATTGTTATTTTGAGCCCATAAATAAGATAGTAGAGCAGTCCTAATATTTCCTAAATGTAATAATCCAGTTGGACTAGGAGCAAATCGCGTGCATAACATGAGATTATCGTAGAATTCATTAGTAATAATTGCAATAATAAAATTAATAGTTATAGTAAATGCAAATTTATACAAATAACTGTTTATGCATAAAAATATGTAAACTTTATCATTTTTATGATAAAAGCATAGAAATGAATGACATAAACACGGAAATAACTAAAACAGATTATGATAATTTCTCTATATTGCATTTTCAAGAACTAAGTAGTACTCAGGCTTTTGCAAAGGAAATTATTCATGGTGATTTACTGCATTATTCTAATGACTTGTTATTTAAATTAATGAATGAAAATAAGTTTCTCACAATCATATCAGATACACAGAATTCTGGAGTGGGACAATATGGTAGGTCATGGGTTTCACCACATGGGAATTTATATATGAGTTGTATAGTAAAGCTGGATAAATGTGATGTCATAAACTTAACACAGGTTTTTGCATTATTAGTACATGATATCTTGCTTAATGATTATGGAATTCTTATACAAATCAAATGGATAAATGATATTTTATATAGTTCAAAACAAATTAATTCAAAGAAAATGGGTGGAATAATATGTGAAGTATGTAAATTGAAAGATGGGAAAGATATGCTGCAAAGCAAGGATGTTTTGATAGTTGGTATTGGTATTAATATTAATGTTGCAACTGCAGACAATTCTATTTGTATGCGAGATATTTTAAAAGACACAGATAACATGATTGGACAAACTAATATAATAGATAAAGTTAGTATGGTTAGTAAGGATGGTATGCATGGCAAAGTAAATTCAGGTGATCAAATTAATATAGTTGGGTTGGCAGAAAAGATTTGTCATAAATTACCAAAATATCTGGATCAATATTATGTAGGTGGGATTGAAGTTTTTATAGATAAATTAAATAGTAACGCAGCTTATATTAATGAAAACGTAATTTTATATATTAGAGAAAGTGAAATTAAGGGAATCTTTAAAGGGTATGACAAAAATGGAATGATTATTTTAGAATATGGAAATGGGGTTAGAGAGTCGTTTCATGAAGGTAGAATGAGATTGGCTGATAGTTCAGATTATATATTGTAAAGTGCAGGCGCAGAAACTATGCAACTGCTAAATCATAAATGGCTAAACACAAGCATTCTCAAATATACAAATATTAAATATCCAAACATCAAGCTATAAGCAACCAAATAAAATGATATTTTAATTTATGTTTATAATCTGTATTGACGGTTTAATACACTGATAGTGTGATATTTTGATTCGTGATTATGCTATATATCCTGCCACCATTGCTTGATAGTTAGGAAGGATAGGGTTACTATAATATGTGAACAATAATTACAGTGCAGATTCTATACAGGTTTTAAAAGGATTAGAAGCGGTTCGTAAACGTCCAGGTATGTATATAGGAGACACTGATGATGGCCATGGATTGCATCATATGGTTTATGAGATTGTAGATAACTCTATTGATGAAGCATTAGCTGGTTATTGTAAAAATATTATAGTATCGCTATATAAAGATGGGTCTGTTTCTGTTCAAGATGATGGTAGAGGAATTCCAGTTGATTTGCATGCTGGAGAAAAGATGTCAGCTGCGGAAGTTATTATGACTCAATTACATGCTGGTGGTAAATTTTCTCAAAATGTTTATAAAGTTTCGGGTGGTTTGCATGGTGTTGGTGCATCCGTTGTGAATGCATTATCTGAATGGATGGTGATGACAATTTCCAGAGGTGGGCATGAACATACAATGGAATTTAACCGAGGCAAAACAACTAAACCAATTGGAATTGTAGGAAATACAAGGAAAACAGGAACTAAAATACACTTCCTGCCTGATAATACTATTTTTCAAAATGTTGTTTTTGAAAAGAAAGAATTAGCTAATAGATTCCAAGAATTAGTTTTCCTGAATCCAGGGGTCAGAGTTACTTTGATTGATAAAAGATCAGAAGAAATTACAGAAGATCTATTTTTTGATGAAGGTGGAGTTGTATCATTTGTTAAATTTCTAGGTAAACGTAAAAAACCACTACATGAAAATATAATTAACATACAACAAGAAGGTGATAATATTGCTTTACGATGTGCGCTTATGTGGACAGAAAGCTATCATGAATCCTCTCTGTTTTTTACAAATACTATTCCACAACGTGATGGTGGTACCCATACTATGGGATTCCGTAGTGGTTTGACTAGAGCTATACAGCAATATTTAAAAGAAAATGGTAGTAAAACACAGCAGAAAATTAATATTACAGGAGATGATGTAAGAGAAGGCATTACTTGTGTTCTATCTATTCACGTAGCAGATCCTAAGTTCTCATCTCAAACTAAAGAAAAATTAGTTTCATCACATGTTAGATCATTTGTTGAAAATGCTATATATAAAAAAGTTGGAGAATGGTTTGAAGAAAACCCACAAGTTGCGAAAACTATATTGCCTAGAATTCTAAACGCAGCATCAGCAAGAGAAGCAGCAAGAAAAGCTCGTGATATGAGCAGAAAACAAAAAACTGGAATAGATTTCCAAGTTTTGAAAAAATTAGCAGGCTGTTCGGAAAAAGATCCAGCAAAGTGTGAATTATTCCTAGTAGAGGGTGATAGTGCTGGTGGTTCTGCAAAGCAGGCCAGAAATCGATTTGTTCAAGCCGTATTGCCATTGCGTGGTAAAATTCTAAATGTTGAGAAAGCTCGATTCGATAAAATGTTAAGTTCAGCAGCGATTACAACATTAATTTCTGCATTAGGAACTAATATAGGTGAAGATTTTGATATCGACAAAATTAAATACCATAAAGTAATTATCATGACTGATGCTGATGTTGATGGAAAGCATATTTTAGCATTGCTTCTGACATTCTTCTTTAGATATATGAAACCGATTATTGATCGTGGATATTTGTATATTGCTCAACCACCATTATATGGAATTAAAAAGCAAGGTAAGTTTATTTACGTACGTGATGAAAATGCTTTGAATGACTACATCCTAGATATTGTGTCTACTAAAGAGTTTACACAAGGTGATTATGTTTTGACAGGCAGTGAATTGAAAAATTATTTGAAAGATATTTATTCTGTTAAGAAAATACTGAAAAGCAAGCCAGAAGTATTGAGGATTTTGCTTGCTGCTGGAATATTTGATGGTAATAGTTTAGATCAAGATATTCATGGATCTCGTTTGATCAATTATTTAAATGATGATAGATATACAGTGCAATTCTCTGACTATGAATGGAACTTAGAATTTAACAATCAAGGTGTAAGAGAATCTATGTGTTTTGATATTAAATCGATTAGTGGAGAAGACTTACAGCGCCTATCTACATTTACAAATAAGTGGTCGAAAATATGGACAGAAGACCCAATTGCATTTTATGACTCATGTGTTGCATCTGGTAGAAGAGGGTTGGTAATCCAAAGATATAAGGGATTAGGAGAAATGAATCCTGAAGATTTAAGTAGTACAGCTATGAAGTCATATGTACAAGTGAAGATTGATCATATTGATGAAGCTGATAAAATTTGTATCGATTTGATGGGAGAAAGTGTTGAAGAACGAAGAATCTTTATTGAGAAAAATGCTGCATATGCAGAATTAGATACTTAATATACTTATTCTTTTTGCCCATAAAATGCATATTGGTATAGTTTGAGCTCCGTTGAATATATGAAATTCATTTTTAAATGAAACTTAAAATACAAGTTTATAATGATTTAAAATAAATGACCCAAAATAATTTGCAATGTTATAGAATTCTGCATAGGTGAGTTTATATTTGTTGTGCATAATTATTTCTATATTATAGCTATGAGATTGCTATAATGTATTGGAATTGCCTATGAAATCAATATAGTGTTAATTAATTGCTATAAAACCTTTTTATTTATGAGAATGTAGCGTATGATTACCTTATGCGTAGTTATAGATTAGTCTGTGTATTACAACAGATTCTTTCAGCTGAAGAAGCACAATTGCAAGTTGATAAAATTACAAATCATCTTACAGAAAATAATGGTGAAATCATTGGTGTGAAGAATTTTGGTTTGATGAAGTTAGCTTATCAAATGAATAGAAATGCACGTGGTCATTATTTTATTATAGATTTTAAGCTTGATCCTTTGAAAGTTAAATCACTAAGAAGTTTAATGAGTTTGAATGATAAGTTTTTAAGAGATATTATTGTTATACTAGATAAAGAGAGTAAAACGTTAGATAAAATTAGTTTTGCTGCAGATAAAAATAGAGAAAGAAAGCTAGATCTTATAATTGGGGAATCTGCTTTCTTGAATAATTTGGGTCAATTTATCAGTACATATGGTAAAATATTATCCAGACATATTATAGGTATATCTTCAAAACAAATGAGATGTCTATCTCAAGCTATTAAGAGAGCCAGATATATTGGCTTGCTTCCTTTCAGAATTCAATAATCATTAGTATTATTCTATATATTATTAGTTTTATATAAGTAATGATTTGGTTGATTTATCTTTATATATTATGGTTGGTCATGAAGTCAAATAAAATTATTTTAAGCATTATTTTTTCTTATTCTGTAAATGCTGGTGATGATTATGAGTCATTGCATTATACTATGCCAGATGGGGATCAGGAAGAAATGATTTCTCATTTTATAGATAGGAATATAGAGAGTAGCCAAGATAATAAATCTAATAAATGTGATTTTGTTGCTGTATTAAATGTAATTGCCTTGCAAGAAAGTTATGAACTAAGTGATGGTGATTTATCTTTTATGCAGAGCTTTAGCAAGAGTGATAATAATCTGCTTGGAGATAAAATTCTGAGATTAGTGGATAGTTTTTGTGTGAGATATCATATTCCTTATGCATCTCAATTGCTGAATAGGCAAATTACTAGAGAATATTGCGATGGACATGAATATGAATTGCCAATTCAATATGATGAAGATTTGGTGCGTTCAACAATGTTACCTCAAGATTTAATGGATGAATTACATAGTAATATTGTTGATATTCCAGATTCTATATTTACAAATATATTAACAGGTTTGATTGGTTGTGGGCGATTTTATAATCAAGAATTTAGATCAACAGCAGCTTTAAATTATTTGAGTTATAATTCAAATTATATAATGCTAATGCAAATATTAAATTTAAATTTCAATTGTGATTTGTATGATGGTAGTGAATTTAGCTTGCATTTAAAATATAAAAACAATTTGGCAATAAGTAAATTATTTGAGCTATATTCATATAATGCACATAAGGTATTTAGCATGAATAGTGATGTAATGCAGTTGTTGCAAATTGCTGAGATTGATTCACTTTCCCTACCTAGGAGTCAGGTACATGTTATTGAGTATTTATTGAGCAATAATATTATGAGATTTCCAAGAAGCTTAACATTTAACAATACTCATAATGAGTTTGAAAAATATACATTTAATATGATACCAAATGGTGAGTCATTTAAATTATACGTTGATCTTCTTGAAGATATATCATGTATTGAATCAAGAGAGAAATCAGAGAAGATTTTAGAATTCTATGCTAAATACTATACAATGGAAAAATCACCTAATATGATTGCTGGGCAGTATGTATATGATTTGACAATAAAATCTGGATTGTTCAATGCATATTGTGGTGAGATTGAAGAATCAACTACAAGCTGAATTACATCAATATGTTCTTCATATGAGTTATTGTTGAGTAAGTAATCGAAAATTGACTATGTACTTTACTGCTAAACATGAAAATATATGTTAAACGCAAAAATGTATAATTTGGTATGCAAATACAATATATATGAACTTTAGTACTATATTAATTATTTAGACACTATTTCAATTATCTAGGGTGAGTGTAGAAGAAGTGATGTAAATTTTTCAGGAATTATCAGCTTGTTCTAGATAGTCATTGGATTGTTATGAGATTACCTGTACATTATTAGATAAGTTTTCAATTGTTATCTAAGAATTATTATGAGTAATTTGCTTGTAGCATTATCATTAATAATTTGTTGTAATCTTAAATACATTATTGGAACCTATATATTTCCTAGCATATTCTTGAAAGTTATATTTTAATTGAATATTGAATATATGATTTGATTTATATCTTAATGAAGGCTTTTAATGCTAATTATGGTTTATGCGCTTGAATTATAGATTTATTGATAGAGCTGATTGATTTATGTAAATTAACTGTGATTTCTTTGTATATAATTAATTATTATTTTCTTGTATATATTTGATTGCATCTATTCCTGCCATACACCCTTGTCCTGCAGATGTGATAGCTTGTCTGTAGACTTTATCCACTACATCTCCAGCTACGAATAGCCCAGGAACTGATGTGTGTACGCCATTCGCAATAACATATCCTTCGCTATCTAACTCTAGTATATCTCTTACTAATTCTGTTTGAGGCAGATGGCCAATTGCAATAAATACTCCATCAACTTTGAGTTTTGTAATAGATTGAGATAATTTATTAAAAATGGAAATTTCTGACACTAATTTTGGTTTTATAGTGCCATGTATCTCATGCAATGTTGAGTTAAGGTGTAACTTAATATTTGGAATACGTTTCATCTGATCTTGCATGATTTGTTCTGCACGAAAAGTATCTCTGCGATGAATTACATGTACGGTAGATGCGATGTGTGATAAGTATAATGCTTCTTCAACAGCTGTATTCCCCCCTCCAACTACCGCAACCTCCATGTTCTTGAAAAATGCACCATCACAAGTGGCACAAGTGGAAACTCCATATCCTAGATATTCTTGCTCACTATCCAAACCTAGATATTTTGCTTTTGCACCAGTTGCTAGGATTACAGATTTGAACTTATATTGATTTTTGTATGAATCTAAATATATAGACTGTTTTTGTGGTTTGATATTTGTAATAGTTTCTTTGATCATGGAACACCCAGCATTCTCTGCTTGTTGATGCATTTTTTTCATCAATAAATGTGCATTTTCTTCATCAAATCCTGGGTAATTCTCTATGGATGTTGTAGTCATTAATTGCCCTTTAGATTGTGGCCCTTCAAATACAGCAACTTTTAGATTTGCTCGTACACAATATAATGCAGCACTTAATCCTGCAGGTCCAGAACCAATTATTCCAACATCAAACTCAATTATATCGTTGTTTACATTATTTTCATTACTAGATTTATTATTATTAGATTGATTTTGCATATACTTATTTTAAGCGAAAAATTGAAAATAATACAATAAAGATATACCATTAAAAAGATATGTTTAATGCTCCTATTTTTGAAATCAATCTTAGTAATCTTGTAAAGAATTATAATTTGATCAAATCAAAAGTAGGAAAATGTGGCGCAGTGATTAAGTGTAATGCATATGGATTTGGTATGATTGAAACAGTTAGTGCCTTATTAAATGCTTCAGATTGTGTGGATTTCTTTGTAAGTGATATGAATGAAGCGATAAAAGTTCGAAATGTACATCGTGATATTAATATATATGTCATGAGTGGATTTGAAGCAGAATATATTGATACTCTATGGGAGCATGATTTGATTCCAGTTTGTTTTAATGAGAAGCAAATTGAATTATGGAATAAGAAATGTAAGGAACATAACACAAAAAAGGAAATTGTAATTCAAATTGAAACTGGATTGAATAGGTTGGGGTTAGATTTAGTAAGTTTTCAGAAAATTGCCAAGAAACAGGATTGTTCAAACATAAAGTTTGTGATGCACCATTTAGCATGTGGATATGAAAAAGATGAAACTGTGGATACTCAATTACGAATTATGGAGAAAATTAAAGATTTTGAGAAAAGCTTATCTTCTTCTTGTGGGGTGCTACTAGATAGTAGGCATAATGGAGATATAACCAGAATTGGGCGTTTTTTATATGGGTCTGATGAGCAGTCTGATGGAATAAATTTGAATATAGTTGGAAAGCTATATGCACAAATTATTTCAATGAAATCTGTAAGAAAAGGATACTTCATAGGATACTCCAAAGGGTATCGAGCAAATAAAGATATGAGGATTGCAATTGTGAATATTGGGTATGGAGATGGGTATTCTGTAAAAGGAGGATTTGTTTTTACAAATGGTCAATATGCACAAATTATATCTTGTTCGATGGATTACCTGATTTTAAATATTACTGATATGAGTATAGTAGATAAAAAAGTTGAATTACTAGGAGAGAATATTACATTTGATAAGATTGCACATTGGAATCATAGAGTAAAAGGTATGGAGATTACATGTGTTCTAGGCAATAGGATAAAGAGGGTATACATATAAATATTACGCATTATATTATTGATATAAAATTACATAGTTCCATTCTGTTTATATAAAATATATTGTACTATTTGAGTATGAAGTACCCTGTTGCGTTGCCTAAAACTACATTTGGAATTAAGTCAAAAGATAATCAAAAAACATTGGATTTTTGGACAGAAATATCACTGTATAGTAAATTAAAAGACAGAAATTATAAGCTAGAAGGTAGAAAATTAGGTGAGTTCTTATTACATGATGGCCCTCCATTTGCTAATGGCGCTCCGCATATGGGTCATGCTGTCAATAAGATTATGAAGGATATTTTTAACAGAGGGAAAGCAATGTTAGGGTATAGCATAAATTATGTTCCTGGATGGGACTGTCATGGATTACCTATTGAGGCAGCTGTAGAATCTGAGTTGAAAAAGTCTGGCAAAAGAAGGTCTGAGTTAAATATTACTGAGTTTCGTAAGCTATGTTTTGATTTTGCTAGTAAATGGGTTGAAGTGCAAAAAGATGGTTTTATAAAAATGGGTGTGATTGGAGATTTTGACAACCCGTATAAAACAATGAATAGTCAGCTGGATATTCTCAAAGAGTTTCATAAATTTGTTGCTGATGGGTTGGTTTATCGTGGATCTAAACCTGTAATGTGGTCATGCTCTGAGCGTACAGCATTAGCTGAAGCTGAAGTTGAATATTATGACAAGAAGAGTAATTCTATAGATGTTAAATTTGAGATAATCAAAAGTAATAATAGTGAGCTTAATGGGTGTAAAATTGTGATTTGGACTACAACTCCTTGGACATTACCAGCAAATAGAGCAGTTGCATATGGTGCAGATTTCGAATATGTGATTTTTAGTACAAATGAGCAAAGTGATGAAAATACCTTGAAAAATGATAAGAATAACGAGAAATTGATCGTAGCAAAAGAACTATATTCAGATTTCTGTAAAAGAGCTAATTTGGATAATACTAAAATTATTAGAACAATTGTTGGTTCAGATTTAGCTGGAGTGTTTTGTAAACATCCAATGTATGATTTTGGGTTTAAAATAGAAGTTCCTGTAATTTCAGGACATCATGTGATATTAGATCAGGGTACGGGTTTAGTTCATACTGCCCCTAGTCATGGTGAAGAAGATTTTGTGATTGGAAAAAAATATAATTTAGATGTTCCTGAATTAGTCGATGAAAAAGGGAAGTATAAGCCTAATGTTCCATTTGTTGGTGGGGAAGATATTTTTGAAAGTGAAAATAAGATTATTGAAGAGCTTAAAAGTAGAAATATAATTGCTGCTCATCATAAAATCGTACATTCCTACCCACATTCATGGAGATCTAGAAAACCATTAATATACAGAGTTACACCTCAGTGGTTTATGAATATTGCACAAATGAAAAAAAATGCACTACATGCTGTAGAGAATGTTAACTGGATTCCAGAATTTGGTAAAAATAGATTTGTATCAATGCTAGAAAATAGGGGGGATTGGTGTGTCTCTAGACAAAGAGTGTGGGGAGTCCCATTAGCGATTTTATATCATAATGAAACTGGAGAAGTATTAAAGGATCAGTCAGTTTTAGATGCAATCCAAAACGAATTAGGGGAAAAAGGTGTTGATGCATGGTGGTCTGTTGCTGAGAAATATGCTAAAAAATACCCAGATTATGTCCCTGTATATGATATTTTAGATGTATGGTTTGAATCTGGTGCAAGCCAAGCGTATGTTCTAAACCATAAGCAGGCAGATGTGTATTTCGAAGGATCTGACCAACATAGAGGGTGGTTTCAATCATCAGGATTACAAGCTTCTCGTAATGAAGTAAGATTGCCATATAAAAACTTAATTACCCATGGATTTGTAGTTGATAAACAAGGTAGGAAAATGTCGAAATCCTTGGGCAATGGAGTAAGCCCGATAGATCTAATTGATGAATATGGTGCAGATTTGATACGTTTGTGGATTGCAAGTCAAAATTATACCGAAGATTTACGTTGGAGCTTAGAGCATCTGAATCGTGTGAAAGATATGGAAAAAAGGTTTAGAAATACTTTGAAATACATGATTGGGAGTATTCAATTTGGGTATGAATATGATTATGACAGTATGCCACTTCTTGAAAAATGGATTCTTCATAAACTTTATGTGTTGAATGAAGAGTTTAAGGAATCTATTAATGAATTCACAACCTATAAATTTATGAGAAAGCTTTTTCTATTTTGTACTGTGGATTTATCTGCATTTTACTTAGATATTAGAAAAGAGATATTATATTGTGATGATATAAACGAGAGTTTGCCTAAAGCAGTAAGAATGGTACTGAAATATACTCTTGATTGTTTGTTGAGGTGGTTAGCTCCTATTATGAGTTTTGCAGCAGAAGAGGCTTGGCATGCAATGAGTAATACTGATTCTATACATGAGCAGGTTATTTTGGATTTAGATTCACAATGGAATAATGAAGAATTGGATAGTCAAGTTGCAGAGTTACGTAATATTAGAAGAGTAGTTACATCAGCTCTAGAAAATATGAGAGAGTCAAAAGAAATTAATTCGAGCTTGGATGCAGAAATAGTGATAATTGCTCCAGAATCTGGTCAATTATTTGAAAATATAGTAAGTAAGGTTACAAATAGAAATACTATGAATGGAAAAAGTTCAGAGCAAATGTCATATGAACGCGTAATGCAAGAGATTTGTATAGTTTCTGGGCTGAAAACATTTACAAACATTGAGGGTTTTGAGAGCTATAACTTAAGTTTAAATGGCAGTGGACAATTTGATATTAGTCAAATACATGAAATTGATGATGTGAAAAATGTAAAGGTGATTGCTAAAAAAGCTGATGGGAATAAGTGTCCTAGGTGTAAGAAAGTATACAAAAACATAGAAGAGTTATGTGTTCGTTGTGAACGTGTTGTAAAATTGCATGTATAAAAAGCATTTAACAATGTTTTTATAATTTATAATGCAAATAGTATGAAGTTATTTTGTAAGATATTAATAAAGCTTACTCTTATAAAATATGCAACTATATTTGCAACCTTATGATAAACTTTACTTTTTACTTGCGTTTAAATGATTTATTGTTTTAGGCAAATTTGATTAATTAATATAGAAATTGTGTTGTGCAAGTCTCACGTTGTTCGCTTGCAGGAGCTTCGCTTTAATTAAGATTCGTTTCACTCTCTTATAGAAGCTTCGCTTTAATTAAGATTCGTTTCACTCTCTTATAGAAGCTTCGCTTTAATTAAGATTCGTTTCACTCTCTTATAGAAGCTTCGCTTTAATTAAGATTCGTTTCACTCTCTTATAGAAGCTTCGCTTTTACAAGTTTCTATGCTTTTTTATATATACTATCTAAATATGATGTCTGTGCTTTTGGTTTTAGGTTATTAAGGTACTGTGTTTGCGATTCTGTTTTGTAATACAATGTGTTTAAGTATGCTTCTGTAGGTGATGGGCGACTAGCAGCACTTGCAGCTCTATAATCACTTCTTTGAGATGTAGAGAATTGATTTTTATATGGATCTGATTCTTCAGCATATTCAGGATCTATTTCATTCATCATATATATTGAAGGTGAATATGTCCTTTCATTAGGATTATTTAATGAAGTTATATTTTCATTATTTTGTTGTGCTACACCTTGCATTTCTCTATGTGATACTGCTAGAGCATTGGGTTCTTTATATCGAGAATCTTTTGCTATCAATTCAAGTGCGTACATTGGTTGCATTGGTAATGGGGCAGGTAGTAATGCTGAATTATTTTTCATAGTATCATTACTAGTTTTAGGTTGTTGAGATTCAATTGAGGCAGATTCTGGTGTTATATTCTGCGTGCTACTTGATTGACCTGTTGTTGTGGTATATGAACTTTGATCTGGTGAGTGAGGTGGATATGGTGGAAGTGGCAAAGTGGCATTAATATTTGGTAGGTTCATTGTATTGATCATTTGATTAAGAATTAGTACATATAAAGCTTCGTACCTATTAGGTTGATATATATTATTTTCAGGTTTGTTCTGGAGAAACTCAATACTTGGAAAATGCATTTGATCTTTATATTGTTTCAAGCAATTTTCATGAGCATTGTTAATGCCTGCCAATATTTGATTATTTAATTTATTGTTCAATATTTTTAATTCTGTTAGTGTTTGTACACAACAAAATTGGGAAACTGTATTAATATGTTGTACAGCGCGGTGTATGTTATGTGCAGCTGGATATTGTTTTAGTATGCTCGATAATGCACCATGATTAAACCCACTATTTGTAAGATATCTGCCCATATTGTTCTCTTTTGTTTCATATTCAACATTTTCTATATTGTTTGAGATATTACGAATGCATGATAAAATTTCTTCATCTAATACTTGTTTGAAAGAATCCAATAATGATAATTTAATTTGATTGTTCATTTGTTTGTGAGCTAATTCTGTAATATATGCTGAAATTAGCTTGGGAACTGTATGTGATTTTGTCTCACAATGTTCAGTGCTATTTTTTATTGAATGCAATGTATCAGCACTAATTTCTTTAGAATTTTTGATTTTATTATCTTTAAATAACTCTAATTGATTAGAGTTTAATTTGTAATACTTACATTCATTTCTATTGACATATACATCAAACTTTTCATTCTTGATTTTAATATTTTGAATTATAAACCCCATAATTTCATCGCTATTCAATTGAGAAATATCGGATCGTATAATTGCACTAAATGCCTGAGATTCAACATGATGTTTATCATCATCTGATAGATCTGTTAGTGTTATAGAATTAACATGAAGTGCTGTTAAGAAAATAGAAAATAATATTTTATTGTTCATGTTTTCCATTATATATAAAATTAACCAAAAGTCAATTTTTTGCTAATATTTACTTAATTTAACTTATCTGATCAAATTTACTCTTAATTTAATATAAATTTCATATAGCTTTAACATAAATTTAATGTGATTCCCACGTTTTTTTAATTATTTTTTTTGATATTTTAACTATTTTTATATTTTATTCTGCTATTTTTTTAATTTTTGCATATTTTTTATACTATTTTTACGTTTTTATGCCTTATATTTCACTTTGGTCGTGTTTTGGGATTGAGAATAATATACTATAATGATGCTTAAGAAGGTTTGATATATGATTAGCAAGGGTTTTATGACTTTATTTATAGTGTTTATAGACCAAATGACCAAAAGATTGGCATTACACCACAGTTTCCAGCATGGAGTATACTCATTTTGCTCATTTCTGAAAGTGCAGATTAGATGGAATTATGGGTTGAGTTTTAGTATTTGTAGCAGTTTTTATACGTGGGTACTGAAATTTATTATTATATCAGCTTGTTTGATATTGCTAAATTTGTGGTATAAAGTAAAAAATAAATTTGAAACAGTTTCGTATAGTTTGATTCTAGGTGGTGGGATTAGTAATTTAATAGATAGGTTTTTATATAATGCTGTTTTAGATTTTATTTCGGTAAATATTGCTGGTATATCATTTCCTGTTTTTAATATTGCAGATATTGCTATCACAATTGGGGTTGCCATGTTGGTTTGGAAAAATGTATCCTCTAGAAAAGCATGAATATTATTAGAAAATTATCAGATGATTTAGTGCGTCAGATTTCTGCTGGTGAAGTGGTTGTGAGGCCAATATCTGTTGTGAAGGAATTAGTAGAAAATGCGATAGATTCTGGAGCAGAGCATATTAAAATATGCATAGAAAATGGTGGAAAAACATCTATTATGGTTGAAGATGATGGATGTGGGATGTGTTTGTCTGATTTAGAAATGTGTCTCGAACAGCATGCAACTTCAAAATTAACTAACCTTTTCCAAGTGCATACATTAGGATTTAGGGGAGAAGCTCTATATGCAATTAGTTCAGTAGCTGATATAGAAATTGTTACTTGTAAAGATGATGAAAGCTATGCATTAACTTGCGAGAATCAGCAAGTGGAAATTACTGAGTGTAAACCTAGAGAAGGTACAAAAATTACAGTAACTAACCTTTTCCAAAGTTTGCCTGCTAGATTGAAATTCTTACGTTCAGATTATGTAGAGTGGAATTTGATTTTTGATTATTTGCAGAAAATTATGCTTGCATATCCGAACATAACATGGAAAATATCAAATGGAAAACAAATTGATAAAAAATATTTAGCTGTTGATATTCAATCTAGATTGGCAGATGTATTTCAAGATAATGGTGAATTTTTTAAAATAAGCCACGCTCATGATGGCTGTTCGATTGAAGGAATGTTTAGTAAAAGGCACCACTCATCCAATAATTGTGTGATTTTTGTTAATAATCGATATGTAAAAGATAAAGGGATTTTAGCGTGTATTAGGTCAACTATGAGTGATTATATTCCAGATAAAAGATGGCCCATGGGTATAGTACAATTTACGATTCCATCCCATGAGGTTGATGTTAATGTTCATCCTAGCAAAGAAGAAGTTAGGTTCATGAAATGGCATATTATTAGGAATATTTTATCCACAGCATTATATAAATCATTAAATGTAGTGAAATCAATGTCAAATCATGTCTCTTTAAGTGCTATGACTCAAACTGCGAAAATATTACAAAAGAAGCATGAATTTATAGATAAAGAAGAAGATAATGACTATAGTATCGAGGATGCACATATTTTTGATCAGAAGAATATGCAAAAAGTAGGTGTAGGTGGTAGGAAAGTAAATATATACAAAAAAGAGCAGGAAGTTGAAATTGATTATAGTAAGTTTAATCAAAGTACAAAAAGAAATGAATTAAGTGATTCAATTGATATTAGGCCAATTCCTGAAAAAGAAGAGAAGCATTATAGAGTTTTAGGTCAATTCAAAAAAAGTTATATAATAGTTGCGGTAGATGACGGGATTTTATTAGTGGATCAGCATGCTATTCATGAGAGACATGTATATGAGAAGATGAAAAAAGAAATTAAAGAATCTACTGTTGGTAATAAATTGTTAATTCCGATGCAAATACCGCTTTCAACAAAGCAGAAAATTGTATTAGAAGAATTGAAAGATAAACTAGCTAGATGGGGATTGTCTTTTTATAATGAAAAATTGACATCTATTCCAAGCTTTTGGAATTTAAATAAAATTCACATACTATTAGATATATTTTTTGATTCAATAGAAAATTTTGGATCAGAATCAGAAGATCGCATGTTATGGGGTAAGTTTTTGGCAGATGTTGCATGTAAGAATAGTATTAAAGCTGGAATGGAATTAAATATGCAGCAAATGATTGATTTTGTTGATACTGCGCTGAATAGTGTAGGGGTCTGTAATCATGGGAGAAAATCTACATACTTACTAAAATTAAAAGATGTAGAGAAAATGTTTGATAGAGTTTAAATGTTTTAATTAGTATGTATGCTTAACTAGTTTTAGCTTCTAATATTTCAATGTAGTTTATGAGATATGATTTTTAGAAGAATCCTTTAATGGAATTTGATGCATATTAACCATAATTGTTTGAATGCACTAATTGCTTTGTATAAATATCATTGATTGTGCCATTCACTTTCTTTTAAAAGTTTATATTATTAAATTTGATTGTTTATAGATTATCTCATTCATCAATTGTATTATTCTGTTTGTGAATTATATTGTTTGGCTTATAAATTACATATATTCTTTATGAATCAATAATATTTAAGTTCATTTCAAGAAGTTTATGCTTTAACGTTAATATATCATGCCACATTTCTTTTTTCTTGCTTGGTGAGCGGAGTAAGTAAGAAGGGTGAAATACAGGCATAAATAACATATTATCTTTTTCAGTAAATTGACCACGTATTGTAGTAATAGCTTTGATCTGATTCATTACAGCTCTATGAGATGTGCTCCCAATCAGAACTACAATTTTCGGTTTTATTATATCTATATGATTCATAATATAAGGGCGCATAATATTTATTTCCTCAAGTGTTGGAGTTCTATTGCTAGGAGGACGCCATGGTACAATATTTGTTATATAGTAGTTTTTTCTATATATTCCAGCTGCATTAAGCATTGTTTCAAGTAGTTTCCCACTTTCCCCTACAAATGGCTTTCCTTGCTTATCTTCTTCTTGACCTGGCGCTTCTCCAATAAACATCAAAGGTGATTCAGAATCTCCATCAGAAAAAACCATTGTTGTTGCATGTTGCTTGAATGGTAGATTTACTTTGGCCAATTGCATGCGAAGTTCTGTTAAGGTATTAGATTTAATAAATTCAATTATTTGTTTGTTTTCTTTAAGTGTTTGTTTTTCTTTTTTATGAATATTTATACTATTTGTTTTATTAGTAAAATTACTGATCTGATTAGTATGATTATACTGGGTACTTGTTTGTTTTTCACCCACATGCATAGATTGATTTGTGTTTTTATTAATAGATTCACTGTTTATAGAAGGTGGTTTTTTTACAGAAGGTAGTTTCTTCTTTAATTGAGAGTAATTAGGGATTCGTGATTTGGATTGCATGCTATTTAGCCAAACACTAAATTCATTATTGCTTGCCAACTTTATTTCTACCTTTCATTTTTTAAATTCTTACCTTTCATTACGAATTTTGAATTTATAATTGTGCCATTACATTTCAATTTATTAGTAATTTTATATTGATTATTTATTTTCTTTTGCAAATTAATCATGCTTTAAATGATGTTCCACAATGACAAGTTTTTTTGAAGTGCTGACTTGTGATTTGAAATTTTTCTTCCATTAAATTTTCAATGAAATCTATAGTAGCATTTTCAATTTTAGATAATGTAAATTTATCCACTAATACTGTTTTGTTTTGATGTTGAAATGCTACATCTTCCTCCATAGAAGATTCAGGGAATGAAAACTCATATTTAAACCCATTACATCCTCCGAAGAAAACTTTAATTTTTACAAAAGATTTCTTCATTTGATCTAACCTATTAATTGCATTTTCAGAAAGATAAACCATAACTATAATTTTAACATACAATATTAAATTCTAATATACGGGAACTGTTAGAATGCAAATCATTAAATATTGGGATTAGAGCAGAAATCATAAAATGTACAAAAAAATGTAGAAAATGTAGAAATAAAAGAAGTATATAAAAAAAGCATTTGAAAGTTATGGTGATTAAATATATAATGCATATAAATTTATTGGAGGTTTTTTGAACAGGAAAAATATTATAGAACAAGCAATCAAAGGGATAGATTTGATCAGTAAACTTGGTTTAGATGCTGATATAATTGGATTTAAATCAGCTGATAAAGTTTATGACTTACATGCAGAGATCCCTGTAAATACAGAGGTTATTTCTTTATATAAGAGTGATGATGAATATATACATTTTCTTAGGCATGATGCAGCGCATGTTTTAGCTCAAGGGTTGACGCATATATTCCCAAACATAGAGTTTGGTAAACAATTTTTTAAAGATACAAACGTATTTGGATTTGATGTGTTCTTTCCAGAGCATAAGTTCACCAAGGATGATTTCCCAAAAATTGAAAAAGCCATGAAGGATGTTGTTGCAAAAAGTGATGATATTATTAGGCATGTTTGGTCAAAAGAGAAAGCATTGCAATATTTTCCGAATGATCAATTTAAGCAAGATATTATTTCTAATGCACCTAAAAATACAATCATGTTATATGAGCATGGCGATTACATAGATATTTGTGGTGGTCCGCGTGGAATGAATAATAGTCATGTTGGTAATCATTTTGTGCTATTAGATGTACAGGACTCAGAATGGATGTTTAATTCTTCTAAGAAAATGCAAAGAATTATATGCGCATGTTTTAGGAATGAGTCTGAGATGAAAGATTTCTTAATGGAATATAAATAAATTATGTATTATAATTTGAGATCAGTATGATAGAAATCAATTTAGGTAATTCGGTAGAACAATTTGGGTCTGGTGTTTCTACTTTTTCTATAATAGAAGAGCTAGGGAATAAAGCAAAAGATGTTATAGGGTTTAAGTGTACAAAAACAGGCCAAGTATATGATTTGCATAGCTATTTACGTGGGCCTATTTCAGTTGCTCCAATCAAAACTAATACCGCAGAGCATTTAGAGATGATTAGAAATGATGCAGGGCATATTTTATCTCATGTATTATCAGATTTATATAATGCAGCCACAGTAGATATTAAAATTACAGAACATGGATTTTATGTTGATTTTTATTGTGATAAATCTATTTCTGAACATGATTTTGGCAAAATAGAGAAAAAAATGAATCAATTAATTATGAAAAATGATAGATTTATTATTAACTCTTTGAATAAAGAAGAAGCATTAGGTTTGTTTGAGCAGTTAGGTAATAAATTTGCATCTACAATAGTTCAAAATAGTAACGATGAGTGTTTTTCTGTGCATACACATGGGAATCATAAAGTTTTGGCAGAAGGATCTCGTAGTCTAAGTACTAAAAGTATAGGGAAGCATTTTAAAATTTTATCTATATCTGGCTCTGAATGGGAACATGGATCTGAGAAATTACAAAGGATTCATGGCACTTGCTGGTATGATAAAGAATCACTGGAAAGTCATTTGAAGAATATAGAAGAAAATTTAAAGTGGGATCATAGAATAATTGGAAAACAAATGTCTATGTTTAATATTGATCCTGAGATTGCTAGTGGAATGGTGTTTTGGCTTCCAAATGGTGTGAAAGCGCTTAATAAAATTAGAGAGTATTTAAGAAGTACCTGGGTCGAATATGGATATCAAGAAGTTTCAACCCCAATCGTAATGAACTCTAATTTATGGGATAAGTCTGGCCATACTGAAATGTTTAGAGAAAATATGATGTTTATGAGTTTGCAGGATAATGATTATGCGTTAAAGCCAATGAGTTGTCCTGCTCATATTAATATTTTCAAATTAGGAAATAAGAGTTATAGAGATTTACCTTATAAGTTATCTGAATTTGGATTATGCCATAGATATGAGCCTTCAGGGTCTTTACAAGGGTTGATGAGAGCAAGAAGTTTTACACAAGATGATGCTCATGTATTTGTTTCTGAAGAGCAAATTGAAGGTGTGATTCTAGATTTCTGTGAGATGGTAAAAGTTGTTTATAAGAAGTTTGGATTTGATAAGATATTGGTATGCTTGGCAACTAGACCTGAGAAGTATATTGGAGAAATATCTGCATGGGATCAAGCTGAAAGAGCTTTGCTAGATGCAGCAAATAAATCTGATCTTAATTGTACAATTAATGAAGGTGAAGGAGCATTTTATGGACCTAAGCTAGAATTTTCAATTAAAGATAGAAAAGGGCATGTATGGCAATGTGGAACAGTACAAGTCGATTTCTCTCTTGCAAAAAGGTTGGAGGCTTTTTATACAGATGAAAATGCTGATAGAAAAGCTCCTGTAGTTATTCATCATGCTGTTCTAGGATCTTTAGAAAGATTTTTTGGAATACTATTAGAGAATACAAAAGGGTTATTACCATCATGGGTGCATCCATACCCTATAGCTATTTTGCCTATTAAAAATTCACAAGAAGAGTATGCAAATTCTATTAAAAATGCAATGAAGCTCTATAGTATTGATTGTGAAATTGATAATTCTAATCAAACATTGGGTTATAAAATAAAGCATTGGATAGACAAAAGGACTCCTTATATATTAATTATTGGAGCAAAAGAAGAACAGTCTAATAAAGTTACATTACGATTATTAGATGGAAAGGAAGAAAGTTTGACTTTAGAAGAGCTTATATCAAAAATTGGAGCTATGAAAGAAACTGTTGATTCTATAGAGATAAATAGAAATGTAAATGATACAAATAGCAATGGGGCAAGTAGAACTGCAGATGGAGTTATAAATGAATAAACATAAAAAGAAGAAAGTCATAATGAATGAGTATATCCGTGCTGATCAAGTATCTGTTATACAAGACAAAGAAAAGATGGGAGCTATGTCATTGAATGCTGCATTGAATATGGCAGAGGATCAGGGATTAGATTTAGTACAGGTTTCTGATGATGATATTCCTACTTGTAGATTGATGGATTACAAACAATTTTTGTATAAACAAAACAAAAAAAATGCTGAAATCAAGAGAAAGTCCAAGTCATTTGAAATCAAAGAGATTCAAATTAGACCTAGAATAGGACAACATGACTTAGATACAAAAGCAAGGCATGCTCGTAGATTTCTTGAAGATGGGAATAAAGTGAAAGTTGTATTGAAATTAAGAGGTAGAGAAATGGCTCATGTTGATCTAAACATTGAGAATGTTCTGAAGCAGTTTGCATTACAATTAGATGATATTTCTAGTATAGAAAAAGAGCCAAAACAAGAAATGAAAAATAGGATTTTTATGACTATTAAGCCTGACCCTTCTAAGTCAGAAAAAGAGCAGGCTTAATCATAATTGTATGCAACTTATTCTTAGGTTTTTCCAATTAATATCAAATTTACTGATTTTTAGCCTATTAAGTCTATTACTATTATTGTTTGGACTCATCAATCGAAAAAACATTTCACTATTAGATCATAAAATTCAATTTGACTCTATTCATATGACTAGTAATGGATTTTCAGTTAATGACATAAAATATCGTAATGTGCATATAAAATCTTTAAATATTGGAATTATCAAGCCATTCATAAATATAAAGAAATTTAATATTTTTAAAATAGATTTTGATATGAATATGTACTATAAGAATGGATTGCATATTGATAGCGCTATATTAAATAATAAGCTACGATTCAAATCACTAATACATAAGAATGTAATAAATATTACTACATCTGGGTTAGATCAATCAGAGTTTAAAGGCGTATATTATGGTAGCAATATTATTATGAGATTGCCCAAAGGATTATTTGTTTTGTCTGATGGAAGGTTAAATATAAACTCAGAAAATAAAAAATATTTCTTGATGTTTAAGGCTGATTTATATAAAAAAGAAGTGCAGAAGATGAACTTTTATTCTAAAACAAAAAAGCTAAATATATCTTTTGATGAAATGTGGAATTTTGAATCTAAAAATGAAAATATGCACTTAAAAATGCAATTGGATAAATATTTAATTGGTGATGGAAAGATTATAATTAATAAAAAATTTGGAATATTAGATTCTCATTTAAACTTTAAAATCAATGCATCAAATATGAAAGTACATGCCTATAACTATGGAAAGCAATTTATTAAAATTAATGATTTTGGCTTGCATGAACAGAAAATTAAGTGGGACCTACATTTTAATGTGAATGAGCAATTCTTTACTTTGAAATCAGATAACTTGAAGGTTGATGCAAAGTTTCTGACAAATAATATTAAATTTAACTTGTTTTTGAATTCAGATAAAATTGATCTTGCGGCATTTGGTAAGATGGATTACTACAATAACATTCAAATAGAAGGGTATGGAGATTATATTTCATTATTAGATATGCAATCTCTATTTAAAAAAGGTAGTGATAATTCTATAGAATGTGATTTTAAGTGGAAAAAAGCCAAATGGATTGCAGATTTGTTTTTAGAGGATATGACAGTGAATTGTTATAAAAATAAAGACGGATTTAAATCATGTTTGATTAATTCTCATTTTGAAGGTAATCCTGTGAAATTATGGAAAAGTACAGTTCCATCTCCATTGCATTTTAAAATATGGAATTTTGCTCGTGCATTTGAATTGATGTATGGAGAAAAACTATTCAAATCAACAGGCATATTAGATGGATCAATTCATGTAAGCAAGAAAGGAATGCCATGGAATTTTACACTGTACGATTTTGAGAGTATGCAGAATCTAAATGCTATTTACTTGCAAATATTATCTTTAAAATTCTGGGCATCTATATTTAAAAACAATCAAAAGAAATGGGATCACCTTACTGGTAATGGGCATATTTCACACAATAAATATGAAATTGATCATTTTGAGATGGACAATGATTATTTTAATGTTAATGGGTCAGGATTTATACATAGGCATGATGATTTAATGGATATAAATGGGCTTTTGCTATCTAAATCTCTTACTAATGATTTGCAAGATCTAATGAATCGAAAAGATAGAAATAAAATACCTTTTCATATGTATGGTGGGTTGAAAGATATAAAAGTGGACAATCAGGTTGGATTTAAGAAATTGGCTGTTCCTATACTTCCTTTGGCATTTTTTCTTATATAATATTCTGTGAAATCTATATGAATTTATTTTTATTTACGTTTTGCAAGTTTGCTTGATATATGCCAAATTGATGGCAAGATAAATTGATATTAAATATCATAAATAGAGTTATATTATGCTAAGCTTCCATAGTGGGTTGTATTTCATTCAGGTGTATCATACGGTGAATAGGTAGTTTATCATAGATATATACATAAGAATTATAATTTTTTATTGGAGTTACAATATGAAATATTTGCTGTGAAATAACTTATATAATTTACGTCACAATATTTTATATATAGAATTTTGTATAGAAAATTTATTATAATGCATAAAATCACTTGACAAAAATCGTAAAATCATACAAATTACTATTGTTACTCTTAGCTTTGCGGAGGGATGGTCGAGTGGTTAAAGGCAGCAGACTGTAAATCTGCCGACGGTTTCGTCTACGTAGGTTCGAATCCTACTCCCTCCAAATTTATGCGGGCGTGGTTCAATGGCTAGAATGTCAGCCTTCCAAGCTGAAGACGTGGGTTCGACTCCCATCGCCCGCTCATTTTTCGCTTAGAGTACTTTTTGTACACATATAGGGGGTATTAATGGCTAAAGCACAATTTGAAAGAACAAAACCGCATGTTAATGTTGGAACTATTGGTCACGTTGATCATGGAAAAACAACTTTAACAGCAGCAATTACAACAGTACTTGCAAAGAAGGGTTTAGCTGAATCTAAAAATTATGCTAACATCGATTCTGCAAAAGAGGAGAAGGAAAGAGGAATTACTATTTCCACTGCTCATGTTGAATATGAAACTGAGAACAGACATTATGCTCATGTTGACTGTCCTGGTCACGCTGACTATGTGAAGAACATGATTACTGGTGCTGCTCAAATGGATGGTGGTATATTAGTTGTTTCTGCTACTGATGGACCTATGCCTCAAACCAAAGAACATATTTTGTTAGCTAAACAGGTTAACGTGCCTTATTTGGTTGTGTTTATTAATAAAGTTGATGCATTAGATGATCCTGAAATGATTGAACTTGTTGAAGAAGAAGTTAAAGAATTGTTAGAGCATCATGGTTTCCATTCAGATGAGAAACCAGTTCCAATAATCAAGGGATCAGCTTTGTGCGCTCTTGAAGGAAGAGAAAATGATACAATTGGAGAAAAGGCTATCTTGGATCTGATGGATGCATTAGATTCTCATATCCCAGAGCCAACAAGAGAAATTGATAAAGATTTACTTATGTCAATTGAAGATGTTTTCTCAATTGAAGGTAGAGGAACAGTAGCAACTGGTCGTATTGAAACTGGTCAAGTTAAAATTGGTGATGAAGTTGAAATCGTTGGATTGCGTGATACACAAACTACTACAGTTACAGGTGTAGAAATGTTTAGAAAAGAAATGAAAAGCGCTATTGCTGGTGATAATGTTGGAGTTCTTTTAAGAGGTGTTAAGAGAACTGACATTGAAAGAGGTCAAGTTCTTGCTAAGCCAAAAACTATTACTCCACATAAGAAGTTTAAATGTGCTATTTATGTTTTGAAAGCTGAAGAGGGTGGTAGAAAAACTCCTTTCCACAGTAAGTATAGACCACAGTTCTATTTTAGAACTACAGATGTTACAGGAGAAATCACACTTCCTGATACAATTGAAATGGTGATGCCTGGTGATAATGTTAGTGATTTAGTTGTTGAACTAAACTCACCAATTGCCATGGATAAAGAACTGAATTTTGCTATCAGAGAAGGTGGTAGAACAATTGGTGCTGGTGTTGTAACCGAAATTATTGAATAATAATTTTTACCAAACAAGTATTATATTATAGAAGATATAATATAATATTTTTGAATATAATTTGATATTAATTCCCTATACTTTTGTTTTTAGTTATAAGTAAATAAATTTACTTTGTTTTTATTTTATAAATTTTCTAGGTATTGCTTAATTAATAATTGAATTAAAATGTATTATTTTCAAATTATGTGTTATTATATCACGTAAGATTTGATTTTAATTTGATTGATTTTAATTTCTAATAAATTTAGAAAAAAGATAGGAATAAATATGAACGATAATGTGAACACAAAAGTTTCAGAAGCAAAAGAAAGTAATTCTGCAGGAAGCAATAGAGATAATTCTAATTCTGGTGGATTTGAAAGAAGAGAACGTTCTGGTGGAAACCGTGATGGTGGTGGATCCAGAGATGGAAGATCTGGCGATCGCGGCGGATTTGAAAGAAGAGAACGTTCTGGTGGATTCGGTGGCAGAGGCCGTGATGGTGGATTCAGAGGCGGATTCGGTGGTGGAAGATCATTTGGCGGCGGAAGTCGTGATGGTGGATCCAGAGGTGGATTCGGTGGCGGAAGATCTGATGATCGAGGTGGATTTGGCGGAAGAGATTCTGGCAATTCAGAAAGAGGAAGCGAAGGCGGATTTGAAAGAAGAGAACGTTCTGGTAGATTCGGTGGCGGAAGCCGTGATGGCGGATCCAGAGGTGGATTCGGTGGTGGAAGATCATTTGGCGGCGGAAGCCGTGATGGCGGATCCAGAGGTGGATTCGGTGGTGGAAGATCATTTGGTGGCGGAAGCCGTGATGGTGGATCTAGAGGCGGATTTGGCGGAAGAGATTCTGGCAATTCAGAAAGAAGAAGCGAAGGCGGATTTGAAAGAAGAGAACGTTCTGGCGGATTCGGTGGCGGAAGCCGTGATGGCGGATCCAGAGGTGGATTCGGTGGCGGAAGATCATTTGGTGGTGGAAGCCGTGATGGTGGATCCAGAGGCGGATTTGGCGGAAGAAGATCTGATGATCGCGGTGGATTTGGTGGAAGAGATTCTGGCAATTCAGAAAGAGGAAGCGAAGGCGGATTTGAAAGAAGAGAACGTTCTGGCGGACGTGATGGCGGATCCAGAGGTGGATTCGGTGGCGGAAGATCATTCGGCGGCGGAAGTCGTGATGGTGGATCCAGAGGCGGATTTGGCGGAAGAGACTCTAACAGAAATGGTTCAAGTTTCGGCAATAACAACAGATATAATGACAGAGATGAATCCAGATCAAATGATTTTAAGAAACATGATGATTTGAGCATTGATAACAACAATGAAAATAGCGAAATTAAATTCGATAGTTTCGAAATTGAAGGTAATTCAAAAGTAACAGTTGATTCAGAAGATACAAGCTCAGTAGTAACAATTGATTCAGAAGATACAAGTTCAGTAGCAACAGTTGATTCAGAAGTAGCAGTTGGTTCAGAAGAAGATTCAAGCGAATCTAACGATACAGAAAATTCTGATAACTCATAAGAAGAAAGTTAGTTAGATCTAAAGAGCTTTGATACACTCAAAGCTTTTAGAAGCTAAGTAAGTAAATTCTCAAAATCCATTTAATAGTTTCATGTTATATAAGCTGTTAAGCTCATTTGGTATATTAAAAAAAAGTTGATTAATTATACATATCACTTTAAATGTTTACAATTATTTTAATGCTATTACAATTTAAAAATTACTTAAATATATAAAACCCTCTATATTATTTTGATTAATGCATAAAGTTTCTATATGAATCATTAATAGTAGGTTTTTTATAATTAGTTAGATTGCTATGATTATAGATTATTTTGTATTAAAGTTTTCTATGTGGATTACTAGTAATAATAAATTATATTATATTTCACATGGCAGGATTGTTCTGTTATAATCTCTTAGATCTTATAGCATCAAAGATCTATATATATTCAACTGAATGTATTAAGTTTATAAATAATCAGCTTTTTTTATGTTTGTAGTGAATCTTAGATTATTTATGCAAAAACTATATTATATATATAGAAATTAAGCTTTAATTTATTATGCTTATAAATTAATAGTTTAGTATTTATAATTAATAAATTATTTCAAATTTGCTAAATATTTTAATACTTCTTCTTGTGTTATTTTTGGATTTGCTTTTCCTTTTGTTGCTTTAATAACTTGTCCAACAAAAAATTGCTTTAAATTTTCATTCCCATTTTTATAGGATTCAACTTCTTTTTGGCAATTTTGTATTACATCATGTACAATCTGCTTGATCGCATCTGCAGAATTAATTTGTGCTAATCCTTTTTTCTTAATAATTTCAAGCGGGCTTATATCTTGTTCAATAAAATCAATCAACACTTCTTTTGCAGCTTTACCAGAAATATTGCCCTTGCTGACCTCTACTATTAAATCTCTCAAGTAATTTGGGTTAATTTCTATATTTGGATTTTTCTTTATATAAGAAATAACATCCCCAATAACCCATTTAAATAAAATCACTTTATCATTTTTTTCTAATGATTTTGCAGAACTTTCAAATAATTTTGTAAGGTATGGATCTTCAGCAATAATCCAAGCATCTTGAAACGACACGCCTAATTTAGCAATGTTTTGGCAAACTTCATATGGTAAATTTGAATCTTTTATTTGATTTATTTGGGTATCATTTAAAATTACAGGGGGAAGATCTGGGTCTGGCATATAGCGATAATCTGCAGCATCTTCTTTATTTCTCATATGAATTGTTTCACCAGTAGCCTCATTAAACAATCTTGTTTCTTGTACTATTTCTCCTCCAGATTCTAAGATTTCGGATTGTCTCTTGTACTCAAATAAAATAGCTTTTTTCATGAAGTTTACAGAATTTAAATTCTTGATCTCTACTCTTGTTCCGAATTCTTCTCCAGATTTTCTCAGAGAAATATTTACATCAGCTCGCATCTGACCTTTTTCCATATTACCATCACACGTACCAATTCTTCTTAAAGTGGATTGTAAAATTCTAAAAAATGTAGCAACTTCATCTTCATTTCTCAAATCTGGTTCGGTTACTATCTCCATTAATGGAATTCCACACCTATTTAAATCAATATATGTTTTATTTCTTTTATGAATACTTTTCCCAGCATCTGTCTCAAGATGAATTCTATTAATTCTTATATTTTTGAGGTCTTGATCAATCCAAATTGGAATATGCCCATTTTCTGTTATTGGGTGGTAGAATTGAGTGATTTGGTATCCTAATGGCAAATCAGGGTAGAAGTAGTGTTTTCTGTCAAATTCTGATCTTTTATTGATTGTCATATTAAGAGCTAATCCAGATTTTATTGCTTTGTTTATACATTCTTCATTAAGTATTGGTAAGGCTCCTGGGAGCCCTAAATCTATATAATCTACACATGTATTTGGTGCATTATATTCAGTAGATGCTTTGGAAAACAGCTTGGATTTTGTTGATACTTGAGCGTGAATCTCTAATCCAATTACCATTTCCCATTTGTTGTTTATTGCTTTACCATGATCTTTATTAATTTGATTCATTTGCTAACTCCATTTGATTCATTTTCTAACCATCCTTTAAAATTTGCATATTTCTCTATCTCTTTTGCAGATGATATTAATAACTCTTCCTCGAATGGTTTAGTCATTAGGTGGATTCCTAATGGCAAGTTTTGTTTTCCATATCCAATTGGGACAGAAATGGCTGGAGATCCAATTAAATTAGCAATAACAGTAAATACATCTTCATGGTAAGCATCAGATGGGTTCTGGAAAACATTATCAATCTCAAATGCTTCTCTAGGTGAGCATGGATATACTATTAAATTTATCTCATTAAATAAGTCCATAAATTGTTGTTTAATGTATTTTCGAGTTTTTAAACCTAAATCATAGCCTTTTTCATAATTAGCACTTGATAAATTATGGATTCCCATAAAAATACGCCTTCTAACTTCTTCGCCAAATAATGCAAAAGTTTTATTATATTCACTACCTATATCTTCTTCTGTCTTATTTCCGTAGCATGTTCCAGAATATCTTGCTAAATTTGAAGATGCTTCTGAAGATGTTAATAAGTAATATGTGGATAAGTACGAATCAAAATTTAATAAGGAAATTGGTTTGATAATTGCACCTAAATCTTCGAAAATCTGTAATGCTTTCTTCCAATTTTTTATTACATATTCATCTAGTCCATCCATCCAATTCTCAGGATATCCAATTACTTTGCCTTTAAGAGAAATATTTGCATTTTCCAGATCTGGCACAGCTTCTGTGCTAGACATTACATCACCATGATCATGCCCTATCATATTATCCATTACAATTGCAGCGTCTTCCACAGATCGTGCAAAAATTCCTGCTTGATCAAATGATGAAGCATATCCTACTATTCCTCTTCGTGAGCATCGCCCATAAGATGGCTTAAACCCAACAATTCCACAAAACGAAGCTGGTTGTCTTACTGATCCTCCAGTATCACTTCCAAGAGATGCAAAACAAGTTCCTGCAGCAACTGAAGATGCGCTTCCACCTGAAGATCCGCCTGGAACTAAATTCTTTCCATTTGTCCATGGGTTGATAGATGGGCCAAAGCAACTTGTACGGTTTGAAGATCCCATTGCAAATTCATCCATATTTAACTTGCCTAAGCAAATTGCCCCTTCATTCCATAATTTATTTGTAACATGTGACTCAAATGGAGCGATAAAATTCTCTAGCACTTTAGAGCATGCAGTCATTTTTTCATTCTTAACACAGTACAAATCCTTTACTCCAATTGGAATCCCTTCCAATTTTCTAGCAGTTCCATTTTTTATCTTTTCCCAGCTTTTTTCTGCTTGCTTAAATGCAAGATCTTTTGTTAACGTGATAAAATTATTTAAATGTGATTTTGACTCAATTTCATCATACATTTCACTAACTAATGTTAGTGGTGAAATCTGACCTTGTACAAGCAATTCTCTAATTTGCTTCAAACTTAACATATTGGGATTATTTTTCATCCATAACTCCCTCTACAACAAACATATTATTCTCATTTTCATTAGAATTGACCATTGGATCAAAATTTTCAGACTCTATTAAGTTTATCACGATATCTTTTCTGGTAGGATTGATATTATAATTATATAAATCTTGATCGCTTTGTCCAACTTCTTGCATTTTGCCTATAAGGCTCATTATATTTTCTAAATCTTCTTCTAATTGTATAAATTGTTGCTGCGTGATTCTAATTTTAGAAACTTTAGAAAGGTGCTTAATTTTACAAGACATAAATATAAAATACAGTTTTTCGCAACTTTGCACAATATTTGGCATATAGATCAGGATTTTAATTTTAATAATAATTTAATAATCAGGAAATAGAACTAAGCATTAGATTGTAATATATCAGTACAGAAATAATAAGTAATTTTTCTTAATATCAAATCAAATGCGCTAGCAAATAAGTTGAACTAAGTAATGATTAAGTAGTTTTGAGAGAGATGTTATGTTGGTGCAAGTAGTTAAGTTAATAAAATAAAGTTAATAAATTTGCATTTAGGTTGTTTTTTTTATAATATATACTTATTCGCTGTTAAGCGTAAAAATTAAAGAGAGGATGTATTTAAATGTACAGAAAAATCTTATTGACTGTGAGCGCTTTGATGATCACTGAATCTGCTCAGGGTAAAGTTAATAGCTGTTATAGCAAAAGAAGAGTCAATGCTGCTTTGTATGCTGGAGGAGGAGCAAGATTCCAAGGTTCTAAGGCTAAAGAAATAGAGACAAAATATACAGGTAAATTAGCTAATATTACATTGCCTGTTAATAGCACTCAAGAATTTGATTTCGAGCAGAATGGAAAAGCTGGATATTTCTTTGGGCGATTGGGAGCTTTTGCTGTAATGCCTATTTCTTCATCATTCAAGGCTGGAATAGATGTGTTTGGTGATATTGGAAAAAGAAAATCTTACTTTAATAATGTGCATGAGTTAGTTAAGGGTAAATCTCCAGAAGTAGTGCCTGCACCTGATCCTGATCCTAATCCTAATAACACTCCTCAAGCTATCCCTGTTACACAAGCAACAGGTGATATTGGATCTGATAAAGGAGAATCACTATTAAGAATGACCCATATGTTCAGTGTTTACACAGGATTAAGAATGCATTACAGCTTCTCAGATTCTATGGACGCTCACATTGGGCTTGGTGGTATGATTTCTGATGCTAAGTATAGAATCGAATCATTTGGATCTACTAAATATACAGAAACAAGTAGAAAATATGAATTTGGTGGTTACTTGAAAGCTGGAATTTTATGGACATTCGCTAATAAATTCTTTGTTGCTGGAGATATTATTGGTCAAATGAGAGCAAATAAAAAAATTGACATTAATGCATTCACTATAGCGGATAAGACAGAGGCTCATAATTTGAAATTCAAGAGAGCAGGTATGTTTGGAGTTAATGGTTCAATTACTGCTGGTATTCACTTGATCAAATAATCTATAATTACTAACTATAATTTTAGATTGTTCTGTTTTGTTATTCTATTCATCTGAAATTATATTGTATATTATTCCTAATAAATTATTCAATTTTCTATGAGTAATTAGAAATGATTAATAATTGCTATTAAATCATATTAGTTCAAATGTTATAACAATTTTAAATTGTATATCGAAATTATAACTAAACAAATAGCATAAATCATAACAACTTTATATATTATATAAGATTATGTTGAGCAATATAGCAAATAATCTTATCCTCTATATGAGGCATGTTCATAGATTGGTGATATTGAGTGCTACAACATCTTTATTGTTTGTATACCATTAAAGTGACATGCGTATCTTAGGTTAGGGGGAGATGTATATTTGCCTTATATGTGAGAGATCATTATTTTGAATATAGTTATATTAAACAAAAAATCTATATACGCAAATAAACAATTGTTTGAGTGTTTAATAGTTTATATTGATTCAGTGATTTATGCTGTGCCTTAATTATTTGTTATTATATTATTATTCAATTAAATGTTTTGTCATTAGATATATTGTTCATACAGAGCTTATATCTATACTGTTTTTTTGTAATTTATATTTTCTGGGTTGATATATTCCCTGCCATTCCATATTCTAATAAAAATGCTTCCAGAAGATTGCCCTATAGGCTCTCCTTGCTTTACAGTATCTCCTTTTTCTACAAATATAGAAGATAAATTACTGCATGTTATTAGCCAACTCAGATTTCCAACATCATGTTTTATATAAATTGAGTTGTTAGCTTTATCTACAAAAGCAATAGTTCCATCATATGGCGCTAGTACTTTCCCATGACTTAATATAAATACCCCATCTCGCCTTTTGCCATGTTTTTGAGAGAATGGTAATGATGTATCGATTGACCCATTCATAACAGGGAATAAAATTTTTACTTCTACAGATTTTGGCTGCTCTGATTGTTTTAATTGTTTTATAGCCTTTTGCTTTGCTTTGCTTTCTGCATTGTTTTTACTATTTTGCCTACGCATAATCTCTTCAGACTTAATGCTTTGTTCATTTTTCTTAATCTCATCATCAAGCTCATTTTTGAGATCTTCATCAATCCCAACATTATCTATACTATTTATTTTATTTAAATTAAGTATATTATTCTGTTCTGCACCATTTTGCTCTTGATCAGATTGGTGTAAAATTTTAGAATTCACTTCGAATTCAGAAAACATTAATTTTTGTCCTGGTTTTAAAGAGTAGGGGTGTTTTAATTGATTCTTCTTGATTAAGTGCTTTGTATTAACATTATAATTTGCAGCAATTATATCTAAAGTTTCATGCTCTTGAACAGTAATAAATTTTACTTTTTCTTCTTCACACCCTAGAAGAAGTAATGCAATTAAATATAAAAATTTCATTTATTTATATTCCTCCATACCAACATATGATTGCAGAACATTTGGAATATGTAAAATATTATTCTCATCATCATAGTAATTTTCTAATATAGATGCCAAAGTTCTACCAATTGCTAATGCAGAGCAATTTAGTGTGTGCACAAAATGCTTCTCTCCATCTTTAACATATCTAGCATTCATTCTTCTGGCTTGAAAATCTCTGCAATTTGAACAGCTTGCTATTTCAACATATTTTCCTGCTCCAGCCATCCAAACTTCTATATCAAATTGCTTATGAGCTGTGAATCCTATATCTCCAGAGCAAATCTCAACTATCCTGTATGGTAGATTTAATATTTGAAGAATACTTTCAGCATGTCTCAGCATGTTCATATGCTCAGTATCTGATGCATCTTTGTCAGTAATTGAAACAAGCTCAACCTTTTGAAACTGATGAAGTCTTATTAGCCCTTTTGTATCTTTACCCGCAGATCCAGCTTCTTTTCTGAAGCAGTGGCTTAAGGTGGTCATGCGAATGGGAAGTGTATCTAGCTTTAATATTTGGTTACTTGCAATGTTAATCAAAGGAACTTCTCCTGTAGGAATTAATGCCTTATCTTGTAACATGAATAAATCTTCTTTGAATTTGGGCAATTGACCTGAGTTATAAAGAGCTGATTCTTTTGCAATAAATGGGACAGATATTTCTTTGAACCCATTTTGAGTATTGAAATCTAGCATCCAATTGGCAATTGAGCGTTCTAATTTAGATAAAATTCCAGACATCATTGCGAATCTTGCCCCAGAAAGATCTGCAGAATTATGCCATAAATCCATTTCATTCATTACTAAATCATGTGTTAATTTTTTTTGCTTAGGCACCCCCCATTTTTTTATCTCGACATTCTCGTGATCACTTTTCCCTAATGGAGTATCAGAAGAAATAATATTAGGAAGCTCTGATAAGATATTGTAAAGTTCTTTATTAGCAAGTTGTTCCAATTTTTCTAATTCTTGAGCTTTTGCTTTTAGTCTTTTTCCTTCTTCAATATCACGATTTTTTGCAGCTACCTTAGACTGTTGGCGTACACTATTTAATTCGCCAATTAGATTCCTCCATTTCTTATCTATATTTAATATTTCTTTTGATTTTGTGATCATTCCTCTGTCAAACAAATTCTTATCTAATTTGTCTGGGTTTTTTCTAATCCAATTCAAATCTAACATATAGATATATTAGATCAAAAAGTGTATTAAATCAAAAATCTTATTATTGACACATTTGCATATATATATCATAATTCGGACATGTTAAGTGCTGTTGTACAATCAGGTGGACATCAATACATAGTCAGTGAAGGTTCGTTTATTAAGCATGCTACCTTAGATTCTGATATTGGGAGTTCAATAGAATTAAATAATTTAGGATGTCTTGGTAAAAATGACCAAGCATGCGTAGTGAAGGCTGAAGTAATCAAGCATGGACGTGATAAAAAAGTTATTATTTTTAAGAAAATAAGAAGACATAATCATAGAAAGTTTAATACCCATAGGCAAGGGTATACTCTTCTTCGAGTCACAAAGATAGAAACAAAGGAGTAACAGATGGCACAGAAAAAAGCTGGTGGTAGTACGCGAAACGGTAGAGATTCTGCTGGTAGAAGATTAGGCGTAAAAAAATACGGTAATGAAGTTGTGAAGGCTGGAAACATTATAGTTCGTCAAAGAGGGACTAAATTTCATCCTGGAACAAATGTTGGAATGGGTAGAGATCATACAATCTTTGCATTAAAGCCAGGATTCGTAAGCTTTGAATATAGATTAAATAGAAAATTCATTTCTGTTAAATCTGATGATGAAAAAAACTAATCTACATATTATCTTTATCCCCTAATTCATAATTTATTTATCTCAACTGAAATACTTATTTAATACTAGGATTAGTAGCAAATGTCTATTGATGTTGAGTAGTTTATTGCAGAATGAATTGTAACTATTTAATGTGATTATTTTGTAATGTATTGGGGTTTTGCATATGTAAAATAGCTATGAGTGATTTGTAGTTGATAATTCAGAATACGAATATTGCTTTAATAAATTATTTCTTTTGAATTATAATATGTATATATATGTGTTGGCTATTACTTTGATCGTAGAATCATAATTGATTATAAATTACAATTTTTATTATAGTAATTCGTATTATAATTTCTGAGTTTATAGCTGTGCAATTAAGATACCATTGCAAAGTTTCTATGATTTCTGGTTGTATACAATCTTAATAGATTAGTAGAAGATATATAATTAAAAAGCAAAATATATAAAAACAATAAGTTTGTCAAATAATAGTGAAAATATTATAAAAGTAATTATGATTTATATAGCAATACAAAATCTATAATATTGTATAGAAAATAATAAGATATGGTTAGTAAGTAATGATTTGCATAAATAGATGTGCAAATCCTATATTATCAAACATAGTGTTTGTATAATAAGGGTTTTATGAAGATTTTTAATATAAATTATCAAGAAAAGTAGGTGATAATTATAAAAATGAATTATAATATTCTAGTTTTATGAAAAAAATTTAACATATATTAATAAAATTATATTATGTATAGTAATAAATCATAATATATCTGTATAGGTTTTATATTTGTAAAAATCCATTGTTGTACAATAGGCTTAGTGCATTTCGTTTAGAGCCTGATTTTAGTATGATGCTTTGCCCTGATAATCTAAGAAAATTTTGATAATCCATTAATTTAGGAGCGAATATTTCCCTATCTTCATCACTCATACGCTTCACCATTATCCATTCTTCAGCAATTTTATGCTTCTGATTTGCTTTTTTAATGGCATAGTAGATTTTTGTACGCTTACCTTCTAATGTTTTTAATAATTCATATGCATCTTTTTCATTCGTTGGTGGAGCAAAATAGTTACGCCCATAAAACATAAAACTGATAAAAAAGTTGTCAGTTTCATTAGGAAAAGCTTGCCTGATTAGCTCATATGGATTTAATTTGCTTTTATTTGTTAATTCAGGGCTCCATGTTTGTACTGAAATAGATGCTGAGTGTTTTTTAATTTGATCGGTTAAGAAAAAATCCCAAACTGGCATATGTATTGTATTCATACAACTATTATGCTGTTCATTTTAGAAATTAGATAGATTAGTATGTGGTTTATTTCTGAGAATTAGATAGGTTAGTGATGTAATTAATAGTATATTTTTAGTGTTATTTGACTGATCATTCCTATTTTTTAAGATAAGGGTGATTAATGATCTTGCTGAATTTATTAAAGTATAATAAAAAGTTATATTTTTATAATATATTTATTTCTTAATTTTATATATTGATTATGTTGAGTTTTCTAATTTGTTTTTTATATCATTAAGCATGTTTTGTAAATCATCTGTTTCTAATTCTGTAATATTTTGAATGCTTTTGTTTTTTATGCAAAAATACCCATTGCATTTTGCCATCATTTCTTGAGCTTTTAATGCAACGCTGAGTAAGTTTTCTTTGATCGCTTTCTTATAGATAGTTTTTAAGTTTTGCATGAATTCTTCTTTCATATTTACCTCCAAATTCATTCTCTCATTACAAGGTTAATGAATTCAAACTAAATATTTTATTATACAATATATTAAGAAAAATGCAATAATAAAATGTATACTTAATGACAATGAAATAAGTATTACACACCTCTAGCTAACAACTAAAATACATCAAATTTACCAATAATTTACTATATATTTATTTTTTGTAAATGGTTTGTAGTTAAGATAAAAGAAATTAGGAGTAATATATGAATAACAAATCACGTGTTTTACTGATATGTATGGCGTGTTCAATTAATAATGTTGAATCATCTTTTGAATCAGTGTTTAAAAATAATTGGAAACCAGTTCTAGAAGAAAATTTTGATAGATATTATGCAATTAAAAGAGCATCTTTAATGTTCGAAGGTGATATTGAAGTTGTTGCTAAATTAAAGAAATCAAAAAATGTATATTTGCCATTTGCATTTATCAATAATCATTTAATTCACTTAGATAATGGATTTGATTTTGAAATTGGTGCAGAAGCAAAACAAAGGATCGCAGATTCTACAAATCATTTGTTAATAGAAAAAGCAGCTTTTTCTAAAAATTCTGAATATGTAGTACTAGAAGGTACTGCTGCATCAGCAAGTACAAAATATAAAAATTCTCAAGTACTGAAAAAAAGAATAGATCTTGATTCCGATAGAATCATAGATCTTACAGATCAAATCATAAAATTCTTAGATGAACAAGGATTTGAAAGAAAATTGGATACTCAAAACCAGATTGATTTAGCTGATAACCTATCAATTATTAGCACTGGTAGCAAGCCACGCTCTAGATCTGCATCTATAGCATCGCTGAATTCTGGTCATAACACACCTAAATCTCCGTCTAGTCCAACATTAAGAAGTAGAACTAGTTCTGTAGCTTCTAATGCTTCATCTCCTAAAAGAAGCGTAGTGATCAATGATAAAAATCTTGATGTAAAAGAAATGCCAGAGATAAGCCCTACAAATTCTTCAGGAAGCGCAGCAGAGCTAATCGTACAACAATTGAGTGCACAAAGTAGTCTTACAATTGAAACTGGAGATCAAAATACCACCCCTCCATCAATTTTGAGTTCAGAAACCAGTAATGCTAATACTTTTGATGTTATATCTGGAGAAATAAGCCCAAGAAATGCAAATCAATTAGTTAATTCTGATTCTGGAGAAAGATTGGAAAGCTCAGACTCTACAGTGCAATCTGTTGTACAACAAATGGCAGATAGTGATCAAGATATGCACAATCTATTACAAGGTAATGGAGAAGAATCTGTATTATCAATAGGTTCAGTAACTTCAGCGGCTTCAGCAGCTTCAAATCCTAATGCATTAAGTTCGTTGATAAGGGGTGATCAAGCAGAAAATATGGAGCGTACTAATACACAAACAAACCCACAGATTGATACTGGTTTGCAGCAAATAATTGACCAATTAGGAGTTCAAGGTAACGATGATAGTGTTGTTGAAGCAGGAGATAGATCTCCAAAAAGTAAGATGCTTGATCATGTTTCTATGAAGCTTGAAAGAGAGCATAGTTTGAGTGAAGAAGCCTTAAATAATGATAAAAAGTCCATCAATGATATTATTAGAGAGCAAAGAGCTCAAGCGAATGCAAATGGACAAAAGATTGCAGATTTATTTAATAAGGGTAATCAAAGCATGACAATAGAATCTAAAGTAAAATCTATTATGCAAGAAATTACAAATCACTCCTCAGTTAGTGAGTCTGCTGATATATTTCAAGATACAATGAACCTTTCTGATAAGACAATCACATATATAAAAGATAATGCTAAATTATTTGCAGATAAAAAATTACTTGCAGAATTTGTAGTAGGTCAAGAAAAATCTAATACATTATCTGGTGTATTGTTTAGAGATAGTCAAATAGGTAAGGGTAGGTATGGATTAGTTCACTACAATGCAGATGGATCTACCACATTGCAAGTTAAAGTTCCAAAAAACATTGATTCTACATTTGATTCAGCATTAAAAGCAATGAGCCATTCTTTACACTCAATGCTTACAATGAAAAAAGATAATGCAATCACATATATTTTGATTCATGTGAGAAAAGATAGCAGACATCTTAATAAGTTAATAGTGAAAGATAATCATGGAAAAACTATGAATCCATTTATTAACCCTAATTTTAAATTATTGCTTAATGCTTATGACTCACAAAATGATGGTGTGGATTTCTTGCCTTGCATGATTCACGTAACTGAAATGACACCAAGTTTTGCTGAAATTTCAGATATGACTAAATTCATGAATGGCGAAACTATCAATAACAAAGAGTTAAAGAAATCTATAAATGTGAAAGATTCGTTAAGAGTAAAAGATGATGTAAGATCTATTTATGAGTACATTTTAAAGAAATTGCCTAAATCTTATAAGAATAGTATATTAGTGCTTTCAGATATTGATAATAAGTTTCATTCATACCTTAAAAATGAATTTGGAATCAATGTTGCTGGAAATGATGGTGAATACAATTTCAGAGAAGTAAATACATTGCACATTATGCATGAAATTTTGAAAGCTTCTAAAATTTATAAAGCATAAATAATCTTTGCAGATGATAAAATACCTGCAATATATATTACATAAAATCATTTGATATATTTATAAATTGAATTTACATGACAATTTGTTTTTATATAATATGATTTGTTTCCTATATGAAGCATGAGAATTATTACTTGTTTATATATAATATGAATTATATCTTTATATAATTTTGCTTGTTATATTAATATCATTATTGTTTATATCATTCATGAATTATTCATAAAAATATTAGTAAAAAACTAATAATTACTGTGTATTGTCAAATTATATAATAAAATCAATGTTTTTTTGATAAATCTATAGACTTTTTTGTCTTTTATATTAAAATATATTGGTGGCCTGGATAGCTCAGTCGGTAGAGCAGTAGATTGAAGATCTACGTGTCGCTGGTTCGATTCCAGCTCTAGGCAAAGGGAGTTTTTGATGGCAAAGAAAAATGATTTAGGTTTGATTGCTTTAGTAGGTGATGGATATTTTGCTGTAAGAAAAAAAACTGGTGGAATGAAAGGGCTAAAGCTAGAATTAAAAAAGTATAGCCCTAAATTGAGGAAACACGTTATTGTAAAAGAAAAGAAGTTAAAATAATCATAGCTTCTATCTTATTATGATAGTTATATAAATTTTTCTCTTTTTTCATTATGGTGTATATTTAGTTGCTAGTTGTAGTATATGTGTTCTCCAATTATTTTATTCTATATAATATTTGAATAAAGTAATTTTGTATATTTGTATATAAATTATATTTACAGTTTAATTAAAAGGTGCATATATAAATATATTTAATATAATAGTTTTGATTATATAGTATGATTTCAGCATAATCATAGGTAATGTTTGCTAGTTTTTATTAGTATTGCAAGTGATTTTTCAATTTAAAATTGGTGTTATTCTGATAGATGGTTGATTTGATAGCAAAATATTATAGAAGTGTATTACATTAGAATTATATCAATCAGTATACAAGCTTATATCTTCAATGAAGGACATTGGATTTTTATGAGATAAATGTACATGTTATTTTCTTAATGGCTTGTGTTTCTAGTTTATTATAATTTATAGGTATGTTTGGTTTGCTATTTATTATAAAATTTGTTGTTATTATATTTTCATATAAAATGCATTTGCAATTAATTGTATTGCATCTTCTATAAATAATTAATTTTACCTTACATCACTGTATTTTATTTTGCACTAAATTACTACACAGGATTATATATAAATAATTTTCATATTTCTCCATATTTTGATTTGTTATTATGGTGTTTTATTTATGATTTATTCTTTTCTAATGTTGTTATTATTTGAATTCATATTCTGTGTTGAATCACATCCTATATTCTTATATATGTAAATTTGTTAATTTATATATTTTCAACAGGTTGAGTGTTTTGTATGTCTTCTATATCATCACTATCATCTGTATCTTCATTTTCGCCAATATCATTTTCATCCACGTGCTCATTATTTTCATCATCTATATCTTCATCATCTCTATTAATTATGTATGATTCATCTTCCCAAGTGACTCTTCGAAAACTCATGATAATATCTTCAATTCTTCTGATATCACGTTTGCTAAACCTTTCATCAAAGAAATCCATCATCTCATCAGCACTTAAATTGGCCAAATCTTCGTCTGTCAAAATTCCATTTTGTGCTAGTACTGAAACCTCTTCAATTAGAAGGTTATGATCAATATCAGAGCTAATTTCACTTCCTAGATCTTTCGCTATTTTTTGATGCTTTTTCATATGCTGAGTATATGCTCTATCAATTATGCTTTGTATGCCTTCATAAGATAATGTAATGCCCTCAATTTCTTCAATATCACTAACTGTAGAGTTTTTGATTACTTCTAATGAAGTAATTCCATTTTCTATGAATAATTCAATATTTTCTTCATCTAGCCCGAATTCTGTAAACTCTTTTCTTGCTTCTTCAGCAATACGTTTTGTTTCCTCAGCATGCTCAGTCTCAGATGAAATCTTCAACCTACACCTAGCTAGTTTTCTTGTTAATCTAACATTTTGACCATCACGACCAATTGCAATGTGCATGTAATCATCCTTTACAATTAATTCAAGATCAGCATCCCCCTTAACAACAACTTTCACAACTTCTGCTGGGTATATAGAGTTCATTACTAAAGTCACAACATCTTCAGACCAATGGATAACATCAATCTTTTCATCGTTGATTTCTTGCATGATTGTTTTGATTCTAAGCCCACCTTTACCGATACATGATCCAATTGGATCGATATCTTCATCAGTTGAGATTACAGCAACTTTTGCTTTGCTTCCTGGCTCTCTTGAAATTCCTTTTATGAAAATTGATTCATTGATTTCTGGGATAGTCTCTTCAAAAAGGCATTCTAAAAATCCTGGATGCTTTCTAGACAAAAAGATCTGAGGGCCTTTTTCATTATTTTTTACTTGATATATGTATGCTTTGATTTCTTGATGCATTTTGAAATGTTCTTCTGCAATTAATTCTGAGGATGGTAAGTATCCTTCTCCAATTTTCAAATCTAGAACTACATTACCAAATTCAAACCTTTTGATTTTTGCAGATACAATTGTACCTTCTTTGTGTTCAAATGATGCAAATTCTCTTTCTTTTTCAAGTTGAGAAATTCTTATATGAACTGATTTTCTTACAGCTGATGCTGCAGTCCTCATAAAAGGCATTGAAGTTAAGTTTCCAGATTCTAAAAGCTCTTTTACATGATCTCCGATTTGTGAATCAGGATTCTGTTTTAATGCATCTTCTAATGAAATTTCATAAATATCTTCAGGATTTTCAGATACAGTTTTAATCGCGTAAGTAGATATGCATCCACTATCAGGGTGTATTTTTACATCTATTGGAATGTTTCCTTTGGATTTTCCAATAACTTCTTTAATAGCATCTTCAACTACTTGTAATAATAAACTTATATCTAGATTTTTTTCTCTTGATAATTCAAACAAACTATCGATTAATGCATCATTTTTAGACATCTTTTACCTTGGCTTTCTTATCTATTCATTGTAAGGTATAAATCAATTCTTAGAAAGTATAATATTTGCATGATATAAGAGAGATATTTCTTTGATTTTGATGATTTTCTCTTTGTTATATGCCTATGCAATATGCTTTATATTCATATTTATTATAGTAGTATATTCAACAAATTCACAGCAAATTTATAAGCAAGTAGCTCATAGTAATTTAGCAATAAGTAATAAGATTAAATTATTCATTGTTTTTTATTGCATTTTATTGATTTGTTAAGAAAATTCGTATAATATCACATTAGGATTGATGTGTATTAGTGATCTTATCATTTTACATATTCAAAAATAAAAAGGGAGACATATTATGAAATCATTTTTAACTTTAGGTTTAGTAGTATCTGCATTTTTACTTTCTGGTTGTGATAATCACGGTAAGTCATATTGTAGTAAGAAAGCCGCAGCTCATATGAAAAAAGAATCTGGTTGCTTTACAGTACATTTTGGTCATGATAAGAAAGATTTAAATCATGCAGCAAGACATGACTTGGATTCTTTGATTGTATGGATGAAGAAAAATCCAAAATCATCTATTTGCTTATCAGCTCATGCAAGTGCTGTTGGAAATGTAAATTACAACATGAGACTTTCACAAAAAAGATCTAATTCTGTTAAAGAATATTTGGTAAATCATGGAATTTCTGAATCAAGAATTGAAGGAAAAAGCTATGGTGAGTCCAAACTTCCTGCTGGAAAAGGTCATGCTTCTGACAACAGAGTTGTAATTATTACAAAATACTCTTGAAGTAACCAAAATAATTAAGTCATTCAATCGGATGATTTTTAATTTTCCATAATATCTTTTATGGTTAATTTTTAATTTTTCATTAAATTTTTTGCTAAGTATATTTATGATGTTGAGTGCATATTGCTAGTAAATAATTTGCACTTATTGCATATGATTATTCACTTAAATAGATATGACATTTTTATTTACACATATGATAAATTATCAAAACTATTATAGTTTTTCAAAATATTTTTTATGATGTAGTATTATAATATAATGAAGGTTGGGAAATTTGTTTGTAAGGAGTGTCAGGCTTTTTATGCAAAATGGATAGGTAAATGCGATGCTTGTGGTGCATGGAATAGTATAGTTGAAAATGCTACTCAAAATCGTGCAGTTAATATATTAGAATTAAGCTCTTTAACAGGAGATGCTCAGCCAGTAGAAAGATTCAAGACTAAAATTTCAGAATTTGATTATGTATGTGGTGGTGGTATAGTACTTGGATCTGTGATTCTAATTGGTGGAGATCCAGGAATAGGAAAGTCTACGCTATTACTACAAATTAGTGAAGCTTTTAAAAATCAAAATGTGATCTATGTATCTGGAGAAGAATCGATTGAGCAAATAAAAATACGTGCAGATAGGATGAAATTACAGTTAGATAATCTGAAATGCGCTTATGGAACTAATTTGGAGCAGATTTTGTATACATTGGATAGTGTGAAAGCTGGAATTGTAATGATTGACTCCATTCAAACTATGTATGATGCATCTTCTGATACAACACCTGGAAGTGTAGCGCAGGTTAGATTATGTGGGAACAAGTTGATTCAATGGGCGAAAAATAGTGGTGTTCCTTTGATTATTATTAGTCATGTTAATAAAGATGGTATTATTGCAGGACCAAAAGTGCTTGAGCATATGGTTGATACAGTATTGTATTTTGAAGGTTCAGATTCTTTTAGGATTTTACGAGCAATCAAAAACAGGTTTGGATCTACGAATTCTATGGGTATATTTGAGATGCGTGATAAAGGTTTGGTACCTGTCGACAATGCATCTAAATCATTCCTGAAGAATAGATCGATTATTCATGGATCATGCATTTTTCCAGGAGTGGAGGGGAATAGGCCTCTCTTAGTTGAAATACAATCATTGATTTCAAATTCATATTTGCAAAATCCTAGACGTGCAGTTGTTGGTTGGGATGTACAGAGATTGGCTATGATTTCTGCAGTTTTGGAAAATCAATGTAAGATTATTTTATCTGGAAAAGATATTTACTTAAATGTTGTTGGTGGAATTAGATTGCTTGAACCAGCATCAGATCTTGCAGTAGCTATTTCCTTATTATCATCTTGGTATAAGATTGCAGTACCAAATAATTGCATTGCGTTTGGAGAAATTGGATTGTCAGGTGAGATTAGACCTATTTCTCATGTGGACCAAAGGTTGAAAGAGGCAGATAAGCTTGGCTTTACTTCAGCTTGTATTCCAAAGGGATCTGAATTTTCTTATGATATGAAAGTATTGAAATTTGCACATATTAAGCAAGTACAGGCTTGGATGCGCGAACAAGCAACAATGGAAAACACATAATATACAAACTTGATTGAAAATAGCATTCTAATCTGTAAGTTTTGCTTGCAAAAATCCATTTTTATCTTCAGTGATTTATGATAGAAATTTATTAATATTACTTAACACTTATTACAAGAAAGTATAGATTTTCTAATTTTCATAAATTTCTGATATTAATAAATTATGCTACGATTTATTTCCTGTAGTTTGTGTATATGCATACATATGGTTTGTATATTTGAATAAAACTTTCTACTAAGTGGTTGTATAAATTTTGGTGATACTGCACTTAATTTATACCTTATTTCATTAAATTAACGGTGAATCCAACACTTGCTCCAAATTCTTTTGGTGGTGTGATCGATATTATTGCACTACCAGTTTTTAAGGAGATATTTGTATAGTATTTTATTTTTGCTTCACAAAACATACCAAATATGTCATTTTTTCTATAATGTAATCCTAAAGCTGATCCAAAACCATTTGTCCAAATACCCTTTATATTACTATGCTTCGTGTAACCGTTATACCTTTTGAGATTTGAAAATAACTTTCCATATGCAGATAAGTTATTTTTTATATGAAATCTTAAAAATAACCCCATAGATAAATCTATGAATGATTTTAATTGAAACTGGCTCTTAGAAGAAGTGTTGCTAGCATCATCTGTCATGGTTAGATCTTTATATTGGTCATGAACATCTACACCAATACATCCACCAATGTTTTTATTGGCCATTATAACACCTTCTAATGACATATGCATATTGCTCATGAATGCATCTTTATGATTTTTCATTGATATAATTGCTTTTTGTCCTAGTGCTGATACTTTCAAATCTGTAAGTCCTTGTGCTCCAACTCCTACCTTCAAATATGCACGATCATATTTACCTGTACATGTAGCAGTATTTGTTTTGCTGTGATTAAATAATGCGCAAACCATTACTGCAATTGCTATTTTTTTATTATTCATGAATGTACACTATGCAATAAAAGTTAATATGATATTAAATATAAAGCATAGAATTTATGTATAATCTCAATTATTTTTAGCAGGTAGAGATTAATCTTATGGAAGTATAATTCATGCTATTCAGAAGTTAATGGTTTATGTATTTCGGGTATGTTCATGTGGTGTATGTGCCTAATGTAGGTAAAAATATAATAAATTGCAGCTCATGTAGTATAAATAGTGTATGTAACTCAAGTATGAGATCAATTGTGTTTCTTAAGCATATTTACTATAAACCCTATACTTGTTGAAAACTCTTTTGGAGGTGTGATTCTACTATTTTCTTCTCTATCCCATTCTAAAGGGATAAATTTCTTCATTTGCACTTCCCAGAAGATTCCACATTTCCTATTTTTTTTGTAATGTACTCCTAAAGCAGCGCCAAACCCATTTGTGCAGAAAGCAGAATTTGATATATTATTATGATCGTATCCTTTCAACACTTTCATTTCATATTTCTTGAATGATAAGGATAGCTTTGTATATATGAACAAGTTGTGTTTTATATTGTGCTTAAGAAACAATCCATGAGATATGCAGATAAATGATTTTAAAAATGCTATATTAGTTGGAGTATTTTTTTGTATAATCTCTCTTTTTTGATTGTGTATATTAGATTCAATATAATATCCAATATGTTTGGTAGCCATTATAATACTTCCAAGAGAAAGATGCACATTATTGCATATTGTATTTACCCTTTTCCTCATTTGTATATGACTTTGTGGAGAATCGAAAAATTGTTTAGGATGTGTTAGTCCATACAATCCAATTCCAAATGTGCAGCAAACTCGATCTGATAGAGAATGAGAACTGTAATCAGAATCAGAATTAATGCTATAGTAACTGAATAAATATATTATTGATGAGATGGCTATCACATGGTTCATGCCTTCGATTATATATAATATATAGGTATGTGTAAATTATAGGATATAATTTTCATTAACTTGATGTTAACATTATACTGTTAGAATTATAATAAATTCAAAGAGGGTGAAAAAATGTATTATAAATCTTTTGATTTTATCGTGTTGGTTGCAACATCTTACTTTGTTGTATCAGGGTTGATAAGAGGATTTTTCGGAGAAATAACAAAAATACTTTCAATTGGGATATCAATAGCTGTTTCTGTATTTGCAATGTTGAAATTTTGTATGTTGGGGAATAAATTAGGGAGCGTGGCATATTATTCATCTGTTTTTGGTGTTCCAATTATAATATTTCTAATTGTAGGTTATATACTGCTAGGTATCTCATCCAAACTGAGCAATATGATTGGCAAAAGTCATTTCCGAAGTTTAGATAGATTTTTAGGAATAATATTAGGGTTAATAAAAATTTTTATATTAGTGGTTTTGTTTATTAAAATATCTGATGAGTTTTATCCAGATTTTACTCAATATATAGAAAAATCCATTGTATATAAATGGGTATCTTCAAGCCATGTAATTGCTAAATATATTAATAATATGCTTATGAATGCTTATGATTTTATAGGCACTTGTTTTGATAAATTAATATGTTGTTTTACAAAACAGAATTAAATATAAATGGCATTAAATCATAATTGTTATATTCATAATTACACTATCACTGAATATATTTGATTGTAATATGATTGTTGTGGAAATTCATGATATATATACAATATAGGTATGGATCCAGTAGCTTTTACAGTCTTTTCTATCAAAGTACATTGGTATGGAATAGCATATTTTACTTCGTTTTTAATTGTTAATTACTTAACAATACGCAGATTGTCATATATATATAGTGCAAAACATATAGAAAAAGCATTGTCTTTTGCATTTTTAGGAATGATTATAGGTGGAAGGTTAGGGTATATCATGCTATATGAGCCTAGCAAGTTATTAAATGTAATGGAGGCAATTGCAATATGGAATGGTGGAATGGCTGCTTATGGTGGGTTTATAGGTGGGATTAGTTTTCTATATTTTAAGTCTAAATTATATAAAATTAAGATAATTGATATGTTAAATACTTTGGCTTGCTATATGCCAATAGCATTGTTTTTTGGAAGAGTTGCAAATTGGATCAATAATGAAATTCCTGGCAAAGTGCTATATGATAATGCTCAGAATATCATTTTTCATCATCCTGTGATTTTATACAGCATATTATTTGAGGGAGTTATTTTGTATTTTCTAATTAATTTTAAAAATAACTTAAGACTGAATAGCATTACAGAGAGCAATTTATTTTTCATTTCATACGGGGTTATACGATTAGTATTAGATTATTTCAGAGCAGTAGAATCATCTATGTTTTACTGTTTAACGTATGGGCAGGTATTTTCCATTATGATGATTATATTTGCTGTGATTATGCATCATTATAAATCAAAACTATCTACAGATTAGACAGTACTATATAAATTAATTTTGGTTATATATAGCTTAAGTTACAGAGGAGAAAAGTACTTATGTTGTTTGTGCAGAAAAACTATACTATTTATACAATATATTTATGATATTAGTTTTGGAATATGTCGCATATACATTATATAGATTTTTATAGTCGATTAATTATTTTGCTGAAATTGTATTTAATGTTTGATAAGAAAAAAATCAATTGACTGTTAGCTTTTATATTGAACAATGTATTATTATGAATATTAGATTAAAACAGATTTATATAAGTTAAAAAAAGTTTTATTAAGGTTCATTATCAAGTAGTTATTTAATTAGGTGATTATGCTTTCTTACCAAAAATAAAACTATCCATAAAAGTAGAATATAATACACAATAAATGTATGCATAAACAAGAGTAATAAAATAAGTAATAATTCGAAATGGAATATAATCACATAGCAATAAAATAATTGTGTTCACAAATTATATATTGTATAGTGATAATTAATAATTACATAAAAAAATCCCAACAACCCAGTTTGAAAAACAAAATTGTTAGGATGAAAATTTAACTAAGAAAATAATCACATAGCAATAAAATAATTGTGTTCACAAATTATATATTGTATAGTGATAATTAATAATTACATAAAAAAATCCCAACAACCCAGTTTGAAAAACAAAATTGTTAGGATGAAAATTTAACTAAGAAAATTTAAAGTTAAGTAAGTTACAAATTAAGTTAATAAATTAACCTAAGATGTTAACTCCCAAACCTAAGCTTCCATTAAACTCAACAGATTTTTTAGCATCGAATTTAGTTTTAGCATCATTTTTAAATGAATTTTCTTTCTTCATGATGTAATCAACATTGAACTCACCAGATACGAATAGTCTTGCGTTGAAATGGTAGTTCAGACCTAAGTTTCCACCGAATCCCATGTAATGCTTTTTATCAGCATCAGCAGCATTGATAATAGAATCTGATGTAGCTGAGATTTTGATGTTTCTGTAAGCAAACAAAGCTGCAGCATGTACAGAAATTTTGTCATTCAATTTGTATTGAACAGCTGGTCCAGCATTGAAACCAAAGTTAGACTTTGAAGTAAATAATACTTTATCAGCATCATTTTTATGATTTTTCTTGTCAGAACCCAAGTCAGCAGAAACTTTAATTCCGAACTTGTTCATGAATAGATTAGCTGTTGCTCTACCTGCAAAGTAAGAAGCATTTCCATCTTTTTTGAATTCACCACCGAATGATACATCTTTGTTTGCGTCTGCAGCATCTTTAATACTACCTGAGATTTCTACATTTGTTTTTCTAACTACACCACCAGCAACAACTGAAGCAGTAACTTTAGCTGACACATGACTGGAAAGTGACAATAGCGCTAAGAATAAGAATTTGTTATTCATTATATTTAATTCCCCTTTCGAAAAGAACATACTCATCATACAAGAAAATATCTTAGATTAAAATAGGAAAAAGCAAAAAAATTGTAATAAATTGTGAAAAAATGAGCTTATTTACATATTTTTCTAAACGCTACCATTTAAACTGCTCAATTAATTCATTAAAAATTATCGAAAAATGCATGAAAATTACTTAATAATAAGTATATTGGAGGTGGGAAAATGGAAAAATTAAATTTTGCTTAAGTAATTGCATACTAATCTTACACCAAACCCAGTCGACTTATTGATATTAAGCATAGAATTTCTAGATGTATGTGCAACCCCCGCAATATCGATGTGTGCCCATTTGGTTTTTTTATCTATAAATCTTTGTAAGAATTGTGCAGCAGTGATACTTCCAGCACCAGCACCTGGTTTTGCAATATTACACATATCAGCAATATGGCAATTCATTAATTCATCATACTTATCATTTAATGGTAACCTACAAACAGGTTCGTGAGTTTGATCTCCTGATTCGATCAATTGATTAGAGAGTTCTGTATCATTTGAAAACAAACCACCATATAATTCTCCAAGTGCAACAACAACTGCACCAGTTAAAGTTGCAAAATCTATAATTTTACTTGCTTTATATCGTGTTTGCGCAATATACAGTGCATCTGCCAGGATTAAGCGTCCTTCTGCATCAGTATTAAGTACTTCTATTGTTTTCCCAGATAAAGAAGTGATTACATCCCCTGGTTTAAGTGCATTTCCTGAAGGCATGTTTTCTACACAAGGAATAATGGCTATTAATTTTTGTTTTAATTTATTTGAAGCAGCAGCTTTCATTATTCCTAATACAGTGGCAGCTCCACCCATATCAACTTTCATATCTTCCATACTTCTAGGTGGTTTTAGTGATAATCCACCAGAATCAAATGTTACGCCCTTACCAACTAATACAATTGGATTATGTTTATTATTTGGATTTGAAGAATTTGAAGCAGCAGAATTATTTATGATTTGTTCAGGAGGATTGGAGCCTTCTATATTGCTGTTATTATATGAAGTCCCATCCCATTCACATGTTATCAAAAGGGGAGGTTCACTACTTCCTTTTCCTACTTCCCAAATACCTCCTTCAGTAACTTTTTCTATAGTAACTTTAATTCCTGGTATGTTTTTTGCGTATTCAGCTAATTTGCTTGGTGTTAGTAAGTTGCTTGGCATTTCAACTAATTCTCTAGTTAAGAATGTAGAATCGATTAGATTATTAATTTTTTGTATTTCTTCATGCATATTTTCTTGAAGATCTTCTGTGTGAGGAGTGTTTGTATTAACACTGTCTTTAAAGTATATATCTATAGAAATTTTATTTTTAGGCTTTTGATTGGTTTTATGCCCGGAATATTCCCAAATTCCTATAAGCAATCCTTCGTAGAATTTTAATAAATCATATTTATTGATATGACTACAATCAATGGTTAATTTATTTGTATTATTTAATCCATTATTTATATGATTATTTGTCCCTATGCTATTTTGTATGCTTTGTATATATTTCCCTATCTCAATTCCAAGTAGAATATCATTTGGCTTTTTAGTGAAATATTTAATTTCTGTTTCATTATTATAAATTTTCTCTACATTATCAGATTGTATGATTTTTAATATTGTATGATTTTGATCTGATTGTTGAGCTAATTGATTGCTTAATCGAAATGTAAAATTTTTGAAAATAAAAGTATTTGTCATGTAACTGCTTTCTTTGATTATTTCTATTTTGACGATTTTAAAAATTTAGTCAAATTATGTTTATTCCTTGAAGTGTTGTGCATCTGAACAGATTGTTTGATTTAGTGATAATGATTTGTATTTTGCTCTACTTTTTGTCTAGCTTGATATACGCTTTTTTCAAAACTTTTATTAATTACTTTTCTATTTCCAATCCTATTTGCTAATTCACCTCTCATATGCATTAGTTTAAAATATCCTTTGGTGGTTTTTTGGTATGCATCAATTGTTCTTGTATATGCATAAAGAACGCTATTCTCTGCCATAATTACATCATCTATAGAAATTCTTCGTTTGCCTGCTAAATCAATGTCATTAAGGAATAAGGATTTCTTGGATTTCAAAGCTGCTTCATGGTGATTTAAGGATTTGTTATGCATTTGTAATTCTTTTTTACTATTTTCCAAATTTGCAAACACATTATAACCAGCAGTAATAGTTTTTCTTACACTCTCTAAATATTTCAATTTAGCTGCATTAATATTTTGACCACCTTCTATCATTTTTGACATGCTATCTAACCCTAAGTGGTGAGTTAAAGATAAATCTATAGATCCTTGCCATTTCGCTCCAGTCCTACCATGCGTAGCGCTGTATTCACCAGATTTTCTTGAATATGTTGTGTCTAAGTTAAAGCTAGGGAGCATGTTCATAATCCCAGATCCAGAAGAAGCAATTATATGCTTTTTAGAGTAATATTCTTTTTTCAAATCATGAGATCCAAATAATATTTTAGTTTTATTTGTATCCCAATTTCCATAATGAGGGATAGATCCAACTTGTTCAGGTAGCTTTGTGCCTGGAGACAATACCTCTAATTTATGCCTTAGTACTTTTTCTTGATTTTGATTAACAAATAATTCGATTTCACTGTTTGATAATTCAGCTTCAGCAGTATGCAAATCAGAAATATTCATTGTACCAGTTTGGATCCTAGCTTTGATTTGTTTGACTAAGTGTCTCCTAGATTGAACAATTCGGTTTTTTAAGTTTACAGTGGCTTTTTGGCAAATCCAGTCTATTAATGTTTCAACTACTTCTTCTAAGCAAAATTTTGACCAATTTGACCAATATTCCTCTAAATCAGCTTTTGATTTAATATTTGCAGCAGCAATATCAGTGATGATTGAATTTTTAATTTTTAATAGATGAACTTGAACCTGTTTATTGTGCCACTTTGCTCGGAACTTATTATTTGGGATGCTTTTTCCATCGTACATAAACTTATGTTGGGTCGTAAGCTGTGAGTCAATAGAAGGTAAGAATGACAGAATGGATGAGGCATTCTTAGCTTTTGATGCTGACAATTGAGCTCTAATATATTTGACGTAATTATCAGATTGAATAACTTGAGAAGCCCATTCTTCAATTGCTGATATATCACCTGATGAAATGAAATTTAGTTCTTTATTATTATATTGCTTGTTTTTGGCTTTATAAGCATTGATTTTATTATTATTGTTGCTTTTGTTTGCAATTAGTGATGATGAAGCACACAATGTCAGTGCAAGAATACCATTGGAAATATATTTTATAGACATGGCTCAATTCTCACATATTTCATTCCAAAGATCTATTAGATCGTAAAAATTCTATATTGTTTTTAAGGTGTTATTAATCTATTTTTCATGCATTATGAATATTTGTTTTTTTATGAATATTTATATGTGTTTTATAGTTTGAATTAGTGATGTTTTTTACGATTTGAAATTAATTGTATAGCGTAAGCTATAACTAATAATGTTAAAGTTTCTCCTAATGTATCTAGAACTCTATAATGTACAACAATATCATTTACAGTAGTATTTGCAGGGTACTGTACAATTTTGGAAGGTATTTTGAAACATGAAATCAAACATATTGCTAGTAACATAGAGTGTAAAAATGAAAATATGGATCCGGGAATGCTTTGCTTATTTACATTGAAATTTATTTTTGATTTGATGATAAGGTAAGTTATAATTATATCTACAATAATATTTGTAACAGCAATATCAACACCTCCAAATTTAATGTACTCATTCGTCATATAAATACTAATTAATAATAATCCTGCTAATTTGGATGGAAGTCCTTTGTATAGAAGTAGGAAGCATCCAAATAGAAGTAAAAACAGAAAGTGCATTTCATTATAATTAAATTTAAAATGAGCAAGTAAATTATATAAGAATTGTGGGTTAAAGATTGCTATATTTAAAATGCCAAACAATAATAAATATATATATATAGTTTTTTTAACATTTTGCATACTTTGAGGAGCTGGAATTTTCCTGATATAGCCAATAATATTTGTGAAATTGAAATTCTTACATAATCTGTATTGTTGTAATATTGCATGAAGTAATAGTGCAATTAAGATATATAGTATCAAATAGCATATTTTAATTATGGTGATAGTGGATGGCAATAAAAATATAATACATGGGAAGAATATAATATGTTTTATTTGTAATTTTGTGAATTGTGTTTGATGCATTTGCTTGAATAATTTGAAGAATAATAAAATATTTGTAGATTTTACAAGTATGCTAGAAATCAAATGTACTTTCCCATACATATAAGTGATTTCAAAGCCGGGAATTCCACACATTGGAATTATGCATAAAAATAATAATGCAAAAGAAGAATATGATAATGTTTTAATATTTTCTATATTATAATTGCCATTTTCCTTGAATATTTCATCACAAAATACAAACATAAATGATTTATATAATGCATGTGCAAATATGATATATTTTAGTGAATGCAGATCTGAATGGTTGTATAGTGCTGTTAATATACATAATGATACGTGCATTTGTGAAGTTAGTGACACCAATATTTTTAAATTACTAGTTCGGAAATAAAAGCATGATTTTAATAATGTAATAAAACAAGAGATGCTTAATATATAATAGAGTAAGGTATTGTCTATTTGTGAATTATGAATTTGTAATATTAGATATAGTCCCATCTGTACAATTGTTGAAGAATGCAAATACGCACTTACTAGAGATGAAGATTTTTCAGTTAACATAAGCCATGAGAATGGAAATTGCGATGATTTAGTAAGAATTGTAATGCATAATGCAATTGTTATTTGTAATATTTCATTATGAGTAAATTGTGCATGCTGCAAGTCTATCCATAAAGTGCATTTTTGCATTAAAATGCATGCTGCCCATGCGAATGTAAGCCCTCCGATAATATTATTTAATAAGATTGTTCTTGTCTGAGATTGATTATGCTCTGTTTTGAGCAATATATATGAAACCCATGTAATAAATTCCCATAATATAAATGATAATAAAATAGATTGAATGCTAAAAAATAGGTAAGATATAAAGCCAAATAATATAAATGCAAATGATGAAAATGAACTGTTTTTGGTTAATATTTTGTACAGCAGTATTTGAATTCCAAATATAGGCAATATGGAAATATAAGTATGCCTGAATAGGCAAAAATGCTCAAAAATGCTCAGACTGGAAAACATGTTTATATAATTACATATAAAATTGGAAGAGAATATATCTTACTTATAGTAGTAGAAGAGAGAATATCTTACTTATAATAAAAAAACTTATAATAAAAATAAAAATGCTTTGCAAATCAGGATGTTTGTTTACTATCTTTGATTTTTGTATAACCTGAATGTAAATACAGAAGATAGTGCTAGTGGAATAATAACCATGTATGCCCAATTTGTAGCAAAAGATACAATCAATGAGCCTAAGAACATGCTTAAATTATATGCAATAATTGATGCTATAATATTTTCACCACACTGCTTAACCATGTTTTTTAATCCATAATGCATCCCAAAGGCAATGCTAAGTTGGGAGAACAGCATTAATAGGACAATGCCAATTTTATTGGTCATAGATAATAAAACCAGACCTGTCCATACAATTATAAAAATCCTATATATGTATAATATATTAGTATTGTATACAAAGTTGTTTGATGTGAGATTATTTAAATCATCATTATTTATAGGTTGATTAAAATTTTCATTACTTATAGCATTTATCTTTCTTTTTTTATCCATTCTATCTAATATTTTGCCAATCACAGTTACAAACAAAATTGAAGAGCATAGCATGATTAACTTATACTTATGTATAAAATATAAATCTGTATATCCATGCTTTGCAAAGAATTGAGGGAAATATAGGTAATTCACGATTAAGAAGCTAGTAAATACCATTATCAATACTGAATTAACTATTGGCTTGAAGCTTGATATGATACTAAATTCTGTAATGCTACGTTGTACTTGAGTTATTTTATTTGTGTTGAATGATCGCATTCTAAATAGTAGCAAACCAAACAATCCAGAAATCATAAAAGGAATTCGCCAATAATAAGATAAGATTTGCTCTTTTGAACAAAAATATAATAATGTCCATGATGATAAGCTAGCTAATATGGCTCCAACAGTTGTGCTAGAAATTACCATTCCAATTTTTGAGTTTTGGTTTTCATCATTATCAGATGCAATTTTAATTGCTGAAGGAAATTCTACAGCATATGATACACTTTGCAGAAATCTTAATCCAATTAGCAAGCATGTTGCTGTGATTCCGATTGACGAATACGATGGCATTAATGCAATCACTAATGTAGATACTGACATTAATAGCACAGATATTTTTAATATTTGCTCTTTTTGATTACTTAAAAGGCTGATTATAAAAATTCCTATAAATCTTGATGCATATCCAAGTGCAAAAATATAGAAAATAGAATTCATATTTTCTGGGAAGAATATTTTCGATATGAAATGTGCAAATTCCATAAAAAGTATGTAATCGTAATATTCTAATAAAGTTCCTAAATAAGTAAAAATGGAAGATTTAGAATTCTTCTTGTAAAATAATTTCATCATTATATGTTAACACAGGCGCTGTAGGAATCGAACCTACGACCAGCTGATTAAGAGTCAGATGCTCTACCGGACTGAGCTAAGCGCCCCTGATGTAAAAAGTAGCATAAAATAATTGATATTCAAATAGCTTATGCGATATATTTCAATGCTTATGCAATATATGTAAATTAAATTGTAAATTAGATCATACAATATATGCAAATGTTTTATGCTAATTATTATTAGAATAGTTATATTAATTAAATTTAATAAGGCTATGTAAGTTTCTGAATAAACTTAGTATGAATGATTGAAATATAATTGAGTTCAGCAAAGAAGATAATCGGGAAAATGTTTACAAAGATATTAATGTAGTATTTACAAAATCATATAATTTGTTAGAATTTTCCAGAGAGTGTATAGCTCAGCGGTAGAGCGCTACGTTGACATCGTAGAGGTCGTAGGTTCAAACCCTATTGCACTCATTTAAATTCATGCGATATTATATCGTGTTATATTCAGAGAAATTTATATTTTGATTCAAAATACTTACTGATCTATTTACTGATTATTAGTTTATCAAGTATTTTTTTATTGATTTGCCATATTATTTGCTACGCTGATTTAGTGTTATTGTGTGTATGCTGCAATCCTTTATTGTTTGACATTCTATATCGGCTATTAGCGCATGATCTTGATAGAAGCCCATCTCTCAATCCAGCATTTGACATGATTATTACAGAAATATTAGGAATGAATGACATTGTCCTATCCATAAACATTGCACTTCCTCTTGTTGAAATATCTTTTTGATTGGTATTTTCATTTTTTTCTATATCACTGACGATTTCTTTAAAAGCTTGTTTAACTTGTGGAACAGAAAGAATCTTACCATGAAGAATCTTAATATCTATATCTTTTAAAGAGTGAATATGGTTTGCTAGTGTACTCATGATTCCAGATTTAGCGATGATCATAGGGATGTTTTCTTTGTGTTTTAAATGATATTTGATGCATCTCTTAGTAAATTGTTTGATGATGTTTTCACTATCTTGATCCATTGAATACATGCTATCATTTTCAAGAAATTTCAAAATACCTATAGGTAAGGAAATCCATTCTTTTAAATAAATAGAATTGTTGTGTTTTAAACACAATGCTATTTCTGTACTGCATCCACCCATATCAATTACATAAGAATATTTATATGGTATTATTTCTATACATCCTAATGAAGATAAATATATCTCTTCATCTGGATCAATCATTCTAAAGTTTAGGCCAGTCTCATCTTTGATTCTTTTGATAAAATGGTTCTTATTAGATGCAAGCCTACATGCAGCAGTAACTACACATTCTATCTTTTTTACTTCATATTGCTTTGCAATCTGAGAACATTTTTGTAAAAATGATACAGTTCTATTAATAGATTCTTCTTGAATTAATCCAGTTTTATATACTTTATCCCCTAGTCTTACAGCATTTGCCATAGATTTTAATATAGAAAATCCAGATGTTTTGTTTTTATTTGCAAATCCGATTAACATTCTACATAAATTTGATCCTAAATCTATACATGCAACTTTATTATTGTAATTAAATTTCATTATTACACAAATTTTAACATACTTTTCCATTTTATAATAAATACATAATCTATACATGCAATTATTTGTTATATAAGAAATTATAGCTTTTTATTAAGTGTTTCGTGGATTAGTATTTGTTTGATTAAATCCACTGATTCTTTCGGTGTTATATTATTTGATTTTTATATATTTATTTAATTCAATATTATCATAAATTTAAACTTCCATGTAATACGGGTGAAATTAAATGTGATTTTTGATTATATATGATGATTTTTAATATATGAAATGCAAAATTTACTTTAAGTCAGTAGAATAAAAGCTTAATTGGAGGAAATTGTTCATGGTGATTTTAGATTTTAGTTTTTATAAAAACTATAAGACAGTGTTAACCATTAGTGCTGATAAATATATTACTAAAAGAAGGGTGATTAGAAAAAGAGCAGTTGATAAAAAATACTAACAAAATAGAATAATTAGGAGAAAAATCTATTTAGGAGATCTCTTAATAGATCTTTTTAGAAAAGAGCTAATTATGATTAAGAATAAAACATGTGCTGTTATATTTTAGCGAATCTTTTATAATTATTTGGTACATGCTAGAGTATAGTTTATGAAATGTTCATTTAAAGCATTCAGTTTGTTAGAAATTAGTTTCGTGCTTATTATTGCTAGTTTACTTATGTTTGGTGGTATGAAAGGAATGCAATTAGTAGAGAAAGCTCGTGTTTATAGAGCTGCATCTGAAATGAGATTGTGTTTGACGGCTATAGAATCTTTTAAAATTGAATATGCTCAGCATCCTTGTATATCTAATAGGTTTAATGTAAATACAGTTGTTGGTAGTAGTAATGCAGGTCCCAATCAGGATCTACAAAAAGTACTTTGGAAGAATCTTCATAAATCTGGATTGATTAAAAGCAGTATAAACAGTGATAGACAATCTCCATTGGGTGGATCTTACCATGTTCAATATAGTAAAGGATTTTTTAATATTATAGTAGGATCTGCGAATGATTTTTGTAATAAAGGAGTGTTAACAGGAAAGCAAGTGTTGTTAATGATTGAATACCTTGATCTAGATGAAGAAGAATATGAAATTGTTACTAAATTAGGAGGCAATTGCATTGTATTGCAAAGTTTATTTGCGGACTCTCAAGACAGGTACATGATTATCTTTAAAACAAAAGAACATTAATTGAGAAGGTATTAAGGGTAAGGTTAATTTTATTATACAATGAATGTATTAGGGATGATAAAATATCAAATAATAAAACTAAAACGCAAAATAGAATTATGTGGAATGAAGTATAAAACACAAATCCCAAAGCTATTTATAAAATTAGATACAATATTCAAATTCATTGTAATGGCTCTTAAGGTCATAAAACTCTATATTAGAAATAAAACTAAAAAGTTTTATATGCAGGGCTCCTATATTATATATATTCGAAAGCTAAAAATTATAAAATCTAAGGTTCTAAAACTAAAGTTATATGCGTTTAGTTTGGTAGAAGTTATTTTTGTGTTAATAGTATTTTCTATGTTATCGACTGTTTTAGTTAAAACAAGCAATAGTATGATAAAAGCACACAGAGATAGGGTGACAAAAAATAATGTTGAAAAGATATATAGGGCAATAGGGCGCTTTGTTGCTATAAATGGATACCTGCCATTTCCTTATCATGGGTGTAATAAGTATATTTATGGATATGATAAAAATAGAAAGTGTGGACAAAACTGTACTCATAGCTGTGATGATCCTTATGGTAGTTCAAGTTTTAAGTTAAGTGATATGAAAGAAATGTTAGATATTAATAAGCAAAATTCCGATAATATACCATATACAAACCCAAGTAAATTAGGGGTAGGAATTGTGCCGTTTCTTACATTAGATTTACAAGAAAAAGATGTGAAAGATGGTAATGGTAATTATTTTACATATGCAATGAATATTATATTAGGCCCAAGAGATGGATATATTTACTTGCCACAAGATCACCCTTGTATCAAACATAATACTGATTTAGTTGATCATGATTATTACGAAAGATATGAGCCACAATACGAAAAAAAACATGTAAATCAAATTTCTGGATTCTGTGATGTAAGATTTCATACAGATAATGTCAAGTTCTATCATATGATGCGCAATATGCTTGAACTAAGCACAAGAAATATATATAAGCGCTCTACTTTTTATCAGCATACTGGTATAGAATATAAAGCTGATTTGGCTGATTTAACATGTTGGATTAAAACAAATCTACATGTTATTAATAATCGTGGATATGATGTTTCAGAATCAATTGAAAAGATGCATTATCATATTAATATGACTATGCCTGCAGATAAGCTTTTTGATTTAGTGAAATCGTCAGATAAAGACAAGGCATACTTTAATGAAGTAGCAAAAAACATATATTATTTTGTTAGAAAGCAAGAGGATTTTCAGAAGATTTATAAGGTATGTAATACAATTGCATTTGTTTTGGTTAGTCATGGGCCTAATGGAGGATCTTTGGATAAAAGAATGAATTTTATGAAGATTAATGATAAAGTGTCTTGCCCGCATAAAAAGGAGAATGCTACATGCTCAAATCATTTTTATCAAAGTGGAGATGTTGATAAAGGATTTGATGATCAGGTATTTTACATATCCAAATTTTCACTTGCATCTGAATATGGTGGATTTCAGTGTAGGCCTTATGATTTGCCATTTTCTATGGAATTAATACATAATAATAAATATAGTTTAGCATGAATAATTATAGATATTTTATGAATATGGCCCTAAATATTGCTAAGCTAAGCTCTGATGAAGTGCCAGTTGGATGTGTAATTGTGCATAATGAAGATATTATTGCTGAGAGTTGTAATAAGGTTGAAATATTACAGAACCCATTACTGCATGCAGAGATGATAGCAATTAATCAAGCACTAAAAGTTTTGAATAGTAAATTCTTAGAAAAATGTATACTGTTTTGCACTTTAGAACCTTGTAGAATGTGCATGGCAGCAATTCAATTAGTGCGGATGAAGCAAGTTGTATTTGGAGCTTACAATGGAGCTTATAACAATGTATTTCATGATAAAGCTAATAAGACTGATAATAATATAGAAATTATAGGTGGGGTTTGTGAAACTGAATGTTCAAGTATATTGCATTCTTTCTTTAAATCTAAGCGGTAAAAAATAACAACTAATCTAAAATATATATAAGTAAAAATTCAATAATATTTGTAAGATTTTTAATTATTATTATAAAATTATTGTTTTTTATTGTTTTTTGCATAATATTTTGACGAAAACTTAAGTATATTGATCTTAAATAGAATCAAGAGAGGTTTGCAAATGGGAGAAAGTATACAAAAATCACTATTAAGAGTTAGACCTCCTCGTGTACGTATAACTTACGATGTAGAAACAGGCGGAGCAGTTCAGAAAAAAGAACTTCCTTTTGTCTTGGGTATCATTTCTGATTTATATGGTCATCAAGAGGAGCGTGTGGACTTTAAAGATAGAAGATTCACTGTCATAGACAGAGATAACTTCGAGCACGTTATGGAGTCAATTAATCCAAAATTGAATCTTTCAGTTAATAATGTGTTAGAAGCAAGTAAGGATGATAAGAAAAAGAAAGCTGAAGGTTCTAATATCGGCTTAGAATTATTTTTCAATACTATGGATGATTTTAATCCAGTTAATATTGTGAGAAAAGTTCCTGAATTAAATGCATTTCTTGAAGATCATGAGTTATTAGTAGATTTAGCAACTAAATTAGATTCTAATAATGATTTGAATGATATGTTAGGTAAGGCAATAGCTGATAAAGGAATTGCATCTAAAATTGTATCAGAGTCTAAAGATGTTACAAAAGCATCAGCAGAAATGGATAAGATCATTAAGGATAGTGGATTGTTTGTTCCAGATCCTGAAGATAAAGATTCAACTGAAATTGTAAAATATAGAAAAATGATTGCATCATTATTTAGAAATATGACAGCAGAAACAACAGAAGTTGCGCATCTATATCCATATATGATGGATATGATTGCTAAGATTGATGAGAAGATTTCTTTGCAATTGGATGAAGTGTTGCATCATGAAGATTTCCAAACATTAGAAGCATCCTGGAGAGGAATGCATTACGTTGTAATGAATTCAGAAACAGGTACAAGTCTAAAAATCAGAATATTTGCTGCTACTAAAGATGAAGTACAACAAGATCTGGAACGTGCAATAGAGTTTGACCAAAGCGTATTATTTAGAAGAATTTATGAAGAAGAGTTTGGTACTCTAGGTGGTTCTCCATATTCTTGTTTATTAGGAGATTTCTACATTGGTAAAAAACCAACAGATGTTTCATTGATTAGAAAAATCAGTCAAGTAGCAGCTGCAGCACATACACCATTTTTGGCTGCTGCAAATCCTAATCTATTTGATTTGAATTCTTATAATGAGTTGCATGTCCCAAGAGATTTAAAGAAAATATTTGAAAACTCAGAATTGACTGCATGGAATAGTTTCCGTGATATGGAAGATTCAAGATATGTAAACTTATTCTTGCCAAGAGTATTGGTAAGATTACCATATGGTGAAGATACAATTCCAGTAAAGGGTTTCAACTATAATGAAGCTGTAGATGGAATGGATAACTCAAAATTCTGTTGGGGTAACCCTGCATATGCAATGGCATTAAGAATCACAACTGCCTTTGCACAATATGGATGGACCGCAGCAATTAGAGGTATAGAAGGTGGTGGACTTGTTGAAAATCTACCAGCTTATACTTTTAAAACATCTTATGGTGATATTGCATTGAAGTGTCCAACTGAGGTTATGATTACTGATAGGCGTGAAAAAGAGTTGAGTGATCTTGGATTTATATCTTTATGTCATAATAAAGGTACAGATAAAGCTGTTTTCTTTAGTGCACAAAGTACACAAAGACCAAAAGAATATGATATGGATTCTGCTACTGCAAATGCTGCATTATCAGCAAGGCTAACATATATGCTTAATGTATCCAGATTTGCTCACTACATTAAAATGTTAATGAGAGATAAAATTGGATCATTTGCTTCTAAAGATGATGTGCAGCTTTACTTGAATAACTGGATTGCGAATTATGTATTCTTATCCGATCAAGGTGGACAAGATACTAAAGCAAAATATCCTCTTAGAGAAGCAGCAATTGAAGTAGTTGCAGATGATAGTAATCCTGGATCGTACAAAGCAGTTATATTCTTGAAACCTCATTTCCAATTGGAAGAATTAGAAGTTTCATTAAGACTGGTAGCTACTTTACCAGGACAGGAATAAGGAGTAAAAAATGTCAGAACAAGATTACACAATTTTAAGCAATGAGAACCTAGATATTAAGGTTGATGATGACCAAATTTCTGGATCTAATTTATTTATTCAAGCTAAAGATCTCACTGCACAAAGTGGAGTGGCAGGATTTGAAAAATTTGCACCTATTAAAGCTTTTTCAGAATCTTTTCGTAACAATATTAGAAAAGATAGTAAGCAGAAAAGTGCATCAGTTGGTGGTACAATCAACTCTGGTTTTATTGAAGTATACATTCCTGAGAGTATATTTTCATTAGAATTACAGAAGAAAGGTTTGTCTGCTGATCCAATTCCTCAAATTACTGTTATGAAAACTGTATTGGTGAAAAATACACGTACTGCTGTTACTCAATTGTTTTACACTGACTGTAATATCGTATATGTTGCCAGCCAATTAGGAACATACTATTTTATGAGATTCGCATTTGACCATAGGACAGTTAAACGTGTTTCAATTGATGATCAAGGTCAGAAGCAAGGTGAGTTTGAATTCACATACAACGTTAAAGAATCTTCAGTTAAATAAGAATCACATAACGTTGAAGAACTTTTAGCTTAATCTCTAATTCAATAAGCTTTTGGCTAAAGAGGTTTAGTTATTTAGTGTATAGAGATTTCGATTGTTAAGTATAGAAGATATGGTTTTACGATCAATCAAATACTCTTATTATTCTATAATTACATAAATATATTATTAAGTTTTATTTGAATTGATTGAAATGATTACTTAATTTATCTGTATATTTTGATAAGCATCGAAAATCCACATCTCTTCAGTAATAAATGATTTGATAGATTCAATAATTACAGGCCCTAAACCTTTAATCTCCACTTCTTTATCAGAAAATGTTTTAATAAATTCATCAAATGTTTTGCAATGGTCAGCAATGGTCTTTGCAGTTCCGTAACCAACATTAGGTATGCATAAAGCATATATGAATTTGTTCAAAGCAATGTTTTGATTTGCTTTTATGCTTTCATAAGTGTTTGTGGCAACCTTAGTTCCCAATAATTTTTTAATCATACCATCATTATTAAGTACTAGATCTATTATTTTAAATATATCATTTGGTTTTTGTATGATTTGATGTTCAAATAGCTTCTCAATATTTTTACTACCTAGGCCACTGATATTCATTGCTTTTCTCGAAACAAAATGTTCAATTCTGAGAAGAGACTGTTTCTTACATTTCCATCCATTGGTACATTTCATAGTAACGCTATCCCATATTAATTTTGTTTCACAACATGGGCAATACTCAGGAAGATTGGATATATTATCTGAATTGATTGTATCCTTATTTTTTTTATCTTCTTTTCCTTCCTTATGATTTATGCCCTCCATTTTATGACTTACTTTTTCTAAAATATATGGGATTACATCTCCTGCACGAGCTAGAATAATCTCATCACCTATATTATAGTTTTTGTTTTTCAGCTCTAGCATATTATGTATAGATACTTTTTTGATTTCCACGCCATCTATTTCAATTGGTTTGACTTCTGCCACAGGAGTTATTGTTCCAAATTTCCCTATTTGCATATCAATATTCTCTATAAAAGTGCTAGAGCTCTTAGGTGCAAATTTTACAGCAAATGCATATCGTGGTGCAGTTCTATGGTTTCCCAACTCTTCACATATTTTTAAATCATTGATTTTTAGCACCATTCCATCGATAGGATATGAGATTTCATCTCTATTAATAGATTTAAATATTTGAATTGATTTATTCTCATCTTGGCTAATAAAATAATCAGAAGTTTTGAATCCTTCATTACGTAGAAAATGGATCATATCTATATATTTATTGAATTTAGAGAAATTTGTAAAACTATGCGCAATAAATTGAAGATTATGAGATGCAATAAAACTCATTTCTTTATTTCTGATTATTCCTGCAGTAGCATTACGAGGACTTTTAAACCCATTAGTTTTTTCAAAATCTTTAAATGTCATAAACACTTCACCGCGCACTTCGAAATTATCTAATGATAAAGTTTTAGGTATACCAGAAATATATTCAGATTGTTTAGTTATATCAATTCCTTCAAAACCATCTCCTCTTGTAAGAACATAATTTAATTTATTATTTTTATATCGTATTGATACAGCAATCCCATCTATTTTATGCTCTAATACCATTTCAGGTTCAGATTTAATTGCATTATGAATTTTCTTATAGAACTTCGAAATAGATTCTGATTCATATCCATGATCAAGTGAAAGCATTTGATTTTCATGTGGAACTGTTTCTTCTTCAACTTCTCCAATTTTATTAAGAGGGCTATTTTTTTGTTTGCCAATTATATTTTCTATATCTTCTAGTCGTTGTTTTAATGCATCGTATGATATATCTGATATTAATGGAATTCCATGAGCATATTTCTTATCATATTTATTGATCTGCTTTGCTATTTGTTTCCATTCATTTAATAGTTCTTTGTTCATTTATTTGCCTCTGAATTCCTTCACTCTTTTGCCTTTATACTTCCTTCTTTTAACCTATTGAACCTTTTTGATTCCATAAGATGCTCATAATTTTAATCTACCAAGAAAATAATCCATTAAGCATTTTATGATGCATTAGATTTGGTATTATTCAATGATAATTTGAGTACATTTGCATACCATATGGATTTTTTATGTTTCATGGAAAGTATTTTGATACATGCATTCGCATCTTTCTCTAATTTTAAATGGTGAAAAATTTCTGCACATCTAAAATATGCTTCTGCTGTAAAGTTGCTAGTATTATACTTTTTGATAATCTCACCATAATATTTCAATGCAACTAAATGATTACCTTTTTTAGAGTACATTAAACCAGTAGCAAGACTATCGTAAGCTAATATATCTGTACATCTTTGGCGAATCTGATTATATTTCTTTGGGTTTTTATCTGATAGGTTTATAATCAAATTTAAATTTTTATTTTCTCTCTCAGGTCTTTGTAGTAGAGCGTAATATGATTTGATTAGTATTTCATCTACATCATCATTACTGTACTGTAGATCTAATTCTTTCAATAATTCAGCAGTTTCAATAGCTTTTATATATATTTTTCCTAAGAAAAATGACTTTGATGCAAGGAATAAAACTTGCTTGATTCGTGGGGATGCTGGATATAAATCTTCAATTTCCATTAATATTTTAGCAGATTCATTATATCGTGATTTTTTGAATAAAGTATTAGCTTTGTCCCATAATTCATTTTCAGTTTTAGATATAATGGAGAACATGAATAAGCAAATAAATATAAGTTTCATAATTTACTTTTAACATATCTGCTTCAAAAAGCATACTTTTTTAATTTGTATTAGGGGTATATATATGTGTTTGGTTGAGTTCTAATATGATTTTTATTCATCATTTGTTGATTCTACTGATTTTGCATTTTGTCCATTGGCTAGGCAGCTTAATGTATCCTTATTTAACCAGCTGAAGTACGATAATACGCTTTGTCTTCCCAATAATAATGTTGGCTGTGATTCATATTCAAGGTGTAATTTGAGTTGGAATTTTATATTGAATGGGATATAGGAATTAATCAGGAATTCAATATCAGATCTCAATGGTTTATTAGGGAGTAGCTTTGTATATAGTTCTTTGGATTTTGTATTAATAATAATTTTGATTCCATGCTTTGCATTCCAGAATTTCTTTCCTAAAAATTTTGACCCTAAATTAGGCTTTGTACAGTTGGATGATAGGATGGTTTGATCTGAATGGTGGATTTTCATCCACTTACCTATAAATTGTTCACATTTAACTTTAGTATCTTCTAAAAATGATTCTAAAATACGCACTAAGTTACTTGGGCTCTTTTGTGACCAAAATAAAATAGGTAGAGCAGTGCAAATATTACGCATAGTTTTATTTGTATTATGTAGCTCTCCTAATCCAATTGAATTGATTACTTTTCCTGTTATTGTTTTATAGAACTTCTGATTCTGTAATGAAAATATGGATTTTTTCTGTATATTAAAGGTGTTTTGTATGATTTTATTATTAAAAATATCAAGAAAATCTTGTAATGCATAATCATTATTTCTTTTCCTATCCATCATCATGTTAATATAGTAAATAGGCAATGAACCTTGGATTCCCAATAAACTAATTCCATTTATGCATACTTTATTAACATCATTTTGTTGATCAACACTAATAACATCACTAGGGCTAATACTAAGACTTATATTTCCTGTATACTTGAATGGTTTGTTGATTTTGCTTGCAAGGTACATAAATTGATGCAATGAAAACTTCCATGGTTGTTGGTATAATTTATTGTTCAATTTACTACTTAAAGCATTATTTGGCTTATTATGATTGTTTTTACTATTTGATTTGCTGTCATTTATTAGATAATCGATATTCATTGAGACAGGCTAACTTTCTTCCAAGCTTGTTTCTCATACTCTTTATAAACTGTGATATCAACTAGGTTATTAAATGGAGCGGCTTGTAATAAAATATTGCTTAATAGCATTGATAGCAAGAAAATCTCTGCAGTATAATCATCGAATGTTATATCAAATATGATCTTAGGAATGGAAGAAGTTGGTGAGTGTTTTGCTCTTCCAATAGATTCAGTATAATCAATTTTTACAATAGATTTCCCATGATGCTTTATATCTTTTCGCACACTATATATTGCAAGCATTTTTTGTAATGTTTGAATATTGTTATTATTGATTGATAAGTCTATATGATTTAAAGATAAATTGGAAATGATTGACCACTGTGCTTTACCTTCATGGCTTAGTTGGACGCTTTTAGTTGGTTGTATGATGTTCTTACAATATACTCCATCAATTTTATTGACCTGAAATATATTATTTACTTTAATATGTTCAGCTTCATTCCTGTTTGTGCATAATAAGTTTGCATATATGGTAGAGGAATCTATGGAGATATTCTTCATGTTTTCATCAATAAATGCAACAAATACATCTGATCCTCCATGTAAAGAAGATTTACGATAATGGTACCAAGATCTGTTTGTATGGTTATAGTTATGGAATCCAAAATACTGGTTATAATTAATTTTATTATCTGGTTGTGTATTATCATATTGGAATATATTTTTCACAGTATGTATTTCAAATGATTCTTCATTTTTATGTGGAATTAGTTTATATGATTCAGTTTCATGGTTCACGATCAATGGTTCAGAGTTTTTAGTAAATAAATTAATCGCAGGTGCACAGTTAGTGGCAAGAATATGGTTATTTAAATGAATTATACTTGGGTTTGCTTTTTTACTTAATGGAATTAAAAGCTGTACATTTCCTTCTGGCATGATAAAATCGTTAAATTTCATATTTAAGAATAAGAATTTTTCTGGGAATGAGCTGTATTCTAATAAATTTCTATGTATATCATTACAATATTTTGGTATATCAAACAATGAATCATCTTGATCAAATCCCTTAGGATATATATATCCAATTGGTTCTTTTTGTAATAATTTATGTTTATAATCTGCGATGAAAATAGGGGTAGGAGATTCAGCCTCATACGCTAATATATTTTCATATAAATAAAAAGCAGAGAATGCATCTGAGTTAATAAATACATTTACATCTTTATTTGGTTGAAGGTTTTCTACATTTACTCCAAGCATAAAAGTATGTTTTACTGGTAAATCTGTTTGATCTTCTTTGATATAATGTGTTTTATGTATTTTTAGATCGCTTAAATTTAATTGAGATGTTATAGAAAAAGTACACGCCTGATTTTGCGAATTCTTAGTTTTGATTTGAGTGTTTTTAGGAATAGTAATGCTTTCTTTTTGTGAAATATTTTTCATTTTATGAAATTGCACTATTGTACAAGAAGGAATTGGTGCAGTGAATTGAGGATATAGTGCAGTGAGTAAATGGTTGCTAATATCTGATATTTGATCATCAATTTGATATTGTAATCTTGCATCAAAGAATGCAAACGCTTCAAGCATTCTTTTTACATGAGGGTCAGAAATTTTATTGGCAGAAAAATTTAATTCTTTTGCAATGGCAGGGTATTTATGAGCGAATTGCTCTCCCTCTTTAAGCAGATAATTCATTGAATTCCTGAAATATGGAAATAACTTATTTAAATCAGGGTTATCACGATTCATGTGCAAATTAAATGACATTATGATTAATAATTGATGAATTTTTTGATATAAAATTGACCTAAAATAGGAAGTTAGAATTGCAATATGTATGATTCATTAATATGGTAATAATTTGTGATATGGTCACAATATGCGTAGTTGGCAATGGCAGTATAAAGAAATTAAATGTAGGTAGCATGATAGTTAAGGTGGATAGTGTAGATAATTATGCTTCATAGGTATATAATTTGCTTCTATGAATATTATTTATCCAAAGAATAAGTATGCTGTAGCATTTCCGGGACAAGGTGCTCAGAAGCAAAATATGGGGATGGATTTACTTGATCACTGTAAAGAAATTTTCACATTATCAGAGAAAGTATATCCTGATTTCAAATCTATTTTACAAAAATCAGATTCTGAATTGAGTAGCACAATATATTCTCAACCAGCATTATACACAGTATCAGCAGCAATATGGTCTGTAATGAATGATATTACAAATCCAGCATATTTAGCTGGTCATTCTGTTGGTGAATATGTTGCATGTTATGCATCTGGGTGTTTTAGTTTTGAAGATGGATTGAGATTAATAAAGCTTAGATCTGAGTTGATGTCAAAATGTTCAGGTACAATGTTTGCATGTATTGGTAGCTTTGATGATGTAGAGAAATTTGTAACGCATATTTCTGCAAACCTAGGATTTGTATGTGAAATTGCTAATTATAATCATGATTCTCAGGTTGTTATTAGTTGTGATGAGAAGGCTGTAGAAAGCATTAATAATGATTATAGAGATTTTGGGATTAAACGATGCATTCAGTTAAAAGTTAGCGGTGGTTTCCATTCCTCATTAGTATCCAATGTAAAAGATCAGTTAGCAGATGAAATTAGTAAAATAAGCTTTAGTACACCTAGAATTCCGATCATTTCTAACAAAACAGGAGTTGCAACATCAGATCCTCAAGAAGTAAAAAGTAATTTGATTGATCATGTTGTTAGTGGAGTAAAGTGGAAAAATACTATGGATTATATGAAGAATCATAATGTGGATATGTTGATTGAAATGGGGCCAGGTAATGTTTTGTCTAAGTTGGCTGAAAAATCTGATATAAAGTCGGTGACTATAAGAAATATAGATGATATAATGAGCATGAAAAAGGAGTTCATTAATGTTTGATTTTTCAGGTAGAACAGTATTAATTACAGGAGCAACTGGTGGAATTGGGTCTGTTATAGCTAAAGAGTTTATTGATAAAGGTGCTAAAGTTTTTGTGACTGGCATGGAAGATTCTAAGCTTTTGGAATTAAAAGATGAGCTTGGAGCAGGGTGTGCAGGTTATTGTAAGGCTAATCTTTTAGATGATGATGATTTGAAAAATTTATATGATTCAGCTATTAAGGCTATGGGTAAGGTTGATATCTTAGTTAATTCTGCTGGTATCACTAGAGATAAATTGTTTATGAGAGTTACTGATGAAGATTGGAATTTGCATATGAATGTTAATTTGAACTCAGTGTGGAAATTGACAAAGATAGTGTTGATGGGCATGATGAAAAACCGTTATGGTAGAGTGATTAATTTATCATCTATTGTTGGTTGTATGGGTAATGCTGGTCAGGTTGCTTATTCAACAAGTAAGGCTGCTATGTTAGGAATGACAAAAACACTAGCTAAAGAAGTAGCATCAAGAAATATTACAGTGAACGCAATTGCTCCTGGATTCATTGAAACTCCGATGACAAAAGATTTATTAGATAAAAACCCAGAAATGTTTAATAATATTCCTGCTGGTAAAGCTGGGACACCTAAGGATGTTGCTGCTGGAGCGTTATATTTAGCAAGTGAAAATTCTGGTTATGTTACAGGGACAACATTGCATATTAACGGTGGAATGTTGATGTGTTAAAACGAGATCAGACTCGATTTTGGAAAGTACAAGCTGTTTATCAATTTTTGATGTTAGATGATAGATTATTGGTAAAGAAGAATTTTATCAATATGGTTGATGATTCAGGTGATCAAGAAAAGTTTTTTACAGATTTTGATAAGATAGTTGATTCAGCTTATAAATTGAAGTGGAAGTTCGAGCAAAGCTTATATGGGAAATGGAAATGGCAAAATCTGAATTGTTTGGTGCAAGCGATTTTCTTGTCAGCTGCTTATGAATTGAGTATTGATAGCAGGAAAAAACAGATTATTAGTGAATATATCGGGCTTGCAAAAATATTTGGAGAAGATGAATCTGCTAATTTTATACATGCAAATCTTGATCAATTGGATTTGAATAATCTAGATGCAGATTATAAAAAAATCGCAGATAAAGAAAAAGAAGAGGAAGAGCGTTACAGAGCAGAAGAAGCATATTATCGAATGCAAGAAAAAGAAGCAGAAGAACGTTATAAAGAAGAGGAAGCTCGTTATAAATTGCGAGAAAAAGAGGCAGAAGAGCGTTACAGAGCAGAAGAGGCATATTATAGAATGCAAGAAAAAGAAGCAGAAGAACGCTATAAAGAAGAGGAAGCTCGTTATAAACTAGAAAATCCTTCTGATGAAAATGCTGATAATCCAAATAAAAATAATGAAAATGATGATGAAGAAAAAATCTATGATATAGATGATAATGATGGTAACTCTGATCATTTAGATAGAGATGATAGAAATTATGATAATTATCATTCAGACAGAGATGATAGAGATCGTAATTATCATAATGAAAATGGTAGGTACTATAGATCAAATAGAAATGATGACAGCTTTTATCGATCAAATAGAAATCATGATAACTATCGAGATGGTAATCGTGACCTAAATCAAAATAATGAGAGTCGCTATAATAATGATAATTCTTATAGTTCAGATAAAGATAATAATTATGATGATAGTAACTCCTCAGAATAGCAAAGCTATTATGTATGAACAATAAACATTAGAAAAGATAAATTTTGAATATTAAAAATTCATTTGAATATTGTTCTACATAATTTAATTACAATATTTACATTAAGCAGTTTTGTCTCAAATTACATGATCAACACAATCATTACCTATTCTAATAGGTTTGAAAAGTGCTAATACATCATCCTATATGAGATTATCATGAACAGGTTTGAAAAGTTTATGTTTTTTGCTTGTGAAAAAATATGATCATGCCATTCTAAAAAATAGTTACGCATATTTATTAATAAATCATGGAATAGGGTTGATCAATATGTTGAAATAGCAACTATGATTTTATATATTATTATTTATTAATCAAAATTTGTGGATATTTTCTAATATGTTTTTCTAGTTTGTAATGTATGATGAACTCTTGAATGTTTTCTGCAGTTGTACCATAATGCAATTCAGCAATATTTGGTAATTCTAGTTCATATCGTAGTTCTGCTAATTTTCTGGATAAGATTGCTTGATCATAATATTCTATGAATTTATCTCTTCTTGATTTTGGAGTCAATTTATCCTTATTTAACAGTATGTTTTCGATGGTTTGGAATGAATTTATCCAGTTTGATGCTGTCTTGGGCCCTACACTTGGCACCCCTGGAATACAGTCACTTGCATCTCCAATTAATCCAAATAAATCTGGAATTTGTTTAGGTAACACACCAATTTTTTCTTGCACATCATGTTCATGCATAATCATTAACTTAAATGGGTCAATAAAAAAAATATTATTTCCAACTAGTTGCATTAAATCTTTATCACAAGAACAAATATATACATTTGAGCAATCGCTACTATATTTAGTAGCAATCGATGCAATCCAATCATCAGCTTCACATTTTTGCCCCTTAAAAGTACTAATGCCCAACATCTCGCACGCTTTGAATATCATATCAAACTGTGGAATTAGATTCTCAGGAGTAGGTTGCCTATGAGATTTATATAATGAATACATTTCATGTCTCCATGTTGGTTTCCCACTATCTAAAGCTACCACACAGTATTTAGGATTGAAATTCTCGATTATCTTGAAAATAGTTTTGGTAAATCCTACAGCACCACCTATTGGCAATCCATCTATATTATATAAATTCTGCATTGCAAAGAAATTCCGGAATAATATACTAAATCCATCTATAACTATTAGTGTCATACTGCCTTTTTCCTAAAATCTGCAAATTGTTCAAAGTATGCTTTTGCTTTATATATTAAATATTTTATACCTAAATTATCATCTAAGAAGGTATTTGTAAAAATGCTTTCAATTGTGATACTTATCGCTAGTAAATTATCTAAATCACATTTCTGTTGCAATAAGTCACTTAGTTCACATTTTGCACTATTAGTATGACTGATATTGCCAATATTAGCATGATCTATATTTTTAACATTAGTATAATCAAGCCCTAATAACCTATTATATGTTTCTACTATTTTGTTTAATTCATTGAAGTTGCTTATTTGTTCTAATTTATCTTTTGCAATTAATATATTACGTTCTTTTGATACAAATTTTGCTATATCTCCATATTTTTTACCTAATACATATTCACATCTTTTCTGAAAATATTTATCAAATCCAGATAAATCTAAATGTATGTTTTGCTCTTTAAAACATTCATTTACATAATTGACATATTGGTTTAGATCAATTGAGATTCCACATTCCTGTAATTTAAACATTATATCGATAATCTCAAGACATTTACGTCTAATTGCGAGTGGATCAGACGAACCTGTTGGGATTATATCTTTGCCTATAAACGCAACCACACTATCCAAATTATATAGGAGGGTCAAATATAAAGAATGTACGTCATCAATATTTTTTTTATATTGTGAGAGGATAGCTTTACAAGCAACATCATTTATATTGTTTTGTTTAGCATAAAAATAAGATAGTAATCCTTGTAAATCAGACATTTCATCAATAGTTTGCATGCATAAATCTATTTGAAGAAATTTGATTGCTATTATTAATTGTGCATCATTATAGAATTTTTGTGCTACTTTAGTGATTCGTTCGATTTTTTGATATAAAGTTCCTAACCCTTTATAGAATAGTGTTTGTTCTAATTTAGATAAATAATAAGTAACATCATTTTGCATATCTCTTGTGTAGAAAAAATACGCATCATTGAACTTTGCATGTAATGTACGTTTTGTTTGCTCAATTAAAAGATTTGAGTTTTGCAATTTGTGTTCAGAAAATATTAATAAGTCAGTTAATAAATCTCCATCGAAAACTCCGATATGTTGTTGTTCATTCAGTATAGATTGCTTGATTTCTTTTGGAACATTAAATTTATCGTCTACTTTGGTATGATATACATTAATTGCCTCAATTTGAGAATTGATATTAATGAGTTTTGCATTTGATATTTGACTTGCTTTGTCTTTTAATTGCATATTTATTACATTTTGTAAAATACTAAATTTTTCTGTTAAATGAGTATTACGTTTTGCTAATTTATCATTATATTCTGCAAAATTATTAGCTGTAAATTCTTCATGCTTTATTAAATCATAAATAAAATTGGATGAAGTGGATAATTCTAAACTTTCTATATTCCATAGTAGGGGACTTCCATTGAAGACTGACACAATTCTTCTGATTGGCCTGATCCAACCTAACTTTCTACCCCAAAACATGATCTTGTTCCATTTCATTTTTTGTATACATGATATGCATATTTGTGAAATCAAACTATCAATTTGCTGAGCAGCATGCTCATTTTTTATATAATAAAAGCCATTTTCTATGTAAGTATCACTGATAATTTTATTATGTTTTTGTAAAAACTTATCTAGAATCTCTTGTTTAATGTTAGATCTAGGTCCTCTGATAATTTCTGTATCTTTTTGAATTTCATTAGGCAAGTTATCAATCACAGTAATTAAGCGTGTGTTTGTAATGTATATATGCAAAGAATCAGGATTGATTTTATATTGCTGTAACTCTTCTTTGATAACTATAGTCCACTTTTCCAAGCTACTCTTTTTGATATCATGTGGAATATTCTCATGCATAATTTCAAATAAAAGTTGATTTCCAATGGTAGGGTGCTGATTTTCAGGTAGAGGTTGGTTCATTTTATACTCTTTTCATTATTTGTGTTGTTTGATTCTATGGATGCATTGGTTGGTTTTATATCTATTTTTGGATTAACGCTTATGTTTTCATTAGGGCTGTTTAAATTTATATTTTCGTTTGAATTAGCCATCCTAACGCATTGTTGTCCGATATTTCTTAATTTATTCAACTCATCTACTCTTTGAGTAGGGCTAAAAGCTTGCCTTGCTTCTAATGTATTAAACGCATGGCTTGCTTTGAGAAATTCTTCATATGCTGGATATTGTAAATTAGAATTTATTAGATTTTGAGATTCGCTTAAATGTAAGTTAAATAGTTGATGTAAGTGTGTAATATCATAATTTAAATTAGATGCTGTACTAAATTCTAAATCATCAATATCCTCATATTTAACTCCATCTTGCCATATAATATCTCTCCAATTATCTACGTTCTGAAGGCTCATTGCTATGCGCTCTAATCCATAAGTTAATTCGATTACTTGGCTTTTAAGAGGAGTTCCACCTATTTGTTGGAAATAAGTGAATTGAGATATTTCACTATTGTTAGCCCAAACTTCACTGCCCACACCAAATGCTCCAAGGCTAGGGCTTTGCCAATTACCAGCAATAAACTTAATTTCATGTATATCAAAATCAAATCCGATTTTTAATAAACTATCCAAATAAATATCTTGAATATTCTCAGGGATAGGATTAATAGTTACCTGAAACTGATGATGCTTGTATAATCTGTTTGTACTGTTTGGCCTGCTATCCTGAGGTCTCCTGCAAGGTTGCATATACGCTAATTTATGATTTTTATGCGCATTTAAGATGAAATGGGGATGCATTGTAGCTGCGCCTACTGGCATATCTGCTGGATTCACTACTTTGCACCCAAATTGACGCCAATATTTCTCTAACTTTTGTATTATTTCTAAAAATGTGATCATTTAGTATCCCTTGCATTTTGTTGATTTTGAACTGAATTTTCAATTTTGGTGTTTTGAATTACTTGCTCTACTTTAGTTTGAATATAATCGTGATTAAATTCTTTAGCAATGTTTATTTTGATTTGTAATAGTTTTTTGATTCGCGTGTCTTGTACCAAATTGATTAATGTATCTGATATGTGAAATGCTCTTGCTTCAATTGCCGCATAGCATTGAATATATATGGAGCTTTGATGATTTGGGAATTTTTTGATTAACATTTGGATTTTTTCTAGTTTATGGCTACTTAATGCTGTAAGCCTATGGTAGTAATCTAGAGCCAGGTCAAATGAAGCATGATAATTCCATATTTTCTCAATAGCTGCTATGGATTTTTCATTATGCGCTGTGAACATTTGAATATATTTTTGTCCAATAATTATATTATTAGGATATGTATTAAATGCCTTTTCTAAATCTTTCTCATTTTCTCCTGCATTAAACTTTTCTAATAATAAAATAGCATGCTTAGATTCAAAGTATTCTTTTTGTATAATATTTTGCTTATAAAGGTTATTTAATAAAATTTCATATTCATAAAATTCAGCATTTTTGAGATAGCATGTGAATAAATTATCGTAAATCCACTGACGGTTTGAGATTTTGTTTTGTAAATATTTAAGATGATTTTGAGCTTTACCATAGTTCTTTATGCTTAAATATTGGCAAGCAAAGAAGATTGATGAGAAAATTAACCCTTCGGTATATTTGTCAAGTTGTTTCGCAGATTGCAAGTTGGGGTTATGCATAAATAAAACAAGATGATGCATAATATTTGATTTATTATAATGATTAATATTCACATTGCTATATTGGTAGTGCGCGTTACAATTAACAGTATGATTATGAGCAATATCAATTATCTTAAGATTTTTACATATTTGCTTTGCAGATTCTATAATTAATTTCTGATTCACATGCTTCTCATATTTATTACGCCTATATTGTATGAATTTATTATAATATCGTTTGAAATGGTTAGATATATTGTAGAAATATAGTAATATAAATATCGCAATTGCAGCATATAGAAGAAGTATAGATAACTGACCACTATAACAGATATCTCCAATTTTCAATTGAAAAGGAACAATATCAGATATTTTCATAATGATTGCAACAGATATTATATATATAATCTTACTTATCATATTTCACCTCAAATTTCTTATACGCTTCAACCCATAATGACGCTTTATTAATCCATTTTTTTGCAGATTGTGAAAATGTATTTTGATCGAGAGATTGCAATTGTTCTAACCCTAATATAAATCCATGAATAGAGCTATTGATCGAATGATTAATCCTACGTATTTGAGTTGTGCGTTTTGAATTTGCAAAGCTTAATATGCAAAAATTACATATCCATTTCATATAGGATGACTTATCTTTTTCATCAATGATTATGGAGAAAAATGGGAAATCATGTCGTAGATTTGCCAAATTAATGTTTTGACGATTTATCAAATTAATATCATGAACATCTGAATCATAATCAGTAATTGATTTGAAAAATAATATATGTAAATCTTGCGAAATGTTTTTCCCTACTATGTTAGCTGTCATTAGTAAGGCTAAAAGTGTTTTCATAAACAAATTATAGTATCTATAAATTATCAAAGGAAGAGCATATAAGATTTACTTGAGGTGTGTTTTATGGTTCAATTTATTAAGGAGAAATTAATTTATGAATAGATTGTTAATGCCTCGTTCTACAGCGCTATGGTTGCTGAAAAATACTGCTCTATCATTAAAGCAAATATCAGGGTTTTGTTCTATATCTGTATTAGATTTAGATGCAATGAAAAAGGGATTTTCAGATACATCTTTACAAGAAAGTGATCCAGTTGAAAGAGGGCAGCTCTTGCAAGAAGAAATAGATTTGTGTGAACAAGATTCAGATAGATCTTTATTGCTAAATATAGTTGTGGATGTACAAAATAAAATTGGGAAAATTCCGTATGGATTAAAAAAATATTTGCCAAAATGTGTGGTCTGGATGCACCAGAATCGTGAAGAACTAACTAATAAAAATATAGCTAAATTTTTTGGAATGAAAGAAAAAGAAGTACGAGAAACTATAGAAAATATTACAAAACATTCAGATTCTACAAACCCAGTGCTTATGGGAATTTGTTCACAAGAATACATGGATAGCTTTATAAAAAATGCTATAGAACAAAATGAGAATGATGTGAAGAAAGGCAAGAAGAAATCAAGTGTATAATTTGCCATTTTTAATTCTAATGTTTGGAATTGGCTCGATTCCTTTTGGTAGAATTTGGTCACGTATTCTGGGTAATCATAACATTAGGGAGCACGGATCTGGAAATATAGGAACAAGCAACGCATGGAGAGTGAATGGCATGTTGGTTGGATTATTAACTGCTGTTTGTGATGTAGGAAAAGGCTTTACATGCTTTTTTATGCTAGATAATATGATGTTATTTGGTGCCTGGGTTGTATTAGGTCATATGTATGCTCCGTGGTCTGGTGGCAAAGGTGTTGCTCCATTTTTTGGGGTATGTTTAGCAGTGTTCCACTTATATGCATTGATTCCAATGTTGATTTGGGGATTGTTAGTATGCATTAAAACAAAACCTACAAATGCTAGCTATATTGCATTATTAATCATGACAATCATTGCATCTTTCTATGAATCACAGATTTTTATGTTAACTATATTATTAAGTGTATCAATCGTACATAAGCATTTAATTGCAAATTTAATCAAGAGAGATATATGAATACATTTTGCTTTGCATTGGGTTTGCAAACTAACTTTGATAAGGAAAATTTTGAGTAAGCAAAGATGAACATAAAGCAGCAAATGAGTATAGAAGAAAAAATTGATTTTCTAAGAGTTATTCGAACTAAAAACATTGGGCCTATTAGTTTTTTACACCTTTTGCATACTTATAAGACTATTGATCGTGTTATCCAGTACCTTGAAACAAAGATGCATGTTTGTTCAAAAAACACAGCTATTGCTGAGATAAAAAAGATTAATGATTATGGAGCGCAGTTAGTTGCTTTTTCTGACCCAGAGTATCCAAGTTTATTGCGTAATATGAGAGATTACCCTCCAATCATCTGTGTGAAAGGAAATTTAGATCTATTAAGCAGTAAAAAATTATTTTCTATTGCAGGATCTAGAGCATGCTCTTTACAGAGCCAAGTGATCACAAAAAAAATAGCATTAGAAATGGGTGAGCAAGGGTATAAGATAGTTTCAGGGTTAGCTAGAGGAATTGATACAATTGCACATCAGAATAGCATTAATACTGGTACAATTGCTGTGTTAGCTAATGGAATAGACCATATATATCCTTCGGAAAATAAAAATCTGTATGACAAGATTGCTGATCAGGGACTTTTGTTGTCAGAGGTGGCTTTTGGAACCAGGCCATCATCTCATTTGTTCCCCAATAGAAATAGAATTATAGCTGGGATGAGTTTAGGAGTATTGGTTGTTGAGGCTGGGTTAAAATCTGGATCTTTGATTACAGCTCAATGTGCTGTAGATAATGGAAGAGAAGTTTTCGCAATTCCAGGTTGCCCTTTAGATCCTAGGTCTAGAGGTACAAATAAATTGATTAAGCAAGGAGCTATATTAGTAGAGTTTTCTTATGATATTTTGAATTCGTTTGCTAGCTTTTCTCTAAAAGAACCTAAAAGCGAATATATCCCAGATATAAAGCAAAACACTCTTGAAGAGGGTTTGATTGATCAGCAATTAGAAGAAAAAGATGATAAATTAGTTGGCGCAAAAGATCAAATATTAAAAATGATTGGGTTTTTCCCGATATCAATAGAATTATTAATAAACAAAATGAATTTGCCAGTACGTATTGTAAAGTCTTTATTAGTGCAATTAGAGATAGAAGGGCATATTCAACATTTATGGGGGAATAAAGTTGCTCTGAAGGATAAAAACCAAACAAAAGATTTTCAATGAATTTAGGGAAAACAAGCAAAGTCAATTCAGTGAAATTAAAGATTTATTGAAAAATACAGATTATGTGAAATAATTTGATAGAATTGTGGTAAAGCAAATTGTATGATTCTTATAAAAGTCATTGCTTAATATTCTTTTATGAGGTATTTAATCTTTTATGAAATTAATTGTGGTAGAGTCTCCTACAAAAGCAAAAGCGTTGAATTCTTATTTGAAAAATGAAGATGTAGGATATAAGGTATTGGCTAGTTATGGTCATGTTAGATCCCTTACAAAAACCAAAGGATCTGTTGATGTTGATAATGATTTTAGTATGAGTTGGGAAAATATTACAAAGTCCTCAAAAGCTGTTAAAGAAATTATTGCACAAGCAAAAAATAGTGATGAAGTGATTCTAGCAACTGACCCTGATCGAGAAGGAGAAGCTATTTCTTGGCATTTAGTTCAAATTTTCGAAAAAGCTAAAGTGAAAACTAAGTTGTCTAGAATGACATTTCACTCCATTACACCTAAGTCAATTAAAGAGGCATTGAATAGTTTAAAAGAAATTGACCAAAAATTAGTTGATGCATATATGGCAAGGTTAGGTTTGGATTATTTAGTTGGATTTAATTTATCACCAGTTTTATGGAGAAAATTGCCAGGAAGTAAATCAGCAGGTAGAGTTCAATCAGCAGCGTTGAGAATTATTACAGATCGTGAATACGAAATTCAAAGTTTTGTTCCTGAAGATTATTGGACATTACATGCAAAGTTCAAACAAAACAAATATGAATGCACAACTGATTTATTTGAATGGAACAATAAAAAAGTAGAAAAATTCATGTGGGATAGCAAGTCAGTTGTAGAAGCCAAAAATGAATTATTAGGAAATTCATACAAAGTTACGGAATTTGAATTTAAAGACCAAGTTAGAAGGCCGTACGCACCTCTGATAACATCTACTTTACAGCAGGAAGCAGCTAGTAGATTGGGATGGAAGCCTATTTTTACAATGAAAATCGCTCAAAAATTATATGAAGGTATTAAGTTAGGTAGTGGAATAGTTGGTTTGATTACATATATGAGAACTGACTCTGTTAATGTATCTCAGCAAGGGATTAAAGAATGTAGAGATATGATTCAATCTCAATTTGGCAAACAATATCTTCCTGATAGTCCGCATTTCTATAAATCTAGAGTGAGAAATGCGCAAGAAGCTCATGAAGCAATAAGGCCAACTAATTTTAATCACTCACCAAATAGTATTAAAGAATATTTAGATGATGAGAGTTTTAAATTATATGACTTAATATGGAAGCGAGCTGTGTCTTCTCAAATGGCTTCTGCAATTTATGAGGCATGCAACATGTTTATCAAAGGTGAAAAAGGTACATGGAAGGCGCATGGAGTTAAGAGTAAATTTGATGGATTCCAGAAATTATATAATGTTGATAAATTAGAAAATACTGATATCTGGAGCTTTTCTGAAGGAGACGTAAAGTGCCTTGAGGTTGAAGATGAGAAACATGCAACTAAGCCTCCATCTAGATTTACAGAAACTTCTCTGATTAAATATTTGGAAGAAAAAGGAATTGGTAGGCCAAGTACTTATGCTGGTGTGATGTATGTATTAGATAAAAGGGGATATATATTTCAGAATAAAAAGAGTGTAATTCCCTCTAATTTAGGTTGGGTTGTATCTGCATTTCTGAAAAATCATTTTTCACTATATGTGCAAGATGAATTTACATCTGAAATGGAAAATAAACTTGATTTGGTATCAAAAGGTGAGAAAGACTGGAAAGAATTGTTAGAAGATTTCTGGAAAGATTTTCAAGCCAAAGTAAATGAAGCGTATAATTTAGATGTGAAAGATATTTTGAAAGAAATATCTAATACATATCAACAGCATTTCTTTAAGCAAGATAAAGTTCCAAAATGTCCAAAATGTGATGGTATGCAAGAATTAAGAATTAGCAAAGGCAATGGATTTTTATGCTGCTCTAATTATCCAGCTTGTAATTGGAACAAATCAATTGATAGTGAGTTAGATCAAAATGTTATTTTAGGTACCGATCCAAATTCTGGAGATGAAGTGTTAATAAAGCATGGGCCATATGGGTATTATTTACAGTGGGGTGCTGCAGAAGTAAAGGCTAGGGTATTATTGCCAGCAATGTTTGCTCCACCACATAACATTACAATTGAAGAGGCTATAAAAATTAGAAATTTGCCTATTATTGTTGGAAGACATCCTGATAATGGGGAAGATATTAAAGTAGGAATAGGGCGTTTTGGACCATGGATTTTATATAAAAACACATATGTTTCGTTAAAGAAAAGCCCATTTGATGTGACATTAGAAGAGTGCTTGGATATTTTAAATGTTACGAGAAATCAAAAAAAGATAGAAAAAAAGAATTCAGAGAAAAAAGATAAATAAAAAAACTAAATAGTTAAATAAGAATGATAAATAAATATCATAATAAAAAATGTTAAGCAGCCAAACAAAAACACTTTAGATGAGAAATACTTGGTTACGAGAAAAAATTACGTAAAAACACAAGTAGTGATGTATGTATATACTGTGGATTATGGTGATTTATTCCAATTTGATGAAATTTATATTAGAATAGTGGTTATGTCATTGAAATTTAATAAAGATGCTGTTGAATATTTAGCAAAACTTTTAAAGGAAACTGGATTAAAGGAAGTCAAATATCAAGATGGAGATATATGTATAGAGTTTAAGCAAAATAGCTCTGCTGATATACAATATGCTGTTCCACAGAATGTGATGCAACAGGGGAATATGCCTCATAATATTCCACAAAGCAATGTTATTTCACAACCTGATTCACAACCTGGAATTGTGGGTGGAAAAGATTCCACAAGTTCTGATGGATATGAATCTATTAAATCTCCTATAGTTGGCACATTATATATTTCACCGAAGCCTGGTGTTGCACCATTTATTCAAAAAGGTTCAAAAATAAAGGAAGGAGATGTGTTGTTTATTATTGAAGCTATGAAGGTTATGAATGAAGTTACAGCCACTTCCTCAGGAACTATCGAGGAAATTCTTGTGCAAGATGGATCTCCTATAGAGTTTGATCAAATTTTGGCAAAGGTATCATGATTAAGAAGGTTCTAATTGCTAATAGAGGTGAAATTGCACTTCGTATTATAAGAGCATGTAAGTCACTAGATATTAAATCAGTAGCAATATATTCTACAGCAGATAAAGATTCTATGCATGTAAAAATGGCGGACGAGAGTATCTGTGTTGGCCCAGCTAGTGCTAATGATAGTTATAAAAATATCAAATCTATTATTGCTGCAGTTGAATTATCTAATGCTGATGCTATTCATCCAGGTTACGGGTTCTTATCCGAAAATGCAGATTTTGCACATATTGTTGAAGAGCATGGAATTAAATTGATTGGCCCATCTTCGAAACATATTAATCAACTTGGCGATAAGATACAAAGTAAATTGATAATGCAAAAATATGGGATCCAAACAATTCCTGGTTCAGGTAGTCTGGCGAATGCGGATGAAGGATTAGAATATGCAAAGAAAATCAACTTTCCTGTAGTTATCAAAGCATCAAATGGTGGTGGTGGAAAAGGTATCAGGATTGTACATAAAGAATCTGATTTTATGAATGAATTTACAGCAGTTGAGCAAGAAGCAAGTGCGGTATTTGGTGATGGAGATATTTACGTAGAGAAATACTTTGAACGTCCTAGGCATGTAGAATTTCAAGTGTTATCAGATGGAAAGAATGCGGTACATTTATTTGAAAGAGAATGTTCACTGCAAAGAAGAAGACAAAAAGTATTAGAAGAGGCCCCTTCAAATGTTTTGACAGATGAGCAACGCTCTGAATGGGGAAATAAAATTGCTAAAATGATTGCTGCAATTGGGTATGAAGGGGTTGGAACTCTGGAATTTTTGTACCAAGATGATCAGTTGTATTTTATGGAAATGAATACTCGTCTTCAGGTAGAACATACAGTCACAGAAGAGATCACGGGAATTGATTTGGTTCAGCAGCAAATCAAGGTTGCATCTGGTATTCCATTAGCATTTAAGCAAGATGATATTAAAATCAAAGGACATGCTATTCAATGTAGAGTTACAGCTGAGGATCCAGAAACTTTCATGCCGCACCCAGGAGTTGTAGAAAGTCATATTCCTCCTTTGGGACCATATGTTAGAGTTGATACCATGCTTTATAGTGGGTATAAAATTCAGCCTTATTATGATAGCTTGATTTCTAAATTAATTGTAAAAGGTGGTGATAGGGAGATGTGTTTGAGAAATTTGAGACATGCCTTAAAAGAATATGTGATAGTAGGCCCTAAAACTACATTGCCACTATTTAGTAGATTAGTTGAAAATGAAGATGTTCAAAATGCTAACTTTACAATTAATTGGCTAGAGAATTGGCTAGCTAAAAAGTAAATTCACTTACAATATTAAATGATAATGTAAGAGTGTTTTATCTATTAAACAATTTATGCAGTTACGAGCAGTAGATATATAATAATCAATGTATGTTGGGATATTTAGTGCGCATTGAGGTATTTTATTAATTATCAACAAGTATTTAAAATATTTAATAAGTATTAACAAGTAGTGGTTAAGATAGAGCAATATGAAGTGTGTGAAATTTTTACTTAAATCTATATGTGTGATAAGTACTATACTGCCTAAAAGTATACTATGTACAAAAAAATTCACTATCTCATTTTCAAACCCTGTAGAATCAGTTCTGATTGCGCATGTAACACAGAAACACATAATGCAGATTTCAGAAAAATTGTATAATAGAAGTATTAGCGATATGAAATTGGATGATTCATTTGATGGCTCATTGCGGCAATCTTTCATAGAGTACATGTCTCGTGTGGGTATAAGTGAGATATTTTATAATTTTAAAGTTGTAAGGAATATTCGTGATCATGATGGATATAGTTATGATATTACATATCAACAAGCATATAGCAGAAAAGAATTAAAAAAAGTTAATACATCATTGAATGCTCAAACAAGTTCTGTATTATTAAGCAATGTTAACGATGTATTTTTAAGCAATATTGCTTTAGTACAGCTTAATAAACTAAATAAATACGTGAAAAAAGCATATGAATCATTTGGTAAAGAGTTTAATAATTTTGAAAAGTGGATGAAAAAACATAAAAGTAATGTTGTTGATACGATGATATTAGATTTGTTTTCAAGAATGAAACATTATACGAATAAAGGTTGTGAATATTTTGCAGTAAATGCGAAACAGTTTATAAATGTAGGAAGTGAATTAAAACATTTATTTGCAAATCTAAAAATGCAGAATAGAAGTTTTTATGAACCTCCTTATCAGCTATGTTGTGCTTTAGTCAATTTTGATAACGTGTTTGCAAATTACAATTATTATACTAATGTTACAATGCAGTTTTTCAATCAAATATATCAAAAGCAACATATATAAGTAGATGAAATCAGAGCATATTAATAAAATATAGGAAAATAAGTATAGAAATAAGAGTGATTATTTGTAAAAAAACATACTATCTATTCTGCTAACATAATCCAAATATATTTTCAATATAGCATCTAATTTGTTTTAATATTATGATTTTTATTAATAGAGGTGATATGAAATTTAAAAGATGCTTTACTAAATCTAGTCCTTATGAAGGTATTAATTTTGTAAAAAGAAGTAGTAAAATTATAGGTTTAGATGGTGAAATAATTAAGTCATTTGAATCTATATTGGTTCCAGAGAATTTGTCACAAACTTCAATTGATATATTGGCACAGAAATATGCTAGAAAAGCAGGAATTCCTAGATTTACTAAAAGAGTATTTGAGCAAAATGTTCCAGAATGGTTACAGAAATCTGTTCCAGATATTGATAAGTTAGCTAATCTTCAAGAAGCAGAAAGATATTCTGTAGAAGATGATGCAAGAAAAATATTTAGTAGACTTGCAGGTGCTTGGACGTATTGGGGTTGGAAGTATAATTATTTCAATTCTTCAGAAGATGCAAAAGTATTTTATGATGAAATGTGTAATATGTTAGCATCACAAAAAGCTGCACCTAACTCTCCACAATGGTTTAATACTGGCTTGAACTGGGCATATGGAATTGAAGGGGAACCACAAGGTCATTATTTTGTAGATCATGATACACTGGAAATTTGTCAATCATCATCTGCATATGAAAGGCCTCAACCTCATGCATGCTTTATTCAGTCAGTGAAGGATGATTTATTACAAGAGGGTGGAATTATAGACTTGCTTGCCAGAGAGACTCGTGTGTTTAAATATGGGTCTGGAAGTGGAACAAATTATTCTACATTACGTGGGAAAAGTGAAAGTCTTTCATCTGGTGGAATTTCATCTGGTTTACTAAGTTTTTTGACTGTGTTTGATGCTAATGCTGGTGCTATTAAATCTGGTGGTACAACACGTAGATCAGCAAAAATGGATATTGTAGATATTAATCATCCGGATATTGAAGAATATATAAAGTGGAAAACAAAAGAAGAAGATAAAGTTGTTTTCTTATGTGTTGGTTCAAAAATCATAAGCAATACTATTAAAAATGTAAAAGATGCATGCAATTCATGGACTGGTAAGGCAGAGCATAAGTATAATCCAGAATTTAATGATGCATTAGGTAATGTTTTATGTGAAGCTGAAGAACAAAGTGTTCCATATGGATATTTAAATAGAATTTTGAAATTACTTGCACAAGGTGTGAAAGATGTAGATTGCCAAACCTTGACTGCAGAATTTGAATCTGAGGCATATGCATCTGTATCTGGTCAGAATTCTAATAACTCTGTACGTGTTGGAAATGATTTCATGACTAAAGTTGCAAATAAAAATGGTGATATAGAGTTAACATTTAGAACAACAGGTGAAGTGGCTAAAAAAATATCTGCAGAAAAACTATGGCATGAAGTTAGTAAGTCTGCATGGCTATGTGCTGATCCAGGAATTCAATATGATACAACAATTAATGATTGGCATACATGTAAAAATAGCGGAAGAATTAATGCATCAAACCCATGTTCAGAATATATGTTCCTAGATGATACTGCATGTAATTTAGCATCGATTAATTTATTGAAATTTTATAATCATAACGCAGGAAAATGGACTTTTGAAGAAGATAAGTTTGCTCATGCCGTACAACTTTGGACAACAGTATTGGAAATTTCTATTGCCATGGCACAGTTTCCATCAAAATTGATTGCACAGCGTTCGTTTGATTTTAGGACATTAGGATTAGGATATGCTAACTTAGGTGCATTATTAATGCAAAGTGGTATTCCTTATGATAGTGAAGAAGGTAGAGCACTATCTGCATATATTACAGCATTAATGCATGGAGAAGCATATAATACATCATCAAAGCTTGCTAAAGATTTAGGTGCATTTAATAAATTTGATGAAAATCGTGAATGCATGTTAGAGGTGGTTAAAAATCATAAATCAGCAGTGTTTGGCGAAAAATGCTCAAATATTGGTGTAAATCCTATAGCATTGAATTGGGATAAATGCCCGATAAAATCAAAATCCAGAATGCAGAAGTTGTGGGATGAAGTTATAGTAAATGGTGAGAAATACGGGTATAGAAATGCTCAAGTTACATTGTTAGCACCAACAGGGACAATTGGTCTGTTTATGGATTGTGATACATTAGGTATTGAACCAGATTTCTCATTAGTGAAGCATAAAAAGCTTTCTGGTGGTGGATATTTCAAAATTATCAATAATTCGATCAAACCTGCTTTGGAATCATTAGGGTATAACAAAAAACAAGTTGAAAGTATTATCAATTATGTGATTGGTCATGGTCATATTGAAAATTCACCTGGGCTAAATAATGAAGTGTTGAGACAGGCAGGATTTTCTGATGAAGTTTTGGATAAAATTGCTGCAGCATTAAAAAACTCATTTGATGTTGATTCTGCTTTTTCTAGTTGGGTTATTGGGGAAGAAATATTCACTAAATTTGATGCTAAGGACGTAAATGAATTATTTGAGAAATTAAATATATCTAAGCAAGATAGGGCATTGGCTAGTGAATTTGCATGTGGAACTGGATCTATTACAAAAGCTCCATATATTAAAGAGGAGCACTTAGCAGTATTTGATTGTGCTACACATGGTGAAAGATTTATTGCCACAGATGGTCATATCAAGATGGTTGCATCTGTACAGCCATTTTTATCTGGTGCAGTTTCTAAAACTATCAATATGCCTGAAAATGCATCAATTGAAGAATGTGGAAATTCATATATGCTAGCTTGGGAGTTAGGGACAAAAGCAATTGCATTGTATAGAGATGGATCTAAATTAGCACAAGCACTGAACTTAACTGGACAATCTGCAACTTATAAAAAGCAGAAAAAAGCAGAGTCTCAAAATGAGGAGATACGATACAAAAAAGATGATCATGGTCTTGTTAGAGGTCAAAAAGAATCGTTGCCAAAGAAGCGTAAGGGTTATACTCAAAAAGTTACAATTGGTGGGTATACTTTCTATCATACAACTGGTGAGAATGAAAATTGCGATGTGCGTGAAGTGTTCACATCTGGAATGGGTACAGAGGGTGCATCATTCAGAAGCTTGATGAATTGTTTAGCAAAATCTATTTCAATTGGTTTGCAGCATGGAGTTCCATTAGAACAATACGTTGATGCTTTTGCCTTTACAAAGTTTGAACCTTATGGGCCAATTAAAGGGCATGATAGAATTAAGTATGCAACTTCGATTGTAGATTACTTGGTTCGTGATTTAGGTATTACGTATCGAAATATGGATAGCTTAGCACATGTAGAAGCTGAGGAAAGCGAAAAAAATGAGGATCCCAAAACTGATAAGGATCTGAAGAAAACTTTAGGATATACAGGAGATATGTGCAGCAATTGTAAGGAATTTACAATGCGCAGAGTAGGCACTTGCTTGCAATGTGAGAGTTGTGGCAGCACCAGTGGGTGCTCATAGCCAACAACTCCTGCAGGTGAAATGAAACTTGTAAAAGCGTAGGTAGCACGAGCGGATGCTCGTGAGCGCAACTTAGGCAATCAGTGCATGGCAATGCACTGCATTGTAAAAGTGCGGTAGCACGAGCGGATGCTCGTAATGGAGCAGATTAAGCAAGTGAATAAAATGAAACTTGTAAAAGCGGAAGCTTCTGCAAGTGAATAAAATGAAACTTGTAAAAGCAAAATAAGCAAAAGCTTAAGCAATCAGCGTTATCATACGCTGTATTATAATAATATGCGATGTTGAAATGGTGGTTTTAACACTCACGGTGCTCATACCAACTACTGAAGGTGGGAATAAAAAAATCCCTTATAAAGTTAAGATATAAGGAGAAGCACTAATGACTTATCAATAGTGAAGGTTCATTCAATTTATATATCATTAATTATAAAAGTAAAAATTATTTAAATAAAAATTTATAAGAATCTAGTGTTTTATGATTATAAAAGATAAAATAGACCTATGTATTATACAGATTTTTTTAATCACATAGAGTTTTGGCAATTAGTATCGTTAAATATTATAATATGTTGTGGGTTAGTTCTTGCTTCAATGCGTAATTATAGAACTTTGAAATTACTCTTATCAAATAAGTTGAATCAAAAACATTTAGGCATTTTCCAGGAATATAAGGCTATCATTCATTCTAAAGAACTAGTTTTATTTAATTGGATTGCAATGAAAAAGTCCCTTAAATCAATATGGAACATGCGTATTAGTATGCTCATTATACTGATGCTTATTAATCCTATATTAGTTAATCGTATGAGAATAGATTGTTTTTATAATTTCTTATATATTGAGATTTCTGTTTTAATTGCGCTTGTATTTGTGGCTGGCAAAGCTAAGAAATTTTTCTGTGTACTGGAAAATAATTTACGTAATTCAACAAAACAAACAGATTATACAAAACAGGAAGTGCAATATCTTGTTAATAGGCTCGCTAATGCTCAACAATCTTTCGAAAATGGATCAAAAATAAATATAGAATTGAAACATGAATTAGAGAATATTGTGAAAAATATTGTATACCTTTCAAGAATTAATCATACTTCTAAGGACTTACTCGAACAATTAACTAAGCATTTAATTAACAAGAAGTGATTATGTTAAATGATGTCAATGCAGAAGGCAATGAATTACAATAATTTAGAATTGTTTATAGATTTTCTGAATGAAAAGAATTTATCTAAAAATTCTATTACAGCATATAAAAGAGATATACAATCTTTTTGCGAGTGGAAAAATGAAAAGGATTTTCATAAAAATATTCTGGTACAATATATTGAAAACTGTCAGGCAAATAAATTTGCACAATCTACATTAGAGCGAAAAGTTCGATCAATTAACCAATGGATTATTTTTCAATCTTGTGAAATGAATATGGATCTAGATATTGTTGTGCCAAAAATCAAAAAAGAGAAAAAAAATCTTAATATAATAAATAATGATAAAATTGCAGATATTCTGGATCAATTAGAATCAGAAAATAATTTATTTAATATACGATTACAGGCAATAATATGTATGTTATACAGTACTGGATTACGCATTTCTGAATTGATCAGTATTAAAATTATCTCTGTACAAAATGTTTTAAATGAAAAAAGTAAAAGTTTTAATGTGATAGGTAAGGGTATGAAAGAAAGGCAGGTTTTTATGACACATAATGCTATACAATTTTTAAAATCATATATGAATATACGTGATTCAAGTTCTGTTTATTTATGGAATTCTGGAGAAAAACATATTACACGTCAATCTGTATTTTTATGGCTACAAAAGTTGGGTATTTCTCCACATGATTTTAGGCATAAACTAGCTTCAGATTTGGTCAAGAAAGGTATGAATTTGCTGGAAGTAAAGGCTATTATGGGGCATGCTAGCATTAAGACTACATCTATTTATACTCATGCACAAAACTCTGAAATTGAAATCAAAAAACATCATCCGCTATATAAGAAAACTGAAGATTAATTTTATATTATGTATTATAAGTAATATGTAAGCCAAATTATCAAAACCATTATCTATCATTATTTTAATTAAATTAAGAATTCCAAGAAAATGAAAAGAGCAGGCGCTGTAGGGTTCGAACCTACGACACCTTGATTAAAAGTCAAGTGCTCTACCGACTGAGCTAAGCGCCCTTAGAACTTTATTATCATGATTTTTGTAATTTTAGTCAAGACTTTTAATTATATTTAGGATATTATATTTCTATGGATCAAAAAATAAATGTATCTAATGTAAGAGTTGGAAATGTATTAATAATGAAAGACAAGCTTTTTGTAGTTCGTAAGACTGAACATGTAAAACCAGGCAAAGGTGGTGCATTCATACAAATGGAGCTTAAAGGATTAGATTCTACAACTAAACTAAATGAAAGATTTCGTTCTGAAGAAAATGTAGTAAAGGCAATTCTTGAAGAGAAACATGCTAAATTCTTATATGCAGATAATGACTCATGTCATTTTATGTTTATGGATGATACTTATGATCAGTTTGAGATTAGCAAAGAAGATTTTAAGCCAGTATCAAATTTCTTGTATGATGGTGTTGAAATAAAAGCTATGATGCATGAAGAAAAAGTAATCAGTTTTGAGTTTGCTAGCCCTGTTGTTATGGAAATCATAGAGGCTGATCCAGTAATCAAGGGTCAAACAGCTTCATCTTCGTATAAGAATGCAGTGATTGAGAATGGAATCAAAATTCTTGTTCCAACATATATTAAGCAAGGTGATAAAATAGTTGTAAATCCTTCAGATTCTACTTATATGGAAAGATTCAAAAGCTAATGAATACCACTAATATGAATAATAATGTTATTCAAGAAAATATATTAAAATCAGCTAACATCAATATTATGACAGAAATCTTAGAGAAAATTGGCAGAATGCTGATTAGAGATTTCAATGAGATTAGGCATATTGCATTTGAAAAAAGAAGAACTTTTATTGAAAAATATGAGAGTAGAGCTTCTGATATGATTATGAATTTTTTACATCAAAAAAGACCGCAGTATGGGATAATTTCAAAATCACAAACATATCAAGAAGATGAGGATATAAAGTGGATTATTAACCCTTTAAGTGGTATTGAGAATTTTGCACATAATATTAATTCATTTTGCTGTTCAATTGCTATAATGGAGGATGATAGGATTATTGCTAGTATGATTTTAGATCCTCTTTCTAGAGAAATGTTTTATGCAGAAAGTGGCAAAGGGGCATTCTTGAACCATAAATTGATGCATGTTTCTCGTAATATTTACTCTAACAAAAGCTTATTTGGAACAATTAAAGATGTTGGGCTAAACTATAGAAAAATAGGATGTCCACTATTAGATTTGGCATATGTTGCATGTGGAAGATTTGATGGGTGTATCACAAAAGTTAAACATATATGTGATTATGCTGCAGGAATATTATTAGCATCTGAATCAAAGGCTAAAATCAAAGTATACAGTGAGGAAAGTGATAGCATTACAAATGATGAGTTATCACCATTACATCCTACAAAATCAATTAATTTACCAAACTATTTGATTTGCTCAAATGAAAAGTTACATGAATATATGTTAACAGCATTAAATGAATTTACTGCATAATTGAAAATATTTCTTGCGTTGTATAATTTGCAAATATTACAGATCACAGCCTATAAGTATATGATGATTATATATGGCATTAAAATTAATTAGTTTTTTATATGATTACCCTAATGAATTTAACATAATATCCATTATGTGAAGCAAATCAATTGTGTAATTTTAGTTCATAACTTGATAGATCATAAAAACTCAAAAAGTGTGAAACTATAGAATATAAAAAATAGAATATAAAAATGAGATCAAATCGTGCTTTGAAGAATGTCCACATTCAATATATAAATACTCTAATAAAAAGAATAAGAAATGGAATTTTATGAAGGAATGAGAAAATTTCTTACTTGCGATTGTTTTGATGTATTGGTTTTACTAATTATTCGCTTTTTTTGCTTTTTTATTTGATTCTAAGTAATCTCTATTAATTAATAATTCATGCTTTGAATCTTCTCTGAGTGCAAAGAAATGCTCCAAGAATATTTGTTCTAGAACAGATTTCAATGATCTCGCTCCAGTATTACGTTTCATAGATTCTTCTGCTACAAACTCCATAGCATCTTCAGTGAAATTAAGCTTGATATTGCTAAGAGAAAATAGGCTAGAATATTGTTTGATAATAGAGTTCTTAGTATCTCGCATAATCATAATCAAAGCTTCTTTATCAAATTTATGCAGCTTGGCTAATACAGGTAAACGCCCTACTAGCTCAGGAATCAACCCGAACTTCACCAAATGTTTTATATCTATATCTTGGCTTTTACTTTCATTAATAATAGCTTCAGATTTAAAACCAATTTTACTAGAATCAGATTCTTTAATAATCTCATCTAGGCCAGAAAATGCACCACCACATATGAATAGTATGTCTTTTGTGTTCATTATAGAGTTATCTTGCCCTTTTTTTTGCATTTTTTGTGGCAATGATATTGAAGATCCTTCAATTAATTTAAGCAATGCTTGTTGTACACCCTCTCCAGATACATCTCTAGATATTGACCTGTTTTCTGAAGTTTTAGCAATTTTATCTATTTCATCAATATATATAATTCCTTTTTGCGCTGAATCTAAGTTATAATCAGCAGATTGTAATAATTTATGTAGCATGCTTTCTACATCTTCACCTACATACCCCGCTTCAGTCAAAGAAGTTGCATCTGCAATTATAAATGGAACATTTAATATTTTAGCTAATATTTTGGCGAAAAATGTTTTTCCAGATCCAGTTGGCCCAATTAATAGTATATTAGATTTTTCTATTTCTATATCATCATTTATATTATTATTAGTAATCCGTTTATAATGATTAAAAACAGCAACAGATAATATTTTTTTTGCCTCTTCTTGCCCTATGATATACTCATCAAGTATTTGCTTGATTTTATATGGAAGTGGTACTTCAATATTATCTTCAACAGAATTTTTATATTTATCTATCATTTTTGTACATAAATCTACACATTCATTACAGATAAATGCTGAAGAAGGAGCTGCTATTAATTTCTCCACACAATTCTGATCTTTATAACAAAAAGAACAAATTACTGGAGCTTTATCTTGTTTATATGTCATAAAAAAACCTTACCCTATTTTGTATATTATATAGTTAAGAAATACTATTCCAACCATTAATTTTAAATTTTTTTCCTATTTGTAACAACTTCATCAACAATATTTAATTTAACAGCTTCTTCAGCTCTATAAATTGTATCCCTATCAAAGATCTGCTCTAATTCATCTTTAGAAATGCCAGTATGCTGGTGGTAGATATCACTCACTATATCTTTTAATTTATTGATCTCATGAACATATAGCTCTAAATCTTTTGCTTGTCCTTTCATTTGCCCTAATGGTTGATGTAATAACACTCGGGAATTTTTCAATATAAACCTTTTATTTCCAGCACATAATAGCATTGATGCTGCAGAGCATGCTTGACCTAAACACATTGTATTAACTTTTGGACCTATAAACATCATAGTATCGTATATTGCCAAAGCTGATGTGACAGATCCACCAGGAGAGTTGATGTAAATATATACGTCATCACTTTTACTCTCTGCCTCTAAAAATAGTAATTGAGAGCATATTAATGAAGCAACATTATCATCTATTTCTCCTGTAAGAAATATAATTCTTTCTTTTAATAGTCTAGAGTATATATCATAAGATCTATCACCCTTAGAAGTTTTTTCAATTACAACGGGTATCAAGCTCATAATTATTTACCTTTAGATTCTTTTGAAATCTTAGAATCAGCAGATTCACTTGACTCTGAATTGTTTTTATCATTTTCAGCACTTGATTCAATTTTTTCTTCTGATTCAGAATCATTAGAACTTTTTGTATCAGGCAAATTAATCTGTACATCTAATGATTTTACCAACTGATCTAATTCTTCAAAGAAAGATTTGATAGTCATTTTTGCATCATTGATTTTAACTTTTAGAAGAATTTCATTTACAATCTTATCTTCTATTACAGTATTTTCTAGTTCAGATTTAGCATTTTTATTCTTTTCAAAATAACTTACAGCTTCAGATAATCCACCTTTAAACTCAGATGATCTGTTCATTATTTCAGAATCAACATCTGATTTGTTTAAACTAATTCCAAGATCACTTTGCACTTTCTTCATGATAAAGAAAAAGCTTAGTCTTTTTTTAGATAATTCATTGTATTTTTGGTCAATGTCTTCAAATGTACTATCTTTCATAAATCCAGCCTCCTGGATTTTCCCAAATAGAACTTTTGCCTCTTCATGAGAAAACATATTCTCTCTTTTCAATTGGAATTTAGATAAAAATCTATTCCAGAAAACTTGCACTTCCATTTTTACTGCATTAGCAGGTAATTCAAAGTTTACCATTTTATTAAATTCATTAGACAATTGATGTTTCTTATACATAAATGAAGAATTTGAAACTCTTTTTGCTAGCATATCTCTAAACTTTGATTGGCATGCATCAACTGATGAGCATCCAAATTGTTTAGCCATTTCAATATCAACTTCATAGTTTTTAGTTTCCATGATTTTGTTAACATGAAAGTTTACAGATAGCTTCTTACCAGCAAATTTTTTCATGTCAGATGGAAGGTTTTGATTATCAAGATTTTTTGGAACATCAATAGTATGTTGAATTTTTTCACCTTCATTAAGACCAACTAATTTTTGCTCTATTTCAGGCACAAATCTTCCACTACCCAATTTCAATTGGAAAGTTTGTTTGTCAGCAGATTTATCTAAAAGAGACATAGAAACATTAAGAGTATCACCCATAGTAGAAGCTCTTTTTTCTGTTAACTCCACTCCTCTTTCATTGCTTTTAGCCCAAAGATCCATTTCTTTTTTAATATCTTCATCAGATATTTCAACAATAGGATTGTTAATTTCAATAGATTCAAATTTTAGATCTGGAACACTTGGCTCCATGTTTAAAGTTATGGTAAATGTTGGATCTTTTGAATCATCATTTTTGTCGAAATTTTGTTTGATTTTAATGTCTGGCTCTCCAAGAAATTTATCTTCTAGCTTAGACAAGACATTATTAATAACCTTGTTTGCAGTTTGTACAAAAGCAGCACTTGCGAAATCATTTTTCACTATAGACATAGGAACTTTTCCAGGTCTATTAAAATATTTTGTAGTATAAGTTTTCTTTTTTTCGTTAAAGAAATCTTCCATTAAATTTACAAAATCAGCATGTTTAGCATGGATTTCATATACCCTATTTAATCCTTCTGAGGAAATCAAATCATACTTTATACCTTCAAGTAAGTCTTTATTTTCATAGGGTAAATTCATTTTCTTGCTCCTTTTTAAAAACGCATAATACGGATGAAGGGACTTGAACCCCCACAGCTTGCGCCATTAGAACCTAAATCTAACGTGTCTACCATTCCACCACATCCGCTCGCGAAATTTATAACATATCGTATATAATATGTCCATGTTTTGAGTTAATTAATTATTAAATTATTAATGAGTTTTCATTTTAAATGTAACCTTAAATATGATTTTGATATTAATTAGTTGAATTAATCGGTATAGATATTTTCATAGGGTTGTAAAATTTTATGTGATTTGATAGTATTGATCTGCGGGATAGAGCAGTCTGGTTAGCTCGTCAGGTTCATAACCTGAAGGTCGTAGGTTCGAATCCTGCTCCCGCAACGTGATTATTTCTTTAATCATATTTTCTGTTATTTTTTTTACTTCGTTTTTTCTAGTTATTTCATATTATATATAGTTTTGCTTGTTCATTTTGCTAGCTTTGATTATAGATTTAGTTTTATTTTCAGTTTGATTCTATTACTTTAAATTAGTTAGGCAGTTAAATTTCTTTGTTAATAATTTAAAATAAAGTAGAATCAATATGGTATGGAAAGATGTTTTGGATCGAAAAGTAAAATATATGCAGATTATCATGATAATGAATGGGGAGTTCCGCTTCATGATGACCGAGATCATTTTGAGCTATTAATTTTAGAAGGTGCTCATGCAGGGTTAAGCTGGGAGATTGTGCTTAATAAAAGAGAAAATTATCGTAATGCTTTTTACAATTTTGACCCGAAGTTGGTTGCAGAAATGACAGATGAACAGCTTGAAGATTTGTTGCAAAATACAGGATTGATACGTAATAGATTGAAGATTTACTCTGCTAGAAAAAATGCAATAGTATTTCTACAAATCCAGAAAGAATTTAGTAGTTTTGATAAGTATATATGGGAATTTATGAATTTTAAAATGGTTAAGAATCAATGGGAAAGCTTTGATGATGTTCCAGTTACGAGTATAGAAAGTGATAATTTGTCTAAAGATTTGAAAAAGCGTGGCATGTCTTTTGTAGGATCAAAAATTATGTATGCTTATATGCAATCAGCTGGGATGGTAAATGACCATATGATTACATGTCCTAAATGGGTGGTTATAAATGAGAAATAGTAAATATAAGACAATATATAGTTATAATCATCGTAATATGCTAATTTTATTGGCAAGAGGTTTGTAAATGCAAGATTATAAGAAGAAATTGCAGGAATATCTTAGGTTAATGGTTAAAGATATACTGCGTGATATTACTCGTTCAGGTTTGCATGGTGAACAGCATTTTTATATTGCATTTTCTACGCAACACCCTAATGTTTTGATTCCACCTGAGTTTAAAGAAAAATACCCTACCTCTATGACAATAGTTTTGCAAAACGATTTTGAAAATTTACAAGTTTTTCATCAGGGTTTTTCAGTGGATTTGAGTTTTTCAGGCATCAAAAATAAAGTTTCGATTCCATTTAATGCGCTAACCTATATTACAGATCCATCTGTGAATTTTTCATTAGAATTTTCTCCTGATTTAGAAGAAATTAAAACTGAAGATGATTGTGAAATCAAAGATAACCTAATTTATTTCCCATCTAAAAACCCATACTCTGCTTCATGATTGGTTGCATTTCTTTCTTCATGATTGTTAATGTTTTTACAGTATAATATAAGTACATTTATTTTTCTTAAAGGATGCATCATGTACTTATTTTTTATTTTTCCTGCATAATTACCGGCATATGTACATATAATGGTTTTTTGATTGCGTCAGATGGTGCGTTAATTTTATTTGTTATATCAGAATTTTGTGAATTAATTTGGTTATTATAATTCTTCCCATATATTTGTTCGCCTTGATTAACCATTCTTTCGCCTATGTTATGAATAATATGATACTTATTATCATTGTTATTTATATTTGCATTGTATGAGCTGTTTAGTATAGTTTGATTTGAGCTAATAGCCTTATCTGAGCTTTCTGAGATATGTTGCCCTTCCCTCCCAATATTTTGATTAGTGTTTTTAGTTATATTTTGCTCTATATTTTCTGCGATTGTTTGGTAAGTTACATTTTGATCTAATTGTTTCTTGAAAATTACTTTCCATTCATCTTGAAAAAGTATAAATATATTTTTGTTTAATTGTATAAGTAAGTTATTTGGATTTTTTATTAAATCGTTTAAATAAAAAGATGCATATTGTATATGATTAAATACCTTTTGTAGTGCAATGATTGTACTATACGCAATGCGAATACTAGAAAATGATCCTGGGCCACTTAAAGAGTGTACTCTATGTATGTGCTTCATTGAAATTTCATTTTGTTGCAATATTTTATCTATTTCTATTAATAAATCTTTGGAAGCATCTTCCATGCGAGATTTAGAAACTAATTTACTATCATTCCATAATTCTAAAAAGAATACTCTTTGTATAAAAAACATATTTAATATATACATATACAATAAATGATAGGGAGTTTTCAATTTAATGATAGGGAATTTTTATACTTAATCTAGTTACTAGTTTTAGGTTAATATTAGTTTTCTTCTAAATTTAGCTTAATACTACCTTGTTTTCTGAGTCTAATTATTAGTATAGTGCTCTGCTCGGATATTAGTTTGATAAACTTAGTTTATTTGCTCAATTTAGTTTGTAATGTAGAATGCATTTATGGATAAAAATAAAATACATCAAATTGAACAAGATGCAAAAAATTTATGGAATAAGTATGATTTATATAAATCTGAAATATCCGAAAAGCCATCTTATTGTATATTAGATTTCTTCCCGTATCCTAGTGGGATTGGGCTACATGTTGGGCATACATTAGGATATATAGCTACAGATATTTTTGCTAGATTTAGGCGAATGCAAGGTAATAATGTACTTTATGCAATGGGATTTGATGCATTTGGATTGCCTGCAGAGCAATTTGCTATACAAACTAATCAGCATCCAGAAGTAACAACTGATAATAATATTAGGAATATGAAATCACAGTTAGAAGCTCTATCTTTGAGCCATGATAATGATAGGTCATTCTCTACTACAGACCCTAAATATTATAAGTGGACTCAGTGGATATTCACAAAGCTTTATAATAGTTATTTTAATAACATATCCCAAAAAGCAGAAGCGATTGATGATTTAAGAGAGAAATTAAATTCAAGAAAGTTTTCTATACAAGATAATCAGCTTATTGAATCTGTTAACCATTACACAGAAGCAGAAATTACAGAAGCAATTAATGAAATGAGATTGGCATATTTAGATGATGTAAATGTAAATTGGTGCCCAATGTTAGGGACTGTACTTTCTAATGAAGAAGTAAAAGATGGGAAAAGTGAGCGTGGGAATTACCTTGTTGAAAAACGACCTATGAAACAGTGGATGTTACGTATTACATCATATGGAGATAGATTGAATGACCAACTAGATAAATTGGATTGGCCAGATAATATTATTACCATGCAAAAAAATTGGATTGGAAGGCAAGAAGGAACTAAAATTATATTTCCTACCGAACATGGAGATATTGAAATATTTACTACACGTCCTGAAACAGTATTTGGAGTTGCTTATATTGGCATTTCGCATCAGCATCCCATTTTAGAAAAAACAGAAGGATTGGAAAAAAATAGAGTTACTGATTCTGACGAAAATACGGAAAAATTAGTAGGGTATGCAACTCATCCACTTACAAATGAGCAAATTCCAATTTGGACTACAGATTATGTACTACAAGAATATGGAACAGGTGCTGTAATGTCTGTTCCTGCACATGATCAGCGAGATTTTGAATTTGCCAAAAAACATAATATTCAATTTAAATCTGTAATTAAAGCAACTTATGCATGGTTGATAGAAAATTATAAGGGCAATGATGTTCCGAGTAGCCAATTACTTGATTTATGGAAAACAAACCCAGAAAAATTTGACTCTGCTTTTGACATTAAAGGCCCCCTATTCTATCCAATGCAATTTGAAATTACAGAAAATATATCTTTAAAGAAACAGATCAAACATGCAATTGAATTTATAGAGAAAGCAAAAGTTGGGAAGCAAATTACGAATTATAGGCTGCGTGATTGGTTATTTAGTCGACAAAGGTATTGGGGAGAGCCATTCCCAATCGTGTTTGATGTGCAGAACAATGCATACTCAATACATGAAGATTGTTTGCCAGTAACATTACCAAAGCAATATGATTTTAAGCCGGTTTTGAATCAAGAAAATGCTGAGCCTCCACTTGCAAAGGCAACAGATTGGAAGACAGTACGTGGAATTGTCATGGAGAATGGTAGCGTCAAAACATTAGATGATAATGATCCAAAACATCCAGGTGAGCAAATTTTTACTAGAGAATTAAATACAATGCCAAATTGGGCTGGTTCATGTTGGTACTATTTGCGTTATATGGATCCTAAAAATGATAATGAGATTTTATCTGATACTGCAATGAAGTATTGGTCATCTGATAATGTAGGGTCTATCGATATGTATGTTGGTGGTGCTGAGCATGCTGTTCTGCATTTGCTTTATGCTAGATTCTGGCATATGGTGATGTTTGATTTAGGTTATGTTTCAAATCCAGAGCCATTCAATAAACTAGTTAACCCAGGAATGATGACAGCTGATGCTTATAGTGATTCAAGGGGTTTCTACGTAGATATTGAGGATGTAAAGTTACAAGATAATAGTGCATTCCAAATTTCTACTGGAGAAAAGCTAAATATTGAGCCTGGGAAAATGGGTAAGAGGTATAAAAATGGACTTGACCCTCGAAAAGCATGCGATATGTATGGTATAGATATTTTTAGAATGCATGTGATGTACATGGCTCCAATTACTCAGAGCCGTTCTTGGGATATAAAAAACATTAAAGGTATGGAAAGATTTTATAGATCTATAGATGCGAAAATCAGTTCTTGTATAGTAGAGAACCATAAATCTACTGATAATATCGTACAATTACATAAAACAATTAAATTTGTAACAGATGAAATAGAAAATATGCGATATAACACAGCACTTGCATCATTGATCAAACTCAATAATAGTATCGAGAAATATACAATTGAAGATAGTATTAAATTTATACAAATGTTATACCCATTTGCCCCTCATATTAGTGAGAATTTATACCAAACAATAAAAACAAACATACAGTCTGATATAGAGAAATACAGCAATGTTAATCAAGATTTATATAATACTATCAATTGTTTAGAGAGCTTGGCATGGCCATCATATGATGAAAAAATGTTACAGGAGAATACTATAAAATTACCAGTGAATGTGAATGGTAAAGTTCGAGATATTTTAGAAGTTGATATAAATATTACCGATGATAAAATTAAAGAATTAGTGTCTAATAGCGAAAAAGTAATGAAGTATGTTGTTTCAGGTATAAAGAAATATATGATCATACGCAAAGACAAACCAGTTATTGTAAGTATTATTATATAAAATGCAGTTGTTATAAATGTTGTTGCAAGTAAGCTGTTATAAAGCTATTATTAAATTTACTGATAAATCTATGGCTGATAAAACCTATGAGATATGTATTAATGATAATCATTACTTCTATATATTATATTTTATAATTTATAGTGTACAACTTATAAAACAATTTGTAATTTTTTGTAACTTTAATATTTCATAATTTTGAGTTTCATATAATAATTTACTTATGAAAGCATCAAATTTCTTCTTACCTATTAAAAAAGAAGTAAATGAAGTATCAATATCTGCGAAATTAATGTTGAAAAGTGGAATGATACAGAAATTGGCATCTGGATTGTATTCATGGTTGCCGTTAGGTTACAAAATAATATCAAATATAGAAAATATAGTGTCTGAAGAGTTTGAAAGTATGGGATTCAACCGAATGTGCATCCCTACTCTACACCCTGCTCATTTATGGCAAGAAAGTGAGCGATATGAAGCTTATGGAAAAGAGATGTTGCGAGTTAATGATCGTAAAAACAATGAATTTATATATGGGCCATCTGCAGAAGAACCATGTGTTGATATGGTAAGGCAAGCAAATATTGGTAAATCTGATTTGCCAATTAATTTGTTTAATATACAGTGGAAATTTCGTGATGAATTAAGGCCAAGGTTTGGTGTTGTAAGGTGTCGTGAGTTTTTTATGTGTGATGGATACTCATTTCATGAAACCATAGAATCTTCTAGTGAATTTTACGACACAGTATTTAATGGATATAAGCGCATATTCGATAGGTTAAATCTGAATGTTTTTACTAAAGAAGCAGAAACAGGAGAAGTTGGTGGATTAAAAAGTCATGAGTTTCATGTGCTATCTGAAATTGGTGAAGATGAAATAGAGCGTGATGGTAAAAAGCATAAATCGTTGGAATTAGGACATATTTTCTTGCTTGGTGATAGGTATACTGTGCCAATGGATTTGAAGATTACTAATAGTGATAACAAACAAACACCGTTAATCATGGGATGCTATGGTGTGGGTGTGTCAAGATTAGTTGCTGCAATGGTAGAGAGTTATTATGAGTGTAAAGATGAGAACTATTCTATTAATTGGCCAATTGATTTTGCTCCATTTAAAATTAATATTATTAATGCAAATGCAAAGTCTTTAGAATGTAATCAATTATCTGGAAAATTATATGAACAATATAAAAATATCAGTTTTTACGATGATAGAAATATTTCAATAGGTCAGAAATTTGCTACTTCTGATTTGTTAGGCTCTCCTATTAAAATTATAATCTGGCCCAAAGAATTAAAAAATGAATCTGTAGAAATTAGAATTGGTAATAGCAAAGAGATCGTGAAGATTGAGCAGATTAGCAAGTTTATTGATAATATATTAGTCAAATAATACTCAGGCACGTATTGCAAATATATAATATGGTAGTGCATTGATATTGATATATGCTTTTATTTTTGATTTGTCTTTTTATTCAATATTGAAAACATTAGCAAAATTATATATTATATATCTATTGCCGGATTAGCTCAGTTGGTAGAGCGACTGATTTGTAATCAGTAGGTCATTGGTTCGACTCCGATATTCGGCATATATATATTTCAATTATTCAAAATTATTACTTAAAAATTCATTAAAATGTAAAAAGCTCATTAGAATTATAAATTCATTAAAATATGCTTAGATTGACTTATTTAATTGATATGAATTTGTATCAAGTAGTTTATATAAAGTATATCAATGCAAATGCGTAAAATAGGTTATACAAAGCCACTAAAATAAAGCTATAAAAAAATAAAACTTTTAGGAGATTAAAAAAAGCACCTATTAAAATATTTGTACTTACCAAATATCCATCAAAATGCGAGAGCGACGGGACTCGAACCCGCGGCCTCCGGCGTGACAAGCCGATGCTCTAACCAAACTGAGCTACGCCCCCTGTAAGTGTAATCCTATATAAAAATTATAATTTTGTCAATCATGAAATAGGTGATTACTAGGAAATTTGTTAACTATTAGATAGGAAAATTATCAGTTATTAGAATATATAGCTGATAGGAAATTGTATGTGAACTCATCATCCAACTCCTGCCTATAACGCTTCCAACCTTCTAAAAAAATGATATTTATGTTAGATTTTATCAATGAATTTACTAGCATGGTTAGAATCAAGAGATTTGATTTATCAAAAAACAAATGAGAATGAATTATCAGAAAAGTTAGAAGCGAAAGAAATTTGTAGCTACTTAGGAGTAGACCTAACTGCTTCAAGTATGCATATTGGTCACTTATTGCCATTAAGAATTATGAATATATTATCTGAACATGGATGTAAGTGTATTTTTCTATTTGGTCGTGGAACAACTATGATAGGTGACCCTTCAATGCGTACAAAAGAAAGACCAATTCTGAGTGAGTATGAAATTCAAAATAATTTAAACTCTATCAAGCCTCAAGTAGATAAATTGATTCCTAATATTATTTATGAAGATAATGCAACGTGGTTATTAGGAACAAACCTAATTGAATTCTTACGGGAAGCTGGAAGTAAATTTTCTGTAAATCAAATGATTGGGCTTGAAACATTTAAAAGAAGAATAGATAACAATGATACATTAAGCTTCTTAGAATTTTCTTACCCAATTCTGCAGTCATATGATTTTTACCAATTAAACAAGAAGCATGGATGTAATTTACAAATCGGAGGGTCTGATCAGTGGGGGAATATTATTAATGGTGTGCATTTTATCAAAAAAATGAAGTCAGAAGAAACATATGGAATCACTTTGCCATTATTACTCCGAGGAGGAAAAAAGATGGGTAAAAGTTCAGCTGGAGGAGTTGTTTGGCTTGATGAAAACAAAACTACTGTGTTTGATTTTTGGCAGTTTTGGCGTAATTTGCCTGATTTGGATGTTAAATCATATATGTTGAAATTTACTAATATAGATGCAATTGAGATTGATAATATGATTAATGGTAATATTAATGAAGCAAAAAAAACATTAGCAAACCATATGACTAAATGGGTACATGGTGAAGAAAAAATGAAAAGTGCAAACGCGAAAAGCATTTCAATTTTTGAAAATAACGAAAACTCTGAATTAGATGAAATAGTGTTGAGTGAAGAGAATGTCAAACTTACAAAGATCTTAGTAAGTGCTGGGTTCGCAACTTCAATTTCTGATGCGAAAAGAAAAATTAATAGTAGTAGCATTGCTTTAAATGGACAATCATGTACAGATCAAGAATATATAATATATAAAAGAGATATAGAAACAGAATTGATTATTGGTTATGGAAAGAAAAAGAAGATAAAAGTTAAATAATCTTAATTATATTTGAAATCCATTAATTAAGTATTGTTTATATAACATGCAATATTATCTGTATTATAAAAAGATGATAATGTGCATATATCAAATTTGATACAAATGTGGTATATAAGTAGAATGTGGTAGGATTCGCTTAAATGGATTCTAATAAAACAAGGGGGAAATAAATATGTCGCTTACTGAGAATGATATCAATGGTCTTGAGCCTCTTTTTGATAGAGTGTTGATTAAAAAACAAGATAAAAGTAAACAAACTGCATCTGGGATAGTATTGCCAGAAACTTCAAGTGAAGACTCTGCTATTGGGACTGTAATTTCTGTTGGCAAAGGTGCTTTGAATGATAAAGGTGATGTGGTTCCTATGCAAATTGCTGTTGGAGATATAGCTTTGTTCGGACAATGGGCTGGTACAAAAATCAGTGTTTCAGGTGTAAAAGATGGAACATATATAATTATTAAGCTATCTGATATTTCAGGTATATTAAAAAAATAAATTGCAAAAATGCAAATAACAAAAGTATGAAGAATACTAAAAAAAGGAGAAATGGGAATGGCAAAACAATTATTTTTAGATTTTGAAGCAAGAAAGAAAATTATTGAAGGGTTAGATGAAGCTGTAAATGCTGTCAAAACAACCTTGGGACCAAAAGGAAGACATGTAGTAATGGAAAAATCTTTTGGGTCTCCTAGAGTTACAAAAGATGGTGTTACAGTAGCAAAAGAAATTGAATTTTCAGATCCTATTAAAAATGTTGGTGCTCAATTTGTAAAAGAAGTAGCATCAAAAACTGTAGACGCAGCTGGAGATGGAACAACAACAGCTTCATTAGTATTGCAAGCTTTAGTGAATAATGGATTGAAAGTTATTGAAGCTGGGATGAATGCTGTAGAAGTAACAAAAGGTATGCATTACGCTGCGAAAATAATTATCGAACACTTAAATAAAATTGCTTCCCCTGTTAAAGGTGACAGTGATAAAATTAAGCAAGTTGCTACTATTTCTGCTAATGGAGAAGAAGAAATTGGTAGGTTGATTTCTGAAGCAGTTGCAAAAATTGGTGATGAAGGGATTATCAGTGTTGATGATGGAAAATCAACTCAAACAGAATTGAATGTAGTTGAAGGAATGGAATTAGATAGAGGATTTGTATCTCACCATTTTGCCAATACAGATAAGCAATCTTGCGAATTAGAAAATCCATATATTTTGATATATGATAAGAAAATCAGTGCTTTGCCATCAATTTTACAATTATTAGAAAATATTGTTAAATCAAATAGATCTTTGTTAATTATTGCTGAAGATGTAGAAGGAATTGCGTTAAACACATTGGTTTTCAATACTTTAAATAAAGTAATGAAAGTTTGTGCTATTAAAGCTCCTGGTTTTGGGGACAGAAAAAGAGAAATTTGTGAAGATATTGCAATTCTAACTGGCGGAACTTTGATTTCTGAAGAAATTGGAAGACCTCTTGATTCAACTCAGATAGAGCATTTAGGTCAAGCTGAAAAAATCACAATCACTAAAGATAAAACTACAATTATCGGAGGAAAAGGATCTGAAGCTGAAATTAAAACTAGATGTGCTGCTATTAAAAATGCAATAGAAAGCTCTACTTCTGATTACGATAAAGAAAAATTAGAAGAAAGAAAATCTAAATTAATGAATGGTGTCGCTGTAATTAGTGTTGGTGGAATCACAGAAAGTGAACAAAAAGAAAGAAAAGATAGAGTAGAAGATGCTGTACAAGCTGTAAAAGCTGCAATTGAAGAGGGTATTTTGCCTGGTGGTGGTTCTGCATTGATTCATGCAAGTAATCACTTATATAAATCAATTGGATCATCAGGGTTTAGTCAAGCATTTAAAGCAGGAATTGATATTGTGCAAAAAGCTATTTCTGCTCCATTAAAGCAAAATTTGATCAATGCAGGTCATGATGATGGGGAAGTAATTGTTCATCAAATTCAAAAATCTGATGATTTGAATTTTGGGTATGATGTGATGAATGAAGGATATGGAAATATGATGGAGCTTGGAATTGTAGATCCTAAAAAGAGTACAAGATCTGCGATTGAATATTCTGTTTCTATTGCAACATTACTTTTGACTTCTGGTGCTGCAATTGTAAATGAGCCAGAATCGAAAGATTCTGCTAGTGCCGGTGGAATGGGAATGCCTCCTATGGGCGGTGGAATGTATTAATTTAATGGCATATTTCTTATATTATTAAAAAAATCATTCCTATATACTATATAATTATTCTCAAATAAACATTATATCAAAAGAATTAGTTTGGGCTAATTCAATCAGTGTATATTTATTATAAATTGGTTGACTCAAATAAAGTGAATAGCAAAAAATATTAATTCAAATACAAAGAATATAAATATATATACAATAATAAAATAAAAATACATTACATGTTTTTACAATAATATATATGTATATGTTGATAAGAAAGTATTTGATAACGATTGTTATGTAATATTATAGTCAGTATATTTGCAATATGATAGTAATGTAAATTAGTATGCAGGATTTACTTACTATACATAAAAATGTTTCATTTATGGTATATATAATCCTAATTCATGAAAGTAACTAAATAAGAAAATTAGAATTTAATTTAATTGAAAAATTTTAGTGTAGCAATAAAATACATGTTATAAAGCTATATTATATGTATTTAATTAATTAATATATTGAATTATGATCACTATTTATATAAGGTGTTGATTTGAAGTTGCGATTCCGCTTAATACATGATAATAGATTGTGGTGTGCATAATACTGCGTCTTTACTAGCAATAAAAAAGCCTATAAACTCCGATATATATAAAATAAATTTATATATAGAAAGAAGTAAGTATATATTATTTTTGATAGGCTTATTAACTAAGGAGTCTATACTGATCAAATAACAATCAAAATCACTGTGATTTAAGAAAAAAAATAAAACATTAAGCAAATCAATATTATTGTTAATATAGTAGAATTTCATGTACAAGTAGCTATTTCTTCTTCCATTAATAAGAAAACATATTTTTTGGTTTGCAGGTTAACATATTTATAAAATATATAATTAGGTGTATTTCAATATTTTTAAATTGATCAGCTATTGAATATGTGAAGGGGGTGTTATTTTCAATAGCTAATGTTATTGTTCAGTATAATTATTAATATTATATTAAAATTTTAGTACAAATTTTATTAAAATTTATATAAGTTCAAGATGATATATAGGAAATAATTGATAAAGATTGAAGATATTTGATTTTAAGCTTAAACATTTTTTAATTTAAGCGTCTGGATTAGGTTTCTCAAGTTCTTTGATAATAAAGCTTTCGATTGTATCTCCAATATGGAAGTCGGTAAACCCATCTATGATAATACCACATTCTTGGTTTGCAGGAATTTCCTTCTTATCATATTGTCTTTGTTTCAAGCTTAATATATCGCCTGTATATATTTCTTTACCATTTCTGATAACTCTACCTTTTGTCTTGATCTTCATAATTCCTTCATCAACACCACAACCAGCAATAGTTCCCAATTTCTTCTTAACGAAAATAGCTTTAATTGTAGCAGTTCCCAAAATTTCTTCTTCTTCTGTTGGTGCTAATATTCCTTCAGCTACACTCTTAATGTAATCTAATAGTTCATAAATAACTGAGAATTTCTTGATTTTAACATCATGCTGTTGTGCAATGCTAGTAATAGCAGATGGTGCATTTACTTTAAAGCTTATAATTGTAGATTTACTTGTTTTGGCAAGTAGTACATCACTTTCACTAATTGCTCCATTACCCTTCCCTACTACGTTTATTTCAATGTTTTCATACTCAATTTTAGAAATAGCAGCAACAATTGCTTCTAATGATCCAGCAACATCAGCTTTAACAAGTAAGTTGATTTTTTCAGCTTGCTCTTCATTGAAATATGCTAATATATCAATTTCTTTTTTGGGAACTGCAACTCTATTCTCTATGCCTAATCTATATTCTGAAATTGAACGTGCTTCTTTATCACTGCTAACTTCAATTAACATATCACCAGGATTTGGTATATCATTCAGTCCCATTATTTCCACAGGAATAGATGCTGTTACTTCTTTCACTTTGTCTTTATTAGGCAAAGTCATTGCTCTTACTTTTCCATAAGTATTTCCAACAATAAAATTATCAGAGTAGTTTAAAGTTCCATTTTTCATCAAAATAGTTGCAATAGGTCCTTTATGCTTATCAAGATTAGATTCAATCACAATACCACTAGCTTTACACTTGTTATTTGCTTTTAGCTCCAACATTTCAGCTTGTAATAATAGAATTTCTAATAGTTTGTCCAAATTTTTATTTTGCATTGCAGAAACTTCTACTTCTAGTACATCCCCACCAAGAGATTCTACCATCACACTATGAATTAATAGTTTTTGTCTTATGCTATCAATATTATTTACATTTTTATCTATTTTTGTATAACAAATTATGAATGGAACATCTGCATTTTTAATATGTTGAATAGCTTCTACTGTTTGATCTTTAATTCCATCATCAGCTGCAATAACTAAAATAACTACGTCTGTTATTTCAACACCTCTGATTCTCATAGATGTGAATGCTTCATGTCCTGGAGTATCAACAAAAGTTACAAATCTTTTCTTATCTAAAAATACTTGAGAAGCACCTATAGATTGAGTTATTCCACCAGATTCACCAGACACAACATTAGTTTTTCTTAAAGCATCAAGCAATGATGTTTTCCCATGGTCAACATGTCCAACTATTGTTACTACAGGGCATCTAGGGGCGTAATCTTCAGGATTTCCTTGATCTGGCACAATATCCATTTCTTTTTTGGCTATTTCTCCTGTATGACCTGTTTCTTCAATGATTGCTAAAGCAATTTCAGGGTCTATTAAGCTGGATTTTGGCAAATCTAACTCAACTAGCTTTGAGTGTAAAAAGTTGATCTTAACAGCTATTTTACTTGCTAAGCTTACAGGATCTATTCCCTCAAATGGAATGACTACATGCCTTACAGCAGTATCACGTGCTTTAGCAACATTTCTATTCTTCTTTTGAAAATAAGAGTTTGAATTGTAAATTTCAACATCATCTGCAGAGTTAATCTTCCCTAAAAATTGGTGTGAAAATCTTTCATTTGACTCATTAGATTCATTTCTAAATCTATTTTGTCTCTTATCACCATATGAATCTGATTTAGAAAATTTCCTTTTAACTCCAAATGACTTTCTGTTTTCTGCTCCAAAAGAGGATGGCTTTGAATTGAAAGAATTTGATCCGAAAGGAGTGGAAAATGGCTTGTTAAACGGCTTTCCTTCCCCTGGCTTAGACATGAAAGGTCTTGCTTTTGGAAATGGCTTAAACGAATTGAATTTATTATCTGAAAATCCAGGTCTAGACGGCCTTCCATCATTCCTATTTCCAAATTTATTAAATCCACCAGATTGCCCATCAGGCCTGCTTCCAAACCTATTAAACCCACCAGGTCTTGATTGTCCATCAGGTCTGCTTCCAAACCTATTAAATCCACCAGGTCTTGATTGCCCATCAGGTCTGCTTCCAAATCTGTTAAATCCACCAGGTCTTGATTGTTCATCAGATCTATTACCAAAGCTAGGTCTATCTCCGCCAAATTTGTTAAACCCACCAGGTCTTGATTGCCCATCAGGCCTACTACCAAAGTTAGGTCTATCCCCACCAAATCTATTAAACCCACCAGGTCTATCAGATCTGAAACCTCTGTTTGCATCTTGTCCAAACTTATTAAATCTTCTAGGGGCATCACTATTGTTCTGAGGATTATAAGTTCTAAACTCTTTCTTCTGATCATTGTTTTGTAAAATCTTATTCAAAGGATTTAATTGGTTACCAGAAATAGTGTTTTGTAATAGCTCCCTCTTAGCAATATTTTCTTTATTAGCCTTTTCATTGATTACTACTTTCCTATCATGGAGAGCATTTTTATAAGGAGTTGGTTTTTCTGCTCGATTATAAACGGGCCTATCTGGCCTGCTATAAGAAGGCTTACCTAACCTATTAGAAGGATTGCTACTAGAGCTTCCAGCACTTTTAAAATTATTAACACCACTTCTTGGTAAAGTATCGTTAAAATTATTTTGTAATGCTTTTCCTCTAGCTTGTTTTTCTAAAGTAGAAAGATTACTACTTGATTTTCCAATATCTGTTCTTATTGTTTTAGAAGCTTTACCCCTAACTTTAACAACAGGAACCTTCTTATTATTTCTATCATTTACAGTATAATTCATGTATCCAACCCATCATACCCAAAAATAATAATAATCTAAAGACTTACAGTAGAATTTATAGTTAAAAATCTGCTTTTAAGCGTAAAATCCTTATTTTAAACTGTAGAATCATATGGGTTGCAAGGAAATTTAAAGCAACGCTTTGTGAATTAGGATTTGTCTAGCTTGATATTTAATTCTTTTAGATGTTTATCTGAAATTTCACATGGAGCATCCATCATAAGATCTTGACCTTGTTGGTTTAACGGAAATGGAATTACTTCCCTGATATTTTCAGTGTCAGCAAGCAGCATTATCATTCTATCAATTCCTGGAGCAGCTCCACCATGTGGAGGAGCCCCATATTTAAATGCATTAAGCATTGCTCCAAACTCCTTTTCAACATCTTCTTTTGCATACCCAGCAATTTCAAATGCTTTATACATAACATCAAGTCTATGGTTACGAATAGCTCCACTTGTAAGCTCAATTCCATTACATACTAAATCATACTGATAAGCTTTTATTTCTGATGGATCTAACGACAATGCATCCATTTCACCTTGTGGCATTGAAAATGGGTTGTGTGAAAATTCCCATTTTCCATCATTCTTTTCGTACATTGGATAATCTGTAATCCAACAGAATTTATATGTTTGTTTTTCTATTAAATCCATTTCTATCGCTACTTGTTGTAGGATTGGATTCATATACATTTTTAGATTTTCCTCAGTATCAGCAACCAAAAATGCACCATCAGCTTTTTCACGAATAGCATTACATACTTCTTCAGAAAGTAGTTTTGCAAGTGGTCCACGTTTTTCTGGTTCAAACAAGATATACCCTAATCCAACCGCTCCATTATCTTGAGCCAATTTTTGCATTTTATCAAAGAATTTTCTTGTTTGTTTACTCAACCCTTTAATTGGTAAGGCGAGAATTTTACCTTTATTATCTTTATTGTTTATGACAGATTCGAAAATCTTTGGACAATCCTGTAAGAATAAATGAGTAAGATCATGATAATGTGTATTGATCCTTAAATCAGGCTTGTCTGTCCCATACTTTAGTATTGATTCTTTATATGGAATTCTTATAAATGGTGTGTTTGAAATCTTCATCTCAGGTCTGAACTTTGTAAATACCTTATGCATTAAATCTTCTAATATTTCAAATATCTCTTCTTGAGTAGAAAATGCCATTTCCATATCTAGTTGGTAAAAAGCTCCTGGTGCTCTATCTGCTCTAGTATCTTCATCTCGAAAACATGGCGCGATTTGGTAATACTTATTTACTCCAGAAACCATTAAAAGCTGTTTGAACTGTTGTGGAGCTTGAGGTAATGCATAAAATTTCCCTGGATTTAATCTACTTGGTACAACATAATCTCTTGCGCCTTCAGGAGAACTAGAGGTTAAAATTGGAGTTTGAACTTCCATAAATCCTTTATCTTCCATGATTCCTCTGATCATTTTTATCACTTCAAATCTTAATTTTAATCTAGATTGCATTTCATCTCTGCGTAAGTCTAAGAAACGATACTTTAATCTTAATTCTTCCCCTAAATCATTTTGATGCATCACAAAAGGAAGAATTTCAGCTTTTGATAATATTTTAAGTTTGCTAATCTCAATCTCAATTTTTCCTGATGCTAGTTCTTCGTTGATTGATCCTGTGGGTCTAGCGATTACATTCCCTTCAATAGAAACAACGCTTTCTAGTGATAGGTTATCAATTCCTTCGAAGTTTTTATTATCTATATTAATAGTGCACTGCACTACCCCTGTATGGTCCTTTAAATCTATGAAAATAATATTTCCATGATCTCTTTTTTTTCTAATCCAACCGGCTAATTTAACTTTAGAATTAATATATGTATCATTTAATTCGATACAATAATTGCTTCTATATTGATTTTTTGACATACTGAAAAAATAAGGCTATTTTATGAAAAACTCAACAACTATTTTTGTGGCTGGCGGAACAGCCGGTCATGTATTTGCTGCAAATGGTATGGCACACTACGTTTCTTCAAAGAAAATAATATTTACCGATAAGCGTGGAGAGAAATATATAGACAAAACATTATTTGATGAAATATATATACTTCCAATCAAAAATAATATAGTTTTGAATTTCTATAGTTTTATCAAAAGCTTTATTATGAGTTGGAAGATAATAAAACAAAATAAAAACAGTGTTATTATTGGGTTTGGAGCTTATGTTTCTATTCCAACATGTATTATGGGGTGGATGCTTAGTTGCCCACTATATCTATATCAAGCTGATCAGATTATTGGTAAAGCTAATAAAATTTTATCTTATTTTGCAAAAAGAATATTTGTTGCGTCGTATAATATTCAGCATAAAAAAGCAGAATGTATTGGGCTGATACCTAGATCAGATATAATTTCATACCCTATAAATCTGCAAAATGAATTGCGCATTTTGATTTTAGGAGGTAGTTTGTCTAGTGCATTTTTAAAGTTAACAATACCTTCAGCACTGTATAATTTACCTAAAGAGATATTACAAAAAATTCGTATACATCAGCAAGCTGGTGAAGATAAAAGTTATTTTACTAAAGCATATAGTGATATTTCATTAAAAGAAGTTATATTAGATGAATTTATCGATACAACCAAGGCATTGCCGTGGAGTAATTTTGTGATTGCTAGAGCAGGAATGGGTACTATTAGTGACTTAACTGCTTCTATGAGACCTGCACTGTTAGTTCCATGGAGTAATGCAAAAGACAATCATCAAACTTATAATGCACAATGGTGGGCTAAAAGTGGCGGAGGATGGTGGGTTCCTGAACATGAGTTTAATGCAAATTATCTGAAAAAATTTATTATTAACTTGGTGAATGAAATTTCTGCATCTAGTGAATCGTCTTCTGATTTATCTAATAAATCATATGATTCTTTAGGTAAAGAAAACAAGAAAACAGAATTAGAAGAGAAATCTGAAATGTTAGGAAAATGGATGCCAATTTATGGAGGGTTGCTTGCAGTTAAGACAATTCAACGTGACTTGAATATTAAGCTGATTTAAGAGGGCTAAGTTAGTCTGCAGGAAACAAATAATTGGTATTGATATTTTAGAATACACTTCTATTACATAAATTTGATGTGCATAAATATAATAAATAAATTATTGCATCAATTTGATAAAATGGCAGTATAATTACATGATGATAAAAAAGTTGATTTCGGCGCTATTGATTATATTAATGAGCAGTTTGACTGCTGGCATAAATGATATAGATTCATTAATAAAACTAAGAAAAGCAGATATATATTTAAATTTATTTGTATTAAAAGATCCAATAGATAGAAAATATGATAGATATGAGAGAATAGATCATGAATATCAAAAACATCAAGATAAATTGATTAATTTATGGGCAAAAAAAATGGTTGAATCATTTGATGCAGATGAATTAAAAGGGAAAGATGTAAAGATTAATATTTTTTTCATATCTAATAAAAATAAACCTCAATCTCATATTAATGCGAGAAAATTGTCTTTGGTTTTCGATTATACCGATGATATTGAATTATATAAGGATATAAATGTTGTGGATTTAGATCACTATAAAAATGGATTATTATATGGCAAAGATTATCAGAGTGGCAGAATTGCAATGATAGTGAGGATGATTGTTGCTAAAGAATTATTTAGGTTAGGTAAGTGTAATACATCTATATTGATCAATGAAAATATACTTCCACAAAATCTAAGTAGCATTTTAAATGATCGTACAGAAGAAATAATTAGTAAGCATGGATTTTATGGAAGTATTTGTCACTCAGGGAAAGAGCAAATATTTGGAGATTTAATGGTTTTCTCAGATCATAATGTTTTAGAGAAGATGGCAAATCCAATGAATCTATATGGTGCGCATGATAATTTGCTTTATGTGATGTATTTGAACCTTTTGTACAAATTTTTTGCAAAAGAATATATAACTACAGTGAATGATAACTTAGAGTATAAAATATTAAACTATCCTTTTGAAAATATGCATAATTATAATAATAACGCTTTTATTGATAATATTTATTTTGAGCAGTATAGAATCTGTACTGATGAAAATGATGAGTATCAAAATAGTGATCAAGTGCGAAATGAATTATGTGATTTAAGTGATGTTTTAGAGAGAATAAATAATATAAAATTTCTTATATATGCTAATCACTTTGATATTTCTACCATACAAGAAGGTGATTTTGAGCAATATATATATAATTCGCCATTTGTATATTTTCCTACGTCATATAAGCAATCATATGTTCTTGATCAATTTCTTGTGACTCGCAAAGAATATGAGGAGCGTAAAAGGTTATTAATAGAATTAAGAGAGGAAATCACATTTCTATTTATGAGCTATAATTTTGGGAAAGAAAGCAGTCAAATTATCAGTAATAATGAAAGTGATATAGATCAAATGACAAATGAAAATAGGAATTCAACTAAAGTTGAAAATAGTATAGATCAAGTTGAAGATTATAGAGATGTTTATGATTATATGGTTGATAAATCTGAGGAATTTTCTAAAAATTTCTTACTTAAAAGCGGGAAATCAAATATATTAGATGCTTTAAGGGTTCACTTTAATTGCTAATTAATCTTAGAAGTTTGTTTGGATTTTCCACCCTACTTTAAAGTATATTGTAATTATTTAGGTTTAAAACACCTTAGAGGGTTTGATTAATTTAGTATATGATCTAGCATGATTTTTTTTAAATAAATATAGAAGTTAATTGATTTTTTATGTGTAAAAGATTAGAATGATTTTGTAGCCCTCTTGGTGGAATGGTAGACACAGCAGACTTAAAATCTGCAGACTTCGGTCGTGCTGGTTCAAGTCCGGCAGAGGGTATAAAAATTGCGCCCGTAGCTCAATTGGACAGAGCGTCAGACTACGGATTTGAAGGTTGGGAGTTCGACTCTTCTCGGGCGTGTCTCAATTTGTTTTTGTGATTCGTAGGTGTTATTTTAAATTTCTAAACAAATTATCATTTCGATAAGTATATATATAGAAGAATTATTAAATATTAGCAATTGTAATGGGTGATTATACCATATTTTAATATTACTTGTTTTGATTTAATGTTTGGGTTATTTGAATATTGATTTATTATTAATTGCTTATTAGTTGATTATTTATACTTAATGGTAAGATCATATTGTTAGTGTGATAATAGAAAATAAGATTTATTAACAAATAGTATGGCAGAACAAAATAGAGATAGCATGTTTCTAGGTGAATATTTGATTGCTATAGTTTATATTTGTATTGTTTTGAGATGTAAAACTTATTTAGGATGAGTTAACTCCCGGAGAAAGTGGGATTTGAACCCACGGTATAAGTAAAATTATACAACGGTTTTCGAGACCGCCCCATTAAGCCACTCTGGCATTTCTCCTAGTCCTAATTTTAATGTATTTATCTTAATAAGTCCAAATACAATACATCTAATTAAATATTGCAATATATTGAGAAAAACACTACAATTGATGTGGGTCGTTAGCTCAGCGGTAGAGCATCTCGTTTACACCGAGGAGGTCGACAGTTCGATCCTGTCACGACCCACCATTTCAATTATTATATATTATGTTTTTGTGCTTTTTTTAGTGTTTCTATATGATGTATTAAAGTCTATTATTTCATTATTTACCCTTATAAAACAATTTGTTAAAGCTTGATAATTTTTATAAGTAAAATATATTTTATAAAGTGAAAATTGAGGTAAGAAGCTAAAAAATGTACGTGAAAAATAATTTAAGCTAAAAGTTGGAAATAATGATTTTATTATAAAAGTTATGATAAAACAAAAATATAAAAAATCAAGAACTGATAAAATATAAATAATAATTATATAAACAAATTTATTACCCTTGATTCAAAAATAATTTTAATAAGCAAAAAATCCAAAAGAAATTTCATGATAATTCATGATAATAAATTAATAGCGAAGGAGGGACTCGAACCCCCGGCACGCGGATTATGATTCCGCTGCTCTAACCAGCTGAGCTACTCCGCCATTACAAATATTGTGCACTTTTTCTTGATTTATAGCAAGTAAAGTTTATGAGCTTTGAAAGGTAGCATTCATGTAAAAGTCTTGAAATTTAGTAGGATGTAATCATCAATGATATTTTATAATAATAAATTTAATATCATCACTTCTAACTATTATTATTTTTATTTACTATACGATTTAATACTAAATTATTTGGTATCACTATATCATTATTTCTTTTCTGATCCACTAAGTGTAAATTTTAGGATTATTTCATTAGAGATTGAAGTATTTAATTTATATGGATTTGAATTATACATTAATGAGAATTGTTTTAATGCTACATTAGCGAATTATTTATTTAGGATGAGTTAACTCCCGGAGAAAGTGGGATTTGAACCCACGGTATAAGTAAAACTTATACAACGGTTTTCGAGATCGCCCCATTAAGCCACTCTGGCATTTCTCCTTGTCCTAATTTTAATATAAATTGTTTAGTAATTGAGTAAACTAATTATGATTGATAACTTACTTAAGTAAATTAATTGCATATTCTAGTTGTGGGTCATAATTTTCTTCATATTCTTTAGGTGATATGCTTATTTCAATATCAGGATCAACCCCAATATTCTCCATTCCATCACCATCGTTCATCAATGTATCAAATTCTGGTTGACTGGTTAATCCACCATCGATTAGGTAATATCTTGGCATTATTCCTACTACCCCACCCCATGTTCTTTTTCCAATTACAGGCCCAAGTTTTAATTCTTTGAACATTCGAGTAAAAATATCTCCGTCAGATCCAGTGTATTCATTGCATAATAATACCATTTTCCCACTAGGTGATTCGCTAGGATATGGTTCTTTTGTTCCATGTCTTGGGACTGAATACGCTAATCTTTTTCTTTGTAAACGATCTAATATTAATGAAGAAAGGAATCCCCCACTATTGTATCGAGCATCTACTATTAAGCTTTTCTTTCTATGTTCAAAGATGTACCTTCTATAAAATTCTGCGAATCCACTTTCTACCATGTTTGGAATATGTACATACCCTATGCTATCAGATTGTTTGTGTATGGTTGAAACATTTTTTTCTATCCATTTTTGGTATGCGATTGCGCTCCAAGATGATAGAGGTTTGATGTAGATCTCTTCGTTATTATTTATTGTTAATGTGTTATTCCCTTTAATTAAATAAATGTTTAAATTTTCTTTATCAGACATATCATGTCCATTTACATGCGTGATCACATCACCTTCACGTGCATTAAGGTGCAATGGTGATTTGTAATTTTTACCTGAATATATTTCATTTATTTTGAATCCATGTGAAACTTTTTCAACATTTACACCTAAATATCCTTGGGTCTTATGCTCTACTTCATATACATCTCCTGGCTCAAGCACATATGCATGAGAGGTTTTTAGCTCTCCTATTAAATCTTCAAGTATTTTATTAAGCTCATTTCTTGATTTAATTTTTGGTATCAAAGTTTGATATTTAGATTTGATAGAATCCCAATCAATATTATTGATATTTGAGTTCCAGAAATGCTCTTTTGTTAACCACCATACTTCATTCAAGATCTGGCTCCATTCTTCAGTAGGATTAACTTCAACTTCAATATCATCTATTGAAATCCAGCCACCTTTTTTATATGAAGTATCACTATCATCAAATTTAGAGCCAGATAATCCTACTCGTAATTTTTCATCATTTGCAATTAATATCCACTTTTTATTATATGATAATGTATAGCTTACAACATCTGAAGCAATATTATCTAATTTTGGATTCTGGAAATTAAAAACCTCTAATTTTTTATCTGATGAAAGTAATAGTTTGTCCTCTATAGCAATTAATTTATGGTATTTTCCTGCAGTGATTTTTGATCCAAATAATCTTGATTCAATATCCTCTAAATCAATTTGTGTGATTTCATCTTCATTCTCATTTTTTGAATCAATAGAATCAGAATCTTTATTGTTTTCTGTATTTTTATCTTTCTTACTATTTGCATTTTTATGATCATTATTTTTCTTGTCATCATTTGATTCTTCATCATCGTCATCATCACTAACCCAATCAATAAATGGATTCTCTAAATCTTTTTGTAGCGCAATAGCATAAGGTTTTGCTCCATGTTTAAAGTATAAATTAAACGATAATGGATCAAACTCAGTTTTCAAATCTCTAAATGATAAGAAGTATATGTACTCTCCTTTAGGATCAAAGCTTGGGGATGTATCTTTAAATTCAGATGGAGTAAGTTGGGTTTTCTCATCTTTTTCAATGTTATATATAAATAATGCAGATATTTCATCAGAGATATTTCTACTATATACTATCCATTTTCCATCTGGTGACCAGTCAAATCCTCTGAACCTGTTTCCATCTTCTAATATTTTTTTAGATGATTGATTGTTTAGGTCAATTATCCACATTTCATTTCGATTATTAATAGCTGCAATTACATTTTCCTTAGAAATTATACATTTTTGGATTCTACCAATGCCTTTTGCCGTAAATTCAATTGCCCCCTGAATTTTGTTTTTTCCTGCATTATTATATGGGTGTTTATCAGTGCTTTTATTATGTAAATTGTCTGCTTTATTATTATCCTTTTCTTGAATTTGTAAATTCTTTGACTGATGTAATTTGATTGTTGAATTATCTTCATTATCTTGAATTGTGATCAATTCATTATTTTTATTCCATAAAGATATTCTGCATCTTACATTACTATTTCGTATTTTATATCCTTTGTTCCATAGGGATTTAGAATATATTTTACCTCTAATCGCACATGTAATTTCAGATCCATTATTATTCACATCAAAGCTTGTAATATAGTCATAGTTATTTTCAGAATAGAATTTATCTTGCTCGAAACTGTAACTTGCTCCTTCAATATTTAACTTTTCACTTTCTTTAGTTTGAGAGTTAAAAGAATATATATCCCCACCTTTACTATATAAAATATTACTTTCATTATATTTTGAAATATCTTTTACATAAAAATCATTATGACTTGTTTCCTGAGTCCATGTTTTTTCTTCCATATTATACTGGTAGATATTTCCAATTCCGTTATGATCACTTAGGAAATATAATTTATCTTGTACCCATATTGGATCTAGAGCATTGCTATTTTCAAAAGGCAATTTAATAAAATTGCTATCTGTTTTTTGATTGGTATTATGGTTTTCAGCAGAATCATTATTTGTATCTTGTGAAATATTATTAATGTTTAAAGTGTTTTGTGAGGAATAATTATTCCCAATCCATAAATCACCGACAGTTCCACCTTTATACTCACGCCAATTATGATATCCATATCCGAACCTTTGAATTACAGGGATGTTTTTGCTGTTCCATGTAATTGAATTTGCATATCCACAAGGAATTCTTTCTTTTTCTCCACTATTAATATTTAGTTTAAAAATGTTGCATTCTTTTCTAAATGCTTGCTCGTAACTAGTAGCATATACAACAGTCTTATTATCAAACCACCCTATAACATATGTAGAACTTCCATAAAATGTTTTTCTAATTGGCTTGTGTGAATTGACATCTATTATATAAACATCAGCCTTACTATCTTCTGATCCTGTAAAAGCTAAATATTGTCCATTTGGTGATAATGCTAAATCTCGTGCAGGGTTTTTTAGCAATGCCCACCTATTTAAACCATTACTTTCAGACCATGACCATAATGTTTCATGAGAAACCATATAAATTTTATCTTTATGACCTACTGGATATCTATAATATTGACTTAATGACATATGTAAATTGTCGCAAAAATACACATATAATCATAGAGTTTTAGTCATGAAATTTTGATAAATTTTATAATATTAGTATTAATTTATATACTGATTTAATTTTATGCAGACAATGTGAATAATTCATAATCTTTAGTAGAGTTGATTAAGTTATTATCAGGAGTATCTATAATGTATGCCCTAAGCATGATTACAGTTTCTTCATAAATTTCTTCATTGTTTGTTTGCCCTAATATAGGTGCTTTTCTTACTCCTGGGATTCCCTTTTTCTTTCTATCGCTTGATTTCTTAATTAACCCTCCAATAATTACTAAATCACCATCATCAACTCTTATAGTACTGTCCATTTCTTGAGTTGAAATTATAGGGACTTCAGAAGTAATGTTTTTGTTTTTAGACATTAATGTTACAGCTGGATCTTGTAAAGTTTTTGCAACATCTGAAATGGTTGGATGGATAGATAGAGTGATTGTTCTATTTCTAAAATCTATAGATGGTTGTACAGATAATATAGTACCAACTGGAACAGTGTTTATTTCACTACTAAATGTGCTAGTTGTTTGTTGTACACCATTTGTATCTAATCCATATTTATGAGATAAGTATGATTGTTTTAAATTGAAGTATATTTTATTTTGTGCAACCTTGAATACAGCATACTGATTATTTAATACTGTTGTGGTTGGGTTTGATACGGTCGATACTTCACCAAAATTTTCTAACAAATTAATTAACTCTTCTTTGTTTCCATTTTCCGAAATCAGTACTTTGAATGCGTTAGAATCAGGTTTTTCAGAGCTAAGTGCAATATCAGCTTTGTTTTTGAGGCTTTTGTATATGTTTAGTGAGTTCCAATTTATTCCTGTCTTTAATTCATGATTTAAAGCTACTGAAAGTACTTTTGCTTCTATTAAAACTTGGCTTGCAGCTCTTTTATGCATATGAATTAAAAATTCATGAACTTTTCTATGCTGTAATTGTGTGCCTCGTACAATTAAAATTCCTGCTTGTTTGTTGATTGTATATTTAGGCTTATCATGATTTGTTGATTTTTTATTGGATTCAGCTTTATTATAATTATGATTATAACTACTATTATAGCTATCACTATCATTACTTCTCAAAGCGCCATTAGAATTATTGTTAGAATTGCTAGATTCATTAGGTTGAGTATTATCATTAAGTTTTATGACTCTTAACTTTTTCTTCTTTGCTCCACTAAGTATAAAGTTTAGATTTGTCTCTATCTCTTTCCATAAATCACTAGTATGAGTACTGTTTAAATTAGTTGAAGATCCTATATTAAGCCCTCCCTTTGCTCCAGAATTAATATTTGTTGATGTTGTAGCATTTCGTACATTGGACAAAAATGTTATTTCATGGAAATGTTCGTATTTGTCATTATGCATAATATTAATTTCGTAACCTTGAATCTGAATACGTAGGTCAGATAATTCACATATTTTCTTTATTGCCTCTAATACAGTAATGTTTTTACATGTGAAAAAAATATTTCTATCCTCTAACTCATGTTCAAAATTTACTACTAATTGATTTTGCATAGATAATTTCTTAATAAGATCAATTGCAGAATGGTTAGGGATGGACATATCGATTTTGTTTTTCCATCCAGATGGTACTTCAATCACTTTTTTTACTTTCTTTCTCACTATTGGTTTGCCTTTGCTTATTTCTTTATTAAAATGCTTTGGTCTCTCCAATTGTTTAGTACATCCAAATAGTAAAAGTGAAATTAACGCATATTTCATTATTTAAACGATACTAGTAATTTGCATGCTAATCAATGGAATAATTTAGATAACGAGTTAAGAAAGGTAATGATAAATTTATGCTCATATTAAATCAATGGTAAAATTGTATTGTTTTATATTAATTAATGATTAAACTATGATGTTCTATTTTTCTCTAAAGACAATAATACCTTTTTGTAGATTATCTGAATTTACATTAAGGCGTACTTTGTCCCCTATTGTGATACGAATCTTATTATTTTTGATTCTTCCCGAAAGTGAGGCAGCAATTCTTGTATTTTCTTTTACTTTTGTTTTTGTTTTTACTTCTTCTTGCAATAAAACTATTATTCTACCAGCACATATAGATTCTACTATTCCATAAAATTGAATTGAAGTAGAACTCATTTAACTAATCTTTCATTCATAGGAATACAATTATATGTTTTATATTGTGAAAAGTCCATAATACAGTGTATTAACATGTTATTTTGATGTGTTTTAATATGTATGATATTATGTGGTCATGTACAACAAAATATTTCTATTTCTTATGATGTCTATGTATGTAGATGCTAATAATAAAACAGTTGAGAAAAATAATGATGCAATCAAGAGTGCAGTTATAAAACAGTCTAATATATCAGATCATATTGTACGTTTAATTGTGCAATCGAACTATTATCCAAATGATTATAATGTTGCAAAAAATGATGAGACAAATAGAAAAGCATTGAAAAATATGGTAGAAAATCACCATTTCACAGGTATTATATTTGATAATTATATTATTACAGATTTGAACTCTATCCAATCTAAGCAAAATATTTATATGATGCGTAACGGAAAAAGAATACTTTTAGAAAAAGTTGGATATGATGAAAACACTTCTGTAGCTGTTTTCAAAATAAATGCAAAAATTAATATCAAATATAATAAATTTGCTTCTCCTAAATTAGGCGATAATATTAAAATTATGGGATCTAATAGTGTTTTTGGAGCTATGGTATCTCAATCCATATCAAATACAGCCTTCCTAATAGATAGAAAGTTACCTCAGCATATATATGGAGGTGCTGTTGTTAATAATAAAAATGAATTGTTAGGAATGATTATATCTAATAAAGAAGAATATCAGCAAAAAGCTATAGCAATTAATGCATTAAAAAACATCATTTCCCAAATTATAAAATATGGCAGGGTAATTAAGGCGTTTCATGGAATGCAAATTGAGAATGGTATTATTATTTCTGTAGAAAAAAACAGCCCTGCACAAGCAGCTGGCTTAACAGAAGGTTTTATAATCAAAAAGGTAAATGATAAATTGGTATCAAAAAATGCAGATCTGGATAAATATAAGCCTGGAGAAATATTGAAAATTAATTTCGAATTTACAGATCATAATGGTATAAAGCATGCACCTGAAACTAGATTAGTATTATCTGAAAATGTTAGTTTAAGCGAACCTATAACAAATTATCATATTAAGCTTGATGCTTATGTCTTTATGAATGGAAATAATAGTGCATACTTACAAGGTATTGAGAATACGCCACAAGAATTACAAGAATATGCAATGAAATCTGTGCAGAAATTACCAAGAATGTTTAATAAATACAAAACTGAAGCAGAAATGCTGTCTGGTATTTTAGTTTTAGATACAGAAAATAATAGTGTATTGAAATATGGAGATATTATTAAGCTAATTAATCATGAACCTGCAACAATGTTACGGTTACATTCTAATTATACATCTCTTAGAACTAAGCAAAGAAATACATTAACATTATCTGTTATTAGGAATGGTAAATTAATTCAAATTCCAATTAAATAGATAGTAAAAAGCAAATTAAGTAGAGAGTGAAAAATAGTAAAATTAGCAAAAATTTTAGATAAAATAGAAAATATAAAGTAAGTATGAAAAAATCTGATTAATATATCTTGTTATTTACTCAATTTTCTTGATTTCAATGTTATTATGGTTACTATATTTTATATTATTAATTATGGTTGATTTGACTTAACAAATTATTTTCGATAATTGTATATAAATTTCTACTGGAATATTATTAGGTCTTACGCTCATATCTAGGCCATTATTTTGAATAATTTCTTCTGCTTTAGGAAAACCTTTTAAGTTATTACGAATCGTTTTGCGTGGATTTGAGAATGCAGCTTTTAATATTATATCCAATTTTTCTAAATCAATATTTTCTGTATCCACTTTGCCTAAATCAATTTTTTCATTATTTTTATCCTTATTACTCTGATCTATATGCTCATTATTGGCGTGTATATTGCCTTTATTCTTTTTTGTAATATATATAACTTCTGAATATACTTTTGGAGGTGGAGAGAAACAGCCAGGAGGAACTGTTAGGATCTTCTTTGTATTAGCAACGCTTTGTATAAAAACAGATATTCGGCCATATGATCTGTCATTACACTTTGCGCATATTTTATCTGCCACTTCTTTTTGTATGAGGAAAATACCATGCTCGAATTTATTTATAAAGTTTATAAATTTAATTATAATTGGTGCTGATATATTATATGGGAGATTCCCTACTAAAATATAATTTGGCAACTCATCAAAATTAGTGTTTAGTATGTCTTTATTAAATATTGTAAAATCTTGATTAGAAAATAAGGAATTTAGATGTACGATAAACCTTTTATCTTTTTCAATTGCAAGTAATTTCTTACAACCATATTCGAATAAGTACTTTGTCAATTGCCCTGTACCAGGGCCTATTTCTATAATTGATTCACTCAATTGATTCGCGAAAGATGCAATGTACGATAACTTGTTAGTATCTATAAGATAGTGTTGTCCAAGATTTTTCTTAGGTGCTATAACATTAGCATTGCTTTGATTATTGCGTTTCAAATAATGATCTTTTTTATAGCTGTCATTACGGCTATTCATATTACCCTTCAATCGATATGCATGGTTTATATAACCTAATTTGATCTTGCATGAATTGTTTTTTATATTCTTCTTTGATTAAATTTAAATATTGGTCGCTATCTATGATAATGCTGTCCACTATATAGAAAAATGTGTACTCTCCATTTTCAAATATAATATCACTGAAATTGCCTTTAATAGTACTTTGAATAGCATATGAGGATTTTGTGTTTAATTGGAAATTCATAATAGGCATTTTGAACTCTGTGAAATTATCAGATGCAGTGGCAATTATTTTGTATTCATCCTTATTAACTAAATCTAACTGGTTCCTTATTTTTTCTGCTTTTGATTTTTGTTTGTTTGATATTTTCCAAACTATAAAGCTTCTAATAAAGTTTTGTTTGATTTTTTGTAACAGCTCTTTGCTTGCATAAGAATCAGAATATTTAGCACTGTTCTTGATTTGATATGATAGTGTTAAATAAGTAGCTAGATCATTTGCTTCTTGCGTATCTTTATTTGGCAAACTAGATAAAATATGCGCAAATAGCTTTGTATTTATAGGAATTTTCTTGTTTTTAAAGACAAATTTTAAAGTTTCTAAATCTATAATATATTCTTTGGCATCATTGAATTTGATTTGGTATATAGCTTGCAATTCTTTAGAGTTAAGAAATAATGCAGTTTTTTGCAATTGTTGTTTTGAGACACACCTATTTCCTATTTTCATAGAATTAATATGCAAAAATGACAATGTAATCAGAAAGTACTTAATCATTATGTTATTATGATATTTATTTTATATTTTGCCAACTGAATTGTTTGTATATTAGCTGTTTTTTCATATTAGCGTTAATTTATAGATACTTTATATTATGCGAATATATTAGTATGAGCCTATAGATTCTCATTTTATATGTTAGCTTATAGACATTTTATAAATTGTAAACTATGATCTGTATAATCAATTTTAGGAGAAGCCTTCGTTATGAATATCTCATCAGAAGATAAATCTATTAAATCTAATAATAAAGATTCTATTAAGTATAGTGACAAAGATACTAAGAATAAGCCTATGATAAAGAACAAAGTTGAAAACAAATCACCAGTGGTAAAAAGTAAAGCTGAAAATAATCTAATGATAAATTTGTGTGAATTAAGAGGCAAGAAAAATACAGAGTTAGTTAAGATTGCAACATCACTTGATTTGAATTTAGATGATATTAAGAATAAAGATCTATTATTAGAAATTATTAGAGAATATTCTAATCGTGGATATGATATTAAAGCAGAAGGAACCTTAGAAGTTATTAATGAAGGATACGGTTTTGTAAGATTTGCAGCCGAAGATTATACAATTTCAGATGATGATGTGCATGTACATCAGCAGTTTATAGGAAAATTGAATTTAAAGCCTGGAGATGTAGTAGAAATTTTACTTAAAATTCCAGAAAACAATAAAAATTATTCTGTTAAAAAAGTCATTTCTATTAATAGTAAACCAGCTAAAAGAATACTTGGAAGAACATCATTTGATTCTTTGACAGCATTATATCCAGACAGAAAAATGAAGTTAGAAATTAATAGAGAAAATCTAAGCTTAAGAACTTTAGATTGTATTGCTCCTATAGGATTTGGTCAAAGAGCTTTGATTGTTGCTCCACCTAGAACTGGTAAAACTAGTTTGCTGCAAAATATTGCTAATGCGATTCATCATAACTATAAAGATTCTGTAGAATTGATGGTTTTATTAGTTGGAGAAAGACCTGAAGAAGTTACAGATATGAAAAGGTCTGTGCACGGTGAAGTGATTAGTTCAACATTTGATGAGCCTGCTTCTCGTCATGTGAAAGTTGCAGATATTGTAATAGAAAAAGCAAAACGTATGGTTGAAGATGGCAAAGACGTTGTGATTTTAATGGATTCCATTACTCGTTTAGCAAGGGCTTATAATAGTGTGATTCCATCATCTGGTAAAGTTTTAACTGGTGGTGTTGATGCTCATGCGCTGCAATATCCTAAGAAATTCTTTGGATCAGCTAGAAATGTAGAAGAAGGCGGTTCACTTACAATTATCGCAACTGCTTTGGTTGATACTGGATCACGAATGGACGAAGTGATTTTTGAAGAATTCAAAGGTACTGGTAATGCTGATATAATTCTTGATAGAAGATCAGCTGATAAAAGGATTTTCCCTGCATTAGATATTATTAAATCTGGTACAAGAAAAGAAGAGTTACTTAGAGATGCAGATGAGTTATCAAAAATTTGGCTTATTCGCAGAATAATATCTGATATGAATACAGTTGAAGCTTTAGAATTCCTATTAGATAAACTGCATAGTACAAAAGATAATGAGCATTTTTTTAGAATAATGAATAGTTAAGTAGATTTTTAAATAGGTTGTATAGACCATATAGGCCAAACAAACCATTTAAAGAGCGCAAGAAAAGTTAGGAAGGTAATGTATTAAGAAATATTGTATATATACCGATGAGGTAGGCTACGGTGCTTGGGCTGGACCTGTAGTGGTTTGTAGTGTTCTATCTCAAGAAGTAGCAAATGCACAAATTAAAGATTCTATAAGAGATTCTAAGTCTCTAACTAAAAATGCAAGGTATAAACTATTACATGTGATTAAACAAAAACATATGTTTGCGATTGCATGGTTACATGCTGTTGATATAGATAAATTTGGATTACGTGTAGCTACTGATAAGGCCATAGTGCAATCTTGGAGCATATTGTTAAGTAGGTATAAGTTAAATGTACAAACAAATCTTTTTGGTGAAAGATTATTAGATATTGTTATAGATGGTAAATATATTCCTAAAACAGAGCATAATGTAAAAAGTATCATTAATGGAGATAAAAATAACTTGATGATATCATATGCATCAATTATTGCTAAAGAAACTAGAGATGCATATATGTGTGAATTACATAAAATATATAAAGAATATTCATGGAATTCTAATGTTGGATATGGCACAATCAAACATCGAGATGCAATTGCAGCATATGGAGTCACTAAACATCATAGAAAAAGCTATAAACCATTACAAAAATATATTTAATGCATTATGTATACAGTAATCATTTTATATGTTGTTCATTATTCTTTGTGTATTGAGGAAATATAAATATAGAAATATTAAGTATATATTGAGTGTTGTATGTGCATAATACATAATGAAAAAAATAATATGCATGTTTGTATCACTTTTTGCTTTTAGCTCTATAGATGCAAAATTAAATCATGGAGAAAAGGCTCATTTAGTTAATATTCAAAATAAAATCAATAATAAACATAAAAAACTGAGAAAATTAGTTGTGCACAAAAATGAATTAGAAAATAATATGAGAGGAATTTCAGATCTGTTGGAATTAACAAAGATAAAACAACAAATCATTGTATTAAAGCAAGAGATTGATGTTTTAGAAAACAAACAAACTACAATAATAGACCATTCTTACAATCGTGATTATAATAGAAAAAGAAGATTTAGATTTTTACAAAAAAAATCACATATTTTGCCAAGTTTAACAAGCTTAGATTGAGCAGAATTTGGGATACTCATTTTTATATATTTAGTATATACACAATCCAAAATTATATTATATTTACTATTTAAAATCAATTTCTATAAAATTGATGAAATTTCATATATTCTTAGTATATGTTATTTTATTTATTAATAATTGCAGCGTCGTTGAATGCTAAAGATTCAAATTACACTTCAGATGAGTATGATTATGAATATAGAGGTAAGGCACCTTTTAACTTTACAGGAAGTATGGAAATCTTATCTAATCATGTTTATGATAAGCAAGAAAAAGAATCATGGGTTCTTAATAATAATGAATTCAAAGTTACTGATTCTGATGTAAAAGTAAAAAACTTAACTCCATTCAATAATGCAAAGCTTGCAAGTGCGAAATTAGGTATTACTTTACAACAAGTAAGAGGTACAGCAAAAACTGGTGTTCAATTTGCGATTAAAGCGAATCCAGGTAATTTTGAAGTTGATCAAGCTAGTATTTATTTGAAAAATTACTTTAAACCAATGAAATTAAAGCTATCATTTAGAGCTGGATATTCTTATGGAGCTGATAAAAAACTAGAAACTTTGAGTTATGGAATCGTACGTAGAACATCAAGTATGTACAGTATGGCAGATCAGTTGTTCATACCTGGAGTTATGACAAGTGCTAGAATTGATACAAATAGTGGAAAAGCTATAAAAGGAATGTTTAAAGCAAAAAGAATCATCAATAAAAATTCAAACATTATTTTTGGTGTGAGCTATACCCCTACTGTTCCGAATAAAGGATCACAATCTATCCAAGAAGTTTCAGATGTATTTACAGAAATGAAAAATCACCTTGGCTTTGGATTGAAATTTAATAATAAAGTTGGGAATTTGCAAAGCTGCACTTCTATGACTTTTGCACATTCAAAGCGTAATGAATCTAAGCAAGTTAAGTTTAATAATGTACAAGGTTTATCAATTGGTAATAATATGATGTATAAAAACTTTGGATTTGGTTTGAATTACGGAATTGTATTAAATAGAAATATTAAATCATATGATGTTGATTTTGCAAATACTATAAAAGATGCGCAATTTAATAGAGATACAAATGCTGCAAATGGTGGGTATGTTGTATCCCCTACTGTGTCTTTTACAGTTCCTTCCGGTCCATTGAAAAATGTAGAGCTATACGCATCATATATGCATGGAAATAGAAAAACTGAATGGACACAAGATTCTAAAGTGATTCATGCAAAATCAGATATTTTTACAGCTGGATTTGCAGTTCCTGTGAGAAATTTTGTTATTGGAACTAAAGCAGAGTTTGTGAAATTCAATAATAAAGCATTTGCAAATGAAGAATTGATGAAAAGGTTATTAAAGCTTAATATAAAGGATATAAAGGGTCTAAAGAATATAAAAGGTGTTAAGTTTAATTCATTAAAAGATTCAAATAAGTGGAAAGCAGTATTATCTGTATTCTTGAAAGTGAAAGTATTTCATGATTTCCAAAATGATACTTTCAAAAACTAAATAGTTTTAAATAATAGCATTTCAAATAGAATCTCTAAATCTTCTTTATCTTTTAAATATTAAGTAGTACTAATTTCTAAATAATCATACCTATATAGTAAAATTGAAATTTTGAATTAGGTTGAGGTTTGTGGTATATAAATAAATATGTTCACATGTATTAATTAAGAATATTTACTAAGTCATAATATAACTTACATACAGATCCAGCACCAATAAATAGTACTGCATCACTTTTTTGTGCACTTTGTATGAATTGCTGAATATCTTGTATTGATTTTACTTTTATACAAGATGTATTGTATGTGGAAATCTGAAAGTTTTGGTGCAGTTTAATGTTTTGCTCAGCAGATTGGTGTCGTTTGATAGATTGATAGAAATTTTCAAATAAATCACTATCTTCATATTCGTTGACATTATGCACAGGTAGCAAAGCGACATGTTTCATTGTACTGATATGTTTTACAAAATTATCAAAGTCCTTTTTTAACCTACTATATTTATGTATTTCGATTATACAATATATATTGTTATACTTCTGGTTTGATAATGTTTGAAGTAAAAGTTTGAGAGAATGAGGATGGTGTGCATAGTCTAAGATAAAATCTATATCGTTATGTTTGTGTGTTTCAATTCGTTTTTTCATCCCTTTAAAAGTTGATAAGCTTGTTCGTAAAGTTTCTTCAGAGATATTATACTGAATAATTACAGCTATAGCTGCTAATGCATTTTCTATATTATATATTCCAGGTATGTTTAAAAAAACATCCTTCATATTAATTAATCCTTTTACATCAAATAGCATGCCATTTTTATGGAATTTAATGTTTTCTGCATATATATCTGAACCATGTAAATTCGAACCTATAGTATGGTGCTGAGCATTTATAGGGTTGCTAGTATCATTTTGAATAGAATATGTTATCGCATTTGGAATATTAAGAGCATTTTTCACATTTATATGGCATATGCATTTTTCACATTGATCAGCAAAATTCTGAAATGAGCATAATAAATTACTACGATCTTTATAGTAATCCATGTGATCTTCATCAATATTTGTAATGATATTAGTTTTGCCTGTCAATTTTTGCATAGAACCATCTGATTCATCTGATTCAATTACACATATATTTTGTGGTTTATGATTTGCTTTGTTATTATATTCAGAATCTCCGTTCTGTTTAGAAATATGCTGAAAATCTTTGTTATGCATAGAGATATCATGAGCATTATATTGTGCAGAAGATTTGAGGTTTTGTATTTGATCTCCCAACATAAATGATGGATTTAAATTTGCATTATATAGAATCCATGTAGTTAATCCTGAAGTTGTAGTTTTCCCATGAGATCCAGATATGCAAATTGATTCTTTAGACAATAAATACTTTGCAAATGATGCTCTATGGAAAATTGGAATGTTATTCTGAATTGCCCATAAACATTGTGGGTGATTTGGTTTGATGACGGATGACACAATTATACAATCAGTATCAATTGGCATTTGATCTGATTTGAGCATCCATGATTTATGTTGATAATCATCAGTCCCTGTGATTTGATAATTTTTAGTATCAAGCCAGGTTTTAAGTGACTGCATCCCAAGTCCTGCAACACCTATCATATGTGCTTTTTTGATATCATTGCTAGGTAATCCATCTGTTTTCCATAGATTCTTCATATTGTATATATTGTATAGAGTTGAATGTTTAAAATCAAAGTAATACAATCTAGGTAAGTGAATAAATTAATGCTAATAGATTCTAAAGATGAATCTAACATACAAATAGCAATTACAGAAAATGAGCGGTTAGTAAACTTCTTTTTTGAGTCTAATGAGAATGAATCAATTGTCAGAAATGTATATTTAGGGATTGTAGATCATGTGGAAAATTCATTACAAGCTTATTTTATAAATTATGGTGGTAATAAAAATGGATTTTTGTCTTTCTCAGCATCAAAAGAAAATTTAATTAAAGGGCAATATATAATTGTACAAATTGTTAAAGATGAAAAAGAAAATAAAGGTGCAATGTTAACTACTTTTATTGAAATTAAAAGTATGTTGATGGTTGGTTTGATGAATCAAAATAAAGGGTGCTCTGTTTCTAAGAAAATATCTGCAAAAACAGATAGAGAATTGATTAAATCATGGTATGAAAGATTAGATTCTCATATTGATAGTCACATTATTTTCCGTCATTCAGTAATGAATAAAGAATATAGTCAGGTTGAAAATGATATTAAAAACATTAACCAAACAATGGAATATATCACTAATGCTGCGAAAGAAAAAACAGTTCGTCTTATATTGAAAGCTCCTTCGATGATAGAAAAAATAATTACAGATTACTATAAACCAGATACACAGATATATGTTGAAGGAGATATTCAGGGTAATATTCCACAATATATGTCAGAATATGCAAATAAACATAATGAAATAGAATCAATTTTTAAATTTCATAATATTGAAAACCAAATTGAGTCTATTTTTTGTGAAAGAGTGAATCTGCCATCAGGTGGTTATATAATTATACAGCATACTGAAGCGTTGACTTCTATAGATGTTAACTCTGGAGTTTGTAAAAAGGAAAGCTCTATCGATAAAACAGCTTTGCTAACTAATATGGAAGCAGCAGTAGAAATCACAAAACAATTGCAATTACGAGATATTGGTGGTTTGATCGTAATTGATTTTATTGATATGTACCAAAAAGAATATATGGAATTAGTCACAAAAAAAATTGCAAAAAACATGGAAAATGATAAAGCTAAGTATAATTTAGGAGAATTAGATAGATTTTGCTTGTTTACTATCTCACGACAACAGTTACGTAGGAATAGTTTTATATCAATGCACAGGAAGTGTTTGCACTGTGAAGGTATTGGGTTTGTTAAAAAAGATTCAGTCTGGTCATCATTTGTTTTAAGACAAGTTGCACATTTAATTAAAGAAGATTATGTGGAAAAGGTAATGATCAAGTGTGATTCAAACCTAGCATATTATATTTTGAACCATAAAAGAGACATGCTATACAATATGGAGAATGAATATAATAAAGTAGTGCAATTCGAATTTGTACAGAATAATGTACCATGTATTTTTTATGAACAAGATAATATATTGCATGAGCATATGATTGATAATATTAAACAACAAACTCATGATGGAATATTCAAATTGCCAAGCGAAGCTGAAGATATTAAAACAAGTAATTACAAAACTCCGTATACTAGGTATAAATCAGAAGATAAATATGTAGAAGAAAATAAGCATGCATCAGAAAACAAATATATATCAGAGAATTTAGCAAATGATAATCAATCTACGCAATATGTAAAAGGTAAAAGTTCTGATTTTGATTATGAAAAAGATATTCGTTTAAGAATGAAAATTCATGATTCATCATGTTATAATATAGAATTAAATAAATCATTTACTAATATCAATCCTATTAGTGTCGATGGGAAAGTAGTTGGATATCTATGAATGAGTCTATTGGCAAATCTATCAGCAGTCACCCTACTTTTGGTGTAAAGTCTTTATCAATCTCAATTAAGAAAATGTTAGAATCTTCTTATAGTAAAATTTATATCAAAGGTCAGATTAGTCAGCCAAAACGTATGAATCATTTATATTTTTCATTAAAAGAAGAAGATGCAGTGATAGATTGTGTGGCTTGGGCAAATGTCAAGTTACCTTTTGAGCCGCAGCATGATATGGAAATTATTTGCTGTGGTAGGATATCAAGTTATCCAGGTAGATCAAAATATCAAGTTATAGTTTTATCAATTGAGCATATTGGAGATTCACAGGTTTTAGAAAAGCGTAAATTAGCATTACAAAAAGAAGGATTATTTGATCCAGCTCGAAAATTAAAATTACCAAAATATCCAAGAAAAATTGGAATAATCACATCTCCAGTCGGTGCAGTTTTACATGATATGCTACATAGATTACGAGATAGATATCCATGTGAAATATTATTTTATCCTGTCTCTGTACAAGGGGCAGGTACGGCTTCAAGTGTAGTTTCCGCTATAAATTATTTTAATTCATTTGCAAATGAATGCAAAAATGAGTATAAAATACAAGAAATAGAGCAAAAAATGGAGAGTGATAATGCTGTTGAAAATAATACTGAAAATGTTGAAAAAGATATTCAAGAAAATAAGAAAAATATTCAAGAAATTGAAATTAGTAAATTTGATGATCAGCGTAATCAAAAAAATCATAAAGTTGATTTGATTATTGTTGCAAGAGGTGGTGGAAGCTTTGAAGATCTATGGGGATTTCAAGATGAGGAATTAGTACGTGTCATTGCACATACAAAAATTCCATTAATCACAGCAATTGGGCATGAAACTGATACTACTTTGTCTGATTATGCATCATCATGTAGAGCCCCTACCCCTACTGCTGCTATAGAACTAGCTTTTCCTGATCGTAAAGAATTATGTACAAAATTAAATAATTATGACTCTAAAATCAAAGGGTCTACATTGTTTTACATAGAAAACAGATTTAAGAATAAGCTTGTAAATCTCAAAATAAAATCACCAAAGGAAATTATTTTACCTATTAAGCAGAGTTTGCAATCGCAAATTATGAGAAAAGATTATGCATATAGCAAATATTGGAATGAAAAACATAATATAATTAATTCTGTAGAAAAATGTAAATTAAATATACAACCATTACAGCAAGATTTAATATATAGGTTAAATAGAATTAATGAGAAGTATAAGCAATTCATGATAGAAAAAAAGAATCAAATGCATAAACTAATTGATACAATGAAAAATATATCATATGAAGATACATTGAAAAGAGGTTTTTGTAGAGCTACTATAGATGGGAAATTGATAAAGTACAAAGCAGATGCTCCAGAGAAATTTGAAGTTGAATTTCAGGATGGATCATTATTAGTACAAAAAATATATAACAGTTAAATATAGTAGAAATGCATCCTAATAATAATTGAAGTAGAAAACATATATTTATACTTTAATGTATGCTGACCCAATTGATTAAGTTGATGAATTGATATGATTAAGCAATATATGGTGAAAATCTCTAAACAGTAATAGTGAAAATAGTTTAAAAACTGTTATACTGATCTGGCAAAACATAAAATTTACTATTAATATATCAACAATTAGCATTTGTATATTATAATAAAATTAATGTTTTTAGAATTAGTGCATAGTTATGGGTATTGGATAGTGTTGTTTGGATCTATGATTGAAGGTGAGTCTATTGTGTTGACAGCAGGAATGTTATCAGCTCATGGAATTCTCTCATTTTATAAGATTTGTATTCTCTCATTCATAGGTACATGTATTGCAGACCAACTTTTATATAATTTCGGATATTACATTGGTCCTGGATTTTTAGAAAAATGGAAAGTAAGCAGAAAACTATTCCATAAGTTAAAGCCCATTGCAATCAAATACCAAAATGCTTATATTCTATCCTTTAGATTTATTTATGGTATTAGGATTATAAGCCCTATATTAATTGGCATTATTAAAATTGACCCAAGAAAATATATGATTTTAAATGTGATAGCCTCTTTGATTTGGGCAGTTGTAAGTTGTGCCATTGGTTACCTGATTGGATCATTTACTAAAACATTAGATTTTAATTTGAAATATCTGATGATTTCTGGTACTGCTCTGATTATTATTTTAATTCTGATTTCTAAATGTATTTCTAGTTATATATTACGAAAAAATCATATTAATAATTGATTGTTTTGCATAGGGTGTATTAATCTTTTTTGCTGTTTTTCATACTAATTTTAAGAATGCCTTTTGATATTTGTAAGTAAATGTTAGCGTTATATTGTGTTAAATGAATTTTTCAATCCGGAACAAATAAAAAAATTAGATTATTATAAAGACATGTTGCATAAATGGCATGATAAATTACATTTGGTTAGCGATAAAGCTTTAGCAGATCTCGATACACATATTTTAGATTGCGCATATTTATGGCCTTTTATTAAAGATGATCCAACAATAGTTGATGTTGGGTCTGGTAATGGATTTCCTGGAGCAGTTTTAAGTATAATGGGAGCTAAAGGTATTTTAGTTGATTCTCATAAGAAGAAAGTTGTATTTCTGAATGAATTAGTGAATGATCTAAATTTAGAGCTTGAAGTAATTCCACATTCAATTAGGAACTTACGCTCAGTTAGAGAAACATGGATTATAGCAAAAGGATTTGGTCCATTAGAGAAGTGCTTGAGCGCTACATCAAAATTATGGCGAAGAAATAAAAAAGGATTGTTTATCAAATCTGATAGTGTTCAAGAAGAAATTGATTTTGCATTAGCAAATGGATGGAAATTTGACTATAATATATGCAAAAGGTATATGCAAGGGACAATTGTAAGAATTGAAAATGTCAGAAGTTAAAATTTTATCAGTAACAAATCAAAAAGGTGGAGTTGGAAAAACGACTACATGCGTGAATTTATCAACTGCTTTAGCAGCGCTTGGTAAAAAAGTATTGTTGATTGATATGGATGCGCAAGGCAATGCAACTACAGCTTTAAGCGTAGATAAAGATAGTGATAATAATAGTTATGATCTTTTAGTTGGAAGTGTTAAGCATTCTGAAGAATTTGCCCCAAATCACATTGAAACATTTATTCCAAATTTGTATTGTATTCCAAGTAGTAAGAATTTATCTGCATTAGATATAGAGTTAGCTAATACAGAGAATAGAGAATATATTCTCAAACATTCACTTGAAAATATCAAAGATAATTATGATTATATTTTTATTGATTGTCCACCAGCATTGAATATGATTACACTAAATGCATTTGTAGCATCAAATTCTTTGATTATTCCTGTGCAATGTGAATTTTATTCATTGGAAGGTATAGCTCAGCTATTAGAAACTATTCATGCTGTACAAAGTCAATTAAATAAAGACTTGAAAATTGAAGGAATTCTGATGACTATGTTCGATAAAAGAAATATTTTAGCTAATAATGTTTTGAAAGATGTGAAAGAGCATTTCGGAGATTATTTATATGATACGATTATCCCAAGAAATGTACGATTATCGGAAGCTCCATCATTTGGGAAACCTGTTATAATGTATGATATAAATTGCTCAGGATCTCAAGCATATTTGCAATTGGCAAAGGAATTTTTAGAGAGATAAAATGAATGTACCTGGAGAATTAAAATGAATAGAGTTGAAAGTACAAAATCTGAGGAAACCAAATGAACAAATTACGTATGGGGAAAGGTTTAGAATCATTATTAAAAAAGAAAAGTAATTCATTAGAAGATTTTCAGGAAATTGATATCACCCAAATAGAAGCAAGTGAAATGCAGACTAGAGTGCATTTTAATCAAAGAAAAATTGAAGAGTTAGCAGAAACAATTAAAGCAAATGGTGTATTGCAGCCAATTACTGTTTATAAAGAGAATGGAAAATTCAAAATTATATCAGGAGAAAGAAGGTTTCGTGCATCTAAAATTGCTGGATTGAATGTTATACCAGCTAGAATAGTAAATTGGGAGAAAGAAAAAATTCTAAATGCTAATATTTTGGAGAATATTCAACGTGATCAATTGAATGGTGTTGAGGAAGCAAATGCGTATAAGCGATTTATGGAAGAATATAATTTGACACAAGAAGAAATATCTAAAAAAGTAGGAAAAAGTAGAAGTCATATTGCGAATTTATTAAGATTATTGAAGCTTCCTATAGAAGTGCAAAGTTTAATCATAAATGGAGATCTGACAATTGGACATGGAAAAGCATTATTACAAAAAAATATAGATAGTAGCAAAAATATTGATTATGATCAAATAATTCAAGATGCAAATCGTATTGTAGAAGAAAAAGGCTCAGTTAAAGATATTGAATCAAAAAGAAAGCATATAATTCAAAAATCTATAACAAAATCGATAAAGGGAGTGAAAATAATAGGGGGAGATAATGGTGATTCTCAACATTCTTCAAAAAGCAAATCTGCCCAAGAGAAGAATGTAATACCTTCCAATGTAAATGAGTCAGAATATTCTTGGATAGCAGAAAATTTATCTCAAAATATAGGATTTAATGTCAATATTACTAAAAATGGGAAAGATGGTGATTTAATCATACACTTCAATAATGATATTGAACTTGATGAATTGCTGAGTATTTTTAGCAGGCTAAGCAAAAAATCATAAAATCTCAAATTCATATAGAGGTATATGTAGTATAATAATTTATCTTTGTCAGGTATGACATATATTTATTTTAATTCATCAGCTTCACTATTTATACTTAAATATATTTTATATGTTTTGATTTGGTAGCTTCCTATGATATTTAGTTTTTTGAAATTCTTGTCTGCGTGCCCGGAGGGTTTTAACTATTCATTTCATTCATAGTCTTAATCCCTCCTATGATATTTAGTTTTTTGAAATTCTTGTCTGCGTGCCCGGAGGGATTTGAACCCACGGCCTCAAGATTAGGAGTCCTGCGCTCTGTCCTGCTGAGCTACGGGCACACATATACTTAAATATCATAAATTTGCCATAAATACTATGCATAGTATGTTTGATTAATCTTCTTATTTAAATTTACCCCCATTTGTATATAATGTAATTATGGATTTATTAAATCAATTTATAATCAAGCCCATTATTCCAATCAAAGTATTTGGGTTAGATGTATCTTTTACAAATTCTGCATTATTCATGTTGTTTGCACTTTTAGCATCAAGTGTTGTTTTCTCATTTAATAGAAATAAGTTAAATTTAATTCCAAATTATTTTCAAATTTTCACTGAAATGATATATAATTTTATATCTTCATTAGTTGAGCAATACTTAAAAAAAGAAGCTAAAGCATATGTGCCATTTTTTATGTCTTTATTTATATTTATAATTTTAGGGAATTTATTTGGATTGCTACCAAATTCATTTACATTTACTAGTCATCTTATGACAACATTTATGTTAGCACTATATGTGTTTTTACTGTCTATTATTGTTGGGTTTAGGAAGCATGGGTTGAGGCTTTTCACACTTTTCACACCAAAAGGAATTCCAACAGCAATTGTGCCATTAATATTCTTAATTGAATTTGCATTGTTTTTTGTGAAGCCAGTTGTAATGGCGTTACGTTTATGCGTGAATATGATTGCAGGGCATATAGTTTTAAAAGTGATTTTGCATTATTCAGTCACACTAGGATTGATTAAATTTATTCCTATTTTAGGGTATTCAGCAATATTGCTTTTTGAGCTTGCAATTGCAATTTTTCAGGCATATATTTTTGTGCTGCTTTCTTGTATTTCTTTAAAAGATGTTTTATACTTACACTAATTATGAGTGTTAAAATGTTTGCAGCAGCAATAGCTTTGTTGCCATTAATAGGTGTTTCATTAGGGTTGTCTAGACTTTTTTCATCTTTATTTTCAGCAATAAGTAATAATCCTGTAGCTAAAGATAGCATGAGTACTCTAGCTTTTGTTGGTGCTGGTTTGTTAGAATCTTTGGCATTATTATCTTTTATTATAGCTATACTTATAGTTTCTACTTGAGGATATTATGGCGCTAATCCCTCAAATAGATATATATTGGTTTGTTAGTCAAATATTTTGGGTTTCTATTAGTTTTTCTGTATTAATTGTTTTGATGTATATGTTTTTTGTACCATCAATAATGAACTCTATGATAAAAAGGAATTCTCATATTAAAGATTTACAAAATAAAATTGAAGAGTTGAACGATGATATCACTGTGAGTCAGAATATTATCAAAAAGTACCAGTATAAAATGGACACTTTAATTGATGAAAACTTAGTGAAAATTAGCAATGAATTTGATACCAAATATAAAGAAATTATAAAAAGCAGAAATATAGAAAATGAAATCAGAATGAAGAAGCATACTGATGATTTAGATAAATGGGGAGTTGAATTTACAAATCAATTAAAGCCAGAGATTGCTAAAATTGCATTGAAAGTAGTTCAAAAAATATGTCAGTAAAATTTTTATATGAATTAATATCTTTTATAATAGCGGGAGTCATCTTTAAAAAATTTGCTTTTCCTCATATTATGCGATTTATTTCTGAATATAAAAATGCAATTGTAAACCAGATGAGTGATTTAGAGTTTCAAATTCATGAAAAATCTGTAATTTATAAAGATTTGCATTTAGATCAATTATATATGGAAAAAGAATATGAGAATTTTGAGAAAAATATGGAAAAAAAACTAAACGCATATGAAAAACAGCTGACAGATAAGTATGATATGATGATTGCAGATAGGGAAAATATATTGTTTTCAGATGTTGAAAATGCAACTCAAAAATATGAATTAAAGATTCAAAAGCTATCTATTGATATGCTATATTCAGAAATAGAAAAACAAATAAAGAACTCTGCAAAACATTCAGAGGAAATTCTACATAACTTATGCAGAATTGATATGAAATATTTATTATTTAATAAAAAAGCATGAATGTATTATAATATAAAGCTTAAATATTTATGTTTTACAATTTCAATAAATAGTTTTGATCAATCACTTTGTTAATATGTTTAGATGAACGATGCGCTTGCGCTTTTATTATTTTATATTAAAATATCACTTCCAATTTGATATTTTAATAAACATTTATATTATTAGTTTAATTAATACATATTTTATTAATATATGTTGTTTAATTGCATTTATAAGATAGCAATTATTTAATATATGAGTTTATTCCTAATTTTATCTGCAGTGAAAGTGAAGTGTATTCTAGCCATTATATGATTTATAGAATAGCATAATTTGAAGTGCACCTAACAATTAAGTGACTATAAAGATATTTTTTTGTATAATAATAGTATTAAGTCTTAAGCTGTTTTGATCTAATGCAATGATAGTTTGTTATTGGTTATATAATTTTTACTATGTTTGATATTTAATTATTGCTTCCATGATTAGTTACTATAATATCTTGTAGATTGGTAGGTGAGATTTTTCCTAACTTTCATTTTCATACTTTTGTAACAAACCATTGAAGTAAGTTTTTGTTTTTTTTAAACTATTAACATTGATAAAAAAATCATGTACTGCAATAGAACTTATAAATAATTTCTTATGAGAAAAATGATAAGCAATTTAAACCACTATATTGCTTTATAAGAAAAAAATATGAAGAGTACATTTAATATAAAGTATTAAAATACATAATGCTTAATAGAAGGATTATAAAATGAATAAATATACAGATAATTAATGGGAATACTATTATTTATCTTGTAAAAAATCTGGAGCCTTTTCATTTTTTACTGATATTTCATCATCTTTTGTTTCTTTTTTTGACCATATTTTTGACCATATACTCTTTTGTTTTGTATTTTGTTGTTGAGTGTCTTCTTTGGTATATGTAGGTTTAAATTCATTGTTTGGCTCATTCAAGTTATGTTGTGATCCAACAAAAAGAGAATCTTGATAATGTACATTGACATTTTCATTGCTGAATTTTATATTTTCACTTTTGATTTCATATTCATTTTTTTTACTTGTACCAAAAATAAATATCCTAATCGCATCATCCATATCATTTTCGAATGTTGCTCCAAGAATAATATGTGCATCACTTGAAATTTCTTCATTTATTTTTTGTGTTGCATCAGAAACATCATCCATACTTAAGTTAATACCACCTGTAATACAAACTAATACATGATCTACATTCTTCCAAGAAAAATCTCCGAAATCTAATAGTAAGTTAGACATTGCAGTAGCTGCAGCTTTTGCTCCTTTATTTTCTCCAGATGCAATGCCACTTCCCATCATAGCTTTATTTCTTCTATCTTTTATAACAGTTGATAAGTCAGCAAAATCCACATTAATTAATCCAGGATTTTTAATGATATTCACTACACTACCAATACAGTCAGCTAAGAATTTATCTGCAATTCCAAAAGCATCCATAAATGGAGTGTTCCCTGTTGTAATGCTATGTAGATTTTGGTTTGCAACTATTACTAATGTATCAACATTGCTTTGAAGCTCTTCAATACCTTTTTCCGCAGTTTTTATTCTGAAAGATCCTTCGAAATCAAATGGTTTGGTAACCACTGCAAGGGTTAGTATGCCAGCTGCTTTAGTCGCTTCTGCAATTATTGGTGCTGCCCCAGTTCCAGTTCCACCACCCATTCCAGCAGTAATTATAACCATATTTGTACCATCTAAAAATTCCATCACAGAATCTAAGCTTTCCTCTGCAGCTTTTTTACCACATTCAGGCTTTGATCCAGCTCCTAATCCTTGAGCAGATTTTACTCCAAGTTGTATCTTTTTTGCACATGGTGATTCATTTAATGCTTGAATATCAGTATTGCATACAGCAAATTCAATGTCGAAAGACTCATTCAAATCTTTTGATGCTATACCAGATAAATCACTATCTTTGATAGATTCATCTTTAGCGCTAAGCATATTATTTAATTGTTGCTTTACAGAATCTTTAGCAGATTTGTTTTGGATCATATTGTTGACAGCATTACACCCTGCTCCACCAACCCCTAACACAACAATTCTAAGGTTCATATTTTTTTTCATCATTTCTCCATTAACCACTTCTTAATCATATCATAAATTTTTTTTAACCCAAGTAAAATATAATGATAAAATTTATAAGAATGATTTGGATTCTTTTTCTGTGTTTGTGTCTTGTTTATGTATGATTGAATACTACGCATGTTTAAATTAGTAATATTAGAATTATTAAATAGATAAATATTCTGTTGAAAGTACTTTTTCAATAAAACTTCTATACTTGATATTTCTGCAAATTCACCTATGAAAAACAACCTATTATTTTCATCAACCTTATTTTCAAGCTGATTCTTTAAATTAGAAATTAATTTTTTAATAGATGGTAATGTTTTTTGATTTATTTCGTATTGTGAAATTGTGTTTTCTGATTCAGTTCGCTTATATAGTTTAATATGGTGATTTTTATCATCTTCATTTAAAATACCACTGCAATATTTTTGTCTTAAACTTTTAGCTTGACTAATAGTAATATTAAGTTTGATTGCCATCTCATGATCTATATTATTATATCCATTTGGTATATTTAAAATTTGAATTGGTATATTGTTCTTTATAGAAAATACCATAGTATGATCATTCTTAATATTAATTATGGTTGAACCTAATTTCTTTTCATCAAAATCTAATATAGAATCTATTAATTCATAATCATGTATACTATAATCAATGACTTTTAAGTATAAATTAGAAAATATAGTGTTGAAATTTTTAATCATATTGGTTGGAATATAGAAAGTAGACCATGTTATTTCGCAAATTTTCCCATACATTCCTATAGGATTATCTAGTTTTTGATTATCTAGTTTGATTGTACATGGGAAATATTTTATCAGATAAAGTTCATTTTTTTCACAGATTTTATATAATTGATGTATCATTTTTTGCATATGTTCTTTTGAGAATGCTGATTTCATTTTGATTTTAGTAGAAAAATAAGTGATTTGTATTTGTTCTGATGGTAATAGTATAACAGTATCTTTTAATTTTACTTTAATATTATGTTCTAAATTTTTAACTAAATCATATATGCATTTTTGAAACTTATAAAAGTCACTAATGTTTCCATTGCTAAACCCATTTAGATCTATTGTATTGGTTGCTATTTTTTTGTTCAATTCATTAACAACGCACCCTATAATATTTTCATCTGAAATCTTTAAAATAAACCTATACATTTTCCTGAATTATAGCATGATTAATCAATGAAATTAAGCAATCTATTATAAAATGTTATAAAATGTTATAAAATTTAAAATATATGTAGAGTATAGTATATAGAGGGTAAAATTACTTTATAGTTTTATTGTTGAATATTTTCATATCTAACCAATTGATAGTATTTTTACTGTTAATAATAAATCTATTTTATTACTGCATTTATTTGTATTAATATCGTTAATATTATTAACATGTAGTTTATATTTAAATTTAGAAAAAGCATCTAAGTTTGATTTTATACCTGAAATTTAGGAAAAGTATCTAAGTTTAATAATAGTTTTTTGAAAATTTCCCTTAATTGCATGATATTTTGGATAGTGGTTTTTTCTCCTGTTTGGTGAGCTTCAGACTCTTCTAACCCTATTTCTACGACAGGACCTAACTTTGTTAAAAATCTACCATCACTAGTAGCTCCAGAAGCATTAAAGTTCACAGGATTATTTGTGATATCTTGAATGTTTTTATCTAACCAATTTATAATGTTTTTATCATTAATAATAAATGGCTCTCCATGCAATTTCCATGTTATCGAATATTTCACTTTATATTTTGTACATATTCTTTCAATTTTTTCAGATAATATTTTGATTATATCTTCACCCTTATAATTTGAATTAAATCTTGTTCCAAAACCAATTTCTACGCTTCCAGGAATAACATTTTCTACAGGATTTGGTGTGTTTATACTTGTTATTTGTACTCTTGTGGCTTCAAAATACTGATTAGATTCTCCAATAGATTTATTGTTAAATTCGCTAATTAAGTCTTCAAGAGGGTTAATTGCACTATTTGCAAATTCTGGATATGCAATATGACCCTTTGATCCCTCTAAACTTAGAACTGCAGTAACACTTCCTCTTCTTCCAATTTTGACAGAATCTCCAGCAATAGAATTACAGGTTGGTTCTCCTAATATAAACAAATCAATTTGCTCATTTTTGATTTTCCCTTCTTCTATATATCGTTTTATGCCATCAGTTGCATCGCCTTCTTCATCTGTAGTTAGAAGTAAGCTTATACTTCCGTTTATTTCATCTATATGGTTTTGTAAAATCGATAAGAAGCAGCCTATCGATCCTTTCATATCTACAATTCCTAAACCAGAAATTTCATCACCATTTCTAGTTAGTTGGTTTGGATCATTTGCCCATAGATTTCCAGGTGGAACTGTATCAATATGGCCACCAAAGCAAATATGTGGTCCAGGCTTCTCCAATTTTGCGAACATATTATACACTGGGCCATATTTTACAATTTCAGTATCAAAGTTTAATGATTTTAACATTGATTCAATATACCTCAAACAATCTAAACCTAAAGGAGTTATAGATTGATATTTAACTAATTGTGCTATTATTTGTAATGTATTTTCCACATTTTATGTAATAACACTTAATAATACGTTATGCAATAATGCCTTTATGTTTATATCAGTATATATGAATTGGTGTGGGTTTATATGAAGCCTATATGAAGCTCACGCTCTAAGTCTTTGACATGCTTACTTTGTACGCAGATCCATGAATATGATTCCATACATGAATAAATTGATGAATATTTTTTTGCAATTTGAATAAAGTTTTCTTTTATGATTTTTTGAGGATGTATTAACGTGATTTTAATATGTTTAGGGTTTTGTATCTTTGCATCGCATATTTCTAGGTAGTTTTGTAATTCTTTTTGATTTGAGAAAAGGCACCATTTCTGGTCATAAGATATGAATGCATGACCATTAGGTATAGGGTTGTTTTGATTTAAAATTGTGAGAAATGCTCTTTGTTTTGTAATAATATTTTGATTTGATGGTGAGTTAGATATAGTAGTGCCATTTGCTTTAGTAAATGCAGATTGTATGAATATTTTTACATTATGTTTTTTTGCATACTTTACAGCACGGTGATAAATAACTTGTGCTCCATGTTCTGATGCAATTTGCATATTATCATAGCTAAGTTGATTGATTTTTTGACCAGGGTTTGAGTTAGGATCACATGTAAAAACACCATCAACACTTTTGTAAATATAGCAATGAGCATTAAATTGATCTGCAAGTGCTACCGCAGTAAGGTCGGACCCTTCTTTACCTAAAGTTGTAATATTATTTGCTGGAGAAACCCCTTGAAATCCAGTGATTATTGGTATTGTTTGGTTTTGGATTAAAGAATTTATATAATTTTTTGATAATTTTTCAATTTTAGCAGATCCATGGTTGCTGTTAGTAATCATTGGCATTTGCCATCCACATACTGGTTGTGATTTGTAATTTTTAGCATTTAAACTTAAAGATAGCATTCCAGCACTAACCATTTCTCCAGTAGATAATATGAGATCTGTTGCAATATTAGATTGTATAGTAGTTGATTTTATTGAATTAGCATGTTGATTATATTGTGACATGATTGGATTTGCGCTATCAACTAAACTAGTGGGCTGTGATGTGATTTTAGATATTAAATTTGATAAATTTTGTGTTGTATCTCCCATAGCTGATACCACAACTATAGGAAAATAATCATTAAACTTAGAAATAATTTTATTTGCACAATTATTTATTTTATTAATGTCAGATAGTGTTGACCCTCCGAATTTCATAACTATATATTTATGCATGTACTTCTAAATTACCTATAATTATATGGTAAATCAAATAAATATGAAAATAAATATGATTTTGGTTTTTATTTGCTGAATTGTTGAGAGTTATTGAATTTATTATGGATTAAATGAGTATATTTATGATATATGATATATGAGATTTATGATTAATGTTTAAGTATGATTGCACATTAAATAAGCATTGCTAGATCAGATAGAAAGTTGAAGTAGTATTGAAGTTAGGTAGAGTTATATTGATTATATGATGAACTTGCATGAAATTATATTATATTACTACTGTTTGATTGTTCATTTATTCATGGTAGTCGTTTGATTTATCAGGGCGTGATCCAAATTCAAATACATATGCATCTTTTAAGCATGATCCAAATATTCCAGCTGCAGTTGAAAGAATACAAATCATTTCAGATGATAAGTTAGAAATCACACTTAAGATAGTCAAGCAGAATGATAGGCCAAAAAATGCTAAGAATAGCATTAAATGTTTCCTTCTTTTTTCTTTTTTATGTAGTAGTATATTCCTTTTACGTGCATTTTTCCTATCTTTATGATGTATATCTTCTTTCATAATACTTTCAATAGTTTTTTTGAGTATTATATTTACATGCTGTTCTCCAGTCAATTTATGTATGAATGAAGATTTATCTGAATTTTTTATAAATTTCATGAAATCTGATATTGTTGAGAAAAAGAATTTTTGTCCTGTCTGCTTTTTTGAAAAAAATCCCCATATAAATGAAAAAACAGATCTAATAAATTGAAATAATTTGATTGATATATTGATCATAGTAGCAATATGACCGTAATTTCAGATTGTTGTGGCTCATCTAATTCAATGGTATCAAAAGTATCTAAAATACTCATATGCCCTCCTTTCTATATAGTTCAAAGCATAATTTTTTACTTTGTTTGTTATAATTTGCTGTATTTATAATTTGTATTCCTGTTTCTTGATTGTTGTTTTTTATATATTGCACTTTCATTTTGTTCGCATCTAATTCAATTTCATTTTGATCATAGTTTCTTTGTAGAACAAAATTCTCATAATGCTCTATGGATGTTAGATTAATATATTGCTCTGCGAAATACTGCTTATCATCCATGGTATATCCACTTATTTCAGATTGTATAGGCTGCTTAGGTTCAGAAAAGTACAATATAAATTTAATTTCTTTCTTATCATATTGAAATATCTTTTCATAAGAGAAAACGTGAGCATATCTCATTTGGTTATTTATGTCTATAAATTGAACTTTATCCATAACTTCGATGAAAGCCCAATATTCCCAAGGTCCAGTTACTGATACCATATAATCATATGCATTTTTTTTGATATAACAATTAAGGATCTTTAGTAGCTGCTTAAATATATTTTGGCCAATTTCACTATTAAATAAAGTATCATTTAATCCATTATTATTTGCCAATGCAATTTGTGAGTAGTGTTTAACCCAATATTCATCATTGCCATTTTTATCAGAATAATGAGTTTGTATACATTCATATACTACATTGTTTTTATTTACTTTATCATATAGTTCATAATAGGTATTTTGCTTCCATTTATTATATTGTGGAATATATTGATCACCCTTTAAATGGATATCAAATTTTTTTATATTTTGTATATGGGTGCTTATTTCCCACGTTTCAGATTTTTTGATTTTCTCTATTGTTCTTAATATATATTCTTCTTTATCTGCCAATACGATTGATTGATCTACAATATATTTACCTATTTTATTATTTTTCTTTGGCAAATTATTTCTGATATTTTGCATTATTTGATCAGTCATATATGGCATGCACTTGATTATGTCTATAAATTGCGGCTTATATTTAGTCCAGTGAATATTAATATTACATTTTGAAGTTTGTGTTTTGTTAGGTAATATATATTCTTTGGTATATATAGTATTATTCACCACACTTGTTTGATAATTAGTATCATTATGTTTATTTATGTTAAATACTTGCATTACAGAATTAAATCTTAATATATCATTTAATGGTTTTTTTTCAGGGTTGAAAACCTCGTTGATTGGATCTAATTCAAATTCTTTTTTTATTTTGTCCTGATTAGGCTCTGATATAGCAGTAAATATTACACAGTTTTCAGTGATTTTTTTATTCAGAATTTTCCCAATAAATATGATATTGTTTTTATATATAAGATGGCAGTATCTTAATAAGTTTATTTCTTCAATATTGCGTATATATATAATAATAACTGCTTGAGATTTATTATTTACATTTTGTGATATTTTGATAGATTTAATTTGAAACGTACTTTCTTGTGCTGTATGGTTACTTATGCTGTGAAGATTAGTTTCATTTTTAATCCCAAGAAAAGTTATCTTCATACTTCTTCCAACTGTAATTGCCAAACTGAATTTAAGTTTTTTGTTTCAAATGTTAGGTTTGTTGCTACTACTTCTAATAATGGCCTATAGCTTATTTCTCCATCTTCTAATTGGTGAATGTGATTTATGAGGCTAAATGGAATTATTTCTCCTTCAGTTGGTTGGAAAAACAGAGAATTAGGTACAATTTTATGCTCAACATGTATTGTTTCATCTTTTCTGACGCTTTGGTATATTCTGGTTTCACATTCTAAACATAATATTTCATGCATTTTAATATATGGGGTATACCCTGTTCCATATATAGTAGATTTGTATTTTAATCCAGTACCATATTGTATGATTGCTTCTCCATTTGCACTTCTTCTAATCAGGTTATTGATTTCTAAAGTTTGGTAACAGTTATTTGTGAGAAGGCTTTTACCACTTTGGTCATTTTTATATTTTAAACTTAGCTTCATATATATCCTTTGTTGGTAGTTTTTTAGCAATGATTTTAAATTGTATAGTTGATTTTTTTATATCAATATTACAATATTGGCATCCTTTTATTTTGCATATTGCGCTTTGTAATTTAAGAAAGTCTTCATAATATGTATTGTTGATTTTAAATTTGCGTAATGTTGCATGATAACTTATAGATATTTCTTCATAATCTTCAGCATAATCAGATATTTCAATGTTTAGAGCATTTTGTGCACTATGATTTTCTAATCCTATATATGATGATGGAAATATACTTTGAGCAATATTAATAATAATTTGATTGTATGTTTGTATGTTTTGATTCATGTTTTATATTCCTTGATTATTGTTTGTGATGTGTATATTTTCAGTATTTAATAGTGTGGTTTGAGTAATTTCTTTTGCAAAAAAATATCCATATCTCTTATTAATTGGTTGTAATGAAGAATTGATTTTAATATATTTATTATTCCATACACCTATATCAAATATTTCTACATTAATATTGCAAACAATGCCAAAAAAATTATGTATTAACCCTTTTTGCTTTTGGTGTAAGTTTAATGGTATTACGTGACACCATATTGGTTCTTTTTTATGCTCTGATTGTACATATTTTCCATGTAAAAACATTTCACTTATCTTGATTGGCTCAATTATTTCTCTTAACCGTGGCACATTACCTTGCATAATATAGCTCCATTTTTTGGAGCGATTATTAGTATTCATTAAAATTTATTACTCATGCTTTTATATGAATTTAACAATACACTATTATATTTGATTTGATCTTCAATTACAGTTGTGCCACTATATATTACATCAAATTGCTGGAATATATATTGCAATATAGATTGAGGTAATGTTTCTTTTGTAAAACCTGCATCATATGTAATTCTAATTTTTTTATTTAGAAACCTTTTATCTAATATGATAGTTCGATAATCAGTGTGTATTATTTGATCAAAAAATTTAGTCGCTCTGAAATTACTGCTATTACTATTGCATGTTTCAACAGAAATAATGTTTGTGATGGGAGATTTTGGCAAATAAACTTTGATTTGTTTATTAATATAACACCATGTTTTTTGCACAATTGACCTATCCGTATATGTTTCAGCTTGACTAATTGCTATTCTTAAGATTTTCTCAATATATTCATCATTCTGTTGTGGAGGAATATTGAAATGCTTTCTAATCAAATCTAAATCTACAGGTAATTCAGAGCTTTCTTTCTGTAATTGTAAAGAGTAAGACATTTAATTTACTCTTATTCTTTTCCAGATTCTTTTGAATCTATAAACCCTACAAATGCATCAGGTCTAATTACTTTAGATCCAATATGTTTTCTAACATAATTTTGAATTAATGGTTTCCTGCTGTATTTATCATGTAATGCAAACAAATGCTCATGCTCTGCAATTGCATAACCGCTGTTTAGGTTACAGAAAATCAGTTTGCACTCTTTTCCTTCTAATTCTGGCATAAAATGAATTGGGTAATTCAAGAAAGAATGATGATTAGAGTCTATCCTAATAAGTGGCCTTCCAGCATTATCATTGAGTTTTAGAAATTCATTGTACATACTTCTAGTCATTAACCACTTTGCATTATCATGCAATTCTTCTGGAAGCTTACTGACCATTTGCATTGCTGCTTCATATCCAAATTTACCTCTCACAATGTATTTGTCATCTGATGGAATAATACTATCAATTTTATTTTCCACACCATCTACAAATAATTGCCTTTCTTTTTTAGAAATATCATTTGCAACTTTTGCGATTACAAATTCATTAAAATTCAATGGTCTTGGTTGGCACATCATATCTTGTGTGATATTTGCACATGCTTCGATTGCATGCATTTCAATGAGGTGTTTTTGAAATGATACAGTAGTTGAGTTTTCATTATCATATTCATGGTCAATGCTTTGTTCCTGAACGTTAAATGAATCCATAAACATTAACTCAAATGAATTGCCTTTAGATACTTTATAAGTTGATGAAAATGCTCTTACTGGAGATAAGTAGCTAGTTTGCTCTAATAAGTATTGGTTTAGATTTGGTATGCATACATACCCTCCCATATCCTCTTGATTTGCACTTTTAGTTTCTGTAGATTTTCCTGTGCGTACATAATCTCCAAATTGATTTACTACATTTGAATTATTATTCCCCCATGTGCTTGGGTGTGTTTCATTTATAGATTTTATCTCTAGATTAACGTGCTTTTTCATATTATTTTTCAATTCTGATAGTTCTTCCTTGATTTTGTGTTGATTGTCTTTGATTTGCTCTTCTGTTTTTGCTGAATTGTTTTTATATTCATGAAAAGATTTCCCTAAAACATTCAAAGCATCTTGAAAGTTCTGATCGTTTGTATTGATTGTGTTCATTTTTTTTCCTTTTTTCTTTTAAACAATAAACTTAATGTAAAATTGCAATATTATTTATTTAATATATGCTTTTGGATTTGCAGGACATTTTACAATAGATATTTCATGCAAATCTATTTGAAAGATTGTCCTTATATGTGCCTCTCTTTTATATATTATAGGTATAAAACCTATTGAAAGACCATATATTATTTTTGATTTGAGCATTTCCCAAACTTTTTGTCCCATATATAGATTTCTAAATATCTTACCTTGTACATAAAGCCCAAATTCATCTTCTTCAATTTTAAGCCATTTCCCTAATGGCATACTTAAATCATGTTGAAAAAGCATATGTATATTATCTATATTAGTTTTCAGTGAATATTGAAAACTTTTTTTGTGAATGATATCTCCATGCAAATCTGAATTTCCAAATACACTTGCATATCCTTCGAATATGCCATCACTATTAATGCTTTTGATTTCTAAATTTGCTGGTATATTGCAACTATTTTGATTGCTTTTTATCATCATCATCATTACTATAGGCCATAAACGCTGCATACGCCCATTGCTTACTACTGTCTGAATAGTAGAGGTGTTGTCCACTAGGAATAAGAATTATATCGTTATTATTATATTTAGATTCATTAAATTCATCTTTGTTTTCAATGAAATGAAGATTTAATATGCTGTTTCTATCATATATTTGATCTAATAGAATTTTTGCTTTTATTGCTGCTCCTTGACTTATTTCTATAAAACCAGATTTCAATTTATATGTCCAATCTTTTGATTGAATGTGATGTATTAACTCTGCTCTATTTGATGTGTTTTCTAAATTATTAAGCATTTCTTCTATATTTAGCCAATTTTCATCTAGTTGATTAATTGTTAATGGACCTTTATTTCTTTCGTAAGTGTTTAATTTTATGTTCATATTTTTCCTTATTTTTTATATCCACATAGTTGTCGTTTTTCATGCTCTGATAAGAATGAAAGACTATCTATGTGTTTTTTGTAATCTTCTGTTTTTGCAAATAATGCTGGAATATTGGAAAAATCATATTCTAATTTCAGATTATCTTCTTGTACTAACCAGCTTTGCAATTGATTTAGAATCATGTTCGCAAGTGGTAAGATTGTATCCTCCCAAAAATGCAACCTTGCTTCTTTATAGTGATTAAATGAAGAATCTTGTATTCCTAACATTACTGGAGGCACTCCAAATGCTAAAGCTATTTCTTTTGCAGAATTGAGTTTGCCTTGATGGAAATCTATATCTTTGGGTGAAATACTCATTTCTTTCCATTTTGCATTGCCTTCTAATAATATAACCTTCCCAGCTTTATCTGATCCAGTATAATTAGAGTTAAGTTGATCTTTTAGTATTTGCCTTTGCGCTTCTGTCAATTGCTCATCGAAGATAAGAGCTCCTGAGATTCTTCCACCATTATCTAATATAGATTTATTATATTTTGTGATTGTATCATACAGTGATGCTGATTTCTTAATCGTTTCAATTGGACTCATACCTTCCCATGGTGAGTATGGATTAGTTAATTTAATATGTAATAACTGTTCATCATTTGCTCCATGTTCTTTATTGCCATATTTGTATTTATATGGATTGCCAGCAGAGTCACTAATTACTTTTAGTTCGTTAGAATTCAATTTTATTACTTCATCATATGATTTAAACAAGTATATATTTCCATATAATAAAAGGTCTGTGATTACTGAATCTATTAATGAAAACCAATTATTATGTTTATTAGGCTTTTTAATTAGCTTGTGTAGGTCATGATTGTGTAATATTATTCCATCTTCATTTTTCAAATTGCAAGGAATATTTGCTATATTTTTTGCTATTAGATTAATGCAACGATATATAATTACATTTTTTGAATATAAATCATCATATGATTCCTGATCAGAAAAAGTATAGTTAAAGTTTTCATTATTATAAACCATTACTTTTTGCTTATCTGGTTTGAATTTTTTATATAAATTTTGCATAAAACTCATATGTTTTTTTCCATTTTGATTGTTTTCCTTTGAGTGAGTTGAAAGTAGGAAGTAAATGCATCCTACATTTTCTGTTGTACTAAACTAAGGCTACTACTTTCAAGTTTTTTTATTTTAAGAATATAAAATAGCCTTGAAAACTCTGATTAATACTGGCTTTGTTGAACTTGTTGAGAAATATATTTTTCATGCATGCTTTTTCTATGATTTTTATATTTTGAATGAAAAAAGTCTAACATTAATGCAGATTTATCTTTTTGTTTTAAATGAAAGAGACACTCAACTATATTCAAAATACTTCTTGGCATCTTATCTAAGTTCTCATTATAAATTGGCGTACCTTTGTTTTTATGCATAGATTTATAAAATTGTCCAAAATGTAAGATAGACTTTAAGAATTCTTTTTGTTTTAGAGCAATAACTCCCATCCAATAATAATGTATACATGGGTCAAAATTCTGATTTTTAGATAAATATTGAAATTGCTTATATGCCTTATTGAAGTTTCCTTGAGCCAGATATTTAATTGCACTATTTCGTTTAGAATTAAACTCTTTTCTTGTCATATTATTGTCATGTTGTATAACAGGAATATAGCCAAGAATATTTTCTATATAAACATCATATCCATTCTTTTTGGTTTTGATTTTGTGTTCTGCATGATTAATGACACTTTGAATCTCATCTATTTTCTGAATTTGTTTTGATTTTTCTTGATCAGAAATAGCATTATCTTTGCACAAACTATTTATGCATTCTTTTATTGTATCAAAGTTTGAATCTATATTTGATTTAATAGATATAGAAAATAATAATAAGACCAAAAGCATACTGATATTATAAACAAAAAATATGTTAAATAAATGTGAAATTTGTATGCTGAAAACATCTCTCTTTATTTATTCATTGAAAATATTGGCACTTTAAGATAATCTTGGTGCTATTGAGGAACATGAAAAAATATCTTTTTTATATAAATATCTTTCTGTTTTTTGGGCTAATATGGTCATTTTATAATAAATATAATGCCAGCACAAAAAACAAAGTAAATTGCGCGCAAATTGAAACACAATCGAAGTTGCCAGATCATTATATAGGGAATGGCTTAGCAATAAGTGATTCACGTATAAATGGTAAAATAGACTTACAACACAATAGATTTATTGATTTAAGTGTTAAGTACTATGATAAGAATTATGATTTATTAAAAAACAAGTCATTTTTAAAATTTATATGGAAATCTAATGATATATGCATTCCTAAAGATATTGAGTGGGAATACAATTCTAATACATTATCAAAAGATAAACCTTTGATCCTAAGTTGGAAAAATAAAGATGGTTCGATATTTATACAAAGCATGCAAATCATTGATGACTATATGATTAAAGTTGAATATTCTGTATTTAATGCATTAGACAAAGTGGTTAATATAGGGCTATGGTTAAGCGCTGATATTGCTAATAACACTCCTTTATATCACCAAAATGGGAAAATTATACGTTCAAAATCTGGTGACATGAGAAATATAGATTCTTGGTTTGGATTTGAATCTACTTACGCTGGATTATTTATTATTCCAGATCATAATTCTATTAATAATTCATATCATTTTAGTAATAAAACAATGAAAATTAATACAGTAAATAAGCAAATCAATCCGAAAGAATCAGTTTCTTGGAGTTTTTATATTTTTGTTGGTCCAAAAAAACTTAGTTTGTTAAAGCAATATTCTAATAAATATGGAATAAGTAATTTTGATAATGCTATAGATTATGGATTCATGTCATTTATAACAAAACCATTATTTATAGTTCTATCTTATATAATGAATATTTGTGGAAGTTTTATTATATCATTATTCTTGTTGACATTAGTGATGAAAATTATTTTACTTCCATTTTCTTATAAGTCTCATATTTCTATGGTTAAAATGCAGAAATTACAACCACAGCTGGATAGAATCAAAGAAATGTACAAAGGAGATAATGTTGCTATACAGCAAGCTATTTTAACTTTATATAAAAAAGAATCTATTAATCCATTGGGTGGATGCTTGCCTTTACTATTTCAGATTCCATTATTTATTCCTTTATATACAATTGTTTCTATTAGTATAGATACAACAACATCAGGCTTTTTATGGATCAAGGATTTATCTGCATCTGATCCGTATTCTTTAAATGCGTTAATGCAATGTTTCACATCTAAAACATTACCTTTTAATATATCAATACTATCAATATTATTTGTACTTACTATGCTTTTACAACAATGGAACACATTTAAGAATCAGAAAGATAATTTTATTCTAATATTTCCATTAATACTAGCGATAATGCTATCAGGTTATTCATCTGCCTTTATACTTTATATGATTTGGAGTAATATTTTATCATATTTACAAACTATTTTATTTGACAAACTAATAAAGTAGTGACTGGGTAATAAAGTTTAGTGATAAGATCATGGTATTTGATAGGCGAATAAGGCGATCTAATTAGCAGTGGCGATTCTCTTTTATGCAATTTGTGCTTTTTCTATAGTTTATGACATAGTGAACCTGGAAATTCATTTGATATCTTTGATTTTATTATCTTTTTATTGCAAATTCAAATTAATATCATTTAGTTTTATGATTTTTTTTCTTAGCTTGATTCTTTTGCTTTCTAAGTTCAGTAAAAAAGCATATATGCAGTTAGGTGATTATATACTTTTATTGATTTCAGGTTCTAGCATTGTTTTTGCTAATATTTCTTTATTCTTCTTTTTGATTGCAATTTCTCATTTACTGATATCTGTTTTGTATAAGAAATTAACAAATAATCACAATATTCCTATGGTTCCTGCAATTCTAATATCATGGATGCTTTTATATTAGTAAATTATTTGGTAATAATAGGTTATGAACTGCCCATATATTACTAAAACAGGAGATAAAGGAAAAACATCTATTATGAATAAAAGGGTGTATAAAAATTCTGATTTAATTCAATTTTTAGGTGGTTTAGATGAAATTAATTCATATATTGGATTAATTGTAAATTATGCTCCAGACAATTTGAAAAAAACTTTAATGAGTATTCAAAATCAACTACTAAATATTGGTGGGTTTATAAGTGGTGGTAGTATTGAGATAAATGATAAGTATCATTCATGGGTTGAAGCAGAGAGTAATGAGTTTTTTAAAGCTTTAGAAAATGCTAATAATTTTGTTTTGCCAGGTGGTTCAATTTTATCTAGCCATTTGCATATAGCACGATGTGTTATAAGGCGTGTTGAAATTTTATTTTGGAAGCTTGATGAAGATACACGCTGTGATCATATTGCAAAATATATGAATAGATTATCAGATTTATTTTTTGTATTAAGCAGATTGCATGGTGAGAGCAAGGAATGTTTATGGCAGATAGGAGAAATAGATTATGACATCAAATAATATTACGGAAAACAAGAGTAATTTGACTTTTGAAGAGATCATTGCAGAGTTAGAGAAAATTACTATGCAGCTAGAGCAAGGTACAATGCCATTGAATCAAGCTGTTGAAACATATACTAGTGGTATCGAATTGAAGAATATAGCAGAACAGCAATTAAAAAATGCATATATCAAATTACAGTCTGTTCAAGAAAGTAGAGAGATTTCACAGTTTAGAGAAAGATTTGCAAATTTATTGGGTAGCTTTCAGGAAGAAGTGATAAAATCATTAGATAAGAAGTCCACAATAGATAATGCAAAAGAAATGACATCTAAATTTTTGGAAAATTTAATTGGATTATATGAGTTGTATATTAAATCAATCAACTAAAATGTATGATGTTTTGATTGTGTTATATAAAAATTAAATATTAATTTATGTCATATTGAATATATAATTGTAATGGTTAGTATAATTATAGTATATATTACAGTGTTAAGGCATAATTTAATTTTAAATCAATTGATATGCAGAAACTGTTAATTTACTGAATATTTTAAATTACAAATCATAGGATATTGAAAGTCAACATATGTTTTTATATTCAATTATGGTATGAATATTATATATGTTTAAACTTAGTCAAGATGGAACAAAAATAGCAAAAATCATTGCAATAGGATTGGTTTTAAGCTTTGTGTTAGGGAGTTTTATTGCATTTTTAGCTATTGGATTGCTTGTTTTATTTAGAGATGAAAATCGAGTCATAACAAACCCAAGTGCATTGTTATCACCTTGTGATGGTATTATTCTATCTATAGATAATGATGTTGATTTTACATTATCAGATCAGTATCAAAATATTAAATGGAATAAAATTACAATTTTGAATGGTATATTAGATATACATGTGAGCAGAATGCCTATAAAAGGCAAAATAGAAGATATAATATATTCTCCAGGTGAGTCTCGTGATAAGTATATATATAAGCAAAATGAGAAAATTTCATGGGTTATTGCAGGTGATATAAAATGCATAATTTCTCATTCAGTTGATACAGTTTTCCATTTTGTTTCTTGTAAGGTAAAGCGCAATGATATATTAAATATTGGGTCTACCTACGCTAATAATGTGATTGGAGCTACTGTTGAGGTATATGTTCCTCAAGATTTGGAAATTTGTGTTTCTGAAGGACAGAAAATGATTGCAAGTGAAACTCCTTTAATTAAAAAATTAAAAAAATCAATCGAAGAAAATATAGAAGAAAGAAAAGAGAGTAAATTAATATGATAAAGAGAGTTTTTATGGATAAAGTAAGGTCTGATGGATATAATACTATTATTATATGCGCTTTGTCATCAATAGCATTTTTTTATTATAGCTATTATCTAGGGTTATTTGGGTTATTTTTAACAGCATTTTGCATATGGTTTTTTAGGGATCCAGATAGGGTGATTCCAGATCAGAGTGAGATTGTGTTGAGTCCAGCTGATGGAATAGTTGTGGATATTGAAGAAGAAGTTGAGTCTCCAGATTTTCCTGATAAAAAATGGACAAGAATTGGTGTGTTTTTGAGGCTTTCCGATGTGCATGTAAATAGATTTCCTATTGGTGGTGAAATAATGGATATGAAATATGAAAAAGGAAAATTTGGATTTGCGTGGGGTAAGAAAACTCATATGAAAAATGAGAGATTAGCTATATTTATTAAAGGGTTCATTGATTGTATTGTTGTGCAAATTGCTGGTTTTATAGCTAGGAGGATTGTTATAGATGTTACAGAGCATGATGAAGCTAAAATAGGGCAAACATATGGTATGATAAAATTTGGTAGTAGAATGGATACATATTTCCCATCTAATATGATTGTGCATGTGAAAAAACGCCAGACAGTTGTTGCTGGCGAAACAATTATAGCAAGTAAGAATGAGTTGAAGTAATGTATAATGAGAATGCATTTAAGAAGAATAAGACTCATAATGAAGAGCTAAAAAACAAGAAGCATATTTCGAAAAAGGTAATGTTAAAAAAACCAAAGAGAGTAAGAAATTTTTTTAAAAATAGAATTTTTTTTATTCCAAATTTTGTTACGTCTATTTCAGTTTGTTTAGGTATGCAAGCAATATATTTGATATTTAATGGTGGAATTGAATATTCTGTACTATGTATTTGCGCTGCAGCATTTATTGATGGAATTGATGGTAGGATTGCTAGATATTTAAATAGTTCGTCAGAATTTGGGAAAACATTAGATTCATTAGCTGATTTTCTAAGTTTTTCTATAGCACCTACTTTAGTAATATATTTTTATAAATTGCAAAATTGGGCTAATTTTGGATGGTCTTGCTGTATATTTTTTGTATTATGTATGGCATTCAGGTTAGCAAGATTTTCTAGTGATAAGTCTGATAGTGAGGCATTTACAGGTATTCCTGCTCCAGCTGCAGGTTTATTAGTTTTTACTCCACTTGCTGTAGAAAAAGTATTGAAAATATCATTGTGTCCTGCCTTTTTTTCAATTACTTTATTATTTGTATCATTTGGTATGATTGGAAAATTCAAAACAATTGCATTAAATAAAATCAATGTAAAACACGGTATGAGTCATATAGTATTTGGTATTTGTGCGTCATTAATTGTGTTAGCAACTACATATATATGGCTTACTGCCCTTCTTATTGGGTTGTTGTACATATCACATGTCTCATATGCAATGCTTAGATATGAAAAAGTTGACTGTTAAAAATTAAATATTTTTATTTACTTATATAAGTGTCATATGTTAGTTGTGTTTTGCATATTGAATTGAATGCTTATAAGCCTATAATAATTCTGATATAGAAATTGATTTTATTCTTTAGTTGCAAATTTAGATTTTAGGTAAGTGTTTTCATGAGAATTTGCTTGCTAATCTACGTACTATATTTTGGTGATTATTCATATAGTTTTGTAATGCTATATCTCGAGATTGTTTGTTTTTTATATTTAATAATTTCTTCAAATTAAATTGGTCAATATCTAATTGATTGATCAGTTTTTGTAGACTATCTTGTTCTTGTTTTTTGATGGATAATTTGTTGATAATTTCCTCTAATGTGTTCTTATTAATTATTAATTGTGTGTTTTTTGTATTTAGTTCAATATGTAGATTTTGGTTTGTTTGGGTTAAATCATCTATTTTTTTGTTTAAATCATCTACTTTTTCTTGTTTTATGTTTCTTTTGCTATTAATAATTTTGTGGTGATTTGATATTTTAGAACCATTAAGGCCTATTTGCTGTTTTAAATTTTGAATTTTACCTTCATCTTGTTTTATTAATTGATTTATTTTACGCATTTCTTCTGTGAGTTGTGAAATATCTTTCTTAATTTTACTTTTTTCTTTATTCCTCTCTTCTTTATTCTTTATTATTTCATCAATCCATTTTTGAATTTGAATTTTGTATTCTGATTCCTTTTCATCTTTTTGTGGTAATGCTAATTGTATAATTACATTGTATATATAATTTTTATCATATGGAGAATAGCTTAAATCAATAGATTTAGATCCTGAAGAATTAGACCTGATAGATCCACTACGCTTTCTAGGTATTTGAGGTATTTCTTGAAAATCTGCATTGTTGCTATTCAAAGGATGTTCTGATATATATTGCGATTCTTTCTTTTGAGCAAGTATTGCTGCAGATTTTCTTGATCTAAGTGCAGCTTGTAATATAGTTGCAATTTTATTTTGCTCCTGATCTTTAGCTTGTTCATTTTCATTGTTTTGCTTATTTTTTTGTTCGCTCTTTATATTATCAAATTTTGTTTTCGCTTTATTCCTCCTAAATCTAGATTGAATTTTGGTTGCATAATTATCTTTTTGTTTCTTTTGAGCAGCTTTTATATAATCATGATGTATACCAACAACTTTATTATATTGTTCAATGCAACATGATGTGTTATCTCCAGATACCTTATTAAATTGCTTGAGAAATTGATCTAAATTAGTATAAAGATATTCTATTATAATATCTATTTCCTTAACTGAAGATGCATGTGTAATCTGGTGCTCATACCCCTTCCCTAGCAATGTATAGTGTGCAAACAGAGCGCTTAACTCTTTCTCTAGTTTAGTGATGATTTTTTTAACTTCATTTATGTAGTAATCATGCATTTTTATTACATTATTATATTCAATATCATACTTATTTAGATCAACAGTGGATATTTGAGATACTGTTTCAGAATGTTTTTTTACGCGATCTATAAACTGATTTTTATTTGTTTGTGCAAGTTTTAATAAATTGTTAGCCTCAAAAAGTGATAGGCTGTTATTTTGTAGTTGAGCACTATATTTACCTTCAAATTTCATATAATCATTTATCAGATTAAATATGAAATCATTAACATATGTAGGTCTATTCATAGTATTTGGAACTTCAATTTGATTATTAGATGTTGACCTTATTTTTGCAACTTCTTTTCTAGATCTTTTTCCTCTAAATATAGCTTGGATTCTGGTTGCAGAGTAATCCATTTTTTGTTTTGCAGGCTGATCTATTGATTTGCCTTGTGGAGGATATGGTGAAGGTGATTTGTTTGATGGGTTATTGATGCGCTGTGAAGAAGGAGTTTTGCGTGGAGTTGATGGTATATAGTCTGGAGATATAGAAGGTGGTGTACTGTTCGAAGGTGCACTACTTGTAGATGATTGAGTATTTTGGTTTGAAGGTGGTATAGGTGAATTTGATATATGACTATTATATGGTGAAGTATATGGTGAAGGTGGAGCAGATGGAATTGGTGCTACACTTCCAGCGTATATAGGATTAATATGCTTGCCTAGAGATGAGTGGCTTGATGTAGTATCAATATCACTTCTTGGAGAAGGTGGAGCAGATGGGGTTGGTGGCATGGTATGCGTATATATATCATTTCTTGGAGAAAGTGGAGCAGATGGAATTGTGCCATAAACATATGGAGGATTTGCTAACCCTTCTCTTCTTTTGCCATTTCTATTATTTATAACTGCTCTTCTTCTCATATATTTTGCTTTTTGTTTTATGCTTTTTGCTTTTCTACGTGCTTTTTGCTTCATAATTTTTGCTCTTCCACGCGTTTTATTATTAATATTATGATTCATTTCAGCACTGGCATGCGTGTTTTGTTGTGTTTCTTGATATGTTGTAGTGGATTTGGCCGGGTTTGTGTGTGTTTGTATTGGTCTGCTAGTAAAAGAATGCTGTGAAGGATATATTGTGGGGCTATATGATGGCGCAGACTGTATATATGGAGTTGTAGAATGAAATATAATACTGTGTGATTTTGGTATTAACTTCACATTTTTAAAATCCACGTCACCCGATTGATTTTGTAGTGACTTATTATATAAGTATTCCTGTGATTTTTCTGGAGATTGTGAGGGCTTTGCTTGCTTGCTACTGATTTTTAATGCTTTGCTTTCTTGAATATTGGTTTGTTTTTTGATTAATTCAATAAGTGGTTTCCCTGATTTTATTTGTTTACCTACCTTAAAGCCAATGTACAATAAAGCGAATAGTGCTAAGGCTATAATGCTGCGTTTAATAAATTGCATTGCTCAATCTCCTTTTGCTTTATTATACTATATATTCGCAAACAAATCACTAATATTATAGAATTATCTAAATAATCTTGTAATATTGTATAATTATTGCATAGTATAGATATGCTATGTATGTTTTAGGAGCAAACAATATACTTTAAGCGAAAGCTTAATGATTCAGATTATTGTGTAACTTGTTTAGTTATTATTATAGAGGTACGAGTTGCATCAAATTCTTCTTTTGCATCTTCATACTCTTCTGCTAGTTTGTTTATATCTGCATCTTCAGTATTAATATAGTTTGATACAGATGATAAAGATCTAATTTTAGCTTGCTTTACTACTACATTCGTAAGAATTTCTAGAGCATCTCTATCTACTACTAATTGATCAATTTTTATTTGAACAGCATTTTTTTGCTCTGTTATGGTTTTCTTTTCATTCTTTACAATATATTCATGAATATTACTATTCAGAAAATAATTTTGATAATGCCCATTAATCATATGCTCTAAGTTGATTTGTATGCTTGATGGGACCTGTTTAAATAATGCATCAAAATTATTTTGTAAATTTATACCTATCTCTATTTTAACACCATCTGGAGCACTAATATCATTAGCCACATCTGAATATAGTTCCTTAGCATCTGCAAACATCTTTTCTAATTCACTTTTGTATAATAAAGCAGAAGAAGTAGTAGCAGAATCTAATAATTGCGTACTAGCATTTGCAGTCTTCATATGATTTACACTCTCAGTTTCCAATGCCTTTAAACTATCTGTAATGCTCTTATAATTTGCTATTACTTTGTTAATCATATTTATATTTAATTGATCTATTGAACCATCTATAACGCTTTTAAGATCACCAGTAGTATTAAATACGATCGATCTGATTGTATTTGATACACCATCAAAAGTTTTTTCACTTGACAGAGTATCTGAAAGAGCAGTAAATTCATCTTTAATAATATTTAAAATAGGATGATCCTCGCCTCCACCTGGTTCTTTTGTGCCTTCTATCTGCCATATAACATTTGTCATTTCATCGATCTTGGCATGTAATGCATTGTTCACTATATATGCTTCTTTTAATAGTACAGTTTTTTTACTTTCAATGTATTTGTCAAAATGTGCAATTAGTTCTTTTTTCAATGTTTCAATGCCATTTGTATTAATATGAAATGCTCCTAGTACTGCTCCATCCTCATCATGACGCATATCTCCAGCTTGTTGAACTAATTCGTCAATTAATAGAGTGTTTTTGTAATAGAATCCAACTTTAGTTTCATCAATTCTTTCACTATTAGCCAATTCAAATGCTTTATTTAATTTGGCTAATCCTGAATTTTCTAGATTATCTTTTTTCATGAAACATTGTATTTCATCAGTTAGTGCAGTTAGTGCAGTTAGTTCTTGACTATTGAAACTTGAGTAATCTGCAAATAATTTATTGTAGTATTCATTGGTATCTTGATCTTTTAATTTAACTAAATCATTGCTAAAGTCAATTGCACCTGCAATCATCATATTTTCATAATATTTAGCAGATTCAACCATAGTTGTGTATAAATCTTTAAACATGGTGGATAAATCATCACTTGAAGGTAGATTATTGATCATATCCTTTATTGTATCTGCTTTGATTGCGTTAAATATTGTATCATCAGCAGTAATCTTAATTGCATCATATATTGCTTGCGCAGTTTGATATAGTTTGGGATCAGCTTTATCTATAAATGCATCTAATTCATCTTTGAGAACACCAAATCCTTTGACACTATCTATATTCACTCTAATTAATCTAAGTGAATTGAATGCATCTACAGTATATTGGGCAAATTTATCTTTTAACCTTTTAACTTTTTCTTGTGGATTCAAATCTGAATTACTATCATTCAAATGCAAATCATCTAATTTTTTATATAAATTAGATGATGTATTCTCATGTATTTCCAATATTTTTAATTCTTCAAGTAGGTACTCTAAATCTTTAATTTGATTTGCAATCATTTCATATTCTGCAATTTTCTCATATGATTCTACCAATTCAGTTGGTTTATATTCTAATAATTTAGCTAGATCATCATGTCCTTTTTGACCAAATTTTGCTTCCATAGCATTTTGCAATTTAAACATAGCTGCGTCTTTTTTAAATAATAATTCTCTCTGAGCTGTATTAGTAGCAATAGCATATTGATTATCAAACAAAGCATGCTTGCTTGTATCATTAATTAATAATTTGATCTTTGATATATCACTATCATCACCATCATTAGACAGATCAGCAGATATAATAATAGCTACTAATGCACTTTCAGACAATTTGTTTACACCATTGTAATAATCAGAAATTAGCTTACGTGCAACTTTTTTTTCTGTAATGTTATTATTTGGATCATTTTTCACTGCTTCAAATACTGTAGCAATTCTATTATTATTTGTGTAATGACATTTGCTATCTTTGATCAAATTAATTTGATCTGGGGTTAGTGGTAGGTGATTTGTATGATAGGAAAGTTGAATGGTATTTGGTACTAAATATGCATCGCTTCCATTATTTTCAATGTATACACTTCTTCCACCCTCATTAATCATAATAGCGCTAACTTCATTTGCATCTGAGTTTGCTAAGAATGCATTTTGTTTATCTGTATATTCTTTTTTAGATACATGTTTAAACATATCCACCTCTACTACATGTCGTAAAAATGCCATGTCAGATACTTGATCAGCATTAATGCTGCATGCCATAGCTATTGATAATATGAATTTATTATTATATTTCATTCATCCTCCATTTTTTTTTCTATATTGCCATCGATATCTAAAAAAAATACTAAAAAGTGTTTAAAATAATTTTATATTTATATAAAATTGTGTAATTATTAATTTTATATCTATGTAAAACTATTAATAATATAGTGTAAATATGCAGATTTTTTTAATGAATAAATCTTATTGATTATAGTGTGATATGGTTATTGGTTGTGATTTGTATTGTACTAAACATTAAATTTAAAATTACAAATATCTCCATCTTGAACAATATATTTTTTACCTTCTTGTCTTATTTTGCCTTGAATTTTAGCTTCTTGTGATCCATTACATTCTATAAAATCTTCATAAGATATTACATCTGCGCTAATAAACCCTCGCTCAAAATCTGTATGTATTACACCTGCAGCTTCTGGTGCAGTAGAATCTTTAGTTATTGTCCATCCTCTTGCTTCTTTTGGTCCAACTGTAAAATATGTTTGCAAATTTAGCATCTTATACCCTGTTTTTAAAACGTAATTCAATCCATTTTCTTTTAAATTATACATTTCGTACATTTCTTGCTGTTCTTTTTCATCAAGATCTAAGAAGCTTTCTTCTAGCTTAGCAGACACAGGAATAATAATTTCATTTGGGTATGCAGCTTTTAAACTATCTAAATGATTATTACCATTTTGAACATCTTCTTCTGCTAGGTTGGCAATATAAAATTTAGGCAAAATAGTTATGACTCCCATTGTTTTCAGCCAATTTTTATCTTTATCTTCAAATTCTACGCTAGATAAATAAATCCCTTTAGATAATAAGTCAATTGCTTTTTTTGCTAAACTCATTTCTTCTTTAGTACGCAAATTTCTATCTGCTTTTTTATTCAACCATTTTTCAAGTAATTCAATATCAGCTAAAATCAGCTCTGTTTCTACTAATTCAATATCAGCTACTGGATCAATTTTGCCCTCTACATGTGTTATTTCTTTATCATCAAAACATCTTGCTACATGCATTATTAAGTCAACTTGCCTTATATGGCCTAAGAATTTATTACCTAACCCTTGCCCTTCACTTGCCCCTTTAATTAGTCCAGCAATATCAATACAAGTCAGAGTTGGGAAAATGATTTTTTTAGAACCTTCCACTTTAGATAACATTTCTAATCTAGCATCAGATACTGCTACATGCCCCTTATTTGGCTCTACAGTGCAAAAAGCATAATTCGAAGCTTCAGCAACAGCTTTCTTTAATAATACGTTAAATAAGGTCGATTTTCCTACATTAGGAAGACCTACACAACCACAAGCAAATCCCATAACGCATTATAAATGCATTTGATGAAAAATAACCATAGATATAGATTGATGTAGTGATTTGATTATTATTATATTAATAGAATAATAACTAGGATCATTTTATAAAAATAATATTAGGATCAATTGAATAACTATGACCAATTTACAAATAGTTGATTATAAAATCATGATATATTAAAACGTAGTTTGAATTTTGAATTCAATTTATTATTAAATAATAGTTTTGATCCAGTTTGATAAGTCAGTAGAGCTCATAGAACCTGAATGCCTTGCTTCTTCTTCACCTTTTTTCAGAATAATTAAAGTTGGGATACTTCTGATAGCATAATTCTGTGCAATTGAAGACATATCATCTATATTGATTTTAAAAAAAGGAATGTTAAAGTCATTAGAAACTTCCTCAAAAGTAGGCATAAAATTTAAACAAGGTTGGCACCATTCAGCCCAAAAATCCACAATGCACTCTGACGCTTCTGTTAATTTATTTATATTTTCAGCATTTATCGCTATTACTTTATGCATAAAATACCTCCTGTGCATGTATCATACGATTTTTTTTGTAAAAATTACATATTGCAGAAAGTTGCATAAAATTTTATCGTTAGTTTATCTAATTGTGTTAATGGATTGCAACATTAATAATCTTACAAGAAAATTTAATTAATAAAGAAAGTTTGATTTAATTTAGAAAATGTGTTAAATATTGACAATAGAACCGGAGATTCATATGAAATTAAAAACGAAAAAGGCGCTAATAAAAAGACTTAATGTATCTGCAACTAGACTAAAAAGAGGAAATGCTTTTAAAAGGCATAACTTAAGAAGAAGAACAACAAATATGAAAAGGCAGGCTACAGATTTAGTTGATGTACATCCTTCTCATGAGAGGATGATCAAGAAATTGGCTCCATACATTAAGATTAAAGCAAAAAGAGTTAGATCTATAGAATCAGCAGAAGTGAAGGGGTAAAAAATGGTAAGAATAAAAAGAGGAACTAATAAAAAGAGAAGACATAAGAAGATCTTAGAGGCTGCTAAGGGATATCAAGGTAGATCATCTACATGTTATCGTGTTGCAAAATCTAGAGTTGAAAAAGGGTGGCAATACGCTTATAGAGACAGAAGAAACAAAAAGCGTGTTTATAGATCTTTATGGATTCAAAGAATTAATGCTGCTGTAAAATCTTTTGGTATTAATTACAGTAAGTTTATGAATCATTTGAAAACTGCTGGTATAGAGCTAAATAGAAAAGTATTATCTGAATTAGCAATTATGAATCCTGATCATTTTGCAGATTTAGTGAAAAAGGTTGTTCCTGCACAAAATGCTTCATGAAAATGAAATTAATAGTATAAAACAAAATATTGAAGAAGAGATTTCATCATGTAAAGACATGAAAGGTCTCATTTTAGTAAAATCTAAGTTTATTGGAAAAGAAGGTATTTTAAATGCTTACTTAAAAAAATATTTAAAAAATTCAGAATTAAGCAATGAAAACAAAAAAAGCATTGGGTTTGAAATCAATCAACTAAAGGATTTTTTTAACCTTTTTTACAGAAAAAAAATCAGTGCTTTTCAAAACAAACAAATACCGACAGATCAAATTGATTATTCTATTCCTGTATCTAGTGCTATAGGTAATTTGCACCCACTATCATTATCTAAAGAATATATTCACAAAATTATGCAAGAGATGGGATTTATATATGAAGATGGCCCTTCTATAGAAAAAGAATATTATAATTTTGATGCTTTGAATATTTCTAAAAACCACCCTGCTCGTAATGAGAAAGATACATTTTTTATAAATGATGATGTATTGCGTACTCATACTACTGCAGTGCAAATAAGAGCTTTAGAATCTCAAAAATATGTAGATGAATTTAGAATTTATTCTATTGGAGATGTATATAGAAGAGATGATGATTCAACTCATTTGCCTATGTTTCACCAAATTGAAGGGTTTATTATAGATAATTCTGCTTCTATTTCTACTTTAAAAGGTTTTTTGTTAGATTTCTTGAAGAAGTTCTTTGAAAAGGATGATGTTGAAATTAGGTTGCGTCCGGGATATTTCCCCTTTACTGAACCATCTGTTGAAGTTGATGTTAAGTTCGAAAATGGAAAATGGCTTGAAATACTTGGAGCTGGTATGATTAGAAAAAATATTTTATCTAAATATGGATATAAAAAAGGATTTGCATTTGGAATTGGTTTGGAAAGAATTACAATGATTAAGTTTGGAATAACTAATATTCATGATTTAACTGATAATCATTACCCATGGTTAAAACAATATGGAAATTCTACGGAGAATTAATTAATGAAATTTACAATAAATTGGATAAAAGATTTTTATGATTTTGATTTGACTAATATAGATATACGGTTAGTTGATAGAGGATTTGAAATAGAATGTCAGAAACATTCTTGTGATTTTGATGGCTTTAAATCTGTAGAAATAATTGAAATTTCTAAACACCCCAATGCTGATAAATTAAGCCTATGTACTGTAAAAACATATAATAATGAAACATATAATATCGTATGTGGAGCATCCAATCTATACATAGGGATGAGAGTGATTTTAGCAACAGTAGGATCTAAAATACCTAAAACAGGTATGGTTTTACAAAAAGCTAATATTCGTGGGATTGAAAGTTGTGGAATGCTTTGCTCTGCAGATGAATTAGGGTTAAATATTAAATCTGATGGGATTTTAGATTTACATGATATAAGTTTAGATGTATCTATATCGGATTTATTAGATAATGGGGAATTATTTGATATTGAAGTTACGGCTAATAGAAAAGATGTTTTAAATATTTTTGGTATTGCTAGAGAAATATCAGCTGGATTTAGGATTAAAAATGGTTCAAAAATAGATCATTATGAAAATAAGTACATATTAGAAAATAGAGAAAATGTTTTATCTGATTTTGGCAAAGATTATGATATTGCATTTGCAGAATTAAAAAATACTCTTAATGGCAAAAAGCCTGAAACTCCAATTTTTATTATTAATAGATTAAGTTCTGTTGGCATAAATATAAGTTCAAATTGTTTAGAAAATATTGTAAATTATGTTCAATATATATTTGGATACAATTTTTTTATTACGAATTTGCAATCAGAATCTGACATTTTAGAGCATAGAAATAATCTAAATGGTAATAGTTTGAATAATAATGCTTTAGGTTGTCAAACTGAAATTAAAATAGATGAGACAATGATAAGTAATTTAAAACTATATTTATTTATTAATAATTATGAAGAGCAGAATTTAAAATATTCTTATGGGGATATATCTAATATAAAAATTGCTATAAATTACTTAATCGATTTATTGGAAAAATATTGTGGGTATGCTTTTATAAATGGGTATAAACAAGTTAATGATGCTATTAATCAGCAGATTGAACTTAATTTTGCTGAAGTGAGAGAAATTTCTGGAAATGATTACTCTAATGATGAAGTGAAAATAGCGTTATCAAATCTGGATTTTAATATTTTATCTGAGACACCAAACATGATTAAAGTTGAAGTTCCAATTTGGAGAAAGAATGATATAATTGACTCTTCGTGTTTAATTGAAGAGGTCATACGATACTATGGTGTGGATAATATTCCTATTCAAACTTTAAATAATATAAAGGTTAAATTTGCATATGATATGCATTTTATTTTTCGTAAATTCTGGATTCAAAATGGATTATATGAAGTCTGCAATAATTCATTTATGGATAAAAAAGATGCTTTGTTTTTTGACCATGGGTTGATCAAATTAAATAATCCCATGACATCTAAGCAAACATACTTAAGAACATCTTTAATTTCTGGGTTATTGCATTTATCAAGTAAATATTTACGTTATAATTGGCAATGTGATGGAATATTTGAAATTGGCAAAGTGTTTATACAAGATAAACAATATAATTATTTAAGTTGTGTTTGGTTGCCAAAGTTAAATGATTGGAATCAGAAGCCAAAAGATTTCTTCGAATGTAAAAAAGAAGTTGAAGACTTTTTAAAATTTGCAAATATAAAATATGAGAATCAAGTAAATCTACAAAATGGATGTGAATGGCATATTAATAGCAATCCTGTTTGTAAGTTGGTAGAATTGGATAACCAAATGGCAAAACATTTTAAGATAAAGCAAAAACTTTTCATCTTTGAAATTAATCTTGATTTAATTATATTAGATCATAGAAATAGTATGCAAAATAATATTCTATCTAATTGTAATGTTATTCATAAAGATCTATCATTTAGGATGCCAAAAGATTTACCAGTTGCAATGGTTATGAATATAATTAATATGAAATTTGATAAAAGCATAAGCATAAAGATATTTGATGTATATCCTACGTATAAGCTTGCTGAAGAAAAATCAGTAGGAATTAGAATGATTTGGGAAGAATTAGATCAAACTAAAACATCTGAGGAAATTGAAGAAAAATGTAATGAGCTAGTAAGGCTAGTAGAAGAGTTAGGGTGTAAATATGAGTAATGAAATTAGCAAGAATAAGAAAATAGAATATACTGATCCTAGAAAAATTAGAAATTTTGCTATTATTGCTCATATAGATCATGGGAAATCCACGCTATCTGATCGATTAATTGAATTTTGTAAAGGTGTTGAGCATAGAGATTTGCGACAACAAATGCTTGATTCTTTAGATGTAGAGAAGCAAAGAGGAATTACTGTAAAAGCTCAAGCTGTATCATTAAATTATATTTTAAATGGAGAGTTATACACTTTAAACTTGATTGATACTCCTGGACATGTAGATTTTAGCTATGAAGTTAAAAGGTCTTTAAAAGCATGTGAAGCTGCTTTAGTTTTAATTGATGCCAGCCAAGGTGTACAGGCGCAAACTATTGCAAATATTTATAAAGCTATTGAAGAAGATTTAATATTAATACCTGTATTGAATAAAGTAGATTTACCATCCTCTGATGTAGATGGAGTGAGTGCTCAAGTTAGAGATGTGCTTGGGATTGATGATACCCCTTTACAGGTTTCAGCAAAAACAGGACTTGGGATTGATGAAGTGATTCATAAAATTATAGAAAAAGCACCTTCTCCATCTGGAAATATTAATAATGAGCTAAAAGCGTTGCTTGTTGATGGTTGGTTTGACCAGTTTCTTGGAATTGTTTTATTAGTAAAAGTAATTGATGGTAAATTAACACCTAATATGAATATTAGAATGATGCATACAAACGCTGTTTTCACTATAGATCACCTAGGTGTTCTTACTCCAAAAAAGAAAAACTTACCTCATTTAGGTCCTGGCATGGTTGGATTTATTATTGCTAATATTAGAACTTTATCTGATGTAATGCTTGGAGATACTATTATAGAAAAAGATAGTAAGATTACGACTCCATTAGAAGGATTCCAAGAGGTAAAGCCTGTTGTTTTTTGCTGTATTTATCCTGTAGATAGCTCTGATTATAATCTTTTGAAAACAGCTTTAGATAAATTGAAGCTACATGATGGAAGCTTATTAGTTGAAAACACTAATATGCCTAGCTTAGGATCTGGGTTTAGATGTGGGTTTTTAGGTTTGTTGCACCTTGAAGTTATACAGCAAAGATTAGAACAAGAATTTGATTTAAATGTGATTATGACCTCTCCATCTGTAAAATATAAAATTACTAAGACTGATGAATCTATAATTTTTGTAAACCACCCTTCTGAGATGCCTGAAAAGAATTATATTGAAAAAGTTGAAGAACCTTGGGTAAAAATTAGTATTATTATTAATGAAGAATATACTGGCCCTACTATGAAATTATGTGATGAAAAAAGAGGAAAACAAATTGGGATAGAGTACTTAGAAGGGTTAAATGAAAGTTCTAAGAGATGTATATTAAATTATCGATTCCCATTATCAGATATTATTTTTGATTTTCATGATAAATTAAAATCTATTACTAAGGGATATGGAAGCTTTGAATATGAAGATGATAAATACGAAGAAGCTGATATTGTTCCTGTTAATATTCTGGTTGATGGTGTGAAAGTAGACGCAATTGCAACTATGATTTTTAAGAGCAACGCAGAATCTTATGGAAGATGGGTATGTAAATCATTAAAAGATTCTTTGGAAAGACATTTGTTTCCTATTCCTATACAGGCAGCAATTGGTGGCAAAATAATTGCAAGAGAAACTATATCTGCTTTAAGAAAAGATGTTACTGCAAAATGTTACGGTGGTGATGTAAGCAGGAAGCGTAAATTATTAGAAAAACAGAAAAAAGGAAAAAAGAAAATGAAAGAAATGATGGCAGGGAAAGTTGCAGTTCCTCAAAAAGCAATTCTGAAGGTATTACGTAGGTCCAAATGAGGCTTATTTGGAAATTTATAATTAATTCTATCTTTGGAATAACTATATTTTTATTAGTAATAAACATAACTTTACCTAATGTTACCGATGTGTTTAACATGAAATTTGAGCCATATATTATTTTTAAGGATGAAAAAAGCAATTTAATTGCTACTTATGGAGATATTAAATATCCAGATATAGATATAAAAGATATTCCAGATAATTTACCAAATGCTCTAATTGCTCTGGAAGATCGTAGATTCTGGAATCATTATGGTATTGATATTTTTAGTATTTTTAGAGCTATATTTAAAAATTTCACCTCAAAGAAAATAGTAGAAGGTGGAAGTACAATTACACAGCAATTAGCAAAAAATCTGTTGTTACATCAAAGTGGAAAGATTCCAGCTAGATCTTATACAAGAAAAATACGCGAAGCTTTATTAGCATTAAAATTAGAATATTATTTTACTAAAGAAGAAATTTTATACTTCTATTTGAATCGAGTATATTTTGGTAGCAGAACATATGGTATCAATGCTGCATGCTGGAAGTATTTTGGAAAATCTGTTAACAAAATCACTTTATATGAATCTGCATGCTTAGTAAGTTTGCTAAAAGCTCCATCAAAATATGCATTTAACGCAGAAAAATTGAATAGTAGAGTCAGTTATGTTTTAGATAATATGGTAGATCAAAGTTATATTACTGAAAATCAAAAAGAAGTTGCGTTATTAAATAAATCTAAATTGATTCATCAAATTAACTATAAATCTATATATTATTTTACAGATTGGGTTGTACGAAACCAGATACCAAGTTGGATTTCAGATATGAAAGTAAATTTAGAAATAATTACTACTATTGATATAAAATTACAACAGCACGCTGATAAAATAGCATCTCAAATTTACAATAATAATAGTGAGAATTGGAATTTTGAACATATTTCATTAATTGCATCTGATTATCAAGGTAAAATCAAAGCGATGATTGGTGGGGTTGAATATTCTAGTGGTGGTTTTAATAGAGCAACTCAAGCATTTAGGCAAACTGGATCTATATTTAAATTTTTTGTATATTTATCAGCTTTACAAAATAATATTACTCCTGGGACTTTAGTTGATGATTCATGCCCTAATATAAATGGATGGTCTCCTAGCAATTATTACCATAAAGAAATGGGGTTTTTGCCTATGGAAGATGGGTTTATTAAATCTATTAATGGAATAACTGTGAGATTAGCAAACCATATTGGAATAGAAAACATTACTAGCCTTTCATCTTATTTGGGCTTGTCTGATACAACAGAAAATAATCTATCTATTTCATTAGGTAGTTCAAGTGCAAGCTTGTTAGAATTAGTAAATGCATTTGGTATAATACCAAATCAAGGAAAAAAATTCAAATCATTTGGCATTACAAAAATTACAGATAAAGATAATAATCAGGTATTATTTAAGTATATTCCAGATAGTAAGGCTGAAATTATTATTAAATCTGATATTGCAAAAGAAATGGGCATTATTATGAAGCAAGTTATTTCACCACGTGGTACTGGAAAGAGTATAAAATTACCCTACCCTGCGGCTGGAAAAAGTGGATCTTCTCAAGAGTATCGTGATTTTTGGTTTATAGGGTTCACTCCTAATTTGATTATTGGAACTTGGTGTGGAAATGATGATTATTTGAAATCTATGAAACTAAATAGAGGACCAAATCCTAGTGTAGTCGCATGGAAAGATTTTGCATCTGGAGTTGAGGTAAATGATTCAGACATTGCAAATTGGAATAAGTTTTTTAAGAGTAATAAAGAATATAAAGCTAAGTTATTAACCTAAAAACTGTTGTTTTATATATAAATGAAAAATAGATTAATTTATATTTTTATATGTACAAATTTATTGTTAATAAATTAATTAAAATTCTCAATTTTAAGGTATATATTAAATAGATTAGTAAAACTTGTATAATGAGTAACAGTTTTCTATAACATTAACACATATTTCGCAATAATTTATGATATTCATATAGCAATTCTATAAGTGTTTTTTTATTGTAATTATTTATTCAACATCACGGCAATAATCTCTTAAGTAATTTGTATTAATATCATTGTTTTTAAAAGTTATAGTATCATTGTTTACACCATCTAACATACTCTGATAATTTGCCTTTATTATAATTTTAAGTATACGGCATGATCTATCTAAAATGTTGATAGCATGGTTTTCTGCTTCTTTGTCTGTTTTAAGTTGTCTATATTGAACAGTAGACTTATTTATAATTTCATCTAATTTTTTATCAAAATCACTAAATATTTCATTAAGTATTTTTTTAGCATCTTTTATTCTTAAGTGCACAGGTCTAAGCTTGAATGCATATTGAATTATATTATCTTTACTGCCTTGAAAAATGCCATTTCCAATAGCAAAATAATCAAATTCAGAGCTTTCATGACCATGTTTGAGTACAACAGCATTATAGTTATCTTGATTTAAATGTATTGATGGTCGAAAATCAATAATTTTTAATTTACACTTATCATCTTTGAAAACAAATCCAAAATTGCCAGTGTTATTATACACATCTCTTAATGAAAAAATTCTATTTATAACATCCATTTTTGTCATTTCATATAAAAAATTTCTTGCAATTATATCTTCTTCAATTTCTCTAACTTGCTTTTCATTAACAAATGGGATTTCTGTTAACTCAAAAAGATCTGCTGTCTTGCGTTTTTTTGCATCTGGCTCAAACTGATCATCATTTTTATTAATTGACCTATTTTCAGTTCTAAGTTCTTCTACCAGTTTTCCAACTAATTCTTGAAGAGCATTATTTTTTGCAATACAATCATATGTCTGAAACTCATCAATATCTTTAGTTGCTATACATACATTTTTTATATCTCTACCATAAAAATGTATATCATTAGGCCCTATAGATGATCCATTATTACCTAGAATAGAAAGTGCATGAAAAATAAAAACTTCATCAAATTCTGCTGGTTTTGCAGTTGAATTAATAGATCCCATTTCATTTTTAGCCCATCCAGCAGCATGGCTTTTTACATGATATTTTATTTGATCAGCATTTTGTAGAGAAACTATTGCTTTGAACCCAAGCTGAACTCCATCTTTTTTTTCTTGAAAACTCACACTACATCCCTTATATAAGTTTGAAAAATAATCTTCAGTATGCTTCTTAATCCATATTTCTGGAATCTCATCCATTTCATATTTTAATGCATTAACTTTACCATTTAATTCAAATAAAGTTGATTTTGTATTATACCTTGATAAACTATTTAGGTAGTTGCTCATCCCTTTAAAATTAAATCTTTTAGCTTGATCATCAGGCGCAATATAAGGATTTCTTAAATCATTAAATCCATTTATTCCACCGTTGAATCTATTAACCATTTGGTCAAACTTATCTTGTCCAATTATTCTGATGAATTCGTTAGCATCTGGCAAATCATTACTTTGTTTTTTTGCAAATGCTTGTAATGGAGTTTCAGAAACTGGTGTAGGTATAGGTTGCGTTGGAGTATGAAATTGCACCGAACTTTTAGCTGAAGCAGGAGTTGGAGTCACTGTTTGACTTTGACCAGATTGTTCAGTTTGAGTTGATCTTTGTAAAATAGGAGTTTCAGGATCTTCTTGTATAGGCTCATCTTGTGCATCTGTATACGATAACTCTCTATCTGTTTTATCAGATGATTGCATATGCATGTCAGATTGAACTCTTGCACCTATTGGTATAGCAGTAGGAGTATCAACTGCATCCAAATTATTGATACATAAAATCAATATTAAAAATGATAATCTTTGCATAATTGCATGATATCATATAATATTTTGTTTATGAAGTTATTGTATTAATAGTTAATTTAATTTTAAATGATTGATAGTTACGTTGGAATATATCGGCAATTTAAAGCTTACTCAGTTATTCAAAGAATAAATTAGCTTGATATTATATATTAATTAATATGACATTTTTAAATATGGGTTAGATCTTTTTAATGAATCAACCATTTCTCGTTCTACATGTGTTTTGCACCATGGATTTATGCGAATGTGTTTTTGCATATTAGCATGATTACTAAATGCTATAATAGAAAACAATAATAACATAATTTTATTTTATAACTTGATAATTAATATATTATTAATCACTACTTTTAGTTTCATTATATATACTATAACTTAATGAAATAATTAATAGAGATATACCAATGAATAATGATTTAAAACATAATTTATCTCCTAATTTTAAGCTAAGAAATAAAGAAATTGGAAATGATAAAAATCTTAACGATTGTAAGGAAGAAATATCTGTTAGTTCATACGCTTTTAATATGAAATACACTAATAAATTGCCTAAAACACCTTGAATAAAGTAAAGCAGTAATTGGTATGATGAAATGCATTTCCATAATGTAATAGCAAATGGCAAACTGATTAATGCAACTCCAACTGATGAAAAAAACAATAAATTAGTAATGCCTTCATTATCATTTAATAAATGCTTATTAATGATATCAGATGTAGCATATAAAATAGCAGCTAATGCCATTGCTATGATAACTAATATATTTATAAATTCTATATACTGTATAGCAACAATACTAATTCCAATAATACCTAATAATATAGATAATAATCTTCCTTTTAATGATTCTCCAAGAAATAAATATGCAATAATTGATACAAACAATGGTATAGAAAATTCCATGAATGTTGCAAAGATTAAAGTTCCATTATCAACCCCATAAGTCCATAAAACCATTGGTATAAATAATAAAACAGACCTGATAGCGTGCTTGGTTAATTTATGACTATCTATATGACGTGTTTTCTGCATCATAAAAAAAGGAAATAATATCATAGCACTTGATATGAATCTTAGAAAAATAGCTTGAAATGCACTAATATCTATTGCTTCATTTACAGAAATATACCTTAAAATAAAATCATTAAAAAATCCACATAAAATTGATATTACAAACCAAGTAGAGGCTTTAATATAATTACTAAGCATGATTGAGCTTTTTCTGATCATTTTTTAGGATAAATTTAATCCAATGCTCTTGTATGAATTTATTGTCAGATGCAATTTTAATGGAAGCAAGGCATAATTTACATTTATGACTAGTATTATCTAGCTGATTTTGTAAAGTTTTTTCACTCACTTCATTTAATTCAAATAATCTTATCATTATTAAATCTTTTAAATAGGATTTATAAGCTTTTTGGCAATATTCGACCATTATTCTTGTAGAATACCCCTTTACATATTTAGCAAACCAATCTCCATCAATAAAACTTTTTTTTAATAATAATACCTCATTTAATTCCTCTTGCTCAGAAATACAGTTATTCTTTTTAGCGCTAGTGAAGGAAATTAAAAAGATAAAAATAAAAGATAAAAACCTCATCCATATAATGTATCATATTTAGTCTTTAGTTGCAATTTTCTCATACTCATACGATAAATTATGTACAGATATAATCCAAATTAACATGCAAAATACTACAATATATATAGTGTAATAGGATATATATATTTGATTTCCAGAAGGAACAATCATTAATAATAAAGCTTGAATATATCCACTTGTTGCTTTAGATAATTTTCCACCAAATACATCAATCATTGCTTTTCCTTTTAGTCGCTCTTCTTTTCCTAACGGTATATATGCAATTTCTTTGATAGGATCAAACAAAGCATATTTTAAAAACCTATTACATATATAGTAAATTGCACCTATAATTGCAATTATTCTTAAATTTGATTTGTTAAATATATGCATATAAATACCAGAATTAAATAATGCTATATAAAAGACTGTTGTTAATACTATTAAACTAACAGGGATTAACATTGCGATAGTTCTCCAAGATGCTTTTTTCATTAATTGTTTAGGAAAATAAAATAATAGTATTGATAGTATGCCAGATATCATATAAATTATCCCCATATAGCTAGCATAGGATTCTGCATTTCCAACTGATAGTTTTAATATCGATTTCCATGTTACTTCAATTAAATTGCTTGTCATGTGATAGCAAAAAACTAATACCATCATATACCTTAAATATTTTGATTTAATGAAAATATTTATCATATCATAAAACTTAAATTTAGATTTAGTTGGTTTGATTTCAATTGCATCATAAGTATTATGTAGTACTTTTGTGAATATAAATTTATATAATAAAATAATGCACACAATACTAATTGATATTATTATGCTCATTAAAGATATTTTATATTGAAAGTTGGATGAAAAAAGGTATGAAACTAAGCCTCCTCCTGAAACCATTCCTAAACTTCCAAATATTCCAAAATAAACATAGTTTTTCTTAGCTTCTTTTATTGTATTAATATTATTTGCAAATTGCCAAAATATTAAATTTAATGCTACAGATGACCATAATTCTGAAAATATATAAAATAATGCGTTAGACCAAGATCCATATAAAATTAAAAGCCATTTTAAGTGTTCATTATTTTTTATTAATAAATTTATTGAGTTAGGATCAGGATGTAAATGCATTCTTACAGGGTGTAAAAAAGCATATAATGTGAAGAAAAGCATGAAAGAAAACATGATTATATAAATGATTTTATTACTTTTAACTGTAAGGCTCACTTTTGTATAAAAATATACAAAAACCATAGAGATAGGCATAACTAAAAATGATTTTATAAAATGCACAACTTCAATACTAGAGTTATCTGAAAATAATAATGTATCTTTAATAACTCTTAAAACAGCATTATTAAATAGCGTTAAAGTTATAATAGACAATAAACAAACAAATTTTTTAGACTCACTGATAATTTTATTACTTAAATCCATACAATTACTGCTAACTTCAAAACGATCATATTTAATTCTACTACTAAAATAGAATATGTCTAGGTTAATTATACCAGTCTAGTAAAAACTTGACTGGTTTTTCTTTGAACTTTTTCATTATTTTATTTGAATCTATTAATAACTCATCTAAACTATTTATACTATTATTTAATTTTGGGAGAGAAACCAAAAAGAAATCTTGTAAATTTGATTTACTATCTTTTATTGCATAGTTCATATTTCCTAATATATTGTTTGTTTTATCAAGCGCTTTATTTGCGTTATCTATGAGTTTGTCAAATTTATTTGATATATTATTTATATTTTTTAGAATATTATTCAATAATTTTAAATCAATAGCATTTAATTTCTTAATTAAGCTTGATGATTGGTCAGCAATTAGTGGGGCATTATTCATTATTTTTACCATTCCAGATTTTCTAGATGGTATGCACAATGTATTATTTTTATGAATTAATTTATATTCTTTAGATTGAACTAAATTAACGTATTTATGTCCTGAAAATCCTTGTGATTCTATTTGAGCAACTTTATTTTCTACATTCATTTTATTATGTATTAGAGCTTTAATATCTATTTGATCATTTTCATAATTAATAGAAATATTTTTTATGTGCCCTATATTTACACCATTAAATAGTATAGAAGATCCAATTTCTAACCCACTAATATTTTCATCAAAACTAATATTATATAGTGATTTCTTTTGAAAATAATGAAGATTAATTAATAAATAAAGTATAATCGGTGCGGTTGCAAATAGGATAAAAGCTAATACTTTTTTATCCAAAAAATTTTTATTAAAATTTAACATAATCACTTTCCTTAATTGATTGCTCATCAAATTGTACTATTTTTTTATTTTCTAATACATAATATTTATGAGATTTAATAAAATTATGGGTTATGCATATAACAGAAGTTGAGTTTGGTAAGCTCCAAATTAAATTTTCAAACTGTTTAGAGCTTATTGCGTCTAATCCTGAAACTGGCTCATCTAATATTAATAGTTCTGGATCTATAGATAATGCTCTAGCTAATGCAACACGCTTCATCATTCCTCCTGAAAGCATATGAGGGTATTTATAGCAATCTTTTTCAGATAAACCTACTAATAATATTTTATTTAATGCTAATTCAAATGCTAATTGCCAGCTGAAATTTGAAATATACCTTAAAGGCATTGCAACATTTTCAATAACAGTTTTATCACTTAATAAAGCACTATTTTGTGGTTGTAACCCCATTTTCAATTTAATATTTGATAAATCAAAAGGCTCATTTTTCCATAATATTTTTCCAGAATGTATTGGAATAAAACCAAGCAATATATTTGCAAAAGATGTTTTTCCTGACCCTGACCTACCCATTAATGAAATGATTTCACCTTTATTAATTGTAAAATCTAAGTTTTGATGAATTATTTCATCTTGCATATATGTTGTGATTTGCTCACATTTTAGCAAAGATTTCATTATATTATACTCCCATTTTCGTACATATAAACATAACAATCATATCAAATATAATTATTCCACTTATTGAATATATTACAGCTTTTACAACAGATTTTCCTAAATTTTCTGTTCCAAATTCATATAATATTCCAGCAGAGCACATTGTAAGCCCTAACCACCATCCAAATATAATAGATTTAGCTTGTGAAATAATAAAATTAGGCATATTGATAAATTCCATAATATGATTAAATGCAAAAATTAAATTATAATTAGATAGAGTTGAATATGCTATTGTTCCAAATAAAATTGAGAAAAATAATGCATAAATATTCATTAATGGCATAATCAAAATGCAAGCAAGCCATTTTGGTTTTAATACAATATTTTCTGAAATATTCATTAATTCTAGCATTTTTAGCTCAGAATTAATTTTTTGAGCTGAAATTTTTGCAGTAATAGATGTAACACATTTGCTAGCTATTAAAATTGCTGTCATTATAGGCATCATTTCTCTCAAAGCAAAGGATATAAAGAAATGCATTGTAAATGCTTCAACACCTAGATAATGAAGTTGTGCATAACTTTCTAACACAATAGCAATTCCTAAAACAGAGCACATAATAGAAATCAAAAGAACACTATTCATCCCAAGCTCTGTAAAATCTGTAATAAAATAATCTTTAAAAGCTTCTTTTTGCGCAACAGTTAATCTGATTTTTTTTAGTAGTTTAATTTGCATTTTAATAATTTTCATCATAAAGCTATGTTCTACAGGCTTTATAATTTGATGCTTTTCATAATTAATTTTTGACTGATCATTAGAATTATATTTATCAATAATATATTGGACGTTAATTGACACATTTCCAAGATTTTCTACTTTTTTGCTTTTTTGTATTATTTTTAAAAGTAATGGAATGCTTGAATTAGTCCATACACCCTTTAAAATTAATATATCATTATAATATTCATATTTATGCATTCAACTCAATTATATATCATATTTATACATAAATCATGAGCAAATAATAAATATTTTAGTTATATAATACATCAATATATAATGAATTACTAATGAAATTATAGATAAAGTATGTTTTTTATATAAATCGTTTTTATATATATTTGTTTTGTATAAATCATTATTTAAGTTTACATTTTTTATTAGGTTTTTGGTGGGTTTTTCAAAACTGTTCATAAATTTTTCTACTGAAAATGCAGTGATTATACTAGATAATATTAGGCTCATTGCTCCAATGTAATAATGTTTTTGTATCATGAAATATAGTGCTGAGAACTTTGCAATAAAACCTGGTGTGATTGGGAAACCTATTAAAGATAATGCTGCATATTTACAAAGCCACGACTGCTTATCATCAACCATAAGAAAAAGAGTTGATTTAGTCCAAATATGATGAGTCAAATATAAAATTGTAAGGCCAAAATTCATTTGATTATGAAATTCAAAAACTGCTATATTTAAAATAATTCCTATTTGACTCATAATATGAAAGCTAAGAATTTTCTTACTATTTAAAGATTTATAAGCTAAGATTGCACCAATAATTGCGCTCAAAATACTAATTGCTCCTAATCCAACACTGCATAATAAGCTTAGGATAGTTGAAGTATTAGCATAAAGATTCTCATGATTATGCATAATAATATCACTATGCTTAGTATGGTTATTATATAAGCTTGAAAGTAATATTATGATTGGGTTTACTATTGATTTGCTTAATCCTTTATTAACACTATTAGATAAATTATACATTCCACTTGATAACCATGGCATTAATACTAATATAGAGTAGACTGAGATTTTTGTAATCAATCCAGATGCCCAGAATAATATTTGGTTTGGTATTTTTGAATATAGAGCAATCCATAATCCGAATGGGTATGCACCTGCTTTTATCAAGAATCCTAGTAGTAATATATATGCATTGAAAAATGGTTTTTGGTTATAAAAAATTCCTAAATGACCATTTTCTAAATAAAACAAGCAAACACCAAAAAACAAAATAAAACTCGCTAACATTTGATACTTTAAATATAATTTCCAGTGAGGATATTGTGATTTAATCAAACAAAATACAAATCCAGATAATAACACTTCATATCCAACATACATATTGAAAAAATCTGTTGTAGAAGTGATTTTATATATTCCATATAAACTAGTAAGCAACCCAACTGATAAATCAGGATTCAAAAACAAAGCAAAAGCAGTTAATATGCTTGATGAAATTGTAATAAACACACCTATATTATGTGGTACTACTTGTATATATTTACTATCAAAATTATATAAAGATTTATCATATACAAGCATAAATACTGAACATAAAATAAACACACATTGAATTTTATAATATTTATTGAAAGTAGTGCTTTTATTACTTTCATGAGCTATTTGTAATAAAACTATTAAATAAGTAATAAACAGTAATAAACTAATAATCATTTTTTGATCAATAACGCTATCATGCCTAAACTTATCACAATCGAGGTTAAAAGAAGAGATTGTTCTAGTAAATTTGCGCCTATATTCATGTACAATAGGAATAAGTTAATGGATTGACCAATCAGAATATAACCCAATACTGCAGCTGTTTTTCTTTGCTTTATAAAGTAGATGCCAAAAGACATTAGAATCAAAATACTTAACATATTTTATTTTCCAGCTTCAATTTTAATTGTGAATTGATTAATGAATAGTATAGTAAGTTATAATTGATAATGTATATTAAGGCATTTATATGATTTTCATTTATTTTGCTTATATTCATTTATTTATAATCACTTTCTTTTGCAGATGATTCACAGTAATTATTATTTGACATAAGAATTGAGATACCAAACCATATAACTAAAGCAACACCTGCATCAAATAGCCATTTTTGATTTAAAAATGGAATATCAATAAGTTGACTATAAAGCAAAAGCATAGAAAAGAAAAAACATACCATGCTTATATATAAAATTCTTTTTTGTACCAGAAGATATGATAAGGTATTTTGCAAATTAAACCCTAATGCAAATAGAACCCCGGCTGTAAACCCTCCACTCACATCAAATTGACTAGCAACATAGAATCCAACTATATAAAACAAAAATTTATTCGAGAGGTAAAAATATAAAAATAAGCATATAGGCACTGTATAATATAAATTAAAAAATTCTGTATTTGCTAAGCAAGCAATCCCAGACCCAAAACATATTTTTTGTAATAGCTTGATAATAGTATTTTTTTTATATGGATTATTATTAACATTAATTTTCTTAATACTACTGCTCATGCTTACCTTTTGAATGTTTATATTTTCCATATTTTAAGATTAATGTAATAATATTTTTGCATTTTTAGGTGAATAACCTAATGTCCACATTGCTTTAGTTTCAAGTAAATCAATATCATTACTCTGCATAAGTGAAATATGATTTTTTACATGTGATATTTCATTTTTTATTTTATTTAATTCTATATTAATAGTATGAATCGCTGTATTTGTAAATTTGATTGATGAGTTAATTTTAATATTCTGCATTACAAGAAATATAATTAAAGCAAATTGAAATGCGAATTTAATAATAAACCTTACTTTCATAATTTTATCCTACTCCCATTGGAATTTAATTAATCTCCATTGATTCTTTCATTTTAGATTAACCTCAATATTCCTTTTTATGCACAGGAATATTATTACCCATATCTAAAAATTTTTGCCTTCTAGTTTTTTTAAGCATATAAGCATCTTGTTTAATCAGTTTTTTAAGATGCTTCATAATATATTTTTTGGTTGTATTCATAGCTTGATCTCTGAATTTATGAGATCCACCAATTGGCTCTGGTATGATTTCATTAATCATGCCAAATTTATGCAAATCTTGAGCTGTAAGCTTTTGTGATTCTGCAGCGCGTTCTTTAAAATTTTGATCTTTCCATAATATAGCAGCACACCCTTCAGGTGAAATAACAGAATAAATCGAATGTTCTAGCATTAAAACAACATTAGAAAGCGCTAAAGATATTGCACCTCCAGAACCACCTTCTCCAATAATAACACTAATATTCGGCACTTCTAAACTGGAGCATAATTCTAAACACTTAGCTAAAACATGCCCCTGCCCTTGCTCTTCTGAAATAACTCCAGGATATGCACCACTAGTATCTATTAATGTTAATACAGGAATTTTTAATTCATTGGCAACTTCCATTAATCTATAAGCTTTTTTATATCCTTGAGGCAATCCCATACCATAATTATGTTTAGCTCTACTTTTTATGTCATGACCTTTTTCATGTGCAATAACCATAACTGATTGATTATCAATTTTGCCTATCCCACCTATAATAGCATTATCATTTGCATTGCACCTATCACCACATAATTCAAAGAAATCTTCAAATATAGTATCTATATAATCTAATCCATGAGGCCTATTAGGATGCCTAGCAACCTGCACCTTTTGCCATGGAGTTAAGTTTTTATATAATTCTTCTAATTTTTTGATCAATTGTTTTTCTAAATTTATAACTTCTAGAAATGTTGTATCTCCACCATCAGTAATAGATTTCAGCTCAGAAATCTTTTTCTCAATTTCGTATAACCCTTCTTCAAAATTTAATACATGCATATAACTAATTAATTATTAGCATATTTTAAAAATAAAATCACTATTCCATGATATCCATAAATGATTTTTCTAATTTTTTATCTTCAATATGAGTGTATATACTTGTTGTATCAAGGTTTTTATGCCCTAGAACTTGCTGTAAATCTTTCAAATTACAATCATTAGCTAAAACATGTGATGCAAAACTATGTCTAAGACTGTGAGGAGTAATCTTTTGATCTATATTATGTTTGATTCTCCATTTTGCAAGAATATGTGCACATGTTTGAGAGCCAAGCCTTTTAAACAATTGTTTCCCTATAAATAAAGGGCTTTTTTGATCATATTTCATAGGATATCTTTCTAAATATTCTGTCATCCATGTTTTTATAATTGCAAAAATAGGCACTTTTCTAATAACCTTTCCTTTTCCATTAATTTCTAAATTATCTTTTGCTTTTACCCAATCCGCAATATTTAAATTCAATGCTTCACTCACTCTCATTCCACTTCCATATAACAATCCCCATAAGGCTCTATTTCTATATGAAATCCAAGTTTGATCAACTTTACAAAGATCCTCTATTATTTTTTTTGGTACAGATTTTGGAAATGTTTTAGGAGTTTTAATACTCAATGCTATAAAAATATCTTTATAATTTAGAAACTTAAATAAATTTCTCCACGCTGAAATTAGTCTCCTTTGTGAAAATGGACTTAAGTTTATCTTACGCCTTTCAGAGTATAAAGCTCTGAAATCCAACCTCGTTAATTTTTTCAATATATCTAAAGAGATATTTTCATTTCTATATTGAATAAAAAAATCGATAGACAACTTAATATCATATAAATATGACATGACTGTATTAATCTGTTTTGCTTCTATATAAATTAAATTATATGCAAACTCTTTCATTTTATCATGAAAATCCACATTTGTATTAAATGATGTAATTATTTTAAATATTTTTTCATATTCAGGATTGGAAATAAATTCCTTACTTAGCAAAATCTGCAATACCTTTTTCTGTTAATTCATGATTGAAAAGCTCTCTAATGATCTTAGGAGATATGGTTGAAATATGTGCACCAGCCACTGCTGATTTTTGTGCATGCTCCACATTACGTATTGATGCAGCAATAATTTTTGTTTTAATATTATTCATATCATAAATTTTGCGTATATCTTGTATGATTTCAAATGGGTTATCTCCTCTATCTTCTAGCCTTCCAACAAAAACAGACACATATTTTGCTCCTATATTACCAGCTAAGATTGCCTGATTTACGCTGAATACTAAAGTAACATTAACATCTAGCCCTTTTTTGATAAATTGACTTGCATATCCAAAACAATCTATGCATGGAGGTATCTTTAGAATTAACTTATCTTTATGCTCAAATACTTTTGAAATCTGACTAGCAAACATTATAGGATTTGTTGTTTTTGGTTGATAGCTTATTTTATACCCTGTATTTTTATATAGTTCTAAAGCGTGAGACATATTATCATTTGTTAATAATTTAGGGTTTGTAGTTATACCAGATATTAAACCTGAATCAATTAGAGAATATATCTCTTGTGAATCAGCAGAATCTATAAAAATCATCATACTTATATTATGTACTTAGAATTTAATATTGCAAGAAAAATTTAACTTTCAATTATTTTTTCACTGATGCATATAATAGCTTATGTATATAAATCCATATAAAATTAGAAAGGCTAGGAAATACAAAGAATGCCATTTATAATCTTGTAGTGAGTGTTATTATAACAAATATTATTATAGGGTCAGATCATAGAGGATTTGAGTTAAAAGAATATATTATAAAAAATAAAAACAAGGTTATACAAAATGATTTGCATCCGCAAAACAAAGAAATGATTGATATAGGATGTTATGACAATAAAGAAATAGACTTTACTGATATTGTGTTTGATATGATTGATAAATGGGCACATGACTCTATTGGAATATTAATTTGTAAAACTGGTATTGGAATGAGTATTTGTGCTAATAGGTTTCCAAATATTAGAGGAGCAATTTGTAAAAATAGTGATGATATAATATCAGCACGCAGCCACAATAATGCCAATGTATTAATTTTAGGTGCTCAAAATGATAATGATGAGATTATCGAGATGATTAATTTGTTTATCGATACAGAATTCAGAAATGATGCTAAATATAGCAGGAGAGTAGATAAAATAAGCCAAATAAAATAATAATTTGGGAAATAAAAATTAATAAGGGAAACAGTTAGTTAGAAAAATTAAATCAAATGTTTAAATTTGTGTATAAATATAATTTATAATTAGCACTATTTATTATAAAAATTATAAAAGAAGAGTGGAGTATGAAAGCTATAAACACTAGCATAATTCGTTAAAGCTTTAGGTATAAACATTTATTTGTAAATATGTAATATATTTTCTTTGAAATCTGGGTCTACGCTTACTTCAACAAACAAACTACCCTTCCCCCATTTAGTCATTAGCTCAGCACGTGCAGCAGATCCAATTTCTTTAATCATGCTTCCTCTATTGCCTACAATAATTTTTTTATGATTTTTATTATATATAATTATTTCTACATACAATTCCCAAGCTTTTTCATTGTCAAAACTCCACTTACGAGGCACAACAGCTAAATGAAATGGAATTTCCTCATGAAGCAAGTAAAATGCTTTTTCTCGTACATACTCTGCACCAATCCACTCTTTAGTTAAGTTTGTTTTTTCATTTTCATCAAACAGCCAATTTCCATCTTTTGCTTCTTTAAACATATCTTCTAGCAAAACATCAACTCCATGCTGATTGTTTGTAGAGGTAAGATGAACTCCATCAGTATACCCTTTATCTTTAATCCACTGCGTGATTTTAAGTAAATCAGCATTTTTCACAGCATCTGATTTATGAATTGTTATAAATAATTTCTTTTCAGATTTCAATGCCAATTCTAATAATATTTCAGTTCCAATTTTAAGTGGTTTTGCAGCATCAATTACTAATAAAATAGCTTCAACATCTTTTAATGCATTTTTTAAAGATGAAGATAAATGTTTACCCCATACCCCACTTGGTCTTGCGAATCCTGGAGTATCTACGAAAACAATTTGTGAATCATCTTTAGTGATCGATCCAAAAACTGCATTTCTAGTTGTATGAGGTTTAGAAGAAACAATACTAACTTTTGTATCTAACCAATAGTTTAATAAGCTAGATTTACCAACATTAGGAGATCCTATAATAGCAATTTGTGCAACTTTTTTATTCATTATATTACTGTACCATTTGAATCAATAAGTTTATATGGGAAAGGCAAAAGTAAAAATCTATATAAAAATTATTTGTTATACAACAAACTGTTTTTACATAATGTGTTTCATATTTTATATTGATAGTTTTATGTATTAATGGTTTTAATATAATAATTTTTTACAATAAATAAATCACTCATTTTTATAATATAATTAAACTACCTAAAAATAACTTGTTATTAAATTAATTATTTAACACTTAAGATTTTCATACAGTCCATAAGCCAGGATCAACTACTTTTTCATCATATATATGATTTAATAATTGAGCGAAATACTCTAATGTTCCATGTTGATTTAACAATATATCAGTACCATTAGAAGTTTCAGGGCCATATCCACCTTCGCCAAAACTTCTTTTTTCATTAATAAATTGAAATGCAGCATTTAGTAATGCAGGATTCTGTATATATTGCACAAACTCAGATAATGTTGAAACTATCTTATTGCTATTATGTAACAGCTTAGATATCATATGAATTTTGAAATTATCTGTTATATTCAAACCTAATCCCTCTCCATCAGATAATGTAGTGAAAATATAAATACTAAAATAATTCATTAGAATTAGCGCTAACTTCTGCTTATATGCATTAAACATTTCATCAGAAATATTCACTCTATTCATTTGATCAATTTGCTTTTTAGTATTACATAAAAATAATTCGAAATATTCAAAATATGCATTCATTATATAATCAATGTGACCTATCTTTTTATCCTCACTAATTGATGTATTATTCCTAAAAGATCTTTCTAGGGCATCAATACTGTTAATAAGTGCAAATAAGAAATTCTCGTTATTATTTAGTAAATCATTTCCGTTCATTGCATATTTTAAAAAAGCATTCTGAGTAAGTGGATCATATTGATCATATTTTTTCATTACACTTCTAGAAAATCTAACAATGAATTGTAATAGATTAATTTGCTGATCTAATTGTGATGAACTTATTTGTTGAGAAGGGTTTTCATTTTGGATAGAGCTTATATATTGTGTGAATAAAAATGATACTATATTGTTTAACATTTCTGATTTAGTTTCATCAATAAGCATATAATCCAACCATCCTAATTTCATACTTAATGAGTTTAAGTCTGTTACAGAGCTAGATATTTCATTCAAATCAAAAGTAGAAACAGCAAGATATTTTTTCAAACTATCATCATAACTAACAGCTCCATATTTAATAAATAAATCTACTACTTGTTTATTTAAATCTTGAGAATTATTAGCATTCACTAAACTATTAAACTTATTTACATATATTTCAACAACTTCTCTTATGTCATTGATTGAATTATTATAATAAAGGGTTATACAAATGTTTTTCAGTAAATTATAATCTTTAATAGTTGTATATCCAGCAATATTTGGCTTGTTTTCTGGCAAATTCACATATCTAGCTATAATATTAGTATCTATATCTATATTTCGCGTAATTAATGCCCTTAAATATTGATTTTGATTACTTTCAATGTTTTCATACATTTCAAGTCCAACGACTAACTGTATAGCTAATTCTGTGATAAATGCTTTTTGAGAAATTGGTGGATTATTTTCTTGGTCATGTAACTTTAAAGCCCTATTAATTAATTCACATACTAATTGTGTTTTATGGTGTGTAGTTAAATTTTTAATAGAAATTTGATTATTTTGTGTATTAAATGCTTCTAAAATGCTTTCTGAATAGTTATCCCAAATATTTTCAATATATATAAATCCATTGTTTACATTATTAATTAGATCGCTACTTATTATAACTGGTGCAATAATCCTAAATAACTGATCTGAGTATATTGGTTGTGATCCATATATTTCTCTTATATAACTGAAATAATCATATGCTAACTTCTGATGATTTGCATTGCTCACATAGCTATTTATATGCATAATTGCATCTAATGCATCATTATTTATTTTATCTATTTTACAATTTGACAACATTATAATATGCTTAATTATTTTCATTGCATATTCTGGTTCAATATAGTTGGTTCCTAATTTTTTTAAATGCTCTACAGTATATGCTGTGAATGTAAAATTGATATTGTTCTTTTTGCTTTCACCTATCGCATAAGCACTTAACGCATCATTTCCATATATCATTCGATCGCGTATATCAACAATTAACTCCCTTAACTTTAATGCACCAGTTGGCCTACTCATCTCACCTTTGATCCAACGAACTTCATTAGCTATGCTACCAGATTTATTTTTATTAAAAGCAGAATCAACATGCCTATCAATTTCTTCTGCTTCTTTTAATATTTTTCCTGCTTTATAGTTAATCGAATTTGCAACTCCCATTAATGCACCATCAGATTGAAGGTCCATTTTTATTTGATTAATATTTGCATTAATATCACCATTAGGCTGTAATGCTTGAAGTATCAAGCTCATTTTGCTTCCAATATCACCATCAATTTCTAGTATTTTCTTAATACAATCAACTTGATTTGCTAGTGTATCATCTTTTTCTTTATTTAATTGATCTTGTACATATTCTAATATTTCTCTAAAAGTTTTAATCTGATTTTGGCTTGAGTATGGATCTGGATTCATTTGTGTATCAATATTATTAACTTTTGAACTTATATCTTTAATTGCGATATCAAAAGGCCCTCCAGCTCTTACCGCTTGTGATATGAAAGTTACCTTCTCATTTATTTTATCTGTTTTTCCACTGACTGTATCTAACTTTGTATTTGTTTGAGCAATTTTACCATTTACTACTTTTGCTACAGTATTCGTATCATCTACTTTTATAGATATTGTATTAACTTTTGTCTGTGTGGCATCTGCCTTATTATGCAACTCATTCACTCTTTTCAAAGTTTCACTTACAAGCCCTTTAAGTAATTTTGGGTCATTAATATTAGATACCTCACGCAATATTTGATTTAGTATAGCTTGGAAATCAATTGTATCACCTCCATTAGGTATGAAAAATGCAACTAAAGCTGCTTTAATATGATCTTGCATAATTTTATCATTATCATTTCCTTCTAAAATCTCTAGCATGTTTTTCAACATATTTTGACCTTCTATACCATCAGTAAAAAATCCCTTGATTTCTCCACAACACTTTTCTAATGCTGATAATATTTCATCATTCAAAGATTTGTTATTTTGAATTTTTGTGAGTATTTCTGCTAAATCACCAAAAATCTCTCCCATTTTATCTACAGATATTTCCCCTATTTTATCTGATAATTCTTTAATACTTAATTTAATAGCTTCATTTTGCTGATTAACATTAGTAACACCTTCTAGAATTTCACGTTTATTTTCTTCTTGGTTATAGTGATTTAAAATACTACTCATTGAATTATTTATCGATTCATCTATTTTTGCTTCATGACAAATAAAATCCATAATATCTTTTCTACGATCTTCAGTGCTAAATGCATTTTTCAAACCACTATCATCAAGCACTTTATACTGCATAGCTAATGATTTTATAATTTGAAAAAACTTTACTACATCTTGTAAATATGTAAATTCATCATTATTTAAATCACCATGAATTGGTTTTTCTATAAGCTGCTGATTTGACACATTAATATTTAAAACATGATGGTTTTCTCCATCTTGTATTGTATTTAAATGTCTGATTGGATCAATATCGAATTCATGGATAACTCCTTTAGAGTAATTATATGAAAACACCCTATCTATATCTTTTTCATTTCTAATACATCGTAGTCTATACGCAACAATTCCTTTTTGTTTTTGCAGATGAGATGATAAACCATCAAAGACAACTCCATTTAAATTTATTAATTTATGGCTATCTAGGCCTACCCACCCTTGCAAACATGGGGTAGAATTTTCTATTAAATTTGTACAAATTTGAATTTTTTCTAAATCTTCTGCAGAAACTGCACTATTAACCTTTAATATACATATAACCATGAAAGGAAGTATTTTATTATTACAATGCATTTTCACTCCTTATTTTTTACACAAAAATTAATATATAACTCACTGTATATAAATTCATATAAAAACTATTATAATTTTAAATAAAATTACTTAAATTTTGATTATAATTTACTTATAAATATACTAGAAAACAAACATAATAGTTTATTAATAGTTAATAGTTTTAGGAATAAAGATTATATATTATATTTTCAAGTTACAAACAATTGTCAAAACTGAAAAATGTATATATTATTGATCAAATGGATGGGTTACTATTTGATCAAGTCATTAAAAATGCTAAAGAATTTGCTGATATAGAGCAAGCATTTGAATATTGTACGGATTTTTATAATAAGCAAACAAACTTACTGACTGAAAGTACGAACGAGGATCCTGATACTCAAATACAAGTGCATTACCCATATATCGGATTAATTATCAAAGATGGTGATCATTCACATTATTATGGGAATACAATCACACACCCAGTTATGCTAAAAGAAGCATACTTAAATCAAATTAAGAAAATCATCAAGCAAAATACAGAATTTAAAATCTTAATTGGAGAATCGTATTATCCTATGTCATTAGCTTTTGTATGTGAAGATTTATTTAATAGCTTAAAAATAGAAAAAACTATTAGCATGCCATGTATCGCTAGAATCAGAAAAGGGATGCAAGAAATAGAGCATGGTAAAGATATTAATAGAATTGGGTTTTTTCATGCTGAGCATATTGATTATTGCTTAAATAGGCTACACCACTACTGCGGCTCACATGCCAAACATTTTCAAAATAATATTATAGTTACAAATTATAAGATGTATATAGATTTTTTTATAGAAGATGGTAAGAAATGGGTTGATGAAGGAATATATGATTGTATTATTGGGCCAGATATAGAGTATTCAAAATCACAGAATCACTTTGCTGATAACATATCTCTACCACAAATGCCTGCTTATCATTTAAAGAAAGCTAATGGAGATGGAATTACTATTATTAATGTTGGTGTAGGCCCTAGTAATTCAAAAAATATTACAGATCATTTGGCTGTGTTGCCCTCAAAGTCATGGCTTATGCTTGGTCATTGTGCTGGATTAAAGAACACACAAAAGCTTGGTGATTATGTAATAGCTCAAAATTATGCAAGATATGATAATGTGCTGGATAAATATGTTTCAAATAAAATACCAATACCAAGCTCAACAGCAATAACTAAACAATTAGAAAAAAATGTTAAGAAATTTAAATTTAATGGAGAGCAAGTTTATCAAGGCACAGTAATAACAACTGCTGATAGGAATTGGGAATTAGATTGTGATATGGTTAATGAGTTTATAGACTCTAAAGCAATTGCAATTGATATGGAATCTGGAACTATCGCAACAAACGCTTTTAGGTTTTCTGTATCATGTGCTGCATTTTTATGTATTTCTGATATGCCATTACATGGTAAATTAAAACTTAGAGGAATGGCGAAGAATTTCTATCAAACAAAAGTAAGGCATCATTTTAATATAGGAATGAATGCAATTCGTGATTTATACAATGATTAATCATGCATATAGAAATCATAATTAAAAACTTATAAATTAATATAATATATTCAAAGAGTTTGACTAAATTACTAGATTTTTGTTTGAAGTCGCACTATAGTATTGTTAAAAAAAAACTAATAATTTACGATAGAGTGATATTTATATGAACGATAAGCATGATTATTACAGTCAAAATATTCATAATCCAAATAGAGTAGAAATCTATCCATCTATTTTTGCATTCCAAACTTTGAATATTGGTAATGAGATCAAAAAATTTGACCAAATCACAAGTGGATTACATATAGACATTATTGATGGTAAATATGCAAATAATTTTGGATTTCCAATTTATATGATAAAAATGATTCAACAGTATACAAGCAAACCTATTCACATACATGCTATGGCATTTATTGATACTTATATTGGAGAAATAATTGCATGTCGCCCTCAATTAGTTTTTTTTCACCTTGACTCAACTAAAAATCCTGATCAAATCATTGAAGCTTTACATAATCATAATATTCAAATTGGAATTGCAATTTCTAATTTTGGAGAAATAGAAAAATACAATAAGATATTACAACAAAATATAATAGATAGAAAAAGAATTAATAATTTACTATTCATGACAGTAATACCTGGCAAATGTGGTCAAAAATTTATAGATAATAAAACAGAAGAGATACAGCAACTTAGAACAGCATTTCCCCAAGCAAATATTATACTTGATGGAGGAATTAATCCTAATATACTTAAATTGAAGAATATTAATCAAAATATTAACGGAGCTGTGATCGGATCAGCTTTATATAAACACAACATTACAGAATTTTCAAACATATTGTAGAATTTTTAAACATCATATTAATCACACTTTATACGCTTATTTGCCTACTACTAATTTTCAGAGTTTACCTACCTAACTTTAGAAATATTTTTAATAAATAACTTTAACAGTTTTGAAAATATGCTTTCAATTATAATTATTTTTATATTTTATTTATAGTATTCTATTCGTATTTTCTGTATATTTTTTTCTATATATATAATATAATTTGCCTATGTTACCACGTTCTTGGCCAATGCAAAATGCAAAAAAAGTAGTTGATAGAAATTCTAATGACATTATTTTAAAAACTGGATATGGCCCATCTGGATTGCCACATTTAGGTACAATTGCAGAAATCATCAGAACAAGAATGATACAAAAATCACTTGAATTTCAAGGTAAAGAAGCTAAAATTATAGTATTTGTAGATAATATGGATGGATTTAGAAAAGTTCCCTTAAACTTACCAAAACAAGATTATTTATCTCAATTTTTAGGACTACCACTATTTAAAGTACCAGATGTATTTGGATGTTGTGAAAATTTTGCTGATCATAATATTAATGAGTTAAACAAGCTGATTGCACAATTTGATTTAACAAATCATGTTGAAGTTATCAAATCAAGTGATATGTATTTATCTGGCAAATTCAATAATGCATTGCTAAATGTTTTGCGTAATCATGAAAAAATTCTCAAAATCATGTTACCTACTTTAGGAGAAGAAAGGCAAAAAACATATAGCCCATTTCTACCAATTTCTGAGAAAAGCGGTAAAGTTCTAGAAGTAAAAATTGAAGAATATAAAGTTGATGAAGGTAAAATTACATTTTATGATGAGGGAGAATTAGTAGAAGCTGAAGTTATAAATGGAAAGTGTAAGTTACAATGGAAAGTTGATTGGGGAATGCAATGGCATGCACTTGGCGTTGACTATGAAATGTATGGAAAAGATTTAATAGATTCATTTTCTGTTTCCAAACCAATTTGCAAAACATTAGGGTCAAAAGCTCCAGTAAATATGGTTTATGAATTATTCTTAGATGGAGATAATAAAAAGATTTCTAAATCAAAAGGAAATGGTGTGAGCTTAGATGATTGGATGAATTTCACTCCAATTGCTAGTATGAAGCATTTTCTATTCTTACATCCTGAAAGAGCAAAAAAACTTGATATACGAGACTTACATCGTTATGTTGATGCATACCTAAAAGATTTACAAAGATATCATAATCAAATCAAAGAAAATGATGAAACTAGATATGAAAATCCAATTTTCTATACACATGAAAATGATTTACCTCCTCCTACAGAATTATCTTATGCAATTTTATTAAACTTACAAAAAGGTTTACGTAGTCCTAATTATGAAACATTTCGTAATTTTATTATTAAGCAACATGGGGAGCTTAATTCTACTGAAGAAAAATTGGTTGAATGTATATATAAATTTGCAGAGCACCATAAAACTGAATCTCACCCTGCCCCATCATGGATGATCAAATATTTGCAGAAATTTATTGATAATATGGATGGTTTCTCTACAGGATTAGAAATGCAAACTAATTTATATGCTTTAGGGAATGAAGCAGTAGAAAATAAAGATATTATAGATTTAAAATCATGGTTTCAAACAATATATTTAGTTCTTTTTGGTGAAGAAACTGGACCAAGATTAGGTCCATTTTTTGAATTATATGGCAAAGAAGAGAGTATGAAATTAATCAGTGCTAAGATTAAGTAATTATATGCTCAAACTAAATGAATATGATAATTTATTAGATAAGCATAACAACGAACAAGTAGAATAATGATGAATAATAAAAACACATTCTCACTTTATATACACTGGCCATTTTGTAGAAAAAAATGTTCATATTGCGATTTGAATAGCCATGTACGCGATTCTATTGATGAAAATGTTTGGATCGATGGGCTAATCAAAGAAATGCACTATTGGCATAAATTCACTGCTCACTATAAAATGGAAACTATCTTTTTTGGTGGTGGAACTCCATCATTAATACAGCCTAAAAATATAGAAAAAATTATTAAAACTGCAAAAACATTATGGAAACCTTATACTAATAGCAAAAATAATCACTTATATATAGGCAGTAATAATTTATATAAGGGTAGAGAAATAGATAATTTATATAAAAATGATGAAATAGAAATTACATTAGAGACTAACCCATCATCATTGGAAGCAAATTCATTGCGAGAATTCAAAAATGCAGGTATAAATCGTATTTCTTTTGGTGTCCAATCATTGGATGATGACATTTTACATTTATTGAATCGTACGCATAATGCAGAAGAGGCTTTGAAGTTCATTCAATCAAGCCTGGACATATTCAATAATGTTTCTGTAGATATTATGTATGGACTACCTACTCATACATTACAAACCTTACAAAGCACACTTGATAATTTATTAAAGCTTAATATTCATCATATATCTATTTACGAACTAACTCTTCAGAAAAACACATTACTTAACCACCAAATTGAAAATAAAGAATTGTTTTTGCCTTGCGATGAGCAAATTGCTAATGAATATGAATTGATTTTGAAAAGTTGTAAAAAACATGAGTATAATAGATATGAAATTTCAAGTTTCTCTTTGCCTGGCTATGAAAGTAGGCATAATCAAAATTATTGGCATAGTAAGCAGTTCATAGGCATTGGACCTGGAGCACATGGACGAATTTTTATAGAAAATGAAAATGATTTATATAGTATTATGCAAACTTCTACTAATATAAATGAAAGTACCAGTGTAAATAAAAATGTCTCTTCTAACCAATCTGCAGATTTTACAATTATTCCGCAAAGTGAATTAAATAAATCCAAAAATTCATATAATTCATATAGCAATGAAATTACATCTAAAAAATCTCATTACTACTCAATAGAAAATTCAAAGATACCTGAAAAATGGCTTGAAAAAGTACAAAACAAACACAATGGGTTAAAAGTATTTGAAAATATTGATATAGATACGCAAATCCAAGAGTTTATCATGATGGGTTTAAGAGTCACTGATGGATTTAGTATTTTAGATTTTGAATCTAGATTTCAAGTAAAATTTAGTACTATTACCTCCCAAGATAAAATTAATAAATTACTTGATCATAATTATATTGAAATTAACCAACATAATATAAAACTTACATATTCAGGCATTATACGCCATGGCGCTATTTGTAAATATTTGATCTTTTAGATAAAACAATCAAATTACATAGGGATTTCTTCAGGATCTCCACCTCCATTTCCTATCTCTAATATTGATAAAGCATGTTCAGATCCTGGGAAAGGGCTCATTATCAAGTATATGTGCATAAATCGTAAGAATTGAGACTGTGTACTTATTAACAATCTTAATACATTTTCATTTTGTGCTATGTATGACATATATTTTCTAACCATACATCCAGCCTCATATTTTAAGCTGTTATTATTAATATTAATATTTTCATAATCCATAATTGTATTTGTAACAAATGTTAATAAATGTAAATATGCTGGATGATTATTTTCTCCAAATTCTGCAATCTGTTTTTTCATATAGCAGAATAGCTCGCTGTCATACTGCTTCAAAAACAATGCTGTATTCATATTTGGTTCGATTGCAATTTTACTGAATAATTTTGTTAATACTTTATCGTATATATTATCCAAATTATTTGCCTCTAGATCTGAAGTGTCTTTATTTCTCATTATTGCGACTGCTAAGTCAATTGCTTGTTTTTTAGTTAATGCTTTTGCAATATTAATATCATTATCATTACTTGTAAAGCTTTGAGAAAACATATGATCTATTTTTAATACTGTATCAGATTGTTTGTTTCCACTACTATCATATACAACATCATCATTTGAATTAGAGAATCCATATTTGAAGATTTGAGACAAAATTTCTCTTCGTTTTTGTCTATTGTCATCATTATGAGCTATATCTTCAAAAACAACTGAATTATTCTTCAATGCTCTTAATTTAAATACACTATCTATTCCATTAGCATATCCACTTAGTGTATTAATCACAATATTGTAATCATTTTTATTTGCATTGCCATCTTCATAAGGTGTTATATTCATATCTTCATTATATAAACCTTTAAATAATTGCATAATATCTGGAGCAAAAGCAATTGCAAACTTTGTGACTTCAGATCTGATTTCTTGTTTACCTATCTCATTAGATTCTTCACTCATAAATATATCAGCAACATGTTTTATAGATAATTGTAAATCCCCACCATTAATATCTTTATAATTAGATATAAGCCCTTTATCTAAGTGAGCATTAACAACTCCAGAAGCCATAGGGAAGATATATTTATTCTGCATTACAAATGGGTTGCCATCACTAAATTCAGCACCATTAAGCAAAGCATATATTTCTGATATATTATTAATATCTGAACTTAAAATAGAGTATCTTCTAGTTATATGATGTATTGTATCGTTAATCAGCTCTAGTTTATCTGGATCAGCAAGGTACATATTAGCAGACATTATGCTTTTTAAATCATCATGCTTCAGCATATTTTCTTTAGTAAATGATTCAAGAGTTGGGAACCATAATGGCATCATGTATCTTAGATAATCAGATGCTAAATTATCAAATTGTAGATTAATTCGATCATTACGGTAACTTAGCACTCTGCGTTCAGGTTGTTGAAATTGATTAAATTGACCAAGCATAAATTCAGAGTATAATGTATCAAAATTATCATCATTAAGAATTGATGCTTCATCATCAGAAATATTATTGATAATCATCGTAATCGCATCTATCACATTTTGAGATGGATTTGTAAAACCACATGAAGATTTCTCTATAATAGTTTTTACTAACCACATTGCATGTACTGAAGATTCAATTGGAACAGGGTTATTTCTTTTATCAAAAATATAATGATTCACGAATTGTGTAGCTGAGATACTTCCATCTTGTAATTCATTCAACCATTTAACTTGATACTCACCTACAATACCTAAGATTTCTGGATTTCTTTCTGGGCGTATAAGTATATTAAGATTTGCACAATTATGTTGCAATTGAGCAAAAGATATAATACTGATTATAGAATCATTCATAGAATGCCTTGAATTCACTTCCAAACAAATACGCTTCATTGTATCTACATTATGTGTATCATCAAGTGAACTTTTTAATTTATTATCTTTTAGTAATGCAATTTGTAATTTATAAGACTTAAGAATATGGAAAAATTTATCAGCATCTTTGTAGTAAGATCTTTGATCATCAGATAACTTATTTTTATCAGATAGTAAATCTCTTACAAGATGATCAGTTGTTAGATCAACTTTTGCAACATGATGTATATCATCATCTTGCACATCTGCCAAATCTGTATTGACATTAAAATTGTTACCAAAGTGATGTAATTCATTTTTTGTATAATCATAGCTAAAAACTTCATCAAATGCTTTCCCATTCCTATTACACTTTAATCTGTAAGCAACATATCCAGTAGATCTAGATTCCAATGAATTAATTCCATCAAATTCAATTTCATCTTTGATTAAAAAGTTTTTAATTGCATCGCTATCCATACCATGTAACCAAGATCTCAAGCAATTTGATTCATTATTTATTAAACCAGGGCAAGTACTTAGCTTACTATAATCAGTAGGCTGTTCCTTTCTTGCAAATGATGTTTGCAACATGCAAATAGTTAGCAATGGTAATAATTTTCTATTATTCATTATTCCTCCGTATATTTTTATAAATTAAAACAGTTTATTATTAACATTATGTAAATTTAGCATATATTTTGCTGTATTTTATTATTAATTGCTTATATTACTAAAAATAAAACCTACCTAAATATTGCTATTAGATACCTTACAATATAACATTATTTTATGTTTTGCTCTGGCCCAACAAAAAAATATGCAGAATTTTCATCCTATAATTTATTAGAAGGTTTAGGTAGATCTCATAGATCTGATTTATGGGAAAATAAAATTCAAGATATATATTCTTTAATTAAAAAATCATTACAAATCCCAGATAATTACCAAATAGGGTTTATCAATGGATCAGCAACAGCAGCAATAGATTCATTGTTTTGGAATTTTTTAGGTTCAAAACCATGTCATGTGCTAGAGACTGGAGTATTTAGTAAAAGATGGGGAAATGAGATATTTAATGTACTAAAAATCCCTGGAAAATCAATTCAGCCCATCAACTTAATCAAGCAAACTAACTCATATCAAAATAATTTTGATAATCTAAATAATACTAATTATGGTCCTAATGTTCTAAATAACAGATTCAATTATAATTATGATTTCGTATTTACTATGGTAGAAACCACAAATGGATCTAGGTGGTTTGATAAAAATGTTTTAAATAAAATTCAAGGATTAAAGTTCTGTGATGCAACCTCTGCAGTCTTTTGTGAGAATATAGATTGGAATTTATTAGACTATACTGCTTTTTCATTTCAAAAAGCATTAGGTGCAGAAGCTGGAATAGGATGTGTTGTATTAAGCCCTAAAGCTATCGATCATATGAATAATCATAATCCTAAATTCCCAACCCCACGATTTCTACAAATCAATCATAGTATTTTCCAAGGAAAGCTTAATAATACCCCATCACTTATTTCATTAAATGATATTGCGATTAACTTAAGCATTTTTTTAAATAAAGGTGGGTTACCAAATGCAATCAAGCAATGCAAGTTGAATCAAAGTCAAATTATGGATATTTTATCTCCAACATTACAGTGTATAAACTGCAATCACATCAATACAAATCATAATGCAAATGCAATTTTATGCATGGAAATGAGTCAATGGGGAAATAATCTCATTAATCATAATATATATAGTGATAAAATAAGTAAAAATATAATAGATGAAGAAAAATGGCGAATCATACATAAAGTTGCCAAACAATCTGAGCAATTCGGAATATTTGATATAGCAGGACATCCTGAAGATACTCCATGTTGGAGATTTTGGATTGGGCCCACTATAGATAAAATTCAATCATATATTAACCAATTTATAGATATTATAAGGGATGCAATTTAGTAAAAAGCTAATTATATTATTATCACATTTTCCATTTTTCAAAAAAAATACAGAAGATCGAAATATTGCACGCGTAATAGCTGATGTGGTTCATGATAAAAATTGTTATAAATCAAAAAGTAATCTCAATAAATGTATCTTAGATTTAATCACAACTAAAAAATATGAAATAAACAGATTAGCACAATCTGCAAAAACAGATACGGTAAAAAGATTTATATATAAATATAATGCAAATAAAAGAAACCTTGAGAAATCTAATATGATTGGAGAGGTTTACCCTAAGCATCGTAAATATGATAAAGCTATTTTATTATATGATGAAGATCAAAATATCGAAGTATTTAGAGCTAAATTAATATTTTTAGAAACATTACACTCAAAAGGATATTCTTGGGACAAAATTGATATTATCGTTAGTTCGAAAATGAAAAATTATAGCTTTGAAACCCTTTCAATCTTAAATAATAAATCAAAAAAACTTCCAATTAATACAAACATCAAAATAGATAAATCATCATATAAACCATCCAATGATCTTGAAATTGTAAAATACATATTGGAACAAATGAAAATTAGCCCTGCACTATCTAAGCAGATAAACTTTTATGTTAAACAAGAATCAATTAATCAATTAATGGAAAATTGGATTGAAGATAATTATAATACCAAAGCAATTGATATTCAAATTAACCCTACAATTCCATACTATAAATCTAAATGGAATACATATTCAAATTATGATGCTAATAAAATTGAAGTTATAGGAGGTGAAGGTGTAACAGATAGCGAATCTCCAATAAGGCTTTATAAGAATGCTGAACTTATATTAAGCAATATAGGAATGTACTACAGTAACTTATATAAATACCACTTCTAATACAAGGTAGTTTATATAACTTGATACAGGCATAAAAAATATAGAGCTAACAAATAATTTGCATAATTATATATTGAAGCTTTATTATAAATAAAATTATTTATTTGATTATGGGTATTTTTAATAATTTATCCATTTTTAGAATGCTTGAATAAATCTTCAATTTGCTGCATAGATAAGATCAAATCATTGAAAGATAATGTAAGGAATTTTTCATATCCTTCTAGGTATTTATCAATTTCATATTGTAATTTATTAAGAGTATCTAACCCTTTCTTTGACAATGTAATTTCATATGCTCTTTTATCATATTTAGATTTTTCTTGTTTGATATAACCATACTTTTTCATTTGTTTAATATTGTATGGAATATTAGGTAAAAAATAATTATTTGATAGTTCTAATAATCCAAATTTATTTTCTGATATAAATAATAATAGTACAGCTTGTGTAGCAGATAGATCATTTATATTAATATTTTTTATATTATTTTTCATAGTACTAAACACAACTTTATTTAATCTAATAATATGTTCTAATAATATATTAAAACCTTTTCTTTCCATAATTATGCCCTCTTTTATATCATTTAATATACTTATTATAATTTTGATACATTTAAATAAAGTAAAATAAAATTTAAATGTTTTTAGTATAATTTTAAATTAACATTGATATTATAACTCATGTCTATTAACTTACCTTTAGGGTTCCAATTGATAATCAATAATAATATTATAGAATATGCAAATGCAAATAAGCTAGAAAATAATACTGTGTTTATTTCTGAAGATGCATTAAAAAACCATAATAATTTAGAGGTATATTTTGCATTTAATCGATTTTCTAAATCAGAATTGCTATTTATATCTATTATTTCCATACATAAATTGTTATCTAATATAAATATAAAGTGTGAATTAATCTGGCCAAATAAATTAGTTATCCAAAATAAAATTATTGCACAATGTAATACTCAAAGTGTGAATAGTATGCAAATAGTTAAAATAAAAATAAAATCTATAATAAGTAATAAGCATATCTTAATTAAACTATGCGAACAAATGAACTTTAAATTGCACCAAATTAGCATGATTGGGAAGCATTATATTATAAACCAAATCCAAGCACTAATCAGGCAAAAAAAGAAAGAATATGAAAATATACCTTTTCTAATACAAAATATAGATAAAAATGGCGATTTACAAATAGTTTCTTCAGATTATACAAAGCATAAGCTAAAGTTAGATGATTTTATATGTAATACTTAAGTATTATTACATAAATATAAATAAGCAGGTGGGAAATTATTCAATATATATCCACATTTATTGGCATTTAACCCATATTTTTTTGATTTCTTTTTAAAAAATGGACTATATGACATTTGTAAATAATCTACACCAGAATCTACAAATCTAGCAAATAATTTCATGATTTGTGTTGATTTTTCAGCTCCTAATGATATTAATGGTAATGTAGAAACAAAGCTATTAATTGTATCTATACCTAATTCCACCAATATATCATCAATATGTAAAATATCTCTGTTTAGAACCTTAGCCTTTGGGAATTTTTTAGCTAAAACGCTACAAAACTCATTATCTATTTCAAAACAAATAATTTTTTCTTCTGGCACTCCATGTTTGATTAATGATTCTGTAACTGTTCCTGTTCCTGATCCCACTTCAATTATAAAGCCATCTTTATTTAGATTTATATTTTTAGCAAAACACTTCCCAACAGAAGATGTGCTAGGAATTATAGACCCCATTCTAAATGGATTTGCAAACCATTTTTTTAGAAATATTCTCTTACTCACAAGATATTTTACCAAATCACAATATTTCTGTCAAAAATGCAGAATGATCAGCTTTTATGAAATTATTACTTATTTTGATTAATTATTTTTTATAAAGTTTTTTGCTTGCTTTCTTATGAATCATTATTAATTTCATAGCAATTTAAATAAGTGATTGGCACCCCCCAAATAGGTTTACAAAATATCTTTTTCATACCATAATTTGAAGATTTAATACGAACAAATGGGGTGTAGGAAACATGCAGCATTTTCCCATGATTTAAATTCATTATTTTAACACATGAGTTTATTATTGCATTTGTAATAGATTTATTTATAGATAAAAAAGGAATTGATGAAACAATGATCTCTACTTTATTTAATAAATCATGATCAATATAGCGTTCTAATTCAGCAGCACTTTGATTAATTATAGATAATTCTGGAAATTTACTATGTAAAATATTACATAATTCTTTATCAATTTCTATACAAATAATTCTTTTATTAATTTTTTCATTTTGGTATAAAAATTTTGTCAGAGCACCAGATCCGCTCCCAATTTCTAGTATATATCCGTTATCTGAAATCTCTGGCATATTATCTATTAATTTTTTCCCTACTTTTGGTGACAGAGGTAAAAATGTCCCCATCCTACTAGGATTTTTTATCCATCTCTTTGCAAATTTTATATTCTCTTTACTAAAAATAGACATGAGCTTATTTTAACTCAAAGAACCATTCTAATCTAGGTTTGAGCTTATATTATGATAAATTGCAAAAGATTCATATAATTCTTATATAAATTAGTAATTAGTTTGATTTTTTCTCTATCTTTAAATTCAAAGCATTAAAATATAAATTCATATCTACAGATTCACAAGATAATAACAGAATTTTAGCAATATGCTCCTGTTGTATTGTTCTTTTGATTTCTTGTATAATTTCATGATTTTGCAAATCATCATATGTGTTATATGCATTTTTTTGATTCACTTTATAACTACTTTTATTTTCTAAATATATATTTATGAGTTGTTGTATATCTATTATTGCATTGTTTTGAAATATTTCATGCTTATCAATCAATTCATTATATTCAATAGAATTTTTACACTGTTCTATAAAATCATTATATTCATTCATAAACCTATCAATACATTTAGAATGCTGGTTAGCATATGTAACATTGTTTTGTTTGGAATCATGCAAATCAATCACATAATAACTATCAAGTGCTATATAATCATCAATATACTCACTTAGATATAGCAGTTGAGATCTAATACTACATAAAATAATTTCTAATATATTATTATGTTGTGATTGACCATTAGATGCTTTTATTATATTTAAAATCAAAAAACTTACTTTAATATTATGAATGATCGTATTAAATTTATATGTCATATCATATGCTTTGCTACAATTCACCTTAATCATCTTTTCATAACCTATTTTAGATTTAATTGAATTTTGTTGGAGTTTTTTATACTTTGCATACATATTATTATCTACATCAGAAATAATATTTGTTTCTTGTGATGCTAATACACTGTCACTCACTATATTTTTCATATTATTTTGATTAATATTTTTTAATTCTTTAAAATTAAATAAAGAAAAACATTGGAAAGCATTAATAATATTTTCACATAAAGTTCCTTCTTCTACTTTAATTAAGCAAAGTGAACTTATTATTTGTTGATTTTTTATATTTTCACACACTATACTATAAATAATCTCTATATCTTTTTCAGTAATTTGAATATATTTAACTTTCCTTTCTAAAATTAATAAAATTGTCTCTAAATCAGATATTCCCGTAGCTATTTCTATTTCATAATGCATTTTAATACTTTCAATTGCAGAAGCCTTTTGATCTGATTTTATAGAATTTTTAATTATATTCGTAAGGTTTGAAATTGAAATTGCATAGTACAATTTATCTCTTGACACATTTGAACTCTTTAATAGTTTGGTTTGCTCTTCTGTAAGTTCAATACATTCACCCAAAGAAAAAAAATGATCAATACTTTTATCATATTCTTTAATAATATTTAATAAATAATTAGATTTACCATTTGGATTCTGAATAAACAATGCAGAAGCATCGATATTTTTACCTGAATATTTTTCAAGATTGTGCTCCTGAAAAAATGATTCAATTGCTCTATCAACAGTTTCATTAATATTTACCTTAGCATTTAATATAAGCACAACAAACAAACTGATAATAATATTATACATATACATAGTATAATTATAACATTAAAATTTAAAAATCAATAATATTTCTGATTCAATATTTAGTGTTTTAGTATTTGGGAGTTTATAACAAAAAATAATAGGTGATCATATGACCTATCAGAATTTACTGAATAAGTTTTTGTATATCATTTAATTTTTTCTTGGCAACTTCAAGTGCTTTTTTCATTTCTAATACTGTGATTTTCGCTTCTGTATTCTGACCTTCAAGATTAGGTTTATCTGCATCACTTGCATGATTCAAATTATATCCTGCTATTTTTTCTTGTTTTTCACTTATATTTAGATTCAATTCTGCAATTGATAATTCACATGCTACAACTTCCTTCTGTGCATTTTGATATTTTGTATTATTTATATTACGATCATTTGGTTTGATTTTATTTATTGCACTTTTCAAATTAATTAATTTTTTTTCTTTTTCAGCTATAAATTGTTTATCATTTTCTATATTAACTTCTATATTATTAATATCTTCAGCACTTAGATTTTCTTCTGAAACAGTCTCAATAGGAGTTATTTTTGGTGATTCTGTCCCTTCATGATCTTCTAATGATGATTCTTTTTCATTATCTGATTCAGTCACAGTCTTGAATGAATTTAATACATCAAAAACTTCTTGTTCATCTAAGTTTCCATCAAAACTCTTCTCTTTAAAAGAATCAAAAAAACCAATTACAATGCTTGCCAAAGTTCCTTTTTCGGCACCTTTCTCAATAATTTCACTCACTTCTTCTTTTGATACTTGTAACCCTGCAAATAATTTTACATCCTCTTCAGTAATTTTAATTTCATTAGCAAGAATTGTATCATCTGATGCTAATGACTTAACCACATCTTCATTAGATAGTTTTTGAGCATCTTTTATCTCATCATGCATTTTAATACTATCAACTACAGAAGCTTTTTGTTCTATTTTTTTAGAATTTTTAATAATATCTACAAGATTGCTAATTGAAATTGCATAACTTAATTCATTTTTTGAAGTTTTAGCATTTTTTAATGCTTCTGTTTGCTCTTGTGTTAATTCAACGCACTCTCCTAAAGCAAAGTCACCAATTGCATTATCGCTTTTATTAATATTCAATAAATAATTAGTTTTTTTATCTGCACTTTGAATAAATAGTGCAACAGCATCAACACCTTTATATTTCTTAAGATTGTCTTCTTGAAAAAATGATTCAACCGCTTTATTAACTGTTTCATTAATGTCTACTTTTGCATATAAAGAAGCAAGCAATAAACCACCTAATAATATATTATTTTTGTTCATGATTACATACATAGCATACTTAGATATTAAAAATCAACTTTTTTTTAATATTTATTAAAGTTTTGCCATCCATTACATTAATTTGCATGTAAAATGATGGATTATTTAGTGATTTGCATATGATTTTTAATTAAACATATTATTTAATGAATGAAGCACATTATTTGATTCCTGTAGAGCCAAATCCACCTCGATCATTCAATTCTATATCTCCAGATTGTAATTTATATGAATTCAACTTATTAATAATCATTTGCGCGATTCTAAAATATGGTTCAACTATGAATTCTGCATCACTAAAATTAATCAAAATCACTTTAACTTCTTTCCTATAATCTGAATCAATTGTTCCTGGTGAGTTTAATACACAAACTCCATTTTTATATGCTAACCCAGATCTAGACCTAATTTGAGCTTCATGCATTTCAGGTAATTCTATACAAAATCCTGTTGGAATCAACACTCTTTGCATTGGCTTGATAGTCACATTTTCATCTATACTAGCATATAAATCAAAACCTGCACTTTCAGCAGTTGCTTGAATAGGCATGCATTTATTATTTAGTAATTTTATATTTATTTTCATGAAAAAATTATAGCAAAATCTTCTATTGAATCATAATCTTACTTCTATAAAATTTATGAACAATCCTTCAAATAGAATAAAAATATATCCCAAAACTATACAGCGAGCTAATCATTGAAAACCATAAAATATAATTACCAATTTGTGCAAATCCAACAATCAATAAAGATATACTAACCATTTGCGCAAATGTAGTAAACTTACCAAATGAATTTACAATAATATTTTTGTGTTTCACTTCATTCACATAATTTCTAATGAAGTACATAGCTAAATTCCTAGAAACTATAACATATATCGGAACCACATTAACCCCTCTTACAATTTGATTTTGTACCAAAGCAATAGATATAGATGTAATGAGAAACTTATCTGCAAATGAATCAAAATGTTGTCCAAATTTAGATGAAAGCTTATATAATCTTGCAGTATATCCGTCAAAAAAATCAGAAGTACATGCAGCAATAAAACATACACATGCATATATTGATAATTCATAAGAAATTAATACACAAATTATAGGAGCTATAATTATACGAAATATTGTAATTGCATTGGGTAAAGACATAGCATTATTCTTATCCAGCATTAAAGAAAAATCAATCAGAATTTTCAAAACAACTAAATGCAAATAAATATGGCTTTAATTCTTCTTAAGGTTTTCTATTTCTATTTAAGAATTTACATATATTATGTTTTCTCTGCTATACTTTGCATGATTTATTTATATATTTCACATGCGACCATTTACGCTTCTTCTATTCATATTAATTAATTCTATTATAATATTAGATAGTTAGTGTTGTTCAAAAAAATTGATTTTCATAGCGCTTCTTACATTTTTCATTGTGCGCACTGCAACTTCTCTTGCTTTTTTTGTCCCTGATAATAGGATATTTTTCATATCAGCATCATTTAATGCATTTCTTCTTTCTCTAATAGGGGCGATGAAATCTTGCAATGTTTGATTTAACAGCTTTTTCAATTTCACATCACCTAGCCCACCTTTTGCATAATGAGCTTTTAGATCTTCTAGGTGGTTTTTATCCTCATAAAACGCATCTAAATATTCAAAAACAACATTACCTTCAACCTTTCCTGGATCACTAACATGTATATGATTTGGGTCTGTATACATTTCAAAAACTTTACGCCTTATCTCTTCTTCTGAATCTGACAGAATAATTGCATTACCCAAAGATTTGCTTGCTTTAGCCTTACCATCAATACCAACCAATCTTTGCGTATTACTTAGAACTGCTTTAGCTTCTTTCACAATTCCTTCACCATAAGTTGCAGAAAACTTCCTTACAATTTCATTTGTTTGTTCAATCATAGGGATCTGATCATTTCCCACAGGCACAAAATCAGCTTGAAATATCGTGATATCTGCTGCCTGACTTACTGGATAGCATAAAAATCCCATAGGCAATGAATTTTCATAATTCTTTTGTTGAATTTCAGTCTTTACAGTTGGGTTTCTCTCTAAACGACCTAAGGTCACTAAATTCATATAATAAAATGTTAACTCTGTTAGCTCTGGAATTGCAGATTGCAGTAGGAAAGTAGTTTTGTCTGGATTTAATCCAATAGAAATATAATCTTTCATAACTTCTAAGATATTTGTTGATATAATATCTGCATTATTATCTGTCATGGCTTGTAAATCAGCAATCATCACATACTGTTCATGCTTTTCCTGTAATTCAACACGTGATTTTAAAGATCCAACATAATGCCCTAAGTGCAATTTACCAGTTGGTCTATCTCCTGTTAGAATAATACTCATTAAAATATTCTATAATTTTCACCTATTTATTTATATAACTTTATGCATCAGCTTTATACATTAGTATAAAAATGTTATATTATTTACCATGAACGGTTATGTCAATTTATGGGGAAAGCATGCAGTGTTTTCTGCGCTTAAACATGGCACAAGGAAAATTATAAACGTACAATGTATAGAATCAGTAAAAGATGAAGTTATGAATATAAATCCATATATTAACATTGAAACCGTCACAAGAAATTATTTGAATAGAAAATTACCAGAAGTTCAACATCAAGGTATTTTATTAACTTGTTCTTCATTATCTTGTTGCAAATTGTCTTTATGTACACATATTAAGCCAACAGATAAAATAATAGCATTAGATCATATTAAAGATCCGCATAATGTTGGAGCAATAATAAGATCAATGGCAGCACTTGGTTTCAAGCATTTACTCATGACTAAAGATCATTCTCCATCTCTTGATGGAACTGTTGCTAAAAATGCATGTGGAGCTCTTGAGCAAATTCATGTTATAAAAGTTACAAATTTGGCTGATGGTTTAATATATTTGAAGAAAAAGGGATTTTGGTGTTTTGGACTTGAAGAACACGGAAGTAACTGTTTTAACAATCTAACAAAAGATGGATTTGTACTTGTAATAGGTAGCGAAGGAAAAGGAATTAGAAATCGCGTAAGATCTGAATGTGATGGATTTATAAAAATAGATACAAATCCAGAATTTCCTGTGCTAAATGCATCAGTTGCAGCAGCGTTAGGAATGTATATTTTAAGTCAGAAGAATTGAGGAGAAAAAAGTGAAAATAAAAAATAAAGTTAATATGCTGAGTTTTTTTTATAATATTATTAGGCCATTTAAATGGGTGTTTTTTGGCATTATTATATGTGTTGGGATAACTTCGCTATCTGTATACAGCTTTTTTTGGTTTATGAAATATCTAGTAGATGCTTTAACTGTATGTTCTACAGATATGTCTAAAATTGGAGATGTTTATAAATATGCTATATTTGTCATTTCAACAATTATGATTTATGAAACTTCTGCTAGATTGAGAGAATACTTACAATTACAGATGATACCAAAAATGAAAAAAAATATCATAGATTCTTTATCAGGGAAAACTTTTGCTTATTCTTATAATTTTTTTCAAAATTTTACACCAGCTAAATTTGTATATGCTGTACTTCAAACTTCAGAATCAACAGCAGATATATTTATAGATTATGCTGTAGATTTTCTTAAGACTATTTTTAGCCTTTCATTAGCATGTGTTAGTTTGTTTTATGTAGATATATATCTAGGTTATTTAGGATTGATTTGGATTGCAATATGGATGTTTGCTGGATTTCTATTATCTAAAAAAACACATACAATGTCATACAAGCTTGCAGATTTAAGAAGTTCATTATCTGCTAAGTGGAATAATACATTTGATAATATAGATTCTGTGTTTGTGTATAATGGATCAGAAAATGAATTAGCAAAAAATCAGAAAAACTCTACTGATGTAATGAATCAAGATAAAAAACTTTCTAAATATATATTCAAAGTAATGTCTGTACAAGGATCTGTTGTTGTTGGAATTACTGGAATTGCATTTTTATATATGATTGGTTTGTTTAAAAAGGGAGTTATTACTCCTGGTGATTTTTTATTAGTTGGAGAAACTATCCACCATATTTCACATAATTTATGGGAATTTGCACAAGATCTTTCTTGGTTAGTTACAGATATAGGGAGAATCAAACAAGGTTTGGATATGAGCACAAGTGACTCTATACAAAGAAATGGTGAAATACAAAAAATTAATTTCAAAAATCATGATATAAAAATTCAAAACATATCATTTGCATATAGTGATAAAGAGGTTTTTTCACATGATGGTATTTTAAACATACCTCAAGGAAAGAAAATTGCATTAGTTGGATCATCCGGAAGTGGTAAAAGTACATTTGTAAAACTAATGCTTGGTTTAGAGTACCCGCAAAAAGGAGAAATTTTTCTTGGCCAAAACAACACAAAATATATGAATGAGTATGATCTCAGAGAAAATTTTGCTTTAATTCCTCAAGACCCTAAAGTGTTTGAAGATACAATTTTTAATAATATCAGGTATGGTTCATTTAGTGCTACACGAGAAGAAGTAATTGAGTATGCTAAAAAAGCTCAAATTCATAATTTTATAATGACTTTGCCTGATCAATATGAAACTATGATTAAAAATACATCATTATCTGGAGGTCAAAGACAGAGATTAATGATTGCTAGAGGGTTGTTAAGAAATGCAAAAGTGTTTATTTTTGACGAATCAACATCAGCATTAGATACAATCACAGAAAAAGATATTTTAAATGCAATTGAAGAAATAGATTCTAGTAAAACTAAGTTTATTATTGCACATAGATTATATACAATTAAAAATTCTGACCATATTCTAGTGTTCCAGCATGGAAAGATAGTACAACAAGGAAGTCATGATTCTTTGATTTTACAAAATGGTTTATACCAAGAATTATATAAAATTCAGATTCAAAATTAAATCAAACTTAAAATATAAAAAATAATATAAAATGCACGTAAAAAATCAATGCTCCAAACATTTAGTTCGTACATAAATTGATCAAGAATATAATCAAGCAATAAACACATAGCATAATAAGTTCAAATAAAAACATTGAAAAACTAAATTTTCTTTAGTACAATACAACGATGAAAAGTAGTTTGTTAGCTTCTGTTTTGTTTTTTTCTTTTGTTATTAATGCAGAAGATAAAAAAATTAACGAAGCAATGTTAAAATTTGATGGTGACGTTCATAGTTCGCTTATGGATAAGTTTAAGGGTGAAGATTTTCTTAATAATATTTCAACTGATTTTCTTGAATCTCATACAAAAAACTTTAATATTCTAAGAAAACAAAATGTGAATATTGTTGGATATTACTCTGAAGAACATAAAGTATTTGTAGATAAAAATAGTATATATGATTTAGCAAATGAAGATTTATTTCAATTGCTAATGCAAGAAAAATACATTTTACAAGGTAGTGAAAAGGTTAAAATATATCAATTAAATCAAAATATATGGAATAAAATAACTAAAGAGCAAAAAGATAGCATTGAGTTAAAAGTAGCAATAGATGACATGTTAGAGAGTGGATTAAACACATTAGTAGGTTATATTGCTGATCAAGAGTTATGTGGATATGAAGTTAGTCAATTCAATGTCATTGAGAATATGAAGAAAACTGAACAAGAGCTCAAAGATAATTTACAATCTATTACTAAAGGATTTTCTAAAACTATCGACATAAATACTATTGCTAAAAATAAAATCAAAGAATTGGAAAATACTGCTGCAGTTGATAATATTGCAAAAAATGAACTTGAAATCAAAATGCAAGAAATGCAGGAAAACCTAAATCGTATTAAAAAGGAAAAAGCTGAAGAAGTAATAGATTTTCAGAGTGCTTTAGAAACTTTGAAAAATAAAAAAGCTGAACTAGAATCAGAAGTAGAAGAAGTAAAAAACGAATTAAGTTCTGTGAATACTACGCAAGAAAACATCGATGATATGCAAAAAATCAAAAAAGAGCTAGAAGAATCTTTGAACCAAAAAGATGCTGCAATAACTGAGCTTACATCAAAACTAAACTCATATAAAGAGAACGTACAGCAAGCTGAGCAAGAAAAAACAGATTTTAAAAATAATATAAATAAGCTTAAGAGTGAAAAATCTGAACTTACAAATGCAATAGATATAATAACAAAAGCAAATGAACTATTTGAATTCAAACTAAATGCTGCAAATACTGAAAAAGTAACATTACAAGAAAATTTAGAAAGTATAATGCAAGAAAAGAGTGAACTGCAAGAAACAGTAAATTCAATCGAATCTGATATGCAAGTTGCTTCTAATATAGATGCTGAAGAAAAGAATGAACTGCAAAATCAAGTGATAGAGCTTCAAAATAAACTCGATACTATAGAAAATGAAAGGTTATTAGAATCTCAAAATCAATTATCTGCACGTGAAGATGCGATACAAAAAGCAATAAATGAGCAGCATAAGCTTAATAATCTATTGGTTAATGCAGGCATGAGTAGAGATAACTTACAGAAAAGCATTAAAGATATTGAGAATACTAAAATTCAACTGCAAACTCAACTAAATACGACACAACAAGAAAAATCTGAACTTGAAGCTCAAATAAAAACAATGCAAGAAAAATCAACTCAAGATCAAGCTAATATTGAATCTACTGCTAAAATAGCAAAAGATAAAATAGCTGCTATGCATAGCCAAACCAAGAAACTTGAAGGTAAGTTAGCTGATTCTATTAGACAAGATGAAGTTAGTGTTACGATGCATAAAAATGCAGAAGCAGAAATAAAAAAACTTCAAAATGATTTAAATGCTGTACAAACAAATTTGGAAAATAAGATTACGGAAACCAATGCACTGAAAGGTGAATTAAGTGAATCTCAATCTAATATGCAAACAGCTATTGAGTCTGCTGCCCAAGCACAAAAAGATAAAATTGATGAAATAGCACACCTTCAAAATGATCATGATGAAGTATTATCTAGACAAGAAATTGAAAGCGAATATCACCTTGAATATTCTAAGATCCAATTGAAATTTGAATATCATATCCAGAATAATTTAAAAAGAAAAGAGATTAATAGACTTGCTAACAAAAATCAAAAATTGCAACAAATTGTAGAAACTTATAAAAATGTACAGTCTTCAAGCCGTGCTCTCAATGAAGATATTGAAGAAGCTATATCCTTATTTAGAAACAAGCAGCACTCAGAAGGCTTTGCCCATTTATATAGGATTATGGACATAAACAATAAAACAAATAATGAATATGTCAGTCCAGTACGACAATCTGCATCTGCACAAAATACAAAACCATGCCCTCCTCCACACCTAAATAAGCTTGGTTAAACTTTAAATGGTTAATAAAATAATTTAAATCTAACTTTTCAAACATTAAACAAATATATTTTAAAATAGCATTAAGTTATCTGAACATTACTTTCCACATAATAATCAACTAAATTTTATCTGAACATTCTATCAAAATTCATGTAATATTAGCAATTATATTTAAAATAGTTTAAAATTACGTATGTCGTTCAAAATCAAAGTCAAAAGAACAGATTTTATGGAAGCACTTCGATGTCAGCAATCTGTGATAGATCGAAAAGCAACTCAGCCAATATTTTCACATGTAAAATTAACTGCAAACAAACAAAATGTAGGGAAAAACTTGAATATTGAAGGATCTGACGGAAATCTCATGTTACAATATGCTATCAATTGCGAAATAATTGAAGAAGGTATAATAACATTGCCTGGTCATATTTTGTATAATTTAGTGCGTAAGTCAAATAAAGAATTTATATCGCTAGAATGTAATGAAGATATTGTAACTATTGATTATGGGTCTGGAACATTTAAGCTAAGCGTTCTTGATTATGAATCTTTCCCTCAAATACCACAAATTTCTGAAAATTTAGCTTTTCATATTAGTGCTTTGGAATTTCTAGATTGTATTAAGATGATTAAGATTGCTATGGCCAATGATGAAATTAGAGTGCATTTTAATGGAATATACATTGAAAGTGATGGAAATGAAATTAGATTTGTAGCAACTGATGGACACAGAATGGCTATGTTTACAAAATCATCTAAGTTCTCTGAATTTAATATGATTTTATCTAGAAAAAGTGTAGAAACTTTATGTGCATTGATCACTTCTGAAGAAGAAATTAAATGTTATAAAGAAAACAATCAAGTTCGTTTTACATCAAAGAATTTTTCATTTATTAGCCGACTAGTAAATGGAGCATTCCCAGCAAATTACAAAAATCTGATACCTAATTCAATAGATGGTATTTTTCAAGATAGTACAGATAATCTTAAAGAATCTTTGGACAGAATTTCTATTTTATCATCACAATTATCTAAAATTGTTACTGTGAAATTATCAGATCAATCTACTATAAAGTGTGATAATTTATCTTATGGATCTGGAGAAGAAGTGTTATCTGGAACATACCAAGGATCTGAATTCAATTTCGGAATAGACTGTAATATTTGGCTGGATTTTCTTAGATTATTTGATGATGGAAATATCAAATTAGAATATCATGGGCAAAACAAACCAATATTAATGAGGCACGAAAATTACGCAAATTTGCTATACATAGCAATGCCTATTGCGATTAATGATTAATTGACCTGATATCATTCAATTATTTCTTAATCATCAAATAATTCTGAAGTTCTTTGAAATAGAAACTAATCAAACAGAATAATCACTGCAGTGATACGTATCAAAAAGCCAAATAAATTAATTTATATAAAAATATATGAATAATCTACAAAAGAAGCGTAAGGTTTCTGTTGCCCGGCACCCTACAAGCCGCTCATTTATAATAAAAATATAATTTTAAATTATATAGATATTATAAATTATGCACCTACAGCAACAGCTTGTAAGCTATTACCATTTGCAGGTGCAAATGCGTTATTATTTGCATTTATCTTTTTAGTTCTATTACGGCAAACAACACCGAGTAAAAATCAAACCTTTCAACCTACGTCGATCCTAATTCATCCCCATTGGTGGAGATGTCGGGCTCCGCCCCCGAGTCCGCTAAATTTAGTCAGTTTAATGTTTATCACTATATTTACAGACAAGCTGTAACATATATATTGTACAAATTCATAGTAAAAAAACAATTGGTAAAACGTACATTAAAGCTATATATTAATCCATAGCGTTAAAATAAATCATATATTCCATTAAAGTGTATATGTTTCTAAAATTCACCTTCTTATTTGTTGCAGGAAAATAAAGTGTGTTTTTATCTAATTGATTGATAAATTATTCTAATTAATTGATAAATATAATATGATTGGATGAGCGGTTATGGCGGAATGGTAGACGCGCAGCGTTGAGGTCGTTGTGGATGAAAATCCGTGGAAGTTCAAATCTTCTTAACCGTATTAAGTTTAGAAATACAATTTTCTTACGTATACTTGTTTTAATGATTTTGATAAGTGTTGTGTAAATAAGATATTACTGTATTGTTGTTATATTAGAAGGAGAACGAACCCTATGGACCAAATTAAGAAATCTTTAAAATATCATTCAAATTTTCCTAAAGGGAAATGGGGAATGCACGCCACTAAACCTTTAACTTTGCAAGATATGGCATTAGCTTATTCTCCTGGAGTTGCTGATCCTTGCCTAGAAATTGAGCGTGATTTAGAAACTGCTAAAGAATATACAGCAAAACAAAATTTAGTTGCTGTTATTAGCAATGGAACAGCGGTATTAGGATTGGGAAATATTGGAGCACTTGCATCAAAACCTGTGATGGAAGGGAAATGCATTCTGATGAATAAGATGTCAGGGGTTTTTGGTGTTGACATAGAAGTTGATGAGAAAGATTCAGATAAAATCATTGAGATTATTAGAAAAATTTCTCCTACATTTGGTGCAATTAACTTAGAAGATATTAAAGCTCCTGAATGCTTTATAATTGAAGAAGCATTACAAGATTTAGATATTCCTGTATTTCATGATGATCAACATGGGACAGCAATTGTTGCTACAGCTGGAATTGAAAATGCATTAAAGCTATCAGGAAAGTCATGGGGCTCTGTTAAGGTTGTGGCAAATGGTGCTGGTGCTGCTGGTATTGCATGCTTAGATTCTATGGTTAATATGGGTTTAAATCCTAACAATATTATGCTTTTTGATTCAAAAGGATTGATTAATGATACACGTTCTGACCTAAACAAATATAAGCAGAAATATGCTATAAATAAAAAATCATGCACATTAGAAGAAGCATTAAATGGTGCTGATATATTTCTGGGAATGTCCGCAGCAAAAGCATTAAAACCAGAGTGGATAGTAAATATGGCAAAAGATCCTGTAATTTTTGGACTAGCAAACCCAGAACCAGAAATAATGCCAGAATTAGCAAAAGAAGTTAGACCAGATTGCATAATGGCTACAGGAAGATCTGACTATCCAAACCAGGTCAACAATATTTTATGCTTCCCATATATTTTTAGAGGAGCATTGGACTCTCAAGCAAAAAGCATTAATAATGAGATGAAAAAAGCATGTATCAAAGCAATTGCTGAAATTGCAAGAAATGATAAAAGCTTTGGTACTAGTCATATAATTCCTAATTCATTAGATGAAAGATTAGGCTTGATTGTATCAAACGCTGTCGCTCAAGCAGCAATTGAAAGTGGTGCTGGTAAATCAGTGCCTAATTTATATGGAAGATATATAGAGAAAATGCTTAATATAAATTCAGAGCGATATTTTAATATATATAATGGATCTAATCCTATAAATATTGATAACATTCAAACGGATATTCAATCATTTTTAAATGCATGGGAAACTCCAATCAAATCAGATTCAAATTCACAATATGTTATCAAACCTATGGAAAAATCTTGTAATGGTGAAAAATTGGTTTGGATTTTTGGCCTAGAATCATCTAATCCTTGGATAGCATATAGCACTAGTGAAAATTCTATAATTAAGGATATTAGATCAATATTAAGCTTGTCTAACATGCCACATATTCCAGTAGTAGATATAAAACAATGTAGAGATTTAGAAAAAAGAAATGATTTTTGTGGTAGAATTTCATTAAATGAGGGGTTAAAAATGGAATTCAAACCAGGATTAAGAAATATAGCCTACCTTACATTGCTTTTAAGTGGTATTGCAAATGTCAAAATTACCTATTGAGATTCATAGATATGAAACTGCACAACGCCGAATAGCGTTTATTATATCTAGCTTAAATAGCAATTCAGTAATTACTACTAGAAATATTTTCAAGCATATACATGCTTCTGAAGCTGCTATAGTATTGCATTTTTTATCTCCATCTCAGAGAGAAAAGTTAATCAATATTTTAGGTTCAGATTTTGATCCTTATATATTAGCATTTTTAGATGATGAGGTTCGTGAAGAAATTGTAGATAGTTGGGCTAATGATCAGTTAGGTAAGGCATTAAGTTCATTAAATGAACATGACGCTTTAGAGATTCTATCTGAATTGCATCCAGAACAAAGAAAAGCAATTTTAAAGTCAATTAGTCCTGAAATCAGAATTTTTCTTGAAGAAGGATTAAGCTATCCAGAAAAAAGTGCTGGACGTTTAATGTGTTATCAAGTTGTCGCACTGCCTCAGTATTGGACTATGGAAAAGGCAAAATCATTTTTAGCCAAAGCAAAGCACCTTCCAGAAGAGTTTTATTCTATTTTTATTGTGGATAATTTTAATAAGCCAGTAGGATTTATAAAATTACAGGATGTTTACAGATATGCTAAATCAACTGTTTTATCTAGCTGTATGGAGGATGTTTTATTTGAAGCATCTACAGATACAGATCAAGAAGAATTGGCTTTATTATTCAAGCAATATTCTGCAATTAATGCCCCTATTGTAAATAAGAATGGACGAATCGTTGGTGTGATCAATGCAAACTTAATTGTAAATATTATCTTTAAAGAAAGTGCAGAAGATCTTCTGCATATGGCTGGTGTGGAAGACACTGGATTCCATGCAAATATCATAGAAACTGCAAGAGCAAGATTTAAGTGGCTATTTGTATCTAGTTGTACAGCAATGTTATCATCTAGTGTTATTGGTATGTTCCAAGGCGTAATATCTACTCATCATCAACTTAGTATTGTTTTGCCAATGACTGCTGCGATGGGTGGTAATTCTGGTATGCAGGTTGTTGCTGTGATTATCAGAGCATTATCCAACCGACAGATTAGCACGATTAATGTATGGCGTGTTTTACGAAAAGAAGTATTAGTAGGGTTACATAATGGGTTTATATTTGCAATTCTATTTGGATTGATCTCATATTTTTTCATATCCAAACAAATTGCGTTCGTACTAAGTATAGCGATCATGCTTAACATAGTATGGTCCAGTTTAATAGGAATGGTTTTGCCAATGATGTTAGATAAAATGGGTTTAGATCCGGCATTAAGCACAGCATCATTTTTAACTGCTATGACTGACATGATGGGATATACTGCATTACTCCTTACAGCTTCATATTTCTTACTATGATTTATATATTAAATTACATGCAACCTCTTCCAAAAGAGCTAAATATGATTAACATAAACTATATTATTAAATATTTTAATGGTAATGGGCTTGATGCTTATAGATTGTCCTATAATTAAGGTTCATTATTTTCCTTATATAGCAGCAAAAAAAATCTATTAAATAATACAATCAAGAGAAGAAATAATAATACACTACGATTAGCATAACAGGTGAAATTGAAAAATGAATATAAAATATATGATTAGTAGCTTCTTCAGATTGCATATTCACATAATTTTGATTAACAATTTAGTGCAAAGTTCAGCAATTATTAATTTGAAAGCACCGATCATTTGAATATTATAAAATACACACAACTTCATCATTACATTATTTTATTCGACAATATCGCTTCCGTTTGTCAACAATTATCCTAAGATTTGAATATGTTTATGTTATAAATGCCAGAAGCTTTTTATCTATATTCTATTAAGTTTCTTGAGAAACATCCTCCTCCTCTTCAGTATCCACTTCATTCATAGCTACAGCTTTAAACACATTTTATTATATAAAATATGCCAGAAGCTTTTATCTATATTCTATTCAGTTTTTTGGGAAACATCCTCCTCCTCTTCAGTATCCACTTCATTCATAGCTACAGCTTTAAACACATTTTATTATATAAAATATGCCAGAAGCTTTTATCTATATTCTATTAAGTTTCTTGAGAAACATCCTCCTCCTCTTCAGTATCCACTTCATTCATAGCTACAGCTTTAAATAACTTATCATCATCTAATCTAGCTAAGCGTACCCCTTGTGTTTTTCTACCAGCTACACGTATATCATCAGAATTACATCTAATGATCTGGCCATTTTCAGTCATCATTAAAATTTCACTATCATTATCAATTCTATATGCACCCATCACTTTTCCTGTTTTTTTAGTGACATCTAATGCAGAAACACCTTTTGCTCCACGTTTGGATCTTCTATAGTTACTTTCAGTGCTACGTTTACCATATCCATTTTCACTAATTGTCAAAATCATAGAATTGTCTTTTTCATTAATAAGTGTTGCTGATACAATTGTATTATCTTCTATACCACTTAAATTCATACCAATCACACCATGTGAAGATCTACTATTAAATACTCTTACATCTTTAATAGAAAACCTTACAACTTTACCTTGTGATGAAGTTAATAGAATATCATCTTCTTCACTACAAATCATAGCAGAAATCAATTTTTCATCACTTTCCAACTTCATGGCAATTTTTCCATTTGACCTAATGCCTTGGAAATCTTTAATTGTGTTTCTTCGTACATATCCTTTAGAAGTAATAAAAATAATTGTTTGTTTATCATCAATTTGTAACGGCAATGCAAGTGAGCTCATAATACGCTCATTAGTATCAATAGGAAATAGGTTCACAAGCGCCCTTCCTTTACTCTGACCAGCATTTACTACAGGTAGTTTATAAACTTTCATTGAATATGAATATCCAAAACTACTAAAGAAAATAACTTCTTGATGAGTGTTTGCTACAAACATATGTTCTACAGGATCATCAGAATCCATACCAACTTTTCCTTTTCCTCCACGTTTTTGCAGCTTATATGATGATAATGGCATGCTTTTTACATACCCTTTAGTACTCAATGTAATAACCATTTCTTCAGATTTAATATAAGATTCATCAGTTGTTTCTTCCAAATTAATTTCTAATTCAGTTCTTCTTGGAGTACCAAACAATCTATTTATTTCTTCTAAATCCTCTTTGATAATTTTAAATCTTTCACTCTCATTATTTAGTATATGCAAATATTTTGTAATATTTTCACCAAGCAGTTGCAATTGATTCCACAGTTTATCTCTTTCTAATCCTGTCAATCTGCTTAATCTTAAATTCAATATTGCTTTGGCTTGCTCTTCTGAAAAGAAATATTTATCTACAGGTTCACAATTCTCACTAATACAATTTAAATAACCCTTAATATCATCCCAAGACCATTCCATTTTTTGTAAACGCAACTGTGCTTCTTGAGAATCTTGAGATGTTTTTATACAATAAACAACTTCATCCAACTTCTTCACAGCTAAAGATAATCCCCATATTACATGTGCTTTAACTCTATCTTGATTTAAAAAGAATTTTGTTTTTCTAATTAAGACCTGCTCTCTATAATCAAGAAAAATGTTAAGAGAGCTCTTCAAGCTTATTTGCTTTGGCTTATGATTATGCAAAGCAAGCATGTTTACATGCATTGCAATTTGCATTTGAGTAAATTTATATACCCTATTCATAATTAATTCTGGTTCTGCATCTTTTTTTAATTCCAAAACAACACGCATACCATCTTTATTAGATTCATCACGAAATGTGTGAATAGGTCCAAGAATCTCTGTTTGCATTAAATCTGCAATCTTATCCATCAAATTCTCTTTATTTACCTGGTATGGAATTGAAGTAATAACCAATGCATTTCTATTGTTTACTTGCTCATGATGCATTTTACCTCTTACAGTAAAGCTTCCTCTGCCTTTTGTATAAACATCAATCAAACCACTATTTTTGAAAATTATTCCACCTAATGGAAAGTCTGGAGCTGGCAAGTATTGCATTAAATCTATTGAGTTTAACGTTCTATCATCAATCAATGCACATGTAGCATTAATCACTTCAGACAAATTATGTGTTGGGATAAATGTAGCCATACCAACAGCAATTCCACTAGCACCATTTACAAGTAAATTTGGGAATCGTGCAGGCAATACTTCAGGAATTTCTAATGTATTATCATAGTTAGGATGCATATCAACTGTGTTTTTATCATAATCTTCCAAAAGATATTTTGCTATTTTTGATAAACGGGCCTCAGTATAACGCATAGAAGCAGGCTTATCTCCATCAATAGAACCAAAGTTACCTTGCCCATCAATTAATGGTGAATAAATAGAAAAATCTTGAGCCATTCTAGTCATTGCATCATAAATTGCAGCTTCACCATGAGGGTGATATTTACCAAGAACATCACCAACGATACGAGCAGATTTTCTATGGGGATTTTCTGGCACACAATTTGTTTCAATCATTGAATATAAGATTCGCCTTTGAACTGGCTTTAATCCATCATACGCATCTGGAACTGCCCTACTAGCAATCACACTCATAGCATAATCTAAATAAGAAGATTGTAATTCATCTTCAAAAACTTTTTGTGTGGGTTTGTCTATATTATCAACGTTCATATACATAGAATTATATGCGCATTATTAAGTGGTGTCTATGTCTTAAGTATGATTAATTCAACCAAAAACTCTATTAATTTATATTAGTTATAAAATAAATTCTTATTCTATTATGCATACAAACTCAATATGGTTTGTTGTTGAGCTAATAGTAAAATTCTGATTTTATTATACATATAATTTATTATGCATATAAATTAATCAACAATTTGTCATCAAGCTATAATACAAATCTGAGCACATAATGAGCAAGATGATTCTTGATTTCTATGACTTGTCTTAGGATATAAAATTGCATTCATATTTTCCATCATTTGATGCATTTCTTTCATGTTTGCTTCTTTTCTTTTTTTACTTTCTGCTAAAAATTCTACTACATTGCTATTATTGCTGCAGATTAGATGTAAATTCACGCATTTTGCTACGTATTTTTTGTGATAATTTTCTTTGGTTATTGCTATATGGTATATTATGCAACAATACATTATCTTGCATTATAAATTTATAACCTAATATTTCCTCTGATAATAAATGTGATGCATGAATTGTATAATCAAAATATCCTCCATTAAATTGAAGTTCACAACCTTCAATCAAGCAAACATTGCCTTCTCTAAATAACCAAAATATATCATTATGAAAAGCCCATGGCCTATGGCGATTATTTAGCAGCATATACTCACTACGCATTAATATAATTGCATTTTCTGCATCTTTATGTAGATTTTTTGCTTGATCATAAGTAATTAAGGTTGTATTAGATTCATTAAACTCACCCCTTGGTAGAAAATCTCTTTTTCTAACATTTTTCGGCTCAATAAAATTTGTTAAATTTTTACCATCTAATATTGAATTACAATTTATAGCTAAACCTAAATAAATAATTTTTCCATCTTCTTCTTGAAATATTTTTTCATATTTACCTTGGTCAACTAGCTTTTCTGCAATTTTCACATTAAAAGTAAAAGCGTGTACATCTGTATTATATATGAACATTGAATGCACTTTGGAAACTATTAAAGCGCATAATATAAATCTTCTCATGTATTATTTATACACAAAATATCAATAGTTTATAACATCTATAGCATGTAAAATTTGAAAAATATAACTGTTTAGAATATTATAAACAATATTTACAATATGATATTAATTAAAATGGAATATCAATATCAGATTCTTGTTTATCAAATGGCATATTATTGTTTGATTCAGAAGGCTCTGAAGATTGAGCATTAAATGAAGAACCATATTCAGAATTACCGTCATCATATTGCTCAGAACTATCATTTCTTGATCCAAACATTTTCAAATCTACCATTTCTACTTCAACTGTAGTTCTTTTTTGTCCCATATCGTCAACCCAAGATGTTGGTCTTAGTCGCCCTCTAATATATACAAGACTACCTTTTTTAAGATATTTAGATGCAATATCAACTAATTGTGGGTTAAAAACCGCAATTCTATGCCAATCAGTTCTAGAAAATTTCTTTCCTGATTCCTTGTTCATCCACTCTTCAGATGTTGCAACAGAAAATTTTGCTATCTTGCTACTCTTACCTTCTTTGATTTCAGGATCATTTCCTAAGTTTCCAATGATCATAACCATATTTACAGACTTTACCATGCCCGGATTCTAACACATGAAAAAATACAATACAATTAATAATATAATTTCATTTAATATTTATTATTAGTACAGAAATCACGTGTAAAAACTATAGAAAATTTAAATCTTTATAAATTAATAGATTAAATATCTTATGATGCAAATATCACTTCAAAAACTATAAATCAAACTATCATAAATTAAATTATAGTATGTAAATTTATATAATCTATATAATAAATCAATAATGAACCACATGATTAAGGGGGGGGAAGAATATACTATTCATATAATTGAAGAAAAGATTCTATTAGTTTTATTAATATGATTAATTCCAATCACAAGCGCATCTACACGATCAGGGGATTTACTAAAACCGGGAAAGGATTTCATTTGTTTTTCTAGCTCTGTAAAAGTACCAATATGAAAAACTCTTCTATGATCATATAGGCATGCTATCGGTTGTGCTCGCATAATCTTGTTATGTACAGATCTAATGCCTTGAAATCTCACCATTCTATTCTGCATTTTAATCAGCTGTTCTATCATGTCTCCACCCTGATTAATCTCTGCAATCACATTATTGGTTTTATATTTTTGGCATAATTCTGCACAAACTTTCGGCCACTCTGACATAGACCATTTCCCACTTTTATCTTCTAGTACATAAAACTCATCGTTTTTCTTACCTACCACAATAATGCCAGTTTCATCACTATTTTCATTATTTGTAACAGCAGGATCTATGGAAATTATAATATTGGATAATTGAGATATATCTGATGTGGACATTTCTTTCCTTAGAATATTATTATCTGACCACATTGTGATTTTATCTAATAATTCACCACTAATTTCTTGCTTACCAAAATTTGTTCCCTCATATTCATTTTTAATATAACTAAGATATTCTTTAGATAAATTTAGCTTGTTTTCCATTGTATTACCACTAGTATAATGCACATCACTCCTTTTAATGATTTTATGTAATAAAGGTATTGGCTTAGGTGTAGTAGTGACAATAATCTTTGGAATCCCTAATCGCATTGTCATCATTAATTGATCCCATGCTTCATCTAAATTATTAAATTTTGCCAATTCATCTACCCAAGCTAGATCAAATTGTGGCCCCCTCAAGCTTTCATAAGAATCAGCACTATGTATTTGGGCAATAGCACCATTTTTCCACTTTAATATATTTTGTGAGGCAAAGAATTTTGGCTTTTCTTTATTCGAATACACACTTAATATTCCGCTTTGACCATCAACCATGATTTTTCTCACTTCTTCTTTGGTTTTTCCTAATAAACAAATGTTTTTATATCCCATCTGAACAAATTGTTTGATTGATTCTGATCCTGTACGTGTTTTACCAAAACCTCTTCCAGCTAATAGTAACCAAATTCTCCAGTCCCATTGTGGAATTTTCTGATTATCACGTGCTTGCATTCTCCAATCATACTTTCTTTCTTCTTGGTTAATTAACTTTATCCCTAAACTGTATATCTCTTCTAATAATTTTATATTCGCATGCATAACTCTATTGTAGAAAATATGCTTACCATAATTCAAACCTTTTATAAAAAATTGAAACAATCCTAAAACACACAATACTTATATTTGCTTAAACTCATGTTAATATATAGTTATGAATAAGATGGTTTTATTAATGCTTTGTATAAAGAGTGTGTTTGCTAGACCAATGCAATCAATAGTTATTGATGAGCCTAACAAGACAACAAATGCTATAGAAATTTTCAATTCTTTTAAAATCACTGAAAATCCAGAATATAATGAATATTTAGAATTACTTATTTTCTACCCATATTTTATGATGCAATATAGTTTTGATATCAAGAACAGTATGATTTTTGATATAAATCTTACAAGTAATACTATAAATATGTGCATTAAAAATCCATTAGAATTAGCTGAAAAATTTGAAATTGCAACTCAATCTAGATCTCCTCCTTCACCAGAAAAATAAAAAAATAAGAATAAAGAAAGAAATACTTCAAACCTTATAGTCAAGCATCATTTTCTAATGCTCATAGATTTGTATTTATTAAAATTATAGAATATATGTATGTACATTACTCGATCTTTTGGATATTTAGATAAAAAAATAATGTTTTGTTTGTTAAGCTTCTTTATGATCAGTTCTTTTTGCATGGCAGCATATGCACCTGCATCAATATTCAGACATATATTTTTATGGGGAATAGGCATTTCTATAACAATTTACATGCATTCTAAAGATAGTGGTTTATTATATAAAGTTTCACGTATATTATTTATAATCTCAATATTTCTCATACTCTTTACATATTTCAAAAGCTCTGCAATTAAAGGGTCAAAACGATGGATTTCAATCTTTGGATTATCATTACAACCATCAGAATTACTCAAAAGCTCATGCATCATACTAACTTCAAAGTATATTTTCCAATCTAAGCATTTAAAATTTTTCAGTACATATTTCTTGAGTATAGCACTCTTAATTAAACAGCCAGATTTCGGTTCAGCACTACTGCTACTATCAATAATGATGATACAACTATTCATATCCGATATAAAAATGTCTACTGTTCTGATTTTCTTTATAACTGCCCTAGTATTTGCAATATTTGCAATATTATATTTACCACATGTTAGAGCTAGAATTTTGAACTTTATATATGGAAATAAATCTATATTAGAGGGTGGATATCAAGGATTCATGTCAGTGCAAACAATCAAATCTGGTGGTTTATTTGGGCTTGGAATTGGAAAAGGAATTATGAAACGTTACTTACCAGATGCATATTCAGATTTTATATTTGCTGTGATTGGTGAGGAATTAGGAACTATAGGATGTATATATTTAATCTTTATCTTTCTACTATTAAGCTTCATATCATTCAAAAATAATGCAAAACTCCACGGATACTCTGAATACTATTTAAATATTAGCTGTACAAGCATTTTTATTATACAAACATGGATTAATATTGCTTCCGCATTATGGATCATACCTACAAAAGGAATAACCTTACCATTTATTAGTCATGGAGGAACTTCTTTATTAATATCATTTTGGACTTTATCTGGAATTTTCATTTCTTCTAGAAAAGCACAGTTTTCTAGAGAATTTTTATTGCATAAATATTATTGATATTTTTATATGCACATCACTTGATTTATTGTTATATATATATTACTTTATTATAAGTTATGATAAAATCATTTACCATTTGATCAAATATTATTACTAACCATTATATAAAGATTGACTAGACGCATATGCTTTTTGTAATGCGTCTATTCCAGAATATACACTATAAGCCAAACCTTTTATTTTAATTAAATTATCTAAACTCACCTCATAATTTACTTCATTAAATGAGTTAGGTGTCTTATTATAGAAAGCATTAAAAGCAGTATATAGTGAGTTTAATAGATTATATATATCCATAAGTTTTTTTCTATTTTCTGGAGTAGGCAAATATTTACCAGGCAAATCTTTTGCTGCACTATACCCACGTTGTGCTGTACTATATCCATATTGTGCTGCACTATGTGCTGCATTATATCCTTGAGAAGGCAAATTACGCCCTGCATTCAAAGCTCCTTGCGCCAAATGCTGAGTAGATTCTATACCACTTTGAAGCATACTACTTGCGCTTGCAGCTAATCTATCCACAACAGTTCTATCTGCATTCTGCTGCTTTCTTGCGTTAGTATTCTGTCCTTTTGCTAACTGAGCTCTTGATGGACCTGGATTAGACTCTACACTTGCACATGATCCTAAAATACATAATATTGCAATATAATTCTTTTTCATTAGATTTTTCTCCCTATATTTAAATTATACTTAAGCTATATTAATTTTTCATAGATTTTTACATCAATCATATAGTAGATATGTATCATTGTACTTGTTTTTTATTTGATTTTTCACTTAATATTATTATCTTCTAATTGTTTTTTCAGAATATTTATTTGTTATTGAGTTATGCAAATTGAACTATATATTGATGTATTTTATAAACTAGAGTATCTCTTGATACATCATAAAAATCATACTATTTTTAAATGATCATAGCTCATTATGCATTTGTTGCATGATTATTCATTTTATACATAGTTATTAATTCAGTAGCTGCACCATGCACTTTTTGAGATGAATCTTTAATTTTTTGAACATTGTCTAAACTAACCCCATTATCATAAATATCGCGAGCAGCACTTGTACCAGGACGAATAGATTCTACTATCTTACATATCTCTTCAGCTATTCTTAACATTTTGTCAAATCTTTCCTTTGCATTTCGATCATGCAAGTATATACGTGCTTTTGCAACTTGCGATGCAGCTGATACATATGCTTGTTCACCTGCTTTGCGTAATGCCTCTTGCCCAGCATTTATTGTATTTTTAGTACTATCTGCAATTTCTTGTGCCCTTACACTTGCATTATGCATAGAAGAAGTCACAAATGGACCTGTATTATTGATTGCAGTATTTATACGTGGGCCTACATTACCTCTAGCAGTAAATACTTGTTTACGCGCAGTATTCCATAATGCTTGCGCTCTAGATGGATTAACACATTTCACATTTGCACATGATCCTAAAATACACAATACTGCGATATAATTCTTTTTCATTAGATTTTTCTCCCTATATTTAAATTATACTTAAATCGTATTAATTTTTCATGGATTTTTATATTGACAATACATAAATATATTGCATTATGATTGCAAAGTATACTATATTCTTATTATGCTTTATTTGAATTATTACTATTATTTTGTTTGCTTGTTTCGAATTATTAAAGATAATTGATTGAATATATAAAATTAAAAACTATATTATGCAGTTGTTAAAAATATATTGATCATTATTAAATTGATTTTACTCAAAACACTATTAGCGTGAGTATGCTTCATGACCAGCATTGTACAATGTTTGTCCAGCTGCTTTTGCATCATTTAACTTACTATGTGCATTATGACCAGCTTCTTGAAGTCTATTGAAGTTTTGTGCATTCAAGTAACCTGTTCCTTGGTTTTTAATTGTATTAAACTCTTGTTTAATGGCACCCTTATGAGTGTTTGCATAGTTGTATCCATCTTGCAATGTTTTACCTGCATTAATAATTTTATTTCTGTTATCTGGGTTAGATACGTATGAAACACCCCTTCTACCTAAATCATACCCTTTATGAGCAACACCACTTACTTTTCCAGCAAATTGACTTAATCTACCTTGAGATGAAGAACCGTTGGAACCATAAACTGTGTTACCAGCATTGTACAATGTTTGTCCAGCATGCTTAGTTCTATTGAACTCTTCTTGTGCTTGTTTACCAGCATTTGATAATCTATTCATATTTTCTGCGTTAAAATAGTTCATACCTTCGCTTTTTGCTTTATGGTATTCATTAATTGCAGCATCTTTATTATCTTTTACATAGTGATATCCACTTTTAATTTGATTTCCTGCATTTTTGATATTTGCTACGTTTGATGGGTCTTTTATGTAATTAAAACCTCTTTGTCCAACTTCAATACCTTTTTTACCTAAGTTAATTCCTTTATTAACAGCACTTGATGCAGTCTTTTTTACTTTAGAAAATAGACCACACTCTATCTTTGTACATGATGCTAACACACATAATATTGCAAAATAATTTTTGTTCATTTACTTCTCCTGTACTCAAACTGTACTTGTATTAAATTAAGTTTAAGTAAATTTTAAATTATAAACAAATGAATCTTGCTATATATAAAGAACTATCATGCTATTATACTTCAACACTACTATATAACACATACTTTAAATGTCATTTTATCTAAATATAATCTTGTAAATTAACTTCTTGTAACTCTCCTAATTTTAAATTTTCTAACTGAAATGGTCCATGTTGGATTTTCTTTAATCTTAAAACTGTCATTTCATGCTTATCACAAATTCGCCTTATTTCTCTATTTTTTCCCTCATGCAATTCTAATACAATCTTATAACATCGATCCAATACTTCTACACCTAAAAGACGAATAGGCAATAATTTATAACCATCTAATTCAGGATTTTCTAACTCTCTTATAAAAGACTCCATAACCCTATCAACCAAAACTTCATAAATCCTGTTATATTTACTAGATGAAAATTTTGAAACTAATGATGGAACATTAGTCAAAACCATTAACCCTTCTGACATATAGTCTAACCGCCCAATAAACGTTAAATACTCTTCTATATTTATCAAATCGAAAATACTATTATATCCATTTTGGGATTTGTGGCTAGCAAGATACATAACGGGTTTATGAAATAGAAATAATCTCATATCTGATTTTATAAGTTTTTTATTATCTATATAGATATCAGCATTATCATCCACCCTTATAGCACATGTTTCAACTTTTTCCCCATCAATGTAAACGCGACCATCTAAAATTAACTGTTCTGCTTTTCTTCTACTACAAAACCCTGATGATGAAATAACATGTGCAATCTTTTTCAATTATAGCCTTTCATAATGTTTCAATTACTTTATTCTATTCAACTACTTAGCTTATTGCAATTCTTATAATCTTACTGCAACCTCTACAGTCCTACTGCAATTCCAAGGTATTCATTAATTAATTTTATTCCATCAACACCAAACCATTGAAACTTAAAATCTTGAGTTTTATATTGAACTTTATTGTTTTTCATCAGCACAACTGTAGGTTTTTGACGTATTCTAAACTTTTTAGCAAATTTATTATTTTTATCTAAATAAACTTCAAATCCAAAATTAAATTTATACCTTTTTTGCATTAAGTTTAGCAAATATAAAATTTGACTTTCGTCTGAATCTGAATCAACATTTAAAACCATAGCAATTTTTACATCTTTCCCAAATAATGCATGAGCCTGTGAAAGCATATACATAGCAACTATATTTTGCTCTGATGGCAAGCTATTTTTTTTAATCTCAGAAAATATAATCATAATTGGCTTTGTTATTTTAGTAGATAAAGAGCCACTCTCATTCTTCAGCACATATTCTTTATTTACTTGGAAGCATAAAAATCCAATTGATAACAAAATAAATACAGCAATTAAGTTGCGGGTTTTTTTAATTTTACAAAACATACGATTATCTTATACTAAAAAACTTAAAATTATGGTAGGATTTTGTGTGGATTTTTATCAAGTAAGAGGCGGATATAATTTTTCTGGACAAATAAAATGTGGTGGTGCTAAAAATTTGTCTACTAAAGCTATAATCGCAACCTTGCTTTCTGATGAAATTTCTATTTTAGATAATATTCCTAATATTGGAGATGTTGAAGTAACTAAAGTTCTTCTTAAAAAAATAGGTGTTTATTTTGAATTTGAAAATGGAAAGATGACAATCAGCCCAAATCAAATTAACAATTTTACAATTAAACCTGAACACAATATTTTATATGGAAGGCTTCCTATATTGCTTCTTGCTGTATTAATACATAAAAACGATAGTGTTTCAGTTCCTAAATTAGATGGATGTAAGTTTGGACCAAGATCAACTGATTTTCATTTTGACATATTGCGCAAATTCGGAATAAGTATTCAAGAAAATGAAGATAATTACATAGCAAAAAAAACAAAAAAAATCACAGGTCAAAACATTTCATTACCATTTCCTTCTGTTGGTGCTACTGAATTTGCTTTGTTTATTTCTGTTTTAGCAGAAGGAATATCTGTACTTGAAAACATTGCTGCAGAACCTGAAATTATGTGTTTAATTGCTATGTTACAGCAGATGGGGGCTAAAATACATTGGATCAGTCATAATAAGATTGTAGTTGAAGGTGTGAAAAAATTACATGGAGTAAACTACAGAATTATTAATGACAGGATCGAAATGGCTTCTTGGGCTGTACTAGCAGCATGTAGTGATGGTGTGATTGATATAGAAACAGTTGATCACATTGAATGGCTTTCAACATTTTTAGGAGTTTTCCAAAGAATGGGCGGTGGATTCAAAAGAATAGATAATGGAATAAGATTTTTTAAAAAAGGGGAATTAAAGAGCATTTCAATTGAAACTGGACCTTATCCAGCATTTTCAACAGATTATCAACCAATGATCACATTAATGATGTCTCAAGCGAATGGAATAAGTTCAATTCATGAAACTCTATTCGAAGATCGATTATCACACTTACAAAATTTGAAAAAGTTTGGTGTAAAAAGTGAAATCATTACAAAATGCATTGGGTCTTCATGTCAATTTTCTAATCAAAACTATTATCACAGCGCTTTTATATGCGGCAATACTAAATTGGAATCTCCTAATCAAATCATTAAATCTGAGAACTTAAGATCTGGAATTACATATTTAATCGCAGGGTGCATATCAAAAGGAATATCTAAAATAGGAAATACGAATTTAATAACTAGGGGATATGAAAATATTCTTGAAAAATTCAAGTTATTAAATGTTGATATAAATCTTATAAAATAGAGAGGTTAACATGGAAAAAATAATTAACAAAACACAACAAGGAACATCAAACAGCCAAAAAAGGCCATTTAATAGAAATAAAAAAAATGTTCCATTCAACAAAAAAGGGATGTCATTTAATAGAAATGCCAAAGCTAATAGTGATATAGAGAAAGCATCATTTGATATAAGCAGTATTGACATGAATTCTTTATGCTTTATGCCATTAGGTGGAGCTGGAGAATTTGGACTTAACTTAAACTTGTATCATTGCAATGGAAAATGGTTATTAGTAGATTTAGGAATGAGCTTCGAAGATATGCCAGGATCCAATATAATACTACCAGATATTAATTTTATCAAAAAATTAGACAAAAAAGATATTATGGGATTGGTAATCACTCATGGACATGAAGATCATATTGGAGCTATTCCTTACTTAATCCAAGAATTAAAGATTCCTATTTTTGCAGGTCCATTTACATCTTCTTTAATAAAAAGAAAACTAGTAGATAATAATATTAAAGCAACCTTAAATACTGTAAACGTTGGAGAAACATTTTCACTAAACCCATTTGAAGTTAAGCTTATTAATGTAACACACTCTATTCCTGAAAGCTCAATGGTATATATAAAAACACCTTTAGGTAATATTATGCATACAGGTGATTGGAAGCTAGATAATAGCCCTGTCACTGGAGAAAAAACTGATATGGAATCATTGGAATCTGCTGCAAAAGATGGAATATTAGCTGCTGTATCTGACTCAACAAATGCTATGACTTATGGAGAGACTGTATCTGAAGAAACTGTTAAAGAGTCTATTAATGAAGTACTATCAAAAGTTGATAGAAAAAACCGTATAGTTATTGGTTGCTTCTCATCAAATGTTTCTAGGATAGATTCATGTGCTAGATTAGCACAAAAATATGGAAGAAAAGTTGCGTTAGTTGGAAGATCCATCCATAAAATCAAAGAATCAGCTTATGAGCATGGGTATTTTGCTAACTTACCTGAATTTTTAACTGAAGAAGAAGGATTCAAAACATCTAAAGATAAAATTTTATTTATTTGCACAGGATCACAAGGGGAAACAAACTCTGGACTAAAAAGAATGTCTGAAAATGACCACCCTAGAATTAAATTAGATAAAAGTGACACGGTTATAGTTTCAGCTAAAACTATTATAGGAAGAGAAAAAGAAGTATCAGGAATGTTGAATAATTTTGCAAGAAATAATGTAAAAGTAATTACATATTCTGAAGATGCACCTATACATGCATCAGGTCATCCTGTAAGATCAGATCTAAAGAAATTATATACATTATTAAAGCCTAAATTTTTAATTCCTGTTCATGGAGAAAGATTACATCAAAATGCCCATGCTGAACTTGGAAAAGAAATGGGAATAGAGCCTGCTGTTATAAAGAATGGTGATATATTAAAAATTGAACAATCTAGCATGAAAATCATTAATAACTTTCCTATCTCTAAATCTGTATTAGATGGTAAGGTAGTGGTTCCATATGATGGAAAAACCATGACTGAAAGATATTGGTTAGAAAATGGATGTATTTTCGTGAGCATACTAATTGGAAACAGAGGATATTTCAAATTAATAGCAACATTTTCAGGAATATGTGAGCAGGATGATATTTTAAGAGACAAAGTAAAAGAAAGAATTAAAACTGCTATTATGTCATTAAACCAGGATGATAGAAAAGTTCAAAAGAAACTTGCAAGCGTTATTAGGAAAGCAATTAGGTATGTAATGTTTGAATTAAGAGGAAAAGATCCTGCTGTATTTATCCATTCAACTATTTTGGACAAAAAACCTGCATCTCCAAAAGAAGAAAAAGAAGGGGTACAAATTGACATTGATGAAGAAAGAGAATCTGATTCATTAGGAGATTGAAAACTTATTAAAAAAGCTGTATACTGCATGTATATCAATAAATTTTGAATAATTGGAGGATAATTCGATGGCAGTTCCTAAAAAACGAGTTTCGATTAATAAAAGAAGATTAAGACATTCTAATAGTAGAGTTAAATTACCTAATGTTGTAATTTGTACATGTGGAAAATATAGATTACCACATCATGTATGCAAATCATGTGGAATGTACAAAGGAAGACAAATTCTAGATATTAAATCAAAAGAATAAAAGAGCATGAAGAAATTTTCCATAGATTGTATGGGAGGAGATTATGGTCCTCAGGTTTTGCTTGATTCTGCCTCTCATATATTAAAAGAATATGAAGATCTGCACTTACTGTTTTTTATAGATAAAAATAGTGAATTCAGCATAAAATGTTTAGAGCCCTTTAAACATAGAATAGAAATCAGGAAATGTGATAATTTTTTGAAAGCTGATAAATCTTTATTATCTACATTAAAAAACTTCAAGTCATCAACAATGTATGCAGCGTTACAATCTGTATCTACAGGTGAAAGTAATGCAGTATTCACAGTTGGTCATACTGCTCCGTACTTCATATTAGCAAAAAAAGTTTTAGGTAGCCTAGATGGGTTAGATAGATTGCCTTTGGCTGTACTAATTCCATCAGTTAATGGGCATAAAGTATTAACTGATATAGGTGCAAATCTTGAATGCTCTGAAAATGACTTATATAATTTTGGCTTATTAGGAAAAGCATTTGCTACTAGCGTATTAGGAATTGAAAATGCAAGCGTTAGCTTAATTAATGTTGGGCATGAAGAAACTAAAGGCACTAGTGTTTTGAAGAATGCATCTAATTTATTTAAGAAAAATATAGATAAAAATTTTAAAGGGTTTATAGAGGCTGATCAAATCTTTACATGTGAAGCTGATGTTATTGTAACAGATGGATTTTCTGGAAATTGTATTTCTAAATCATGTGAAGGAACATCAAGGTTTATTATGAACAAATTCAATAAATATTGGATTGTACGCAAATTAATGTCTATGTTTTTACATAATGCAGATAGATATAATGGTGCTGTCTTATTGGGGACCAAAGGGTTGTCAATTAAAGCACATGGTTCTTCAAAAATGCCATCATTAATCAATGCATTACGTACTACATATAAGTTTGCTGATAAAAACAAATCACTTACTAATAATCTAAACTCTATTGACTTTGCGTCAAATGCATTGCGATAATTTCAATCATGATAAAAAACACAATGCTAAATAATATTGTTAGTAATACAAATAACAATATGATGATAAGTGATATGGGCATTTCAGTACCAGAAAACCTTGTACATAATAATGATTTGCCAGAAAACTTAGATACAAATCATGAATGGATCCAGCAAAGAACAGGAATAGAAACTAGATATATAGCAAAAGATGAAACCACATATTCCATGGCATATAATTCTGTAAAGCATATGAAATTTAAAAATTTAAAAATCATTATAGTTGCTACATCAACTCCGGATATGGCATTTCCTTCATGTGCGTCTTATGTACATGAAAAATTGGAGTTAGAAAATGATGTTATGTGCTTTGATGTACATGATGCATGTAATGGATTCGTACAAGCAATGGATATTGCATTGAAATACTTAAAAGATTTTGAAGAATATTCTGAAGTATTAGTAATTGGAGCTGAGACAATGACTAAACTCCTAGATTGGAATGATAGAGGCACAGCAATATTATTTGGTGATGGAGCAGGATCAATCTTACTCAATAATACGCATGGAGAAGTTTTATTTAGATCCTCAAAAAGCATAGCAAGCTATGACTCATTAAACACAAGCACAGGCACAGTTAAAATGAATGGGAGGCATGTGTTCAAAAATGCTGTTCATAGCTTCTCAGAAGATATAGCAAATGTCATGGCTGATGTAGGGAAAGTAGATTGGTTCATTCCCCATCAAGCTAACTTACGCATAATAGAATCTGTAATAAAAAACACAAATTTCCCTACAGAATCTGTAATTTATAATGGAAATAAATATGGAAACACATCTGCAGCTTCAATACCATTAGCATTATTCGATTTTTTCCATAAAATCAAATCTGGTGACACAATATTACTCAGTGCTTTTGGTGCAGGACTACGTGGAAATAGCTTGTGTATCAGGATATAGCACACCTTTAAGCTAAGTTATATATTTATGTTAAATTATATATATTGAGATATAAGAAAATTAAAATACTATCATATTGAAAAATTAAAAACAGCATTGCATCATACATAAAATTTCATTAACCTAACTAAAGCTTTGAAAAAGTATGAATTAATAATAATTAATAATCTAAAGGTAAAAATGTTATATAAAATTAAAAAGCATACTAAAAATTAGGACATAATGCCTTCATATTAAAAAATGTCTTCATATTAAAAAATCAAAAATGCATAATAACTCCATACAAAACTTCATTAAACCAGCTCAAATTTTAGAAAGCACAAATAAGTAGTATATTAGTACGTAAAATATACTAAAGTTTAAATATGAAAACACATGAAAGGTTTATATACAAAACCTATTAATAGAAATACAACGTACACTTTTATCTATGCCATTGGAGAGATATGTACAATACACACATTATCTACGAAATGTATGATTGTAAACTTTGCTTATCAATTCTTAAATTAATAAGCAAGTTCTACAAGCTCATGCTATTCGCTTGCTTAATCTATATAGTAAATTCCTTATGCCATTGGAGAGATTTTACAAGCTCATGCTATTCGCTTGCTTAATCTATATAGTAAATTCCTTATGCCATTGGAGAGATTTGAACTCTCGGCCTCTCCCTTACCAAGGGAACGCTCTACCCCTGAGCTACAACGGCATAAATAAATTGATCCCATAAAAATACAATAAAAACAAGATACATATATATAAAACAACACATAATTAACATGCTTTTTATGTTTTGAGCTATACATTACTCCAATTTATCAACATTTATAAAATAACATAACAATACTTAATAAAGATATGGCATTTCTATTTATTTGCCAAATTAAGACTTTTTTTCATCTAAATTTACATAAAATTATATATAAATTTTAGTTTTTTTTTACTTTTTTGCCTAAAAATGTTTTTATTAACTTATGGATAGGAGAAAGTTCTATGAAAGTCCTTCTAATAGAAGACGATAAGGCAGTAGCATCTGCGATCATTGCAATGTTGAAATCACAAAGTATCATTTGTGACCATGATATAAATGGTCAAGATGGATTTGATTCTGCAAGATTATCAGATTATGATGTAATAATTTTAGATATGATACTACCAGATATAAGAGGTGAAGAATTACTAAATAGAATTAGAGCCTGCGAAATCAAAACTCCAATTATTATTTTGTCATGCATTTCTGAAACAAATCAAAGAATTAAAGCGCTATCTGATGGAGCTGATGATTACTTGCCAAAGCCATTTGATAAACACGAATTGCTTGCAAGAATAAATGCGATTGTTAGAAGGTCTAATGGGCATGCAGCATCAGTTATTAGAATAGGAACATTTGAAATAGATTTACAACGTAAAACTGCTTCTATTGCTGGGAGAAACCTGGTACTAACTAAAACGGAATATAATATACTAGAATTATTAGCTAGAAGAAAAGATTCTTTTTTACATAAAGATTCATTCCTAGATCATTTGTATAATTCTGATTGCAATGAACCTGGTAGAAAAATCGTTGATGTATTTATGTGCAAATTACGTAAGAAACTTTCTAATGCATTAGGTGACTCTAAAAATGATGATAATAGCCCAGCTATTGCTACGTCATGGGGGAATGGGTATAGATTAGATCAACGTAAAAATTTAGCAGATTATTTACTCCCCAAAAACAAAACCCAAACTAAGCAAATTTCAGATAATCAATTTAATAATAAGCATGATTTTATCAACTCTAAATTAAGTAAAAAAATTAAAATAAGCAGTTAAAATTTTATAAACATTACCTATTCTATAAAGCATATTGTTCATTTTATTCTAATTAATATTTTGTAATAAGATATTAATGCATTAAAGAGGTCACACTTTAAATTTGACCTGCATACCTAAAGCTGATAACCTTTCAATAATGATTAATTGTTTTAATGTTTTTTTTGAATCATATATTTCGGTATTTTTTATTTTCAACGCGTTTATGAATATATTTATTATAATCTCATTTACTCCCCATATGAATTTCATACAAAGACAAAATACTATTAGAAAATCTATGCTTGTTGCTGCTGCTGCAGTGTTTTTATTTGCAATCATAGGGCAGTTAATGCTTGATGTTCTAAACGTTACAATGTCTGCTATGAAATTAACGGGAGCAATACTGATTGGTCCAGCTGCATATGATATGGTTGTGGGACATTCTATAGATAATAAAAAAGAACACAAAAATGATATGCACTTCTTCCCTATAGGAGTCCCAACACTTGCTGGACCTGGAGTATTCACAACAGTATTAATGATTCTAAAAAATGGGGGAGCTGCTGATTTGATTCCGTCAATATTAGGCATAATTGCAGCACTATTTACAACGTATTTTGTAGTTAATACAGGAAATAGGTTTTTCAGCACTATTAACAGCTCATATATACGTATGATGAGTGTGTTTTTCGGAACAATATTACTAGCATTATCAGCACAATTCTTTATTGATGGAATGATTATGGTTAGTAAATTAATTATAAAATAAGCAATGATTTATAATAAACAATCTCATAAAGCTATAGATAAAGATAATATGCTAAAATTTTAAATTTTCATCACATATACTTATCGTATATTTTTATTTTTTTTTCAGATAAAATTACATCATGCATATTAAACAAAAGTTTTTAAACTATTTTGAAAATAAAAATCATAAAATAATACCCTCTTTCTCCTTAATACCATTAAATGATCCATCCTTACTTTTGATTAACGCTGGAATGGCACCAATGAAAAAGTTCTTTCTAGGCCAAGCAACTCCTCCAAACAGCAGAGTTGCAAACTGTCAAAAATGCATTCGTGCTGGGGGGAAGCATAATGATTTAGATGATGTAGGATATACCAAAAGGCACCATACATTCTTCGAAATGTTAGGAAATTTCTCCTTTGGAGATTATGCACACGAAGAAGCAATCAATATGGCATGGGATTTCTTAACAAATATATTAAATTTATCACCAGATAAATTATATATAACTGTACACCCAGATGATACAAAATCACGTGAAATATGGAAGAAAATTCCAAATTTAATTCATAAACATATAGTAGATGAAAATGAAAATGAATGGAGCGCTGGAGAAGAAGGACCGTGTGGTGTTTGTACAGAAATATTCTATGATCATGGAGATCATATTCCTGGAAATATTATTGAAGGTGATAGATTTGTAGAAATATGGAATATAGTATTTATGACACATACTGTACTTAATGGAATAAAGATAGAATTAGAAAAACCATGTGTGGATGCTGGAATGGGTTTAGAGCGAGTTGAGGCATTATACCATGGGACAAATGATAACTATGAAGCACCATTTTTTGCAAAAATGATAGATATAATCTCTGTAAATGATTCAAACAATACTAATAATAGAGTAATTGCTGATCATAGTAGATCAATAACTTTTATGATTGATGATGGAATCATACCTGAACCTGAGGGGGCTGGTTATATTTTACGTAAAATCATACGTAGAGCAGTACGAAGATCTCTAAATAATAATTCAGTTGAACTATGTATAGATTATATCATTAAAAACATGTCAGATGATTACCCTAGCCTATTACAAAATCGTAATAAAATTTTAAATGTTTTTAAGCAAGAAAAAGAGCAGTTCTTACATGTATATTATTCTGGAATCGAAAAACTAAATGAGTATATAAGCCAAAATAATATGGTGAATAATATAGATAGTGATACTAATAATGTTAATACAATTGATGTGAACAATGAGAATGGTAAGAAGAACGATGAGAGTTCATCAAATGAGCATAAAGTATTTGAATTATACGATACTTATGGATTTCCATATGATATTTCATTCGAAATTTTACGAGAAAAAAACATTCAATATGATTTTAATAAATTTGAACAAATGCTTAATACTCAAAAAACAATATCAAAGTTAAAAAAATACACTATCGAGAATACAAATACCTGTACGCCTTTCGTTGGATATGAGCATGAAGAAATAGAATGTAATATTTTGGAATATAGAGAATATGAATCAAAAGAACAAGGCAATGATAAATTTGAATTGATTCTACTTGATCAAACTCCATTTTATGTTGAATCAGGAGGGCAAAAACATGATATAGGACAAATCATAACGTCAGATGGAGTTTTTGAAGTATATGATATGCAAAAAGATAAAAATGAAATATGGCATATAGGAAAATGTATTGCTGGCAAAATAAAACAAGGCAAAGCAACGGCAAAAATTGATTCTAAGAGGCGAAAAGGACTTAAACAGCATCATACAGCCACTCACATCTTATTAGCTATCTTAAGGCAAAGATTTGGAGATTCTGTTCTGCAAAAAGGATCTAGTGTTAAAGAGGATGGATTGCGACTAGATTTTTCTATGAATAATTTAATTAATCAAAGTGATTTAAAAAAAATAGCGTACGAAGCAAATCAAATTATACAAAATAACTTTCAAATTTCTACAAAAATTATGAATTATGAGTCTGCTATTAAATCTGGAGCACTAATTACAGAAAAAAACTATCCAAATGAAGTTAGAGTACTAACAATTGATAATGTTTCTACTGAATTATGCTGTGGAACTCATGTTTCTGCTACTGGAGAGATAGGGTTATTAATTATTAAAAGCCATAAAAGCATTTCTGCAGGAGTAAAACGTATCGAAGCGATTTGTGGAATGAGTGCAGTTGATAAAATCTTTGAAGAAAAGCATACAGATAAAAACAATAATAAACTTAATATACAGGCTAATTTGATAAAACGTGAGACTATAAATCAGAGAAATATCAAAATAATTATAGAACAGTATTCTAATGCTAGTTCTAAATATTTATTAGATAGAAGTGACGAATATATTTCACAATATGATATAGTGATTCTAGCAAATGATCAAAAAGCATTTTTGGTCAAGATGAGTGATAATGCAATAGATAAAGTTGGAAAAGCTACAGAAATCATGCAAAAACTTGGAGGAAAAGGTGGTGGTCGTAAAAACATGGCACAAGGAAATATAAATAAATTCAATATCGAAACAATTACTAAGCAAGTTATGGAAATATTATGAATAGATATCAAGCAAATAATGTAAACTCTGCTCATCAAAACAGTGGCTTTACAAATCAAAATGCAAAATATAAGGATAAGAATGTAAAAAGTAAGAATAAAACTTATTTTATCAATGAGCTACCTACAAAAATCAAATATGAGATTGCATTGATTGGTAGGTCAAATGTAGGAAAATCATCATTATTAAATAGTATTTTAAATGAAAAAACTTCTAGAGTATCAAAAAAGCCAGGGTGTACAAGATGGCTTGGATATTATGATTTTGAAAATGTAACACTCATTGATTTACCTGGTTATGGTTATGCAAATGTGAGTAAAAAACAAGAAGCATTAATTACTGTAATGGTACAGAAATATATATTATGTGGAAGAATTGACGAATTATGGATTCTAATAGATTCTAGGAGAGGTATTATGGGCTTGGATATTGAATTGATTAATTTCGTAGTGAACAATGATATACCGGTAAAAATTATTTCGACCAAAATAGATAAAAAAGAGTCTAAAATAATTGACGCTAATTTTAGAGTTTCATCAAAAACTAAAGAAGGAATTCATGAGATTATAGATTATATTAAACATATATAATAAATTAAACATTTCTTACTTATTTATTGAAGTTTAACATTCTTTCATAAAATCACTACTTGTTTGCTCATTAACAAATTCCATTTTTCAATCTATTAAAATTTATATCAAATTACTTGTATTGTATACAAAGCTAATTATGAGTTATGATCAAATTGTGGGGGATAGTTTAACGGCAGAACTCTTGACTCTGGATCAGGTAATCTTGGTTCGAATCCAGGTCTCCCAGAATACATGAGATTAATCTATTGAGATTTCTATAAAATAATGGAATAATCTCTAGTAAATTTGGCATATATTTTTATTAGGAGGTTATATGAACAGCTTTTCAGAAGATAATAACGTTAATAGCAGAAAGATGGGAAGTTGTTTTGAGCACGGTAATGATTCTAGCGATCAATCTGTTGTATATAGAACCTGTACAATCAAGTGGTTTAAAAACAAAAAGGGATATGGCTTTTTAATTTCGGATGATATATCTGAAGATATTTTTCTACACCATTCTAAAATTAAGGAAGCAGGAATCAATGTTGACCTAATACATGGTGATACTGTTGAATGCGATATTATAATGGTAGGCCATATGCAAAAACCACATGTTGTAAAAGTTCATAATTGCTTACGGAAAAATGCAAATCTCAAAAATCTAGTCAAATCAAATGCTATTGTGAAATGGTTTAATGCTGTTGCAGATTATGGATTTCTTAATAATGGGCATGATGATATTTTTGTATCAGGTACTTTATTACGTAAATTTTATATTTCAGATGAAAACTTCTGTGAGGGTGTAGAAGTAGAATGTTACTTCCTAGAAATAGAAAATAAAAAAATAGCATATCAAGTTACAATTCCAAATAAGGATGAAGAAGCGATTTACGCGTAACTAAAACAACTAAAACAACTAAAACAACTAAAACAACTAAAACAACTAAAACAACTAAAACAACTAAAACAACTAAAACAACTAAAACAACTAAAACCATACATCAAATTTCACCAAAACATGTGTAAAAAATAGCATATCTTGTAAATATAATTCTAGCAGTACAAATTTACTAGAATAAGGTTTATTACAATGAACTATATAAAGCTATAGTTGTGTTCTGATAATCTAGACAATCCTAGTTATATAAATATGACTTTCAAAACAAATATTATTCATCAAATAAACCTAAAAACGTTCATAGATCAAGCCTTGTTTACTCGCAATTTAGTATTGACTTTTATTACTAATATTCTATATTTGATTGTATTGCCTCTGTGGCGGAATGGTAGACGCGGCAGACTCAAAATCTGCTGTCCGTAAGGATGTGAGAGTTCGAATCTCTCTGGGGGTATTGTTTATTTGAATTATTCAAGTAATTCAGGCATGCAAAAACTTATAAATTCTCATTTTATATTTTTATATGTTCTTATATTAAATAACTTTATATACATTATCATTGGCAAATGTAATTACCTGATCATAGTGAAATAATAATCAATGAATAATAAATTTATTTATAGTCACATCAAATTATATGGGTTTAATAACTAATTTAATGGTTTATATAGATATTTCATATAAATGATTTGTATTATTTAATAGCTTATATAAATGTTTTGATTTTTTCATAAATATTATTAGAGAAAACGTAGTTATAAGTGCTTTTTTTGAATCCAATGATATTTCTTTTTACCCATTCATCTGCTTCCCATTTATAATCTACAAATTCTTCATTTAGAGATACTTCATCAATATCATATACATTTGCATAAAACCATTTTTGCTTTTTCCCAGATTTACTTCTAAAAAACTTATTTTTACGTACTGAGTCTGGAAAGTTATATGAGTGCCAATTAGTTTCTCCTAACCATTCAACATTTACTATCCCAGTTTCTTCTCTTAATTCTCGCACAGCAGCTTGAAATGGAGTTTCATTATATTCTATATCACCTTGAGGCATTTGCCATGTTCCTTGCTTAAATCTCTTACCAACAAAAATCAGACCATTATGTATAGCTACTATACCAACATTTAAATCATACACACCTAATTGTATTGCAATTTTGATTTATAGTGAATGATTGCTCACTGACTACAAACTAATCATAGTTTAGTAAGTAACATACACTAATAACTAATTTATAAATATTTATTTATTCTGATTTCTTAATATTTTCATATTATATAAATGCTCAAATAGCAAAATTGCCAAAAAGGTGAATCGAACACCCAACCTCCTGATTACGAATCAAGCGCTCTACCTATTGAGCTATTTTGGCTTAAAATCTTTTTACAATTTTTGGAAAAAACTATCAAGACATGTGTAAAGGCAATTTGATTTAATGGTGATTTTAACATAAATAATTTTTTTATGTAAGCGCTCTTTTTTATTAAGTATATGTTAAATTCTTCTCATGACTTTTGCATTTTTATTAGGTGGATTTTTGATCTCAAAATTCTGGCAAGATACTTTAATGTTATCAATTCCATCAATAGCAACATACATTGGTATGCCTGCAGCAATCATAAGGCAATCTGTAGTGTTTTCTGGGATTGGATTGACATTAGGAGCTATGATAGTAGGGCCAATTAATGATCGATTTGGACCAAAAAAAACCTTTCCCGTCTATTTGGTTTTAATTAGTATTTTGAATATTTTTTTAACATATAATCTAAGTGTTAATTTATTAAGGGTTGTTTTATTGCTAAGAAGTGTTTGTTTGGCCGGATCAATTAATAATACATATGTTGGAACATCTTTATTATATAAAGGAGATCAATTACCTAGAATGACTTCAGTTCTATATATGGCTTTATTTGGTTTAAGTGCATTATTTCCTATTGCATTTTCATTAATTGTTAAAAACTACTCATTTCAAGTATTATCCATTATAAGTTCGATAATTTGTTTAATAATTTCATATTATATTTTCGCGCATTTGCCAAACAAAGAGCCTATTCCTATTAACTTTCAAACATTTAAAAAATGGAAAAACTTTCTTAAAGATTTTAAATTTATAGCATGTTCTGCAGTTTCTATGATTTGTATTGGTGGCTTCTATGGGTTCATTGCTATATACGCTGCTCAATTCTCCAAATTGAATGGAAAATTAACAGTTAATGGAATGTTTAAATTTGCTATAACCTTAGCATTAATTCAAGGTATTGGTCGTTTTTGTACATTTATTACAGCAACTATGTGTTCTGTTAAATTAAATCTTGGGAATGTAGGAAAATACTTATCTTTAAGCATGCTAGGTATAGCGATTGGAATGTTTTGGATGTTTATAAGCGGAATGGTTTTCGACAAATTAATACTATTCGGAATATTTGGATTTTTCCTAACTTGCCTAGCCTCAGGAATAGCACAACCAGCAACAAAATTAGCTCTTTTAACTATTTTTAAAGATTCTCCAGGTAGTGGTCAATCTCTTGTTGGAACTGGAAATAGCGTTTATGAAGTAATTGCAATATTATTTGTATTTAACATTCCATACCAACCATTAGGTGGATACTTATACTTATTACTAACATCTGTTGTTACTTTCTATCTTTTCTTATATTTTAGGAAGATGGAGAAAATATAGGCATGAATACAAGTATTAATATCAACAATATAAAAGATAAAAATCATATTATAAACCTTAACCTTGATGAAATAGAAATCACTTCTAGACTAAATTTATCCCAATACATTAAATCTCTATTTCCAAAAGGATCAAAAATTGTGGCAGCCATGTCCGGTGGTGTAGATAGCTCTGTGACAGCTGCATTAATGATCAAAGCTGGATATGACGTTGTTGGATTAACACTAAAATTACATGATAATCCGTCAACTAATCATAATATTAGAGATGCAAAAGCAATAGCAGATTTTCTAGGATTTGAACATAATGTTTTAGATCTTAGAAATGAATTTCAAGAACATGTTTTAGATAAATTCATGTCTGAATATGAAGAAGGTAAAACACCAAATCCATGTATGAGATGTAATAGAAATATCAAATTCAGCGGAATGGTAGAATATACAAAATCTATAGGTGCACAGGGGTTAGTAACTGGTCATTATGTAAAAAGAGTAATAAAAGATGATAAACATCGAATTATGATGGCAAGGGATTTTAATAAAGATCAAAGTTACTTCTTATCTATGATTTCCAAGGATCATTTACCATACATTGGATTTCCACTAGGAATTATGACTAAGCCTATTGCACGAAGAATCGCTGAATTCTGGAATTTATTTGTAGCTAAAAAAGCTGAGAGTCAGGACTTGTGCTTTGCTGTAAGTAATAAATATTACGATGTATTAAAAAATATGGGAACACAAGATGAAAGTGGAGATATTGTAGATTTAGATGGGAAAAAGCTTGGAAAGCATAATGGAGTTTCTAAGTTTACAATTGGCCAACGTAAAGGTTTAAGCTTAGCAGGTGGTCCATGGTTTGTGAATAAAATAGATAAACAAAGCAATACAGTAATCGTTGGAAGCCTAAAAGATTTAGAATGTTATGAAGTGTATTTTGAACAACTAAACTTATTAGGTGATTTTGATTTGCATAATATGAGTGATCTAAAAACCAAAGTCAGAGGGACTCATAGGCCTGTGCCCTGCTCTGTAGAAGTATTTGATAATGGAACTGGAATTATACATTTAAAGAACCCTGAATATGGAGTTGCAACTGGTCAATTTTGTGGATTCTACCATAATGAGATTCTATTAGGTGGTGGCTATATTGTTGACAAGGATCTTGTATTGAAAAAACAAACAAATAAAAACGTATGATTTTTAGCTTTCATAATTACCAGCATTTTCAGAACTATATTATAATTAGCTATGTAATATATAGTTATATAAAAATATTACACATAAGGCATACAATATGATTATTGGAATTGGTATAGATTTAGTCAATTATAATAGAATAGAAATCTTATTTAATAAATATGGAGAAAAATTAGCAGCAAAAATTCTTAGTGATTGGGAAATCCTAAAGTTCAATGATAAACATATCGCAAACCATAATGATAAATCAAATATTAAAAATGAAGCATCAAATCTATTTTATAAAAATAAATTAATAAATTTAATTGCAAAAAAATTAGCAGTAACAGAAGCAATAAGTAAGGCAAGTTCCACTGGAATAGGAAAATATTGTAGATTTCATGATTTGCATTTATATAATGAAATATCAGGAAAACCACAAATAAATGTTACAGGCCAAACAAATCAATATTTAAGTAAAAATAATAAATACAGAATCCACATCAGCTTTAGTGATGAAATCATTGATGCTCATAAAATAGTAATATGTAATGTTATACTGTGTAATGTTGAATGAAGCAAACAAATCAATTAGTACAAATCAGTAAGATTGAGATGACTGGACTAATTCAATCAAAATAGTCAAATTAAGTAAAAATTACATGCAAAATAAATTATACATAATAACTATATAGTATGATTACAGTCAATGCATATTCACCACTTATTGCATTTATATGCTAATATATGTTATAAATTGGCTAAATGTCTAGTAAAAAAATAGGATTTATATCTCTTACATCAATTATAATTGGAAATATTATGGGAAGTGGAGTACTTCTATTACCAAAAACAATTGGTAAATTTGGAATTATTTCATTATGGTCTTATGCAATTAGTGCAGTAGGATTTCTTGCAATAGGACTATTATATGCACAAATGCAAATGTGGTTAAAATGTGAAGGTGTACATGGACCTATTTTAAAAGTTTTTGGGAATAAATATGGTAAAGCTGCAGCATTTTTATATTGGCTATCTGTAGTCACAGGAAATAGTGCATTATTTACTAGCTTGTTTTCATATATAGGGTTTGGAAAAATATCTTTATTAACATGTTTATCACTAACATCAATAATCTTGTTTTTTGCAACTTTATTTAATTGTATTGATTTAAGAGCTGTAAAAATAGTTGAATTATTTGTCGCAGCTGTAAAAATGATACCATTAATTGGTCTACCTTTATTGTGTATTTATTATGCTTGGAAATCCAATGTAGATATATATAAAATATATGAAACCACTACATTCACTTCTGGTATTCAGCAAACTTTAACACATACATTATGGGCATTTTTAGGTGTAGAGACTGCAGTGGCAATAGGAAGTAAAATTCATAATCCAGAAAAAACAATAGCAAGGTCAATGATAGTTGGAATGTCAACAATTGCTATAGCATATATATTAGGAATGTGGGCAATTTTGAAAATATTACCTAATGTAAGCGAAATAAATGCACCGTATACAGAGCTTCTTATGTTTATAGTGCCTCAATCAATTAGAAGTTTCGCATCTCCCCTTATCTATGGATTAGCAATATTTTTGATTTTAGGATCTGTATATAGCTGGATTTTCACAACTGGTGTTATTGCATCTGATTCAGCTGAACAAGGACTGTTTCCTAAATTTTTAGCATATAAAAATAGGTTTGGGGCTCCATCAAATGCATTAATAGTTTCTTCACTATTTTCATTATTGTTTCTTATTGCAACTTATAGAGATGATTTATCTACACATTTTGATATTATGATTAATTTTCTTACATTGATTACATTTTTTGTACACTTTGCTACAAACATCGCATTCTTTAAATTTATCTTCTCTCAATCTAAACTGACAATATATAATTTATTCATAGGAACCACAGCTATAATAGCTAATATTATAGCAATTTCCATAATAATTATGCAAATTTTAACATAAATCACATCAATAATTCATGTTAAATCACATCTAAACAATACAATATCAAATCATTATAAATCATACAATTATTTATATGAACCTAACCATTTTAACCTTTTATTCACATCTTATTTATAATCTTTAAATATACAAACAATTTTTTGGAGGTAAAGTATATGTCAAAGTATTTAGCTTTATTACTATTAGGAGCAAAATTATATGCATTAGATGGCATAGTATTTGATGACACTGAAACAGATGCAACTTCTGTTACTGGTATTGGTATAGAAAGATCACCATCAGGCTATATCATTAAAGAAAATAAAGATGCAATATCTGTTCATGGAGTTGATTCAGCAGCACCAACTGAATCATATGCACCTGAAGATGCAGATGCTTTATTGCGTACTTTTAATGACCAAGATCATATACAAACAATAGAACTAACAGAACAAGACTTAGTACAAGAAACTGCTAGAAGAATGAGTGTTAATAATGGACAATCTCAATCAAATATATCAGAGCTCAGCTTAAATCAAAACACTGCAATGAGCATAGAAGAAACTGCATATATTACAAAAAATGCACATGATATCGTAAAAAATACAGGCTCATACACTAAGGAACAGGTAACTGCAGCTAGATTGCACTTATCTTTAGTAAGCGAAGCAGCACATGGTGCAACTCCTGAAAAGCAAAAAAGCACATCAATCCAGTTAAGCCAAACACCAAAACACCAAAGCATATCAAAGCCACAATATGATACACCACAACAAGTATCTTCAGTACAAAAGACTCCAGAGACTGCTATAAAAAAATCAGCATCTGTAGGAAGTGTCGGAAGCATTGTAATAGATCAAAATGGAATAGATATAGGCGGATTGGTCAAATATAATAGTGAGCATGGATTTAGTGTGGATACACCTCAATCACCTATTCCTACAGGAGTCAAATTAGATGCAAATGGAACTCTAACACTTACACATGAAAGCCCTGCAAATAATGGACAAAATCAAAAGAATAATCAAGGTATTAACCTTAATGAATCTATTAAATCAATTCAATCCCTTTTGCAATCCCCAACACATAAAAACCCAAAACCTATTGCTAAAAACAACCAAAGACCTGCTAAAGGTGGTGGTTGTGGATGTAGCTGTACTATTAGCTAATTATATAAACTATTTTCTACTATATAAATTGTATAATCATAACACACAAAACTATGAGAATTAATCTCACTATTATAAAAATCATAAACTATGCTTATAGCTATCAACGTATTTTAATCTATACTAGATCATTATGGATATAAAATTTATTACTATAAATATATTGAAGATTAATCATATATGATGCTTATTATACATAGGTTTACATAAATTCATATATATATAAATCAGAACGAAATATCATCATAAATTCATATAAACTCATAATAATAAGGTTCATAACTCTATTCTTACTTAATTCATTTTAATATATCAAAGTTATTTATTCTCTAACTTACTATATAACCCAATGTGATTTAGTGATTCAAACTTATTTGCTAATATTATATTTGATTAAGCGTTCTGATCAATCAATATACTGTCTATTCAATAGCAATATTTATAATTTATAAAGCGTATTTAAGGATAATAAATTTGTATATTTTCTGATTACATTAAAATTATAGTATAATCTACATCTTTAATGCTATAAGAATAACAAAAAGCAATGCTTTCATGTAAACAATTTAATAAGAAAAACAAAATTAATTGCAAAATATTTATGGAATAATAATATATTTCTGATCACATAGATCTAGAATACATCTCGATAACCATTGGCATATCCATAATAGCAGGATATTTGATTTCTTCAATGTTATCAGGCAGTTTAACCAAAGAACCAGACAAACCATCTTGCGCTACATCCATGTAAGCAGGAACATCTCTTTCTTTTAATTCTATAGAATGTTTAATCACACCCATATTTTTAGATTTATCTCTAAGTTCAATTTTATCGCCAGGAGATACTAAGTAAGAAGCAACATCAACTCTTGCTCCATTAATCAATATGTGACCATGGTTAACTAATTGCTTAGCTCCAAAAATAGTAGCAGACCATTTCAAACGATAAATACATGTATCTAATCTTCTTTCAAGCATTTGAATCAAATTAGTTCCTGTATCACCTCTTTTATTCATAGAAATCTTAAAGAACCTTCTAAATTGTCCTTCTTTCATTCCATAATAATATCTAAACTTTTGTTTAGCGATTAATTGCAATGCATAGTTAGATAATTTTTTCCTTCTTCTACTTCCATGTTGGCCTGGTCTACTTTGTCTTTTGTTGAAAGGACTCTTATCCCTACCCCAAAGATTAACACCACATGCTCTATCAATCTTATATTTACTTCTGATTAAATGCATATGACCTCCAATATACCACGCAATATCTTCACATTCATTAACACTATGATAGCTTTTTATAATCTTTTGTCAATTCTAAACCTAAATTAATTTCTTGTGATGCAATATTACTTTCTTTAGCATAAGCTTTGAAAATAATATCAGACAATTTATTCTTAACTGTATATATATATAATTGTTCTTTAGATCTTGTGATAGCAACATAAAGCAATCGATCATACTCATATTCTGATATATGCTTTCTTTTTTTCAAAGCATTTTGATATTTTATACTTTGTTTATGTGGGAAGATAACTTTTCCACTATCATATAACACATCTTGAATATTATCATATTTGCTATCATCAAAAATAATTACTATCGGAGATTCTAGCCCTTTAGATGAATGTACAGTTTTAATTCGTATTCCATTATTATGATGGTTTACCATTTTTTTTGATTTCCTTACATAATCAAAAAATTCTAACCATGACTCTTCACCAAAATCATTCACTATTTCCCAGAAGGCCAATATAGAATTATATCCAAGTTTCATTAAATATTTACCATAATTATCATTAAAAACAATCTGTGAAAAGAAAGGAATAATATTCTTAGGATAAGAAACCCATCGCTTAATATATTTATTTAATTCTATAACTTTTGCTAGAAACTCATCTGACATATCACTATAATTTCCAAGATTTATACAATAATCTTCATTTAAGTTAAATATATTTTCCTGCTCACAAAATAACATTTCTAAATCCTCATAACTCCATTTAAAATATCCATTTTTTAATATAGCTATTAATGCAGTAGAATCTTTAAATAGCGCAAACTTAGCAATATTTATCAAGCTTTCGACTATGCAATCATACATAATGTAAAAAGGATGCTCATTGATTGGAATTCCAGCGTTTTGTATTTCAGACAACAGGCGAAATGTAGAGTTGTTTCTTTTTTTGATTAAAATTAAAATATCTTTGAACTCAACATACTTACCTTGCTCAAATAAATAATATTCATTGACTAAATCACGTATTTTCTTAATCATATCGGTGAATATTTTACTATCTACTCTATTATCATCAAACAATTTGCATTGCACTTTACCTCTAAAATTCACATTTGAAATGTGTTTAGTAGGGTAATTTGTATATGACATCACTGTATCTACAAAGTGTAAAATGTCATCTGAAGATCTATAAGATGCATGTAATTTCTTCACTTCAAACTGCAAACCATATGTTTTGGCATAATTTTGTAAATTTCTTTTCATTTTTGTAAATAATGGCCCGTCAAACGTATTTGATGAGTAAATACTTTGCTTCTCATCTCCAACAATATATAGCGTACATTTATTACTAGATTGTATTTCTTTATATAAATTAAGAACAACATCCCATTGCCCCTGAGATAAATCTTGTGCCTCATCTACAAAAATATATTTAATCGGTATGATCTTTTGTAAAACATTATAATCTGCAAAGTTAACGTTCTTAATTAAATCATTAAAATCTACTAGTTTGTTTTTATCTTTTTCTGCTCTATACAACAATTTGATATGATTGATAAACTGCCCTATAGAATTTGATTTAAGATTTACTTGATACTCGTTATATTCATCAGATTTTTCTTTAATTTGAATAAAATAGTTATCTAACCATTCTCTGGATTGTATATGATTCATGCCCCATTTCTTAGAGTATAATTTTTTACGTAACTCACCATCTTTAGTCATAATAATATTAAAAACATGCTCAGGCGTTATATTCTGCTTAGATACCCTATCATATGAATTTACCCCACTATTATGTGCATCTAACCTATTATATTTATCTGCTATGTTACTACTACTATCATTACTGTTTTCTGATGTTCCATGATCATTTATATCGCTATAGCTATCATCATTAGTATTATTATCATTACTACCTTCTATGCTATTAATACTATTGGCATTTAGAAGCTTTAGCTCTAAATTCCCTCCTTTGTTCAAATCACATATTACAGAATCAGGAAATTCAATTGGATTCCATACAAAATCACATAAATCATTCAATGTAACAATGTTATCTTGCTTAACAATCATAATAATATGACTTAATAGAGAAGCCCACTCATCTAATAACAAATAAATCAAATCAAACCATGCTTGCTCTTGCAACACATCATTGATAATTCTTTTAATTAAGTTTTCTGATTCTATTTCATTAATCAGTTGTGAATCATCATAAAAAGTATTACAAAAACTATGCACAGTATAAAACCTTATCTTATCTGAATATGCCCTTAATCTATCTTTCATTTCATTTGCTGCAGCATTACTAAAACTCAAACATAATATTGATTCTCCATGTACTTTTTTCAATATAAGTTTTTTAATTTCTTGAACTAAATTATAAGTTTTCCCTGAACCAGCTGATGCATCAACCCATGTAATCATAATACCTCACTAAATTAATCAGTTTATAATTCATGTTAATGTTTTTAAATCCAAAATCATAATTGTAATATATTGGCAATTTGATTTGCTTCTCAATAATAAAATACAAATCACTAAAATTAATTTCAGACAAAAGCACTGTAAAGATTTCGTTCACTGTAACAAAACATAATTTAATATCCCACAAATTATACTTAAATAGCAAATTAGATGCAGTTAAAACAATTATATTAATATATAGATTCCTCATTAATAGAATGTCTTTCTGATTTATAGTTGTAAAATACATAAATTTAAATAAGATGCCACTTTTATTCTGCAATATATAAAAACAATCATAATGCGAATTTATAATAACTGCATTAGCAATATTCAAATTTATTTCCTCATAAATATTAAACATTTTCTTTGTTATACTATTTTTGACTATATTATGAAAATCCACTATGCTCTGCACTTTATGAATCAAAGCATATGATTTTATTTTTATTTTCATAGCATCTAAAGCAGCAAAATTACTATTATATAAATATTTTTCTACTTCATTTATATTAAATTCAACAAAATAATTACATAAAATCACTTTTACATGATATGTAATATAATCATCTATTTCATAATTGATTGATTTTAATCCTAATATACATTTTACATAGAATATTAAAATATCATCTTTAATATCACGTAGTTTAATAGAAAATATTTTCTTTGGAATCAAATGTTGTTTTATTTTTAAATCATTAAACTTAAACTGTAATTTCAAAGCACTTTGAGCACAATTATTCTGCACTGTATTTATCGTGATATTTTTTAATGCCTCAGCATGAATATGAGAAGAAGCATTACATGATATATTTATATTTATATAATTTTCATTAAAGCAAAACAAATCCAAATTATGATTCACAGGATTACATATATATAAATTATCTGCAAACAAATATGGAATGGCATTAATAGGAACAATATGATTTTGTAGTTTACACTGCATATTCATATTAAGAGTCATAATATCTTCTAGAAATTTGATATAATCTTTTCTGTTTGTTTTTTCAATCAGATTATATGTATCATTTGTATATTGATCATTTATTTGTATTTTATTTCGAATTAATTCATCAATACTTTCAATATAATTATTTAGCACTTCAATATTAAATTGTTTGATGAGTTTTATATTGTTATTCCAAATACTTAACAAATCACTTACTTCAATAACCAATTGCCCAATATAACTTTTATCTATTTGATATATATTCATCAATTCTTTATTCTCATATTCTTTATTTATATTAAGCAATAATTTAGTACATTGTAAAAACACAAACCTTTCATATTTATAAGCTTTATCATCAAATACACGTAAATCTGGATTCATACTTAGCAAAGTATTTTTCATAATTTGACTATCAGTCGCAATAAAATAATGTGTGGTTTTTTGAGTTAACAATTCATTTTTATCTTGAATTGATATGTTATTTCTACTATTTATTGATGGTTTATCATGCCTTTTAATAGATTCAATAACATATTTAGCTTCCTCTATCACATCTGTGAATTCTAAGCATACACCATTAATTTTTCGTTTTTTTAATATATATATACCATATAAATGTATACTATCGGAATGTATAGCATCATATAAATCCATACTTATTTTTCCTTCAATTTCAGCTAAATCATCTGATTGTAATATTAATTTATTAGTACTTATTGTTTTATTAGCACTTGTTATAAATGAATCAGCGCTCATATTATTCGTTGATGAATTTTGATTAATCACTAAAGAGCTTAAATTAAATGATCCTGAATTAATTGAGTTGATTATTTCATCCAAGCTTGTATATGTAAATTCTATTTTTGGAAAACTATTTTTCAACCAAAATATCCAAGAACTGTCAGATACTACAACTTTTTTAGTTTCTTGTAAAAAGAGGTGTAAATTCATCTATTAATGATTTTTTTACCTAAATATAAACTTAATTATCAAAATAGCAATAATATTAACCATTTTAATCATAGGGTTTAACGCTGGACCAGATGTATCTTTATAAGGGTCTCCAACAGTATCTCCAGTCACAGCAGCTTTATGGGAATCAGAGCCTTTTCCACCATAGTTACCATCTTCTATGTATTTCTTAGCATTATCCCAAGCACCACCACCTGTAGTCATAGAAATTGCAAGCAATATACCAACTAATGTTACACCTGTAATTAATCCACCCATTCCAGCAAATGCATTTGCAAATCTAGCAGATGGTTCAATTAGTAAACAAATCAAGAAGAAGAATATTGTACCACCAAACACAACAGCAATAGGTGCAAACATGCTTTTAATAGATTTTTCAGTCAACATACTCACTGTACGTGCGTAGTCAGGTTTAGATTCTCCTGTCATTATTTTTGGATCATTATCAAATTGATTCCTCACTTCATCAACAACAGATTCTCCTACTACAGCAACAGAATTCATTGAGAAAGAACTATACCAATATGTCAAAGCTCCACCAATTAACAAACCAGACATAACAAATACATTATCTAATCTAAAAATATTTTTAGATAACAACGTAAATTCATAAGTATCTTGAATATATGTATAAAGAATAATAATAGCAGCTAACGCCGTAGATCCAACTGCATAACCTTTTGTTAATGCTTTTGTAGTATTTCCAATAGCATCTAACTCATCTGTTCTTTCTCTAACTTCAGGATCTTGCCCAGACATTTCTGCAATACCACCAGCATTATCTGTAATTGGACCATATGCATCCAAAGTAACAATAGAGGTAATCATTCCAAGCATTGAGATAACACTAATTCCAATACCTTGTAATCCTAATGCAGAATAAGAAACTAACATTGCAACTACAATTGATGCAATTACTCCAAAACAAGATTCCATTGAAATAGACAATCCAGTAATAATATTCATTGCATGACCTGATTTTGAAGACCTAGCAATTTTATGTACAGGATTATAGTCACTTGAAGTATAATAATTTGTAATTAAAACTAAAGCAAAAGTTACAAAGATACCCATAGAAAAAGGTATCGAAATCATTGCTGCAGCATTGAAATTCATAACATGATGTAAAAATGCAAAGTTCATTACTAGTGAAAACAACGCAGATCTAATTAAAATAGATGCTAAACTAGATAATGGGCTACGTCCCATTCTGTTAACAGATAGAATAGCAATGTAACATCCTAAGCTACAGATCATTGCTATAATAAATGGATAATTAAACATAAATGCATCATTCATACTATTGATCATACTTTTCATAATGCATAAAACAGCCATAAATCCTACAATATATGTTTCAAATAGATCTGCAGAAGTTCCAGCACAGTCACCTACATTATCACCTACATTATCAGCAATTACAGCAGGATTTCTTGGGTCATCCTCTGGTATATTTTTTTCGATTTTACCAACAAGGTCAGCACCTACATCAGCAGCTTTAGTAAAAATTCCACCACCTAATCTAGCAAAAACAGAAACTACAGAGGCTCCAAAACTAAGCCCAAGCAACAAATCAAGAACGTATTGAACATTCATTCCTTTTACTATCATAAAAAAACATGCAGCAACACACATCATTGATATTCCACCAACAACAAATCCTGTAGCTTTTCCTGCCTTCAAAGCAATATTAAAAGCATCGCTTAGCCCTTTCTTAGCTTCTTGTGCAGTTCTCATATTACTCATAACAGCAATATGCATTCCAATCACACCGCATAATCCAGATAAAAAACTTCCTATAATAAATCCAGATACAACATATATATTAAAAATAAAATACATTAATGCAGCAGAAATAACAGAAACTAATGCAACATATGTATATTGCTTTTTTAAATAAGCTTGAGCAGCATCTTTAATTGCGTTTCCAATTTCTCTCATAGATTGATTCTGCACACCATTTGCAGACAATTTACGCAAATCATCAACTTCAATATTAACAATTTGACTATAATAATAATAAGCATGCACAAGCGGTAATATGAAACTCAACCCAAAACATGCGTAATAAATAGTTATAAACATTCTAACTCCTATAAATTCACTTATTGAAATATTTACATACTAAGCAATACTAATCAATACTAACAAGTATCAATCATGCTCCAAATCTAAACACCAACTACCATATAAATCTCAATATTTAATCATGTTATTTGGTCAATATAATGTTAATTAATCACCTTATAAATATAATTAGTCATCTGATGAATATACAGTTTATATATAGGTGTATAGGACTTTCGGATAGCACTTTACATCCTCATATATTATATAAATATATAGATTGCACGTATAGGTTATTAAAATATCAATCATTTATCACCATAATTTAAAAGTATTTGTGGAAACATTTATACCTAGTTTTGCACAGCCTGTGGAAAACTTTGTTAATAACTTCCCATGAAATCCCATTGACTCCCTCTCTAACCCCATGATACATTTTTATCAATGAATGTGTTTCTTTCTACCTACGAGAAAAAAATAGACAAAAAAGGTAGAGTATCTACACCTGGTAGTTTTAGAAATATATTATCCAAAGAATCATTCAATGGATTTATTGCATTTAAGTCATACTTTTTGCCTACTATAGATTGTTTTGGCATTTCAAAGATGGAAAAACTTAGTGATAAACTAGAAAATGAAAATCCGTTTACAAATCATGAATCAAACGTAGAAGAAAATGCATTTGCAGATGCTATAATGATACAATTTGATAATGAAGGCCGTGCAACTATATCAAAAGACCTGCTTGAACATGCACAAATCTCTTCAGACTTACTATTTATAGGAAAAGGATCAACTTTCCAGATCTGGGAGCCAAACTTATTCCAAGAACATCAAGAAAATATGAGAAAAAGAATCAAAAAGGAAATATAATGCATACATTAATGCAAAAACATATATCTGTTTTAATGAAAGAAGTAATACAAATTTTAAGACCATCTAATTCAAAAATATTTGCTGATATGACATTTGGATTAGGGGGACATACCAAAGAGCTTTTATCATATGGTTGTAAAGTTATCGGACTTGATAGAGATTTGAATTCATATAAATATGGGAAAATACTAGAATCTCATAATCAAAATTTTACATTTAAAAGATCTAAATTCAGTGAAATTCATGGAAAAATACCTTTATTAGATGGTGTGTTAATGGACCTTGGAGTTTCATCTGTACAATTAGATGAAGCAGATAGAGGTTTTTCATTTATGAGAGATGGCCCTCTTAGTATGCAAATGGGGTTAAATGAGATTTCTGCTGCAAATATTGTTAATACTTGGAATGAGAATGATATAGCTGACATTCTATATTATTATGCTGATGAAACTAGATCACGATCTATAGCTAAAAGAATAATTGAAGCAAGAAAAAACAAAGAAATAACTACAACCCTAGAATTAGCTGATATTATTTATCCAGGCAAGAAAAAACAAAAAATTCATCCAGCCACCAAATCTTTTCAAGCATTACGAATTGCTACAAATGAAGAATTAGAAGAGTTATGCATAGGCCTTGAAATTGCAAGTCAAAAATTAAAAATAGGAGGCAAGTTGGTTGTGATCTCGTTTCATTCTATAGAAGACAGAATTATTAAACGCTTTTTTAAAAAATCCAGATTTCTTCTGAAAAAGCCCCAACCTTTGTTCCCTACCAAAGAAGAAACTAAATATAATATAAGATCAAGATCTGCAAAGTTGAGATGGGGAATCAAAATATGAAAATTCTTAATATCGCTATCGCAGTACTAACTTTAAATTTAATAGTATTACACTATAAAAACTCTAAAACAAAAAATAATATTAGTAATTTAAAAATAAGTATGATTAAGCAACAACAAATCTTAAATCAACAAAAAATTATTTTATCTAATTTAAGTCATCCAGAGAGATTAACCAGATCATCTCAAGTGCTCACGAATTATGGGCCAACTAATGTTAGGCAATTTATTAAGATAACATGAGTATGCAGTATGCCAAATAGCGTGAGAATAGCATGAGAAGTAAATTTATCTTTTCATCATTTATAATATTTTATAGTATATTGTTATTTAGAATTGGATTTTTATCTTATAAAGCTCCTGTAAGAAAGTTTTATAATAAAGTAGAAGTAAGGAAAGAAATACTAGATTGTCAGAATGAAGTATTAGCTTTTACAGAAGAAACCAAATCAATCTATTGCATCCCACACCAACTAAATAGTAATAGTATATCGTTTATCAAGCAAACATTTAATATAGATATCAACATACACAAGAAGAAATCATTTTTATGGTTAAAAAGACATGCAAGTCAAAATGAAATAAATGTAAGTAAGCATAAAAAAGGCATAATCATTATTAAAGATCATAGAAGAGTATATCCATATGCAAACAACACTTCTCATATTATTGGGTACTGTGATAGAAATCTTCATGGCAAATCTGGAGCTGAATTATCATTTAATACTTCGTTGATTAATAATACATTACAATTAACTATTGATATTAGGATCCAAAACATATTGCACAATATTATCAAAGAAATTTCTGAAGAGTTTGAGAGTGAAGATGCGTCAGGAATTATTGTAGATGTTGAATCTGGGGAAGTAAAAGCTATGGTTTCATACCCTTCTCCCAATTCGAACATTCCATCTACATATTTGAAAAAAGAAAATAGAAATCATAATTTATCTGCAATAGAAGTTGGATCCATATTAAAATTACATAATGCTGCAATGTGTTTAGAAAACCAAATTGTAAATTTAGATAGCGTAGTTGATGCTACTGGAACATTACAAATAGGAGAGTTTGAAGTTACAGACTTTTTTGGTAAAGATAAGAAAATGACATTTTTAGAATCTGTGAGATTTTCATCTAACATTGCTACTGGAAGATTAGCACTTGAAATAGGTGTCGATAAACAAAAGAATTTCTTCAGAAAGATTGGATTCTTAAATCATATCGAATGGTTACCAAATCAATTTGCAAAACCATTACTCCCTAAAAGGTGGGGTAAGTCTACTGTAGTAACTGCATCATATGGTTACGGCATAGGATTAACTTCACTGCATATCACACAAAGCTTGATGCGTATTCTCAGTGGGAAATCACGAAATATTACATTTTATGCATCAAATAATCAAAGCAATAAAGAAGAAAAGATAATTAGCAAGCATACTATAGAATCAATTAAAATCATCATGAGAACAATTATTAAATCAGCGTATAGGAGTATCAACATAGATGGATATGAGATAGGAGGAAAAACAGGAACTGCAAATATGTGTGAGAATGGAGTGTATGTAGAAGGTAAAAACAGAGTATCTTACTTGGGTGCTTTCCCAATGCATAGGCCAAAATATATTTTCTTAATACAAACAACCAATCCAAAAAAATCAAAATTAAAATATGGTAGATATGTTGTTGCATCTAACGTTTTAACACAAAAAGTAAGATATGCTGTACAAGAAATTGCATCTATAGAAAATATCGAGCCTATATAAAACAAATTAAGGCAGAACATATAACAAATATAGTATAATTATAATACACATTAGAACATAAGCTGTATCTTGCATTGATATATACAATTGCATTTAGGTGATAAGAAAATTAAATATTCATCTATACATTGATCCATAGCACCTAAATTTATATACTGAGATAATACATATTACTATGAAAATTAATTGCTTAAAATTTAAAAATTTATACAGTCAAGATTTGGAAACGTGCAATACGGAGTCAAATATAAAAATTAATTCAATTTGTAAACATACAAATTATTTAGATCAGTCTGAGTGGTTTTTGAATGAAAATAAAAATAGTAATAAAAACTTACTAAAAGCTATAGAACACAATAAAAATATTATTAACTGCAATTTAAGTAAGGTTATGAGTTATGATGAAATCAAAGCTATAGATTGTAAAATAAATTATATAGAATCTATAAATCCACAGAAAACATGGTCAGAATTAGCTTCAATTGCATTTCCAGGCAAACCAAAATTCATCGCTTTAATCACTGGAACAGATGGTAAGACTTCCACTGCATGGATCACATATAAAACATGGCAACTATTAGGAATCAAAGCTGGTTATATAGGCACTTTAGGCATTTTCTTGCATGAAGAAAAATTTGAATCAAACTTAACTACACCTGATAGCGCCGTACTACACTACTATTTAAATGAAATGAAAAAATTAGGAATAGAGCATGTTGCTATAGAAGCATCTAGTATTGGATTAGAACGCGAAAGATTAGCATTTATAAAGGCAGATATCGCTATTTTCACTACTTTCACATCAGATCACTTAGATTATCACCATAATGCTGATAATTATTTAAACGCAAAATTAAAAATTTTAGAAAACATATCATCTAGTAAAGATTTATTTATGCACACTTCAATCAAAGAAAGTAATAATTATAAGGAGAAAATAGAGAGCTTAATAAAGATATCAACAAATTCTATAGAAAGCACTATGCAAAATGCAACCAATAAAATACATAATCGATATGAACCAAAGAATCAATATGGAAATGGATCAAAATTTAGTGCATTTTATAAAAATAATTATTGGGTTTTTAATATTCGTAATAATACTTATCATATACAGAATAAATTAATTGGGAATTATAATGGAGATAATATGCTTGCTGCTTTTTTGATAATTGAAAAAAGTGGGTTTATGGAAAATGAAATCATCAATACGTTTGCTAAACTACAGCCAGTCCCTGGCAGATTAAGTTTAATCGATAATATAAATAATTGTGATATCTTTGTGGATTTCGCTCATACTCCAGATTCATTAAAACATACTTTGACAACTCTTAATCAACATTATAAAAAAATAAATATAGTTTTTGGATGCGGTGGGGATCGTGATAAATCAAAGCGTAAAGAGATGGGATTAATTGCAGATCAACTTGCAGACAATGTAATTATTACCAATGATAATCCTAGATCAGAGGACCCACAAAAAATAGCAGATGAAATTAAATCTAAATGTGCAAAAGCTAAAATCATACTAAATAGAAGAGAAGCAATGAGATATAGCATTGATCAACTATCACAAAACCATAAACATAGCCCAGATAAATCAAAGCAAATCAATAAACATAATTCAGAAAAATCAGAACAAACATTACTAAAGAGTCAAGAAGTACTATTAATTGCTGGTAAAGGTGAGGAAACAACTCAAACCTTCCATGATCGTATTGAAGAATTCCATGACCAATCAGTAATAAATGAAATAATCACACTCAAAAATCAAAAACTGTAGCTAAAACTATATAAAAATAGGAATTAATACATTATTAAGGTATTATTACCAATATAATAAAACAGTTGTCATGCAGTATTTAAAATAGCAAATTGTGAATTAATATTTCCATGCGATTATGATTAATGCGGTGATTAATCAAACATTTTTATAAATTCATATCACTTCAAAATCATGTATAACGCAAAGTCACTGTGAACTATTACATAATTTACGTATAACTCAAGTATTATTCAACACAATACTACGTAGTATAGCATTTTGATCATATATAATATTATGCAAAAAAACAAAAATGTATAAACATTTTATAATACCTAATGACTTCCAAATCAAGCATACCTATCGAACTATTTAAAGAAATTTTTAATGTAATTTTAATATGAATATTCTATATAGATTCAATAATAAATACTGGACTTATGAATATTAACATTATATTTAGAGTTTAAGAAGGTTTAGGAAGTTATATATCCATCATTCCGAATCGCTTACTAAACCTAGCAGCCATACCATCTTTTTCAAGACCAAGCTTATCTTGCTTTGTCCATGCACGATGTGATTTAGGATCAATATCTAGTTCAACAGCTTCTTTCCCACCCCTAGAACTCATTATTTCAACTGTAGATCCATCTGTTAAAGTCAAAACAACTTTATTCATTTTTGGATGCTTGGACTTAGCAGACTTATTTTTATTTACTTTATTAGCAGTGTTCATAAAACCTCTTTTACAAGATAGTACATAAATATAAGATTTAAATCAATTGCTCATAAAGCTTCAGCATCACACTATATATTTATTCCTCCAGTATATCTTCTACATTATTGTAATAATCACACATTGTTTTTATATATTTTATACATCAATTCACCTACAATTAAGGCATGCTATTTTATATAGATCAAGTAAAGCAATTAGCAAAACGCGTATCAGAAATAGTGAAACATGGAGATGTGATTACTTTAGATGGAGAACTAGGGGCTGGAAAAAGCACATTCTCTAAGTTTCTAATTGAAGCATTAGGATTTGATTATATAGGAAGCCCTACTTTCTCTAAAATCATAACGTATGAATCTCCAAAACATTGCTTATGGCATTGTGATTTATATCAAATGGGCGATCAGTCAAATCAAAAACATACAGTGATAAATAGCAAACAAAACACATTCAATCAACTAAATGAGTATATATATGATTCTGAAAGTGGTATTTTAATTGTAGAATGGGCATGTAAATACCCTAATCTAAAATTATTAGAAGATATTATAGAAATAAAGATCGAACATTATTCAGAAAATCAAAGAAAAATATCTATAACCAAGCATGGCAGATTCAACTATATAACAATATAGAGTAGTATATACAAATTAGCGATATAAAATCCAAAACCTATAGAAATGTAGATTGTTATAAAAAATTACTATAAATCAATACAGAAAACCAAATATAATAACTACCTAAACAATGCAATATTTATCAATAATATATATAATTTGATTATGATCAAAAAATATAATCTAGTTATGGTAAAAAAAATGATTTATGCACTAATATTAATTTTTAATATCACACCCAACATTAATATGAATGCAACTACATTTGTAACTGATATAGAGTTTGATGTTACTTTACGGAAAATTATAAAAAAAATTGATCCTCATTTAAAGTATGAATTATTCATTATCAAATCAAATGAAGAAAATGCATTTACTACTATAGATAAAAATGGGAATACCATTATTGCGGTATATACTGGATTAATCAAATCCTTGACAGCAGAGGAGTTTACCGGAGTATTATGTCATGAGATTGGACATATAAAGCACAAACATGTAATTAATTTTATATATGTTTTGAATAAGCAGAAAGCTAGCTTAAATGCACTATCTTTACTAAGCATAATCCCATATATCAATATAATTTCTCTCATACTTTTATCTGCTGAATTTAATAATTTAATGATATATTCTCAACAAAATGAAATTGATGCTGATTTATATGCATTTAAAAGATTAAACCAACTTAAATGGCCTGTAAAAGGATTAATAGATTTATTTGAAAAATGGAGCTATAAAGAAAATAAAAATTACTTTTCATCTCACCCATGGTCATCTTCTAGAAAGGCAATGGCTGAAAAATTCATAGTAAAATCAAATATATTACCAGCAAATATAGAAAAATCATATAAATCAATAAAATCTAGAATTTCAAAAGAATTATATGAAAATGGGAATCCTAAATTCATACCTTCTAACAATTATGAAAAAATATGGAATAATTATTTAAATCATAAATACGATCTCAATTTACTTCAAGAAATCACTGAAAGTAAATATCAAAATAAAAGTAGCAAAGATACAAGTCAAAATCATAAAAACAACTATTATAGAAATGAATATATATTACTTGTACTGAAAGCAAAAATTCTACTGAAGCAAGGGAAGTATCAAAATGCTATAGATGCTATGCATAAGGTATATGAGCAAACACAAAGTTCAGAAGCATTGTTTTATGAAATCTTATGGAAATCACACTATACAAAAAATATCAAATTACATGAAATACAGAATTATCAGCAGAGCAATCCAAGTGACATGCGTATTTGGAATTTATTCGCGTATTATTATGCAAAGAAAAATGATAGATCTGCATTTTACTATTATAAATCTGAAGCATCATTAGCTAAAAATGATATGAGAAAAGCTAAATATTACTTAAACCGAGCATTGAAAATCACAAAGCAAAACTCCCCATTCAATATCAAAATACAAGATTTAAAGAATGCTATATTAAAGTAATCTCTATCTTTATATTATATATTTGCATTTAATTAAGTAAATATGTATAGTCCAACAAAAGGATTTTTATGTTAAGAAAACTTATAATTATGTTACTTATGGCAAATAAGTCATACGCTATGGAAAACGAAGAGATGGATATGATGGATGAAACACATCAATCTATTGATGATGCATACAGTGAACATACTGTATATTCTGAACCTTTAACTGTATCAAAATTAGCTCAATTAGACCCTAAAAGCAAACCAAGCACATCAGAACTTCATTTTGATATTGAAACCATTGGAACTATGAGTGTATGCACTGATGATAGCATGAGTACAAGTAGCAGTTATAGTGAATTTGGAACAAAGCAAAATGATTATAAGAAAAAACTAAGTCATAAACTAAAAAAAGAGTATGCGCGCAGATCAAATGATTTATTATCAAAAATAAAAGCAGATTCAAGCAAAGCATTAAAGGATAATATGATGAAGATTCTGTCTAATACTGCCAATGATGAAACATATTATCGTAGTCAAATAAAAGAAGATAGAGCTGATGATTTTGCTCATATTACTTATATGCAAAAAGCAGAACTGGAACTGTTACGCAAAATGGAAAATAATCTTAAATCTCAATTAGGAGATGGTATAGATTCTTCTCACCTTAGCGCAATAATCAAGCAACTAGAAACTGAGAAATATAAATCAATACAGGCAGAATGTGAGTTAGGCGAAAAATTAGAGCAACTAAAACTTGATCTTGCGAATGAAAAAAACGCACATAGTAAAGCAAAAGAGCAATTGAATGATGCAAAACAAAAAATAGAAGCAATCAATGAAAAAGACAATGCAATTGCTGAGCAAAATGCTACAATTGAAAAATTAAAACTTGAGTTGCAAGACAAGCAAAATGAATTTAATGATCAGATTGCAAAATTACAAAATGAAGTTACAAATTTAAAAGTAAATAAAGTAAATGACAATGATAAAACAGATCAATCTGAACTAGGCGAAACTAATGAATGTATTGATAAACTAGAGACTGATAAAAATCTAGAGAGCCAACCTAATACAGAGGAATGTGAAAAGATTGCAAAACTATATGAACATTTAGGTAATTCTAAGAGAGCTGCTCAACTATATCAAAAAGCTGCAGAAGAACACCAAAAATATGAAAGCGAGCATTACATTGAAAAACCTCCATTCAAATCTGCTCAATTATATGAGAAAGCTTTTCAATTATATAAGAGTATAGGAATGTATGATGAATATACAAAAATGTATAAAAAAGCTGTGGAACTATATGAAAAAGCAAAGCAACATGAAAAAGTTGCAGAGCTATATTTATACAATTCTCAATATGAAAAGGCTGCAGAACAATACATAAAAGCAGGGCAATCAGAAAAAGCTGCAAAGCAATATGAGAATGCACATAAATGTACAGAAGCTGCAGAGCAATATATAGAAGCAAAGCAACCTTTGAAAGCTGCAGAGTTATATATAAAAGCAAATCGATATGAAAAAGCTGCAGAGCAATATATAGAAGCAAAGCAATATGGAAATACTGCAGATTTATATAAAAAAGCTGCAGATTTATATATAAAAGCAAAGCAATATGAAAAGGCTGCATTGTTTTATGAAAAAGCCGCGGAACAATATATCAAACTTGCACAAGAATATACAAAAATCATACAGTATGAAGAAGGAAATGGAGGACAAAACGCAACAGATGCTACATATTATTATAGTTGCACCGCAAGTAACTATGAATACTCTGCACAGCAATATGCACATTCTGCACAACAATATACAAATGCACATCAATATGAAAAAGCTGCTAAACAGTATGAAAAAGCTGCAGAGCAATATGAATGTTATTCGAATGTATATGAAAAAATAGACCTACAACATATTGCTAGTGGTTATTATAGTAGTAGTGGCTTTAGTGTTGAAAGTTTGAATTATTTTCGAGCACAGGAAGCAGATTCAAATAGAAAGAATAAAAGTGAAGCATTACAGCGCGTACATGCAAAACAACAATACGCATACGCTGCAAAGCAATATGCAAATATTGCAAAACAGTATGAAAAAACTGCAGAGCAATATATAAGTGTGCATAAATATACAAAAGCTGCTGAAGAATATGAAAAAGCTGCAGATATTTATAAAGATACTGCACAACGATATAAAATGAATGATATATATGTCAAAGCTGTAAAACAGTATAGCAATGCAATGGAACAATATAAAAATTCAGGAGAATATGAAAAAGCTGAGAATATGCGAGAGAAAGCCAGTGAAATGGAGAAATTAGCTAAATCATAATAAAACTATCTAAACCTTAATTCTTTTTAACAAGTTAATCCTAATCTTTAGAGATTCTATAATACTCATATCTAAATATGTAATGCACAAAATCTAGGAGTGTAATAATTAGCCAAAGAGCTATATAGCGTACTAAACCTTGTAATACACTAAACTAAAAGCTACCTATATTCAAGATATAATACACATGCCAATCAACCTTACGTACATATATGAAATTCAGTCTGATTCTACCCGAATTCGTGATTTGCGAATTTTTAAATTGAGTTTATTTTGATATTTTTATAGTTCATTAATTTTCAGATTTTTCAGCTTCTTTTGCTAATTTCTCTTTCCTTGCTTCTTCTTTTATTGCTGCTCTTTCTAATGCTTTTCTTTCAAGAACTGCTTTTTTACGCTCTTGCTTCTCAATTTCTGCTTTTTCTAACTTTTCTTTTTCGATTCTATTTTGCTCAATCAACTCTTTTTCCAAAGCTTCTTGATCAATTAATTCTTTTTTCCGTAATTCAATCAAATAATCATGTACGAAATCCAACATATCGTTAATTCCAAGCTTATCCCAACTTGCAAGGCAAAATACATTCTTATATTTCTGTTTTACCTTTGCTTTTGCTTCTTCAATTTCTTCTTCGTCAACTAAATCACATTTAGTCAGACAAATACAACTTACTTTTTCTGAAAGCTTAGGATCATACTCATGTATTTCAGTCATAATGCATTCAATATCTTGCTCAAAATCTGGACTACTTATATCTGCTAAATGTAATAAAACTTTACATCTTTCAATATGTTGTAAAAATTGGTGACCAAGGCCCTTCCCTTTATGTGCTCCTTCAATCAAACCAGGAATATCTATAAATGTAATATCTTTATTATGGTGCTTTACATGTGCAAGCTTGGGCTTAATTGTACTAAAAGGATAATCAGCAATAACAACTGGGGCATTTGAAATAACATGAACAAGTGTGGATTTACCAGCATTTGGCTTTCCAACCACTCCAACATCTGCAATCTTTTTCAAAATTAATTTTAATTCTTTCTCTTCACCTTTATCTCCATCAGTTGCAATTCGTGGAGTTTGAAAATTTGGTTTTGCAAATCTCTTATTACCTAATCCACGCTTTCCACCACGAGCAATCAGAATCTTTTTGTCATTTAAAATTTCACCTAATAAATCTCCACTTTCATCGCCCAAATATATTTGAGTACCAAATGGAACTTCAATAATTAAATCTTCTCCTGATCTTCCTGTACATAAACAACTAGATCCATCACGACCGTTTTCAGCTTTCCATACTTTTCTATATCGAAAATCTACTAAAGTACTAAGATTATGGTTTCCTTTGATGTAAATGCTTCCACCACGTCCACCATCACCACCATCAGGACCACCCTGAGGTTCTCTACTCTCACACCTAAAACTTATACATCCGTTTCCACCATTTCCAGCTTTAACAATAATTCCAATTCTATCTATGTACTGACTCATTAGAATCATTATATATTACGATCGATAAATATTATATATGCAATATTATTAATCTCAATGCATCATTTACGTATTAATTAGATACTCATTATATTTATTCTTAAGTTACTTGACTTTCCAATATATATAATATATATGGTAATCATGAGAATGAGTACCATGATTCCCTCAATAGTTTGTTCTATGGCTTTCAGTCTGATTGCTACAAGGGACACAGTTGAACAACAATTGCCTGCTACGGGATTGCCTACAGTACTTACTGAGGAGACCTTACTAACACTTAGTCACAGTTTACAGGATGAGTCTCCCTCACCTACTACTGAATCTTCTACCACTATGGTTAAAAATAGCAAAGAAGATCAACATGAACTATCTTACCCTGAAGATTTAACACAAAAGAAAGACTTACACTTTGAGCAAGTTTCAACTACTTCAGGAGATACAGTTAGTGCAAGTATTTCTTACCATACATGCTCTGCATCCAATGCAAATGATAGACAAAACTCATTGACCATCTCGTCATCTTCTCACCATAATGGACCACCTAATAGGAGTGGAGTTGCTATAGGATCTGATTTAGAACATCAAATGCGTAATTATTTATATAGTGAAATGCATAAAATAGTAAGTGCAGAATTAGCTGGATCAAAACATGATATTGTGCGCGAATCTATAAATAAAGCAAAGGAAGAAGAGCGTAATAGATGCAACATAGAAATTGAGAAACTCAAAAACAAACTCAAACAAATATCAGAAGAGAAAGAGAAGGATGTCAGAAGCATTAGGAGATTGGCAAATCAAAAAACTCAGGCTATGAGATGGGAATTATGTATGCATGAAATTCGCAGCTTAATGTCTGATGAGATCATTGCGCGACAATCAATTGATATAGATTATACAATGGAAGCTCAAAGCACTTTCCAAACTTATAAACATTTTATCACAAGAATTCAAATGGATTGTTTACTTAATCAGCATGAGCATGAGCTTACCAAACTAAAGAATGAGCATACACAAGAACTTTCAGAAGCACTTAATGATAAAAATCAAGCAGTACTTGCAAAAGAATCATCTGTAAATTATGAACAAGCAAAGCAAAAACTATTACAAGGTGCATTAGACTTAGCTGAGCAAAAAGTGCAAGAACAAGCTGACCAAATCAATGAAACACAAAGTCAATTAATCAAAAGTTTAACTATTAAAAAAGCTCAATTTAATTTATATGCTAATGTTTATATAGGTAATAGATACGTATCTAGTACAACATTTACAAGAAATGTTCCATTAGTAGAAGTAGGCCAAGAATTACCTGCTACAATTAACATAAGTAAAATGAGTGTGGTTCGAATGCATGTAGAAAAAGAAGCAGGTGATTGTATACAATTTTTCTTTTCCAAAGGAGAAGAGTGTTGCACCGGAAAGGATTTTGCTTGTGATCTCTCTGGATATGCTAGTTCTTTTAATCCAAGAGTAACTCCAATGATAAATGGAAGGTTAGAACATGATACCGTTCATTTTTACATGAATACATCAAGTGATGCGGTACTTAGGAATGAAAATCCTCGATTATTTAAATTTAAATTTGATTATGATAAGGTAATTCATGTTTTAAATGTACAAAAAAACAGCAATTCAGGTGGTTAATAATATATTCTCTTAATTCACCGCTATAGTTTCATATATAGTCGGTATATACATGCCAGAGATTTCCTGATCCTCAATTTATATACACATAATTTTTTGCATATACTATGTGATTTAGGGTACAATCAGTAAGAGAAAGCTATGTGGATTTTGAAAAATATTGTTACACCTAAAATTCCAATTCATCATTATCCGCTTTTTTGGCTGTTAATAGGTAAAATTATTGGAATAGGAACATATCTAATATGCCCTACCCCAACATTACTATTCCTTATAATTCCCATAGGATTACTATATTTTGTAAGAAAAAACATTACCATATTTCTTATGTTTGGACTGATTTTAGGGTTTGCACGAATTAGTCATAAAATATATTCATTAAAGTATGACAAACCAACCTTTACGTATTTTGATGGCATAATCCATAAAATATACCGTAATAATGACAGATGTAGTGTATTAGTAAAGCTGAATGATTCTAAAAATTTCATAAGGATTAAATTAGATAATGATCAGGACTTACATCAAAATAATAATGATTTATATCAAGCTGGAATTATTAATGAGCAAACTAGCAATCCTAATTCATATCAAAATTTAAATTCATATAAAACGAGCAAGCAGCATGATAAGCATAATTATCATAGTAATTGCATAAATCAATCCCATAGCGTCTACAGTTCTACAAATAATAATGAAGATTATAATAGAAGTTTGAAACATCATGAAACTTACAATGAAAATTTACAAATTAATAATTATATTTCTGGGCATGTACAATTATATGGAATCCCTGAACCATGTTTGCCAGAAGCAAAAGATATTCGATATAAAGAATATTTTTCCAGAGTGATATCTTACGGCAATACAAAATCATATAAAATCATATCATCTAAGAGCTACCTTTTCTCTGAGAAAATAAGCAAATACATAAAAGCAAATTTCAAACCAATTGAAGCATCATTATTTAAATCATTATTATTAGGGCAAAGCAATGAAGTGCCTTATAAAACCAAACAGGCATTTCAAAATGCCAGTATTTCACATTTATTAGCAATTTCTGGGCTGCATATTGGATTGATTGCATTGTTTTGCTATGCATTATGTAGGTGGGGAATATACTTTTTTATCTTTAAGCACTATAAAATTCCTATCATATATATCAGCCAATTATTTTCTGTTATAGGAATAATATCTTATTTATTTTTAATTGAAACATCAATATCTGCAATCAGAGCAATTATAATGTTTTTATTCCCAATTATGTCATATTTTTCTTTCCGCAAAACATTACCATCTCATGGGCTTATGTCAGCAATCTTCATACTGCTCATGATTTGGCCTGAATCATTGCTATACCCTAGTTTTCAATTTTCATGTTTAGCAGTATTTGGATTAATTTCATTTAAATCTACATATAAAAATTATTTTATAAAAATACTATCAAGCACATTAATATGTTTTTTAATCACAGCTCCATTCACAATATATTGGTTCAATCAAATACCAATTCAACCATTTCTATCAAATTTAATATGTATTCCTCTAATGTTTATTATTATGTCCTTAATTACTTTCTGGGTATTTTTATTCAAATTAAATATTTCATTCATCTTTCTAAACAAAATAATTGCATTACTCCTATATTGGTTAAATAATTTAGCAATAATATTTTCTGATTTTTTAAACCATACTATATTGTTTCACCAAATACATTATTCTGCTTTAATTTTCTGGGTAATCAGCTTAATAATCATAGCAAATTATAAAAATTATGCACAAAAAATTGGATTGGTATTCTTATTGCCATTCTTATTTAATATATATAACAAGCCAAAAAATATGTTTGTGATTTCAAAAAATGGAGAAGTAGCACTACTACAAAATAGTATTTTATATGCTAAAAATGACAATTTCACCACAAATTGTTGGGCAAAAACATTAGGAGCTAAGCTTTTAGTAGGCACTGAAATAGATAATCACGTACAAATTAACAAAATAAATGGGAGAGTGAATACAATAAAATTAAGAAATAGGATGTTTTTATCTAGACAAAGTTTCAAGAATTGCCCTTGTAAGATTATAAATAATAAACCTAATATTAATTATTGGAGTTAATATGAATGAAAAAGATAAAATAAACTCAATATCATATGATGCACATGATATACGTAATAAGCATAATACAAGTAATATATACAGTAATACAAATAATGTGCACAGCAAAAGTATAGACAATACATATAATACAAACAATTTATTTGCAAAAATCATTAGAAAGGAAATTCCATCTGAAGTGGTTTATGAAGATGAACATACTTTATCTTTCAAAGATATTAACCCACAAGCTAAAATTCATATTCTTATTATACCAAAACAAAGATATTGCAATGTAAGCGATTTGCTTAATGGTAATAAAGAATTTTTAGGAAACTTTATGCTAGGAGTAAGCAAAACAATTCAGAAAGCAAATCCAGAAAATAAAGATTTTAAGTTATTAACAAATAATGGTACTAATGCTGGCCAAGAAATATTTCATATGCATTTCCATTTACTCATTAATTAAGCTATTTCATTAATATTCTAATTAAAAACAAATAAATCATTAATTAGATTTGCCATTGATATATTAATTAATTTTGATTATCTAATGCTAATCTTTATGTTTTACAACCCTCATACGCCTTTTATTATATTGCATTGATAATTTTTATATTTTCATGTTTTATCATACATATTACTTACTAAATACATTGATTATTATTAGATTGATTGTTATAAATTATTAGGTTTATTATTTGAATTTAATGTGGTCTATTTTATAGTTTGCAATCGCACTTTCATTATATTGTGAAACTATTCCTTTTTTGTAATATAAGTATCCTGTATATGCAATCATTAGACCATTATCTCTACATAATTTTGGCTCTGGTATGAAAATATTTTTACCATTCTGCTCACATAAATTTGTAATTTTCTCTCTAATATACAAATTAGAAGCAACTCCACCTGCAAATACCCATGACTTTATATTGTAAGATTTCCATACATTTTCCAGCCTGCTCTCAAGAGATTTTGCTACTGTTTTTTGCAAACCCATACATATATCACTTTTTGTTTGTTCAGATTTATCACTTTGGTCCCAAAACCTTATTGCTGCTGTTTTCAATCCAGAAAAAGAAAAATTCATAGAATCATCATTCTTTAGTGGAATAGTGAATTCTATAGCACTCTTTGATTTTTTTGCATACTCTTCCATATAAGGACCAGCTGGATTAGGAAAACCCATACACCTCCCTACTTTATCAAACATTTCACCAACAGCATCATCCATAGATGAACCCAAAATTTCGTATTTACTTAATTCATTTGCTAGAATTATACATGTGTGCCCTCCAGAAACTAATAATATTCCAAACGGAAATTCTAAGCTGCTATTCCATTTCGCAATTATCGCATGACCTTCTAAATGGTGAATACCAATCCATGGAATATTCAAGCTCCATGCTAAACTTTTAGCATATTGCACTCCAACCATAACACTACCTAACAATCCAGGCCCTTGTGTAGCAGCTATAAAACTCAAATCGTGCAAAGTAACATTATTACGTATGAGAATACTATCAATCAATTTAGGCAAAACATCCATATGCTCTCTTGAAGCATATTCTGGGACTACCCCACCAAACATTGAGGAATCCTGTGTAATTATCTCATTTGCTAAACATTTCTCATTTTCCATCAGCGCAACAGCAGTATCATCACAGCTTGTTTCTATTCCCAAGTATAAAACCACGAACAATTATAGTGAAAATTAACAAATTCTTAAAGTAAATATACCAAAATAAAATAGCTAGCTGATAATTAATTCGAATTAGAATTAAAATAATAAATATAATAATTAAATAAATATAAGCTTCTTAGCTAATACAAATTAAATAGAATCATTCAATAAATAATATACATAAAATAACTAATCAATATTAGTGAAAATTAAAAATATTATGAAATTAAAATTTAATTTTCCAAACTAACCTAATAGCCAAATTAAGATATTATGAAATTGAGATTGAAATTAAAAAAGCGAGCGAAGGGATTCGAACCCTCGACCCCAACCATGGCAAGGTTATGCTCTACCACTGAGCTACGCCCGCTTGTGAATTGATTATACATGACAAAAAAGCTAAAAGTCAAATTCCAACAAACTATTATTTCTAATTTTCAAACCAGTTACTGTTCAACCTTCCCCAAACCTTATTTTACAATCAAAACAAATGATAAATTGAACATATATATAGATCAGTAAAAACACATAGGTTTAAAAATATGTTTTGTTTATATTAACACCGCATGGAAATGCTTAACAAATGCCTAAAAACCACATAAAAAACACTTGCATTCAATTAAGTAAATATGTATAGTCCAACAAAAGGATTTTTATGTTAAAAAAATTTATAATAATGCTACTTATAACAAGTGAATCATACGCTATGGAAAACGAAGAGATGGATATGATGGATGAAATGCCTTATTCTGAGCTTGATAAGTATAGTGAGCATACCGTAAATGAGGGCTCTGAACATTTAAATGTGTCAAAATCACCTCAGTTAGATTCTCAAATAACAGTGAAGATATTAGATAACGATCAAATATATTATCGTAGTCAAATAAAAGAAGATAGAGCTGATGATTTTGCTCATATTACTTATATGCAAAGATCAGAGCTGGCATTGTTACGCAAAATGGAAAATAGCAAATTAAAATTACAATTACATGATGAAGATAAGATTAACGAATTACAAAATGAGGTTGCAAATTTAAAGGAAGATAGAGGTAATGATCGAGAAAGTATTAAATCATTATTGTCAAAGTTGCAAAACAAAGAAGAAAAATCAGAGCAACTAAAACTTGAATTGCAGAACAGGCAAAATGAATTTAATTATCAGATTACAAAATTACAAAATGAAGCTGCTATTTTACAAAATAGCAAAAATGATGGTCAGAAAAATATCGATAAATTATAATCTGAATTAAATCAAAAGAACCAAAATGCTGCTGCAATCAGGCTTGCAGAACAAAATAAAATAAATTTAGAAAAGAATCCAAATACAACTGAAGGTGAAAAGGTTGCAGAAAAGTATGAAAAATCAGGACAATATGAAAAAGCTGCACAATTATATAAAGAAGCTGCAGAGCAATATGTTAGTAATGCAGAAGAAGATCAAGATGAAAAGCAAGCAGAAATAGCTGCAGAATTATATAAAAAAGCAGCACAATTATATGCAAAAACAGATAAGAATGAATTGTCTGGAGAGCTATATACTATAGCTGCCAAGCAATATTTTAGTGCAAATAAAAATAAAAATGCTGCAGAATCGCATGAAAAGGCTGCATTCATGTATGAAGCATGCAAGTCTAAATATAAATCCACACGAGATAAGTATATTGAAAACGCTATTGAGCAATATATAGAATCTGCAAAACTTTATGAACAACTCAAACAGTATGAAAAATCTGCACAGCAATACATCAAAATAAATCAACATAGCAAAGCTGCAGAGCAATATGAAGAAGCAGAAAATTATGATAATGCTGCAACCAATTACATTAAAGCGGAACAATATGTTAAAGCGGCTCAATGCTATTCACGCGATGCTGCAAAACATGAAGATGTTGCAACTCAGCATGAAAATCAAGGAAATAAGCATAAACAAAATAATCAATATAAAAGTTCTGCTGAACAATATAGCAATGCATCTAGACAATCTTCTGAAGCTGCTAAACAATATATAAAATCTGGACAACAGTATGAGAAAGCACAACAATACGAAGATGCTATAGAACAGTATAAAAGTGCTGCTGAACAGCACATAAAATCCTCAAGTCAATATATAAAACTCCATGAACAAATGGAATTAGAATATGAACGCCAAAAACAGTGTGGCACTTTTAAACCTGATCATATAGTAAATCTTCAACGAAAGGGTCTTAATAGCACAATAGAAAAGCATTACGACCAATCTTCTACACAATATGCAGCTGCAGCAAAAATTCATGAAGAATCAAAACAATTTGACAGGTCTGCATTAATATACATTGTTATTGCACAACAATACGAAAAAGCAAGCTTTCACCTCAAATCAGCACAACAATATGCAAAAGCTGCCGAACAATATGAGAAAGATGGAACGCAATATACTCAATATGGCGAACAAAAAAAGCAGCAGTATATAAAAGCTGCTGAACAATATATAAAATCTGGACAACAATATAGAGAGTGCCATAAAAAAAACGAAGCTGCTGAACAATACGAAAAATCTGCACAATCATATGAGAAAGCAAATAAATCTATAGATGCATCAAATTTATATGAAGTAGCAGCAAAACGATATTCTGAAGCATTGCGCGATACAAAATCTGCTGAGCTTTATGAAAAACTCACACAATATGAAAATGCTGCCGCCTCATATATAGAATATGCTAACCGTTTTGCGAATAATTGGCACTCAAAAACACGAGCAGATAACCCACTTATATATATAAAAGCAGCAAATCTATATGAACGAATCAATCAATATGAAAACGCTGCTAAAGCATACGATAGCGCTGGTGCAGGATATACAAAAGAAAAAATGCATAAAGAAGCTGCTGAACAATATATGATGTCTGCGCAAAATTATGTTATTAGACCATGTAATGAATATGAAAAGGCCGCTGAGCAATATGTAAAGGCTGCTGAGCAATACGTAAAAGCAAATCAATCTGAAAAGGCCGTAAAATTGTATATAAATGCTGCACAAAATTATGTCATGGGATCATGCAGTGAGCACGTGAAATCAGCTGAACAATATATAAAAGCTGCAGAGCAATATAAACAAATAGAGCAATATGAAAATGCTGCTGTGCACTATAATAATGCTGCACAAAAATATATAACTGCAAAAATAGATGATAAGGCAGCTCATCAATATTTGTGTTCAGCTGTGCAATACAAAAATGCAGGCAAATCTTTAGATTCAATAAATCAATATACAAAAGCAGCAAATACTTATGAAAAATTAGCACAAAAGTGTTCATCAGACACACCAAAAAAGCAACTATATTCCCAAGCTGCTGAGCAATATAAAAATGCAAATAAACATACAAAAGCAGATGAAATGCATAATGAAGCTAATAAAATTATAATCCCACGACATGCCCTATCTCACCGCAGAGTGCATAAATCAACAAGGGTAAGAAGATCTACCCCTACACAAAATTGATAAATATCTAACAAAAGAATTAGCATTAAATATTCGCTCATTGAGCAATTCAATGAAATGGAGAAAGTGGGTCAACACTGTAGGGCTCAAAATATGCTTGATAGAGCAAATAAAATAAAATAATCTTTCATATATAAAAAGCAGCTCTATTGAAAATCACTTTAGCTATTTCCCTCCCCCAGTATAATCACCTCAAAAATTCATCATTTTAATGAAAATTTAAATTTTAGTTGATTGTTATCTTAAGTGTAATATAATAGGAGGGTTATGAGCTTACAGCATTCAGTTTGGAGTAATGTGCCTGTAGATCGCATTAGTGATTTGACAGCAGATATTCTGAAAATATACATTTTTAGGAAAAAGGAAAATGATACCTGGAATTCGATTCCAATACTTAATCTAGACCTTGAAAACACTCTAAATCTATCAAAAATATCAAATGATATAATATCTTATGTATACAATTCATGTACTTGGTCAGACTTCAATCAATTTATTTCTATGATGTATAGGCAATGCTCAATATGCAAAAGCAATATAAATAATGTTCAAGTTATTTTATCTAAGCCTGATGAAGAATTAGAGCAAATCGTAAGAAAATTCATTGTGGATCAGTTTGAAAATGATGTAAATATAATATTTAAATACAAAATATCCATCTTAGGCGGTGTTATGATTGACATTGGATCTATCAGAATTGATGCTTCTTATGGTAATATGTTGAATAAGTTTATTGGAGAATTGCATGAATCGTTTAAAGCTTGAGGATATTATAAATGGAATTAAAGCTAAAATAGATACCTTAGATACAAATATAGATATTTACGAAACTGGGAAGGTAGAAACTGTTGCTGATGGAATTTGCAATGTTTTGGGATTATCTGACGCTATATATGGAGAGGTTATCGTTTTTGAAAACAAACAAAGAGGGTTAATCGTAGAGTTATTGGAAGATAATGTAAAAGTAGCCATTCTAAATTCTGATCCAAAAATAATATCTGGAATGATTGCATACAGAACAAAGCAAATACTTAAAGTTAAAGTAGGACCAGCAATGCTAGGTAGAGTTGTAAATGCATTTGGTGATCCAATTGATGGAAAAGGTGATATTAATACTGATTTAGAGCAAGTTGTAATGGCAGAATCTCCACAAATCATAGACCGAAAAAAAGTTAGCGAACCTCTCTATACTGGTGTTAAAATGATTGATGCATTGATTCCTATAGGATATGGGCAAAGAGAGTTGATTCTGGGAGATAGAAGAACTGGAAAAACCACAATAGCAATTGGCACAATCTTAAATCAAAAAGAAAATTACCAAAAAGGGAAACCAGTCTATTGTGTTTACGTGTTTATAGGTAAAAAAGCCTCTGATGCAGCAAAATTAGCGAAATATCTTGAAGAACAAGATGCAATGAAATATACAACTTTTGTAATTGCTTCAGCAGACGATCCAGCTGTGTTTCAGTATTTAGCTCCATATGTTGGAACAGCAATTGCAGAATATTACAGAGATAATGGAGAGCATGCATTAATTATTTATGATGATTTATCTAAACATGCTATAGCATATAGGGAAATTTCACTATTGTTGAAACGTTTTCCTGGAAGAGAAGCATATCCTGGAGATATTTTCTTCCTACACTCTAGCTTGTTAGAAAGATCAGCTTGTATGAGCGATGAAAAAGGTGGTGGATCGTTAACAGCTTTGCCAATCATTGAAACATTAGAAGGAGATATTTCTTCATATATTTCTACAAATGTGATTTCAATTACTGATGGTCAGATTTTCATGGATAAGAACCTATTTTTATACGGGCAACGACCTGCAATCAACACAAATATATCTGTAAGTAGAGTTGGTGGATCAGCACAAACACAGGCTATGAGAAAAGTATCTGGAATGCTTAAGTTGGAATTAGCACAATATGCTGAATTAAAAGAATTTTCTAGATTCTTAACAGATATTGATGAAACTACTGAAAAAGCTTTAAGAAGAGGTGAAGCAGTAACAAGAATATTGAGGCAAGGTGCTAACCAGCTGTACTCATTTGAAGATGAAATACTTGTGATTTTTGGATGCAACTTAGGATGCTTTGATAATTATCCAATAGATAAATTACAAGAAGCTGAAAAACAATTCTTATCTCAATTTAGAAAAGAAAACTTTAGCATATTAGATAAATTAATTAAAACAAAAGTGATTGACGAAGAAATAGATTCCACTGTGAAGAAGTTTGTAAAGAAATTCAAGGAACAGTCTATATGAAATTACAGCAAATTTTAGCAAAACAACTTAATATTGCAAATATTGGCAGATTAACATCTGCAATACAAACTATTTCTATGGTAAAAAAACAACAAGCAAAAAAAATGCATAATAAGATGATTGCTTCATTCTCTATATTAAATAAAGAAATAAATAAATTAGATTATGAGAAATTTACTCCTAATTCAAAGTGTTTGCATATAATTTTTACTGCTGATAAGAAGTTATGTAAAAACTTCATATATTTAGCATCTAATCATGTTTCAAGCTTAGAGTATAATAATGATGATGAATTCATGGTTTTTGGAAAATACGCCATAGATTCACTGAAACATATCTCAAATAAAATAGAAATAATGAATGTGACTACATCTATTGAAGATTCATATACTGCAAGTGAAATAGCTCTCAAATACTTAATGAATAGCGTTGATATCAAGCTACATTTTTACTCTATAGATGATGGAAAGTTTATTAGCAAGAGTATATTCAAAGGCTCTCCTAAACTTACAGAATGCTCTGAATCTATATTTGAAGCCACATCTAAAAGCCATCAAGAAACTCATAATTTATATGGGTTATATATAGCATATTCCATACAAATGGCAGCTATAGAAACTAGTATGATGGAAAATGCAAGCAGAGCAGTTGCCATGTCACAAGCTTCAGATACTTGCAAAAGCATGCAACATCAATTGAAATTAGATTATAATAGATTGAGACAAGAAAAAATCACGCTTGAGATGAGCGAAATAATAGGAGGATCAAATGCATAAAAGTATAAAAATTAATAAAAATATAGGAAAAGTCATATCAATAAGAGGTGTTGTTATTGATGTATTATTTGAGAAATCTGTTCCTGCTATATTTAATTCTTTAATAGTGATTAATCCTTTAAATAATCAAAAAATATACTTGGAAGTATCATCTCACTTAGGTAATGGAGTGGTAAGAACAATTGCAATGTCTGATACACTTGGATTAAAAAGAAGTATTGAAGTAGTAGATACTGGCAGTGGGATCGAAGTGCCAGTTGGAAAACCAACACTTGGTAGAGTGTTTAATGCTGTTGGAAATACGATTGATGGAAGAGAACAAATAACAAATGCTCAAAAGTTGCCAATTCATAGAAAAGCTCCACCCTTCTACATGCAAGCTGTTAATACTGAAATATTTGTTACAGGAATTAAGGTAATCGATTTATTACTACCATACGTTAAAGGTGGAAAAATTGGATTATTCGGTGGTGCTGGTGTTGGAAAAACAGTATTGATCATGGAATTGATAAATAATATGGCTCAAGAACATGGTGGAAAAGCTGTGTTTGCTGGAGTAGGAGAAAGAATTCGAGAAGGCCATGAACTTTACAATGAAATGATTAATGAAGGATTAATTGATTTGAATGGTGAGATGTCTAAAGTTTCTCTAATTTATGGGCAAATGAATGAACCTCCAGGAGCTAGAGCTAGAGTTGCATTTGGTGGAATCACAATGGCTGAATATTTCAGAGATGTAGAAAATCAAGATGTGTTCTTTTTTGTAGATAATTTGTTTAGATTCACTCAAGCTGGAGCTGAGACTTCAATGCTTCTAGGTAGGTTGCCATCTGCAGTTGGTTATCAACCTACACTATCAACTGAAATGGGTGCATTGCAAGAAAGAATCACAAGTACAAAATCAAACTCCATCACAAGTATTCAAGCAATTTATTTGCCTGCTGATGATAGTACAGATCCAGCTCCTGCTGCAGCATTCTCACACTTAGACTCTATTACAGTACTTAGTAGATCTATGGCTGCAATAGGAATTTACCCTGCAATTGATCCGCTTGAATCATATTCTAATGCACTAGCACCAGATATTGTTGGAGAAGAACATTACGAAGTTGCAACTGAAGTAATTAGATGTTTACAAAAATACAAAGAATTAAGTGATACTATTGCTGTGCTTGGTTTAGATGAGCTATCTCATGAAGATCAAATGACTGTAAAAAGAGCAAGAAAGGTTCAAAGATTCCTATCTCAACCTATGTTTATGGCAGAGTCATTCAGTTCAATGCCAGGGAAATATATTGATATAGAAGACACAATATCTGGATGTAAAATGATTCTTGGAGGGAAATGTGACCATATGAGCGATAGTCATTTTTATATGGTAGGTACAATAGAAGAAGCTATTGCGAAATATGAAACAGGAATAAGCTAATATGTTTCTTTCTATCACATCTGGAGTAAAAGAAGTGATTCATGAGAAAGTATTTATGATTGGGTTTAACAATTATAATGGGATGAAAGCTGTATATTATGGACATAAAAGTTTCGTCATGTCAGTTCCTGCAAACACATTATTTGTTTTATTAGAAAAATCTCATAAATTATATTCTATTGGCAATGCATTAATCAAAAAAAGAAAAGAAAACTTATACGTTATCACACACTATATTGATAATGATCAAAAACTGAAAATTCAGCCTAAATTACAAGAAAAATGGGATCAAATCGTAAAAGCATATAAAAAAAATTGGTCTAGAGAGAACTGGTTTGAACAAAATAAAGATCATGCAATTAATTTGATTCCGAAGATATAAGCTGAGTAAGGTAAGGAACAGAAACAAATGGAATTAGTAGATAGTATTAAGTCTTCTGTAAAATTATCAGATGTTGTAAGAAGGTATGTTAATATACAAAGTAGTTCTACTAAAAAGCTATATATCTGCTGCCCTTTCCATAGTGAAAAAAGTCCATCATGTGCTATTCAAGATGATATAGGTTTGTTTCACTGTTTTGGGTGTGGAGCTAGTGGAGATTCAATTAAGTTTGTAGAGAAAATGGATAACATTCCCTTTTTAGAAGCATGTAAGAAGATTGCAGATTGGTTTAACATACAGTATTCAACAAGCAATAAAAAACATGACCCTAATTTAAAAGCAATGGCTAAACTCAAAGACTGGTTTGTTAAAAACTTAAATTCTAATTTAACTGCAATAGAATATTTAAAAAACCGTGGCTTAAATTATGAAACAATACAGAAATTCGAGATGGGGTGGATTCCAAATATTCAAGATGTATATAATTTTTGCGCATCTCAGAAAATCACAAATAATACTATGGAACAAATTGGATTTAAAAATAGTTTATTGAAAATATTCCAGAATAGGATCATTATGCCTATATATAATAACAGTAAAATATGTGCATTTGGTGCTAGGAAACTTACTGAACAACAATATGGCCCTAAATACATCAATAGCCCTGAAACTGCGTATTTCAAAAAATCCAAAATATTATATGGAATGAATTTAATTGATAAATCAAAGCCTATTATTTTAGTTGAGGGATATATGGATGTAATCGCTTTACATCAACATAATATAAATGCTGTAGCTTCAAATGGAACAGCTATTTCGTACGAACATATTCAACAAGGGTGTAGTTTCGGCAAAGAGTTAGTTATTTGCTTAGATGGAGATAATGCTGGACTCAATGGAATGAAGAGGATAATAGATACAGTATTACCACACTTAAACGAAAATTTTCTTATATCTTTCATGATTTTGCCAAATAATGAAGATCCTGATTCGTTTTTAAGAAAATATGGCAAACAAAAATGGGAGAGTATAGCCAAAGATAGAATTGCATTAGTTGATGCATGTTGGAAATTATTTTTCAAAACCAGTGATATTCCAGAAGTGCAATATAAATACTATAAAGAAATTCTTGATTTAGGTGATAAAATACAAAATCATAATATTAAGGAGCTTTATAAGAAAAAATGGAAGGAAAAGTGGAGCAAAGATGTAATGCAGTATAAAAGCAATCAATATAAAAATCACAAAAATAAATCTAGTTATATAAAAAACAGTATGCCTAACAAACACATTGAAAATATAAAACATACATATGAAAAGATTTTATTTGCTATTATTTTAAATAATCCTGAAATATATGATGAAATTTGTGAAGATTTTTTATACCTTAACTTCTCTGATAATATGAGTAAAATGCATGAAATCATTCCTGAATGGATAACACATCATACAAAGAAACTTGACTTTTTTGAACAAAAGGGATGTACTAATCTAGTGGAGTTATGCCTTTCTGATACTATTATGCAGTTAGCGCCTTTTGCGTTTTCTAAAAATAGTAAAGAAAATTTAGTAAAAATGTGGCAATTTATACTTAATAAACATAGGGAGTAAAAATGGGAAAAAGCATTAATAGACATTTTCCGCTTGAAGATAAAAATATTAGCTCAGAATCAAGTGAGAAAAATGATGATGAAATTGTATTTGATGATATAAAATCTTCAAAAAGTTCTGCAGCGAATGATGATCCTGTCCGTATGTATTTAAGAGAAATGGGAAATGTTCCATTATTATCTAGAGAAGAAGAAATTGAAGTAGCAAAAAAAATTGAAGAAGGTAGTGATTTAATGATTAGTGCTATTTGTGAAAGCACTATCACTGTCAAAAGAATTTTAGAATGGCATGATGCAATAAAAAAGCAACATATGCACCCTTCTGAATTAATAGACGTTGAAGATAGCACATCTACTGATGAAGAGAACTGCTTTGAAACTGATGAAGATAGTGATGAGCCTAAATATGATTTAGAAGCTTTAGAAAAAAATATGCAAAATTTAGATCAAGTATATAAGAAATTCAAAAAAGTACAAAATCAAAAATTAGAATTTATTAATGAAGATAAAGAAGTTAGTGAATCTGTTATGAATAAATATCAGAAGACTCATAAAGATCTAACCCAATGTATAATTGAACTAAGAATAAGCTACCTTTGCATTGATAAGCTAATTAATGAGATGTACAGCTTAAATAAAGAAATTATAAAGCTAGAAATAGAAGTAATTAAATTAGCTGAAAAGCAAAAAATAAAAAGAAATATTTTTGTTGCGCATATGAATAAAAATCCAATTAAAAACACTCAAGTTAAAGAGTTTTTTGAAAAGAATTCAGGGTTTATTAAAGAGAATGAGATGAAGATGAATTCAATTACTAATCACATCAACTTACCTTTAAAAGAATTCAAACGAATTATTAAGTCACTAAAAACTGGTGAGAAAATCATGTCTAAAAACAAAAACATAATGGTTTCTGCCAACTTGAGACTTGTAATTTCTATTGCTAAAAAATATACAAACCGTGGATTGCAATTCTTAGATTTGATTCAAGAGGGAAATATTGGATTAATGAAGGCAGTTGATAAATTTGAGTATACTAGAGGATATAAATTCTCTACTTATGCAACATGGTGGATTAGACAGGCAATCACAAGGGCAATTGCCGATCAGGCTAGAACAATTCGTATTCCTGTGCATATGATTGAGACGATTAATAGGGTTGTTAAAGCATCTAGGCAGTTACTACATGAAAATGGGAAAGATCCCTCACCTGAAGAGATCAGTGAATATTTGAGTATTCCTGTTGATCGCGTACGTAGAGTTCAGAAGATCTCCAAAGAGCCTGTAAGCTTAGAATTACCTGTAGGTAGCAGTGAAGATGGGCAGTTGGGTGATTTCATTGAAGATCAAAGTGCTGTTTCTCCTATGGATGCTATGATGCAATCTAGTGTAAGGAATGCGATTTCGAAATCATTCTCACATTTGACCAGTCGTGAAGAAATGTTGCTTAGATTACGTTTCGGACTAGGAACAAAAAGCGACCATACTTTGGAAGAAGTTGGAGAGAAATTCAAAGTCACAAGAGAGCGTATTCGTCAGATTGAGGCGAAGGCAATTCGTAAGTTGTTTAATCTAAAAGCGCTACGCTCTTTGTACAATTAAAAGAAAATTCAACACCATACTGCATTACGTTACAACATAACTGCAGATTATAAATCCGTATGCAAAATCAACTTGTATAATTACAAAAGACTATGTAACAAAATTAAAAAATGAAACATAATTATATTATTTAATGAAATATTGTTAATGGGGAAACAAAAATTATGATATGCTAGAGCTTTCAGATCTCTAATTTCTCATGACTGCATTACTTATTCTGATATTATAGATGATATCTTTTCTAATTTCTTTCGCAATTCTTCAATTTCTTTCCGCTGTTCATCAATTGTTTTATCCTTATCTACCATTGCTTTTTCAACAATTCTTAACATCTCTTTATTATTTAGCACATAATTTGGATCACTATCAAACATAATTGTCCCAGAATAATAAGGTGATGCAACATAGGGCATATAAATCGGCTTACTAGAGTTACTACTGGAAATAACATAATTTTTACCCTTAATGTATTGTTTAAATTCATCTATGTTTTCAGAAGGTTTATAGTATAAAAGCTTCTCATTTAGTTCACTACTTAACTTATTAAATAATATTAAACTACTATAACAAGGTAGACACGGATATGTTAATAATTTTGTCATTTTATTTTTTAGTTTATATTGATCTCCATCATTACAATAAGTTAAGCATATTTTAGAATGAATGCTGTAAGCCATCGCAACATATCTAGGCATAATATCTTCAAACACCTTACTATCTACATATGCAAATTTTTCCATCCATCTTGTATATGGAAAAGAATCAAAATCAGCTGGAATAATAATTGCACTTACTTTAAAATAATTATTTAACTGTATCATGGCATCTACACTTGCAGTACTTCCTGATCCATGATGTGGCGCCATACAAATAATACTATGCTGTGGTTGAGCTTGATGTGCTGGATTTTCTTGTACAGAGTCATATAACGCGTATAATGCCTTATTTTCATTATCTATTCTTTTTCCCGTGGCCTGCATCAACGCACTAAGCCATGGATATTTCTGTAATCTTATTTTATGTCTCAGCACACCTCCATCTGCTTCTTGATCATTTATCTTTTCTTTTAAATATGCAGGTAAATTGTCTTTCAATGTGTTCAATGTGCTATTTTCAGCATCTCCAGTACATAAAAGTGACATAGTATCCTTATCACCATATTTATGTGCAAATGAAATAATCGGACTGGCTGCATTGTGATTTGCATTAGTATTCATAGACCATATGTATACATAATTTTGCAATTCAGAAATTATATTATCAAATCCACTTAAATATCTTCTATATCTCTCCGCTTTTTCACTAATTTCTGATTTTTCTATTTTTTCATTGATACTTCTATTTTCATTGATACTTATATATTGATTTTCAAGTTGTGCTTGAGCCTTATCCCATAATTCTTTAATATCCCCATTAAAAAAAGCAGGATTAGAATGTTCTTCATTCTTTTTATTTCTCCAATAATATGGTTCGATTGATCTATCTTTATACTGCAAACGTACTTCTTTCGCAATTTTTGTATCTTTTGTATTCCAATCACCACATAGAAATGCAACTAGATTAAACTGCTTTAAATAACTAAAATAACCCCTCATTTCACTTATATGATCTTGTTCAGGATGAGATAATATAACTATCAATAAATTCAAACCTTTTAGTGCTTTTAAAGCAGCATCTTTATCTATACCGTAAGTAGTAGTAGTTCCAAAATCATACATTATGCCTACTCTTTGGGGCACTAGAGTACTATTATCCTCTTTCACCCAATATTTATTTAATTGACAATTCCCTTTACCAAAATTGAATATATAAAACTCACTTTTTTCCACCACCGAGTCGATTTGCAGCATGCATATCATTAAGCATGTACGCTGCAAATAATTTACGAATATTTTCAACATGATCAGACTATAACTTTATTCTTCATTACTTACAATACACATAGCATCCATTATTCACTGTAATATAAACAATTATCACCCTTTTCATAATTGCAAACACATAATTTTAAGTAAAATCATTATATATGATCGTAAAATTTCTAATATATAAGTATACACTAAGTAACGATGCATGCTTAATATATCATGCATTATTTATAGCTTATATATTATGATGTATTAATTTAATGATGCAAAATCCATTTTAGCACCTACTATGTAACAGGAGGTTGCTAAGAATTAGTAGATTGATCGCGTATTATGATGTCCATTTATTAAACATATTTTTGATATTTTCGAATGAACTTGTCTTTGTTTCTGTTTTATTGCTCTGATTACTAATCTTATCCAATGCGCTCCAAAGATTTATCTCTTCTGCTGTCATAGTTTTCTTAGAAGGAGTTTGTACAACAACGCGTACATATAAGTTACCCTTGCTTCGCCCAATAACCATTCCATGTGTTGCAACTCTCAGCTTAGTCTCAGATTGTATGCCTTCAGGAATTTTAATATTAATCATCTTTTTATCAATAGAGCTAATTTGAATTTCACTACTATTCACAGCTTGTACTGGTGAGATATTCACAGAACAATACAGATCAGATTTAACTCTAGTAAATTCCTTATGCTTTGCTATACGAATCCTGATGTATAGGTCACCACTTCTAGAAACACCTTCATCACCCTCACCTACCAAACGGATTTCTTGTCCATTTTCTATGCCTTGTGGGATAGTAATTGAGATTTCTTTATCTTTTTTAACTCTACCATTTCCAGCACAAAATCTACACTTAACTTTTATGGTTTTTCCAGTTCCGTTACAATTACTACATGCTTGCTCCACATGAAAAAAACCATGCCTAACATGCAACGTTCCTTTACCTTGGCATTGATTACATTTTACAGGTGGCTCCATTGATCCAACACCTTTGCACTTTTCGCATTTTGCTAATTTTGGAATTTTCACTTTAGTTTGGTGACCATGATAAGCTTGCTCTAAAGTTATTTCTAAATCGAAACTTAAATCACGACCTGCTTGATTAGTAGATTGCTTTTGCCCACCACCAAAAAAACTAGAAAATATGTCATCCATACCATTAAAGAATGATGATCCTTGCTGAAATTGACTTGAATCAAATCCACCAAATTCATCCCCACCATGATCATATTGCGTTCTTTTATTTTGATCTTTCAAAACTGTATATGCTTCAGATATTTCTTTAAACCTATCTTCAGCTTCTTTTTTCTTTGCATCTTCAAATCTATCAGGGTGATGTTTCTTTACCAAAGACCTGTAAGCTTTTGTAATCTCTTCTTGTGTAGCAGTTTTAGAAACACCTAAAACATCATAATAACTTTTTTTATTCATTTATTTATTTCCTTAGCATTCAATACTTTATTTATCTTCTTTTACGTTCTCTTCTTCTGCTTTATATTCAGCATCCTGAACAGTATCTTGATTTTCAGAGCTTTCAGAATTATCATCTGATTTTTTCTCTTTTTCTTGAGCAGCTTTATAAGCAATTTCACCAAGCTTCATAGCGTCATTTGATAGAGCAGCGATTGAATCTTCAAGAACTTTCATATCATCAGAATCTTTTTTGCTTTTCAAATCTTCTAAGGATGCTTCAATTTTTTGCTTGTTTTCTGCTTCAAGTTGATCTCCATGATCAACCAAAGCTTTTTCTGTACTTGAAATCAAAGATTCTGCTTTATTTTTAACTTCAATTAATTTAACTTTTTGCTTATCAGATTCAGCATATTCTTCAGCTTCTTTGATCTTTTGTTCAATTTCTTCTTCAGACAATCCACCAGAATCTTTAATAGAAATTCTGTGCTCTTTATTAGTTGCTTTATCTTTAGCAGAAACATGAACAATACCATCTACATCAATTTCAAAAGTAACTTCAACTTGAGGAATCCCTCTTGGTGCTGGAGAAATTCCTGTCAAATCAAATTGCCCTAACAGCTTATTATCAGAAGCCATTTCTCTTTCACCTTGCAACACTCTAATTGTAACAGAGGTTTGATTATCTGCTGCAGTTGAGAATACCTGAGATTTCTTAGTTGGAATTGTTGTGTTTCTTTCAATTAGTTTAGAACAAATTCCACCTTCAGTTTCAATTCCCAATGATAATGGTGTAACATCAAGAAGCAATACATCTTTTACATCACCTTGAAGAACACCACCTTGAATAGCAGCTCCACTTGCAACAACTTCATCAGGATTCACTCCTTGATGTGGTTTCTTACCAAAAATTTGTTGTACTTTCTCTGCAATTTTAGGCATACGTGTCATACCACCAACCAAAACGACATCATCAATATCACTAGAAGATAACCCAGCATCTGCTAATGCTTTTTTACATGGTTCTGCTGTTCTTTCAACCAAACCGTCAACCAAAGATTCTAATTTAGCTCTAGTAATAGATACATTAAGATGTTTAGGACCAGATGCATCTGCTGTAATAAATGGCAAATTAACTTCAATTTGATTAGAAGATGAAAGTGCAATTTTAGCTTTTTCTGCTTCTACTCTTAATCTTTGTAGCGCAAGCTTATCTTTTCTTAAATCAATACCATCTGATTTCAAAAATTCATCAGCTAAATAATTCAATACAGCTTGGTCAAAATCTTCACCACCTAAGAAAGTATCACCATTAGTTGATAGAACTTCAAAAACACCATCACTAATTTCTAGGATAGAAACATCAAATGTTCCTCCACCCAAATCATAAACAGCAATCTTCCCTGATTTCTTCTTCTCTAAACCATATGCAAATGCTGCAGCTGTAGGCTCGTTAATAATTCTTTTTACATCTAATCCAGCGATTCTACCAGCATTCTTTGTAGCATTACGCTGTGCATCATTAAAATACGCAGGAACAGTAATTACCGCTTCAGTAACAGTAGCTCCTAAATATTTTTCTGCTGTAGATTTCAATTTTTGCAAAACAATAGCACTAATTTCTTCAGGTCTATAAGTTTGTCCATTTACTTCTACGCATGCATCTCCATTACAATTCACAATTTTGTATGAAGATAAATTAGCATGTTCTTTTGTGGTTTTATCATCGTAACGACGTCCAATTAACCTTTTTACAGAGTTAAAAGTATTCAATGCATTTGTCACAGCTTGTCTATTTGCTGCAGCACCCACAACTTTCTCTCCATCTTTAAAGGAAACTACAGAAGGAGTTGTTCTTCCACCCTCATCATTAGGTATAATAACAACCTTTCCTCCTTCAAGAACTGCAACACATGAGTTTGTTGTTCCTAAATCTATTCCAATAATTTTGTTCATCATGACCCCTTTCTCGTAAAATTCAATAATAAATTAACCGTATATTTCAATTTATCAAAAATTTCTGTAAAAAGCTACTAATTTCTGTAAAGAACTATTTAATTCCTGTTGAAACAGAGACTTTCGCATGCCTCAATACTTTATCATTCATCATATAACCTTTTGCTTTTATTTGAGCTATTTTATTTTTATCTTGATCTGAGCTTATTTCTTCTAAAATTTCATGTTTTTGAGCATCAAATTCATCACCAATTTGAGTATTTTGTTGGGTGATATTTTTACCCTCTAAAATAGACAGAATTTGCTTATATACTAACTGAATACCAATATGAATATTCTTATCAGATTCAGCAGCTTGCAATGCTAACTCTAAATTATCCACAACCTCTAAAATAGATAGAGCAAAATTGTTGACAACATGTTTAGCATACTCTCTCGAATCTCTTTCAAATCTTTTTCTCATATTCTCTTTATCAGCTAATGAAAGGACAAGATCTCCCTTTAATTTTTTAACTAAATTCTCTAAACCTTCTTGCGCATTCTCTTCATTTTCAGAATCTGAATTAGCATTTAAATTTACAGAATCCACATTATCATTTAAAGTTTCATCTACATTACTTGAATCATGATCTACAAACATTGAACCCCCAAAATACTATGAATTTTATCAAAAAAATATTATTTAATCTAGTTTGAACCTTTAAAAACAAACTAAATCATAACTAATTTAACATAATACCTAACCAAAGTCAATTTTCTGTACAAACCATCATTCTATCCTATATATCACACATCTTTCGTTATCAGTAATTTTTAAAATATTAATTAGCTCCTAAAATCCTTTTTATACAAATAATCCATAATATATGTTATCCTGTACGAATATGTTAATTGAAATCAAACCATTACCTAGTTATGCGAAATATTGGAGAATCACAACAGCGAATATTCCACACAGTTTACAATTAGCTGCGGAATATGCTGCAAAGAAGGCGATTGCATTCAAGACACACATGCATGAGCAGGAAATACACCTTAATGTTAGATGCATTGATGTTCGATATATGAAATATTTGAATAAGAAGCATAGGGGCAAGAATAAAATTACAAATGTTTTGTCTTTTTCTTCTGATGTGATGCCAGATGATATGAAGTGTACTAGGATTTTAGGGGATATTTTTGTATGTACTAAAGTCATAGAGGATGAGGCATTGGAAGCAGATAAAAACTTCGAGGAGCACTTCATTCATATGGTGGCTCATGGGGCATTACACCTAATCGGGTATGATCATGAAACTGAAGAGCAAAGTAAAATCATGCAAGACGTAGAAATCAAATTACTCAAAACCTTCAACATCCAAAATCCATATAAAATAAATGACTGATATAATGCATATTAATTGAAAATATTATAATATCTGCTAAATCAATATTAACAAAAAAACTTTACAATATATTCATTAATCTTGACTAAAAAAAATTTGATTAAAACATAATATAAATCCATTATTGTGAATTAAGCTGTTGCCAGTTCTTTTGAATCTGATTATTGTTGATCATCTTTTTTCAGCTTGTGCTTTAAGCTTGTTCAATTCATCTATAGTGAAAGTTAAATTTGCATATTTACCTAAATCCCTAAGTGCATCATCTACACACGCTCCGTCTAAGTATTCTATTGCAGTATCAATTTCACCTTTTAACTTTTTTACTTCTTCTATAGTAAGTTCAGTAACTTCAGCAATTTCATTTATACTCACCGTATTCTTTATTAACATACTTTTCGCAATATTAATACGCGTTTGATTTGTTCTTTCCTTTTCTGCCTTATCCATAGAAATACCATAGTTATATTTAATTATACTATCATTCATAAACTCCAGTATGCTACCCTTGATTCTCACTCCGCTATTATGTCCAGCATATTCCTTATATTCAAACTCTTTAATATATTTCCAAGATTCAAGATATTTAGTATATTCAGTAGATTCAACAGATTCAACAGATTCAACAGATTCAACAGATTTAGGCACACTGTTTGTATGGACACCTATTACAACATTACCATTTAAAATAATTGGACTTCCACTATTTCCTTGCAAAGTATCTACTGTATGTAAAATCATTTCATTATCATTATTTCTGAGTCTAGCTTTTTTAGCATTTCCAGATGATTTACACAGTTTGCTATTAGTACTTGTATTGCAAGCTCCTGGATATCCAATGATTGTTACATCTTTTTTATCAGCAAATTCTACTACTTTAAGTTTAAATACACCTTCTTCATTATCAGTAATATTATAATCAAAAAATAGTAATGCAATATCATACTCAAGCGCACGCTCTTCTTTTCCTTTATAATTGTCATGAACATAATAATGTTTACAATGATGTTTAGTATTATGCCCCTCTTTTGCAAGTGCAAAATATACTTCATAAGCTCCTTTAAATTCAAAATCATATACATTATGCGCAGCAGTCATTACTATATTTTTACCAATTAAAAATCCACTTCCAAATACTGGCTTATCAATACCATCAAATTTCATGGTTATTTTTCCACAAGCAGAGTATGGAAGTGATTCCAATTCTTCCGATTTTGTAATTTGTTCAAATGCCTCATCTTCTGATTTTGCACTCATTATAGATTCAGGCTCTCCATACCTACCTTCATTATATTTTTTCATTGCTTCCATTCTTCTATCATTTTCACTTTCATTTAACTCAGCAAGAATTGGACCGCCATAGCCTTCTATACTTTTAATATTTTTTTCATCTTTTTCATCTTGATCTGGTTTATCAAATTTAGGCATTATAATTTTAACAATACCATCTGGACCTACGTTTACATATTGACTTGTAAATATATTCTTATCATCTTTACTTACAGGCACTGTATTATTTACTGCTACAATAGAATATGCTGCTGCAAGTGCAATGATAGGATAAGGCTCAATACAATCATCAAATCCATTCCAATCACTTATAGTAACACACAAACTTCCATGATCATTCGTTGAATATAGCCAATTTGGACACCTTAACTTATCTGAATCTTTATATGGCCTAATAGGTGCATCTTTTCCGCTTGATGCTCCTATATATGTAGCTATTTGAGACAAATCTGTTTTTAGCCCTGCAACCACACCATTAATGTTTTTTAATATTATACAATAACTATCACCAATGCTTTTTGATAATTTCCCATATCTCCCTCCTATATCATCATTCAAAATTCCAACACTCATCATCCTATACCAGTGTTGATGTATATGTGGATACATTGTTCCATGCCCATTAGATACATAAACCATGCTCATCTTCATTAAATCATTTAATAAAATCATAGTACTTGCTTGATCTGCAGATCCATGATGTGGTGCAATACAAATAATATCATGATCACTAGTATCACTTGTTACAGAATCATATAATGCATATAATCCAACTTTATGGCTATCTGTCGCCTGCATCAATGCATTTACATATGAGTATTTTTGTAATTTCATATTCCTACGCACAATATCTTTTCTATCTTTTAAGTATAGCCGCAACCTTTCTTCTAATGATTTATTATCATTACCTGATATTGTACTATCCTCAGCATCTCCTGTACAAATCATAGATAAATATTTTGTATCTCTTGAGACAGTTTGATATTGGTGTGTGAATGAGATAATTGGACTAACTGCATTCTGATCCTTTTCTGCACTATTACATGGTGTATTCATAGACCATATATATATATAATCTCTTAACTGAGCAATTGCATTATCAAATTGATTTAAATAACCTAATAATGATGCTTGAGCATTTGCTTGAATTAGCTGGTTTTGAGCTAAATCAAACTGTTGATTTGTATGATCCCATTGGCATATATAATCTATATAATTGATTTTGTTTTTGGCATGAGAGTCAGTCAGAGATTTTAATTGATGAGTTAAATTTTTAACATTTGCTTCTGCAGCTGTCTTATTTGCTACTTTTCGTGCTTGAATAAGATTCAATTCACCCTTCGCTATAGCAAATAATTCTTCAATATTTCCATAGAAGAAATTATTGCCCATTCTATCCTTACTCCAAGAATATGGCTCTATTAGTTTATTTATAAAAGCATCTTTTGCTTTTTTCATTTCACCTTTGTCATTCCAAACCCCACATAGAAATGAAATAACTTTTAATGTCCCATCAATCATTTTGTCTTTTAATGACTGGCTTTCTTTATCAACTTTATATTCAAGAACTCCTTCAACCTTATTTATATGATCTCTATCTGGATGTGATAGGATTACTATAAGTAAATGTAAGTCTGTAAGTTTTGAGCTAATTTCACCACATAAAGTTGCAGACCTAACATTATCAGCATATACATTAAATCTCAATGGAAATGGATGGCTCCCACAATCATACAGGAATCCAATTCGTTCTCTTTTTTTCACTTGCATTCCATCTTCATCCCTTTTATCATACTCAACAAAATACGTATTCAACTGGCAGTTACCTTGGCCGACATCAAATACATGCATCTCACTGCTCAGTACTCCAGCGTCAATCGATATACCAACAACCAGTATCAGGCTGCGTAATAGCATCATATTATTCTTCATTTTACCTCTATCCTCATAATGCCAAGGTTTTTACAATGAATTGCACCTGAAACTTTATAATTGTTCAGACTATAACCTATTTTCCCGGCAATTTGAAGGGTATCCTCATGATTACCTCAATTTTCAATCAAAATCAGCAACTATGATTTCAAAAGAAAATGTAAAAAGAAAACAAACTGCAATAAGAATATATATAATCAACAAGATAAAGCAGTGCCAAATACTCAGTTCAACATTGCATAATATAAACTATAAATGTTTAAATCCTAAATAAACACCTAAGCCTGATCAAAACCAGATAATCAAATAAAAAAAATTACTTAATATTTATTTGATACATTTATACGCATTATAGTGCTGCTTCACAGCTCGAAGCTCTTCATTTTTCATCTTTTTATAGAAAGTCTTTATAGAATTAGGGTTCACAAATTTCCCATCCACTTTAATCTCATAATGCAAATGTGCAGCAGTTGTCATACCTGTATTTCCTGAATATCCTATCAACTCACCTTTTTTAATTTTCTGATTTTTATTCAAAAGCAATTTTGTAAGATGCGCATAACCAGTTGTGATTTTACCATTATATGTCGGATGTGTAAGTTCAATATAATTTCCATAACCCCTACAAACAAATGCTCTTGTAACAATTCCATCGGCTGAAGCATAAATAGGAGTCCCCAAAGGTGCTGCGTAATCAATGCCTCTATGCATTCGTTTAATTTTCAAAACTGGATGAATTCTCCAACCATATGAAGATGAAACTCTAGCATTTACAGGCTTATTCAAATAAACCAAATCATCATAGGAATAATTTTTCATAGGATCATACAGTTTTTTCCCTAACTGCACTATCACGTTATTCTCACCATTCTTATATTTAACATCTATCAGAGAAATCTTTGGCATCACTCCTTTTTGAGATGAAGATTCATACTCCACATTAATATTATGAATATTATGAAGAGATTTCCCTGCTTTTTGCATATATTGCATTATTGTATGAACCATCGGCATTGGTAAACTTTTAGAAATTGAATTTCTCAAATTACCATTCACTTTATGCTTAAATATTTCTCTTTTCTCTCTCTGAATCCATTCTAAAATAATATTATCATCAATAGATTTAAGAAAAATCTTAAAACCTTTGCCTGTAATATAGCATTCATCAAATTTATGCTGACCATTTTGCTCAAATACTTTAGTGGAAATCACGGCATTATATAGCCATGATGGAGGAATTACTTTTTCAATTTCTTGAGTAATTTTTGCAACTTGATTAAGAGCAATTCCCTCTTTTGAAAATGATATTGAAACACCTTCATGCCCAATCACGTGCTTTACCATTAATTGTTTTACAGGAATATTAGATAAAATCATATTAGATTGGGAAATTTTTGGAACATTTGCTAATTTTAGTATAACAATACAACCACTCATAAATAGACATAATCTAAATAATGATATTAATTCGAAAAAGATATAAGTAAAGTTGATTAATCTAGGCATTAATCTGACAAAACTAGCCACATAACGACTCCAAAAACTAATTTCATCTACAAAAAACTTTACTACTATCGAGACCACGAAGCAATTCTAACACTTTCAAATAATTATCGCTATCTTATGTTGAAAAATCTGTGTAAAAATTGATATAAAATTAATTTTATTCTTTGGAAATACCTATATATAACGCAAATATATTGTAATTTCTTTATTACAAAAATATCATTATTTTATATGGTATATTTTATGTAAATTTATCCGTTTATTCTTGTAAATTTTATGCAAATAATATTCTATATTGCATGATTACAAATAATATGCCTATTATGCACACATTAGGAGTGTGTAAGCATGAAAAAATCTCTAATAATACCTCTGTGTACATTAATCACCCAGATCGAATCTGTAGTTCTAAGCAGTGAATTTCATATATTTGATGTTGGGCAAGGTAATTGCCAGTTGAGTAAATATTATGTCCAATATAATCATAGCAATGAATATGGACAATCAGTTGAAAAAACGGAAAGAATTGGATTCCTTTATGACTGTGGAAACCATAAGCATTCACAAAAATCTGGTAGCCATAAGAGCAGATCGCAAACTTTAAGTGATGCAATCAATAAAGATATGCTAACAGATCTTGACTTGCTTGTAACAATCCTTTCATACCCAAATGTAGAAAATATAAATAGTTTGAGTGGATTATTAGAAAATCACTATGCAGTCCAAAGCCATGATCCAAAAAAAAGAAGATCTTCTGAAAAGCCATTTGTTTCATTTCTATGTGGTGATTGGGGTCAAAGTAAAGACTCTGTTGCAAGCACAAAAAAACGTTTGGCAGATAATTCTATAGAAACATATTCATGGAAAAACAGTGATGGATCACCTGAATTTTTCTCTGATAATATTGTTGAATTGTGGTCAAAAGCAAAATCACAAACAAGTCATGCAAAACAATTGTTATTAAGTAAGTTTGATAATGCAATTGCTGAATTAAGAATGCAAATATACATATGGTCTATGAATACTAAACACCAAAGCATAGATAATCAAAATGCAGCAAACCCAATCATTTCATTTACACATAGTTATTTGAAATATAATACACAGAAGCAAATATCTCTTTTGTGTGCTGGAAATGCTGAGCATAGCACAGCTCTTGAGCTAGTTCAAAGTATCTATAAAAACAATAGTTATTTCATACAGACAATTGATAAGGTTCAGAAAAACAAAGAGATGCAGGAAGTTGATGTGCAGAATGCTGTGAGATATGCTTTGCCACCCATTGATGATGTATTATTAGATGGAGATGTTGTATATATCGCATCACATAGAGAATCAGAACAGCATGCAAATACTATATACATATTGAATAGTATGTTTAAATTTAGTGCTATATATATATCTAATGGAAATGAATATCCTAATTTACATCGCAATTTCTATGATCAAACAATAAAATCATTAGAGGGATGGAGCATTAACTACGTTGTGGCACAAATGTCAAATATGTATAACGCAAAGACCTATCATATTGCATATAATTATGACCAAAGTAATTTGAATAATTTGATCAAATTTAATTTAGGTAAAAATCAAGCAAATACACCAAAGATAATCACAACTTATGAATCTAAAAGTAATGAAATCAAAGAGAGAGAATGTCCAAATTGGCTGTATTCTACAAGCAGCCATGGATCTGCTTCAAGTGTATTATTTGTAAGCACTGAAGATGGATCAAATAAAATATCTAATGTCATTTCAAATATTATGAAGCGTGAATACGAATTGCTTACTAAGAATGATTATAAGTTAGTTAAATCTCTTGCATCTTTATTATGCACGACATCTATTGTAGATTATGCTACAGATTCACACTATACAACACCAATCGCTTCAGCAATTATTTATCCGTATATCGTACGTAAATTATGTGATGATATTGCAAATATTTCATTTTTACAATCAGATTTCACTAAAAAATTAGGCATGATGGCACAACTTCCACTTGCATTAGATTTTATAATGGGGAATGAAGATTTTTATTGGAGCAAACTGACCACAGCATATGTTATGTCCAATTACTTTTGCTCGCTAAGTGGTGTAGATAATGTAAATAAATATATATATAACTTACTATCTGGGCCTGCATTTGCGATAATGTACCATCAAATGCTTGGTAGTAATGACGAAATATGGGACACAAAGATAATTAATATAAATTACGCATCCATACCAATCAAATTAGCACTTTCATTACTATATGGATCTAATTCAATATTGCAGAACGTAGTTTATGTAGTTGGATATGTGTTTTATGATTTCTTCTATAATATATTTCTATCATTCACACAGCTAATGGTCTAAAAAAGCTAATAGTTCTTTTGTATGATATCTAGCATATAAAGTCTTATATTATCTAATAAAATTTATATATACTTGCCAATCAATTTATTGCTTTCACTAAATCAATAAATTAAAAGTATGCTCTATTCAGCCAACCATTTATGAATCTATTCTGATTTGCATTTTGCATAACAATTATTCTGTAATAATTTGCAGCTTCAGATCGCAGGGCACATAACAAAGCATATGAGTTAGCTTCATTAATTGTAGCAATGCTTTTTGTGCCTAAAATACCATCTTCATCTATATGCACACCTGTGGCTCTTAATGCTCTTTGAAGCAGCTTATTTGCATTCTTATTCCCTAAATTTACCCCTAAATTAAACACTTTATTTGCAATTACATCATCATCGATTTTGTCATACTTCCATGTACACCAATAATATTTGTAATAAATTTCTGTTGCTGTTTCAATCGTTAATCTCTCAATATCAATATTCTGATGCACTTTTTTACTAATTCCATATTTTGTTTCTCCTCCTCTATCATACTGATCATTAACATACCCACCTTCATGTTCTAGTAAAACATTCATTGCTTTTTTAAATTTATTGCTATAAATTACCATAGTTATACCCCTTAATTACACCAATTCTCAATTATATAGGGTGATATATAAGCAATAAACATGAGATTGATTATTAAATTCAACAAATCTATTTAATGTTGCTTGCTCAACCCTATAAAGTAGTTTTGATGAATAGCTCTTATAAATAATTCTACGAAAAATGAAGTAAAAAATTCAAGAAAAATTTCTGAACTATTATAATATTAAATCAATCATTGCAGCCTGTTCAATATATTACTAGATATATCCATTGCCATAATATATTCAGCAAATCACTACAATGCATCATACAATTGTTATATATTTTCATTAAACATTTTAGATAATTTGACCAGATCATATATATTTCCTAAAGCTCCACCACTACACTTAAAGCTCTATTATTATACTTTTCACATGGCGCGCATAACTAAAATTAACCTAGGTTACAGATTGCATTTTTTCTTAGTTCTATAATATTTCCTATTATTCACCATTTGCTTACTGCGTTACCATACATTATATAATTGGCTATATTGAATAATGATCTTCTTAGTATTTTACAATATTTCATTAACAAGAATTACTGGTTATTATATAATTTAGATGTGGCTATATATGGATTTAATCATAATATTGCTTTTATTAACTTAAAACATCATACAATTGTTATATTCCATTATAATGCTTTTTACACTTTATTATCATATGTATTTTTCATTTACTTAATTATTGTGCTATTTTTATTCATTATCTTATTATCTATATCATTCAAATTATTATTATTTAGCATTGGAAGCATTTTACTTAAATTTGTTAGATTTGCTACTATTAATGGTAAATTATTCTCTTGTGCAATTAAAATTGCAGATTTATCATATGCGTCATACTTAATCGCTTGCTCATAATCCAAACTGTGCAGAAGTTTTGCACCTACATTAGAAGATGGATCTTTATCAAAAACCCCACCAACTGTAGATGCTTTACAAACCCAATTACAAGATAATTCCAACCCTCGAATCACCATTGCTGTATCTGTACTTACATTTCCACACCAACCTAATCCACCACATATAATAATTTTATTATGACTGTTTTGCATGAGCTGTCTTATTTTAATAGGATTGTACTTATTAATTATATCTTCATTACATATAGGTGATGCAATATATGAATCAAATCCCAAATCTGATATCTTATCTGCTAAATCAATACCATTAATCAAGGTGCTCATGATACCAATTCGATCTTTAAATAAGCGTTTGTCAGATTTGACAGATCTTCCTCTCATGATATTACCACCACCCACCATAAAAATTATATTCTGATTATGGTTTGATTTTATAAAACTAAGCAATTCATGAATGTGTTCTTTGAAATATGATCCAGAGATTTTAATTAATCCGAAATTCATTCAAACACTCTGTTTCCTTATTGTTTTCCAATAATGATTTTTTTGAATTCAATAATTGTAATGCCAGCTTCTTTTGCATATTGTTCAATTGTAATTTTACCATCAAATGCGTAAGGTTGAGATAATAATACTCTATCTTTCAAAGCCTTCTGAACTTTTCCTTCAAGCATTTTATCTTGAACTTCTTGTGGTTTATTTTGATCAATCTGAGCTAAAGCAATATCTTTTTCACGATTCATAATTTCTTCAGAAATTTCAGAGCTATTCAATACATCTGGATTCATAGCAGCAATATGCATAGCAATTTTCTTACCAAATTCAGGATCAGGACTTGAAATTCTTACTAAAACACCAATTGTTCCAACTGTTGGAAGTGGCACGATATTACCATGAACATATCCATATACATATGTGTTTTGTTCAGATTTTAATGTTGTAATTTCTCCTAATTGAATATTTTCTTTAATTACAGATGATGATTCAATCAATAGTTCAGAAACTTTGGTTCCATTTAATGCTTGATTCTCTAAATCTTTAGGATTCACAATGGATAGTGTACATAAATCTCTTGCAATTCCCCAAAAATCTTCATTTTTAGCAACAAAATCTGTTTCGCATTTTAAGGATACTAAAGTTCCTGCATTTCCATCCAAATGCATAGCTACTATACCTTCAGATGCATCTCTGCTAGATCTTTTAGATTGAGAAGCAATGCCTTTTTGACGTAACCAATCTATAGCTTGTTCTTCATTACCATTAGTTTCTTTTAAAGCTTCGTTACAAGCTTTAATACCAGCTCCAGTTCTTTCTCTTAAAGACTTTACTTGTACTGCAGTTATTTTACCCATTTTTAATCTCTTCCGTGGTTTTTTCTATTTTTTCTGTTTGTTTCTCTTCTTCTTTTTTCTTCTTTGCTTCTTCTTTTCTCTTTAATACTTCTTGCTCATCATGAATACCTAACAATCCAGCTCTTGAACAAAGAGTGCAGAATAAATCTACAGAGATTATAGAGTCATCATTTCCTGGTACTGGGAAATCAATGCCTTGAGGATCTCCATCTGTATCCAATAATAATACTATAGGAATATTAAGTTTTTTTGCTTCCTTAATTGCATTGGTTTCATTATGTGAAGTAATAATAATTAAGCTTGGCAAATCACTCATATCTCTGATACCTTCAAAAAGCTTTGCTTGCTTATCATGCTTTTTTTGGATCTTTACTTGTTCATGCTTCTTATAACTATTGTAAAAACCATCTTCTAACTTCTTTTCAGTGTCTTTCATTCTTTTAATTGATTGAGAAACTGTTTTCCAGTTAGTAAGCAACCCACCAGGCCATTTTTCACTGATAGAATATTGAGCACATTGTTTTGCAGCATCTTTTACAGCTTTTCTAGACTGATGTTGAGTTCCTACAAATAAAACACGTCCATTTCTTGAGTTAGCAACATGTTTTCTAATGGCTGCCAATGCGTTTTTAAATAATGGAATAGTTTTACCCAAATTAATTATGTACATTCCATCTTTTTGCTCAAATATATATGGCATCATTTTTCTGTTAGTTCGCTCTAACTTATGTCCAAAATGCACACCTGCATCCCTTAAATCATTAAAGGTAAAATTAATAATAGATTCTATTTCTTTATTAGCTTCTTTGTTAACTTCAACTTCTGGTTGATTTTCTACTGCTTTATCAGCACTGATATTATTGATATCTGTATTCACAAATAAATCTCCTTCTGTTTTGTTGCAGTCAGGAATTTTAATAGCTTTACTACTTTGATTTCACCAAGCTATGCTTAAAAACAAAAAAACTCCACAGAAAGTTTTTGACTGCACTTGCTGGACATTATCGCATAAAAAGATATAAAATCAAACAGTAGTTTCAGTTGATTGAGTTTATACAATTAACTGTAATCAATGAACTAATTTTTTAGGAAGGTGAAAAATGCATTCTGTTCCAATCACTAGAAATGGGTATGAAAAATTAAAAAATGAGTTGCACGATTTAGAAGCAATAGAACGTCCAAAAATAATTGATGCAATACAAAAAGCAAGAGCTTTAGGAGATTTATCTGAAAATGCTGAATATAAATCTGCAAAAGAAATGCAAGGAAAATTGGACTACCGTATTTCATATTTGAGAAAACGCATTCCATTATTACAAATTACCGATTTGTCAAAAGCAGTTGATAATATAATAAGATTTGGAGCATTTATCACATTAATAGATATAGATACTGACAAAGAGATTATTTATCAATTAGTTGGAGAAGATGAATCTTCTCCAGAAAAAGGCAGCATATCTATCAAATCCCCAGTAGGTAAATGTTCTCTAGGAAAGTCAGTTGGTGATTTTTTTAAAGTAATCACACCAGGTGGCACAAAAGAGTATGAAGTAAAAAACATTGATTATAGGTAATAATCATCATATATATTGCATATACATACCTTTTATACCTACAATTTCTTCTAATGATATAGTGTTTTATGAATATTTCAGCACTCTTTAGTGTGCTAAACACTCTAAATATTTATATCTGTATCTATTACTTTTATAATGAATGTATATATATTAAATTTAAATCAAAGTGAGATTAAGATGTTAGTTAAATTATTTCAAAGTGATTGATCTAGCTAATGTAACACAATAAATTTTATTTACTCCTGCTTTTTTAAGTGATTCTGCTGCAAAATTAATGGTAGCACCTGTAGTTGTCACATCATCAAGTAATAAAATGTTTTTTCCTTTGAACCTAAATTCATATTCATAATTAAACTCAAAAGCTCCTTTTACATTTTTCCATCTATCCGCTTTATTAAAAGTACTTTGAGTGCCAGTAAACCTGACCCTTAACAGCCCATTGTCTAAATATGGAATTTTTATTGCTTTAGATAGATTTTTCGCCAAAATTGAGGATTGATTATACCCTCTCCAAAAAAGACGCCAACTATGTAATGGTATGGGAACAATATAATCTATATCACTAATCCATTCTTTGATGGTGTTTTTTAATAAATTAGAGAAAAAACTTGTCAAATAAAAACAACCATGATTTTTATATGCCATAATTAGTTTTCTTGTATTTTTATCATACTTCATAATAGATTTTGCATAATCTATATGATGATTATCTTGTATACATTTTGCGCATGATATTTTTCCTAAATCATATTCAAATGGATTACCACATGTAATACATGCTGGATCTTGTATGAACACTATCTTACCCCAACATTGATGGCATAATCCATTTTCTTGCAACGTACAATCACATAAGTAACAAATCTTAGGGTAAAATATACTCATTAATTTTTTCATGAATTGGCGCTTATTAGATTATTACTTATATTTTCAATTATTTGATTAAAATTTGCAGATCTGCTTAATCGTCCAAAACACAATCCATCCACATATGGAATCAAATCTTTATAATTATTTTCATTTAAAGATCCACCATAACAAACTGGGCTATCTGTTAATTGTTTGATCCTATCAATTTCATATTTTACTTTATTTAAATCAGCAATACCTTCTTTCCCAATATAATCATGTGGCTCAAACACAAAAATGCTCTTATAAGATAGGAGGTCTAATGACTTATTTTCATTAGTGTAATTAGGTTTACGTTTAATCTTATTAAGCGTATTAGATAGATTAATAGCTTCTTGATAATCTTTAATAAAAATGATTGGCGTAATACTATTTTCCTCACATATCAAAACATGCTCTGTTGGATTATAATTATTGTTTGCACGATGATCTGCATGATTACACAACATATATTTCACATTAAACTGCATAAGTAAGCTGATAGAGACACTGCCTGTTAGTTCATTTTGCACAGAATTTTGAGCACATAAATTAATATTTTGTAATTTTGATATATAGGAAATATGCAAATAATTAGGAGCAATTATATAATGTATATTTTGTTTTGTTTTATATTGCGATGCATGCAATAAGTTTGCTTGAGAGCAAATACCCTTCCAATTTCCTATAATAACAAAGCTCATTTCCATTATTTTAATATATTTTATTCAAGATAGATATCGTGAATATATAGAATAATTTAATAGATAGGCAGTATAAATACTAAAATAAAAAACAAAGGGAATATTGCAGAAAATTATGATAATAAATATATTATATGTAAAGAGCATGGAGAAAAAATGGAATTAATAAATAATATAGAATCAAATCTGAAAAACAGGATTGCAAAATCGATTGAAGTATTTGCAGATCACTTGAAAGGTTTGAGAACTAATGTTGTGTCCCCTGATTTTCTGAGTGCAGTAAAGATTGATGCGCATGGCCAGTTCATGCCTATCAAATCAGTTGCTAGTATTACAGTTAAAGATCAAACCTTGCACGTACAAGTATGGGATAAATCTTTAATCAAAGCTGTTGAAAAAGGAATTATGGATAGTAAATTAAATGTGAATCCATCATTGGAAGGTGATTCTATTTTTATAAAAATTCCACCACTAACACAAGAAAGACGTAAAGAACTTGTAAAAATGGCTAAAGACCTTAAAGAAAAATCTAAAATTTCTGTTAGAACAATTAGGCAAGATTCTATGTCAGATCTTAAAAAACTAGAAAAAGACAAAGCAATATCTGAGGATGCTAGAAAGAAATCAGAAAAAATATTTGAAGAAATTATCAAAAAAGGAACAGCTCAAATTGAGTTACTTACATCTCAAAAAGAAAAAGATATCATTGGCTAAACTGATTTGTTTCACCACATTTCATTACATTAAACGTACAATTATACTTTGAGAATCTGATGTAAAACTGTAATTGAATTGAATGAAAATACCAATCATATATTTTAAGCTTTAGTTTTTTTTATATTTTATACACTTTATTATCCTAATTTTATAGAATTAATAAATTTACCTTTGCTAGCTGAATAAAATGCACTTAACATTCATTTTATCCATATAGCATGATTTGATTACTTATCAAATTTAATACAACTAATTAAGCTAAGCATAAGAATCAATCAATACTTATTTCACTATATATTTTAGTTAAAAAAAACATTATTCACTTGATTTATATATTTAACTTTTATCAACTTATTAACTTTATGCACCCAAATATCATTAACTTCCATGCATATAATAATTATTAAAAGGCTGATTTATTTAATGATAATTGTAAAGATGATAGTAAATCTATAAAGCAACAGTCAAACACTTCACGCTTTAGTACAATCACAATATCTTTAGCAATTACAGAATGATGTTCGCATAAAATACGATCAATAGCATTTTTAATTCTTCTTTTACATTTATTACGAACTACAGCATTGCCAAGCTTTTTGTTAGCAATAATCCCTATCCTAATTTTATCTTCATTATTATCAATACTACGAATAGAAAAAAACTTAGAAAAAAAAGGCTTTTCTTTTTTAGCTTTTTGAAATATATATCTACAACTTAAAGCAACATATTTGCGCATTTATGCTGAGATTTTACTTCTACCTTTTCTACGTCTTGCTGACATTACATTGCGTCCATCTTGAGTAGACATTCTTTTTCTAAATCCATGTCTTCTTTTTCTGACTAATTTACTTGGTTGATAAGTACGTTTCATAGTAAAATTTTCGCGTTTTTTGTTAAATATGTCAAGAAGAGATATTGTAAAAAAAAATCATAAGGGTTAGAATTTCAACTGGAGAGGTGGCCGAGAGGCTTAAGGCGGCGGTTTGCTAAACCGTTATACGTTTCTAACGTATCGAGGGTTCGAATCCCTTCCTTTCCGCCAATTCATTTTTTTTGTATTTTATTGCGAGAGGAAGGGCAAAAACAAGATTTAAAATACCCTTCCTTTCCGATTTCATTTTATTCAATCGAGTAGATATCCTATCTTTCCGCCATCATTTTATTCAGGCGAGTAGATGAATATAGTATTTTAGAAGTGCAAAATTAGCATTAGCACAATTAATGCAACTGAATCATATAATGCTCTGTACATTGCGATCGGAAGCTTCAAATTACTATAGAATAACTGTCATGCAAAATGCAGGACAGAATAAATGCATAAATATCTGGTTGAATTATGGCGTATTTTTAGTGAAATGATTTATTGAACAAATATTGGAGAAAGTGAATATAGAAAATCATAAAATACAAACCCAATTATATGAAGAACAAAATCCATTACTCTAATATTTTTTGTAATAGCGGGCCCATTAAATAATAAATATGCTAGTTGCATAGGAATAAATGCAGAATTTACATTAATCATTCTTGTATCCCATTCTACATCATCACTGCCAATCATTTTACAATACATTATAGGATACATAGATGCAATTAATAAACTATACATATCCTCTTCACTATTGTTCCTTAATTGTGAAAATATATGTTGAAATAAAGCGCCTCCTAACATAAATTTAGTCCAATAGAAACTATTAGTACGCATATAATCTGTTGCAAGTAATAATGATATTGAACTTGCAATGGATTTAAGGTTTTTGAAATTATCCTTACTAAGAAGATTAGCTTCATATTTTATCAAATTAGCTGTATTAACTACTAATTTATATACTGGATATGAACTAATAACTGAACCAGCTAATATTTTCATGCAAATTAAGTCATTATTTGTCATATAATCAATATGATATGTTGATATTGTTGCTATAAAGAATAACATTGCCTTGGTATAATAATCACGATAAACATGATTTTGCATATCATATTCCATATATTCAATAATATTGACTATAGATCTTATTGCAATATATGGGTAAACAATTGAACCAGCGAATATTTTTGTACAAAGTAAATTATTTTGTGCTATATAATCTATTGCATATGTGAGCGATGATATAATTGAAAGAACTTCAATAAGATTAAGCTCGCCTGCATTGCTTCTAATAGGAAGTTCAGCTTCATTTTTCATAATTTTTGCAAATTCATTATTCATGTCCGAGCTTATAACATATTCAGCAAGTTTAATGCCTGATCTGCATGCGACATATGGATAAGTAAATGAACCTATAGTTAATTTGCTCCAATAAAAATCTTCATTCCCTGCTATATAATCTACAGCCGATGCTGATAATGATAAAAATGCACACAATTTAATAATATTAAGATCAAGATTTTTAACTTCATTTTTCATAATTTTTTTGATTTTATTATTAATGTCAGAGTTAATAATATATTCAGCAATATTATTATATAAGTGATTTAAGTATGATATTTTAAGCTGTATGCTTGAAGCAGATCCATGATCATTAGTTGAGTATAACCAATCAGGGCAATACTTTTTTTCTCCACCATCACCTTTTTTTTGATAGGATGTTATTTTTTTTGATATGGTTTTTTGATCTTTATCTGAGCTAAATGTAATTAAATTATTTAAATCACTTTTCAAATAGTTATATGCAACATTATCAGTTTTATTATTGAATAAATGCAATATATAAGAAATATAATAATTTATTGCCCCTTTATCTAGTTTTATAATCTCTTTATACCAATTTATATGTGGATGTGGTTGCTGTGTTCCATGTCCTGCTGATACATATATTACACTGGGTTTAAATAACTTATTTAGTAACAGCATAGTAGTTGCTTGGCCTGCAGAACCATGATGAGGTGTTAAACATATAATGTCTCCTTTCAATAAATTATCATTTGGCAATAATTTAATTAACTCATTAATTGCACTTTCATAGCTTTTCCCTGAGATTTGTTTTAATTTATCAATTTTTTCCAATATGTCTTTCAATAGCATGTTACTTTTTTTATCTTTGTTTTTAACCAATTTAAAAGCTGTGCTATCTTCAGCATCTCCTGTACATAAGTTTTTAATCAATTCAAAAGCTGTACTATCTTCAGCATCTCCTGTGCATAGCATTGATACTTGCTTTGAAATGCAATGTTTTGAATATTTATGTGTAAATGAAATAATGGGGCTTGCTGCATTACAACCTGTAGTATTCATCGACCATATGTATATATAATCTTTCAGCTGATTAATAGCATTATCAAATTTATATAAAATGCTTGTATATATTGAACTTCTCTTTTTTGTAACATCAAATAACTTTTTAATATCACCAGCAAAAAATGGATATTCATAGAAAGATAAATGATAATACCCTGCAGTATATCCTGACACTTTTATTACCTCATTTACACCTGTATATTTAGTATCATCATTAGAAGGAAGGTTATTTGCGTTCTCACTTCTATCTCTTTGTGGAGATAAAGATCTTTCAGCTTTGTGCATTTCACCTGTATTTTTATTATGCCAATCCCCACATAAAAATGATATTACATCTGTTTTTATTGGATAAATTAATTTTTCTATCTTATTTATATGATCTTTTTCTGGATGTGATAAGAATATAATAAGCAAATCTAAATCTTTAAGTTTAGAGTTAACTCTGCTAATCATTTTATTCTCTACATTTTTTCTAGAAGCGTTTGCATATTTTCTATTTGCTATTATTGATAATTCAAGCGCTGTTTTTATAGATTCTGCTTCACGCTTCTTATATCCAGTAAGTGAATCTATTAATGTATCTATTTTTTCTTTAATCTTCTTATCATCAAATTGCAATATATCAGATTCTTCATTTTCTTGCATATATGTAGATAAAGAAAACTCTTTATATGCACATGATATATCTTCTTCTGATACTGCATTTTTATGAGCAAATATTGTATTTATACCCTGTTGCAAATAACTTTGAAAATAAAATTGCTTTATTAATTCTTCTACTGCTTTTTCAGCTTTTTTCTTTGCTTCATATGCTGCTTTTATATTTTCATCACCCATCATATCATTCCATGGATATACACAACTCCCGCAATCATACAAGAATCCAATTCTACCTGCACTAGTATTATATTTATTCAACTGGCAATTACCTTGCCCGACGTCAAATATATGAAATTCACTATTCCATACTACCGCTCCAATAGAAGCACAAACCATACTAAGATTTCGTGCCATTTTTAGCAAATTCTGACCTATATAATCACTATCAATATGTTTCATTTTCCTCCAATTAATTAATAACCATCAAAATTGTAATATTATGGCATAAAGCGATTAAGCCAACACAATAAATGTTGATAATTGCTCAGATTGTAACCTATTTTACAGGCAATTTGAATAGCAACCTAGAATTACCTAAATTTCAATCAAACTCAACAATCAAGATTTGAGAGCCAATTTAGTATGGATTTTTCAATTTCCTATTCTGATTGTGTATCTGTATTTGCAGCAACTTCTAATTCTTGAATTCTGTTTTGTAACTCTTCTAGTTTAGTTTGCATTTCATCTTGCTTATTTTTAGATTTTTGATTTTTTGCCTTTAATTCTTTGATTATGGTTTGTGCTTCTTGATTTTCATCTTCTAATTTTATAGCTTTAACTTGAATTTTAGATATTTCGTTCATGAGATTATCATATGCATATTCATCCTTTACATTATAACTCCTATTTTTCATTCGTCTTTTTATAATAGGCACTTTTCTACCTTTTGACTTTTTTGTTTTATCAGATAATACTGAGCCATGCATTTCTAGTGTATTAATTTTATCTATTAATAGCTGATTATCAAGCATATAACCATCTATTAACAGTTGATTATCATGCATGCATCTATTAATTTTATCTATTAATAGCTGATTACTGAGCATACAGTTGAATTTTATATACATTTCACCATGGCTATTTGTTGAATATAGCCATTCTGGACACTGTTTGAATCCTTGGCTTTGTGATGAAAACCCCATAGACTCAGATGAAAAACACTCTAATGTTATGCCTTTATTTAGTATTTTAGTGAGATTTTCATTACAGTCTTTTGCGCCTTTTATATTTTGCATAAATTGTTTGTAATGATCTTCAATGTTTTCTATTTTAGGACAATAACTACCTTGTTGATTCTTACCTATTGTTATTGGAAGAAACCAGTTTATATGCGCATGTGGCTCTCTAATCCCTTGTCCATTTGATACATATATAGCACTGAATTTAAATAATTTATACAATAATAATGTGTCATAATATTGCTCTTGAGACCCATGATGAGGAGCTATACATATAATATCTATATCTTCATTATAACAGCCAAAATTTGTTTTTATCATCTCTCTAAATAGATTTGTCTTGCCAATATATTTAATAACTTCTTTATAAGCATCTATGTATTCTTTATATCCAATATGCTTACCATTTTCATTCTTACTATGCTTATGTTCCAAGCATTTCTGTAATTCTTTTGCTTTTTCTAATAGACCTTTTGCATCTGGAAAATAACTATAAATGAAGTTAACAATTGTATATGCATCAGCATCTCCAGTACAAAGCATAGATATATATTTATTTTTTGTTTTAACTATATCTATTTCTTGCATTACACTTTCACCTTTGTGATTTTTATATAAACGATTCTCCTTATCTATATACTGATATTTATATTTATGTGTAAATGAAATAATTGGGCTTGCTGAATTATCATTACCTTCAATATTAGTGTTCATTAGCCATATGAATATGAAGCTTCTCAACTCACTAATTGCACCATCAAACTTAGTTAGTAAAATATGCTTCCTTGCATAATTATGCTTTGTTAAATAAAATAATTTTTCAATATTCATTGAATTGTTTAGCGTATCACACATTAAATCTCCATTAAAATCTTTAAAATTATGCGGATATGCTACAAATAAATTCTCTTTTCTTATCGTTTGTTTGCTATCATCCCAATAGTTATATAATCTTTCTCTTTCTAAAGTTTCTTTTATGCTTTGAGCAATGTTTGTATTTTTAGTCCAATCACCACATAAAAATGCAACTATCTTTAAATCAGGATTTCTTTTGCTAAGCTCTTTTTTAGTATTATTACAATATTCACTTAGATCTTTAGGATCTATTATATGATTTATTATATTTATATGGTCTTGATCTGGATGCGATAGAATTATTACAAGCAAATTTAAATCTGTAAGCTTATCATTAATTTCATGGATTAATGTATCATCTTCCTGATTTAAAGATATACAAGATATTTGATAATCTAAATCTTTTTTTTCTCTTTTTTCTCCTAAATCACCTTTGTACATTTCTTTCATATATTCATTTTGATCAGAAATACGTTTTGGATATTCACTGCTCCCGCAATCATATAGGAATCCAATTACTTCTCTTTTATTTTGCTCTACCGACACCCCATATTGATCTTTTTTATTATACTCAATAACATACTTATTAAGCTGGCAATTTCCTTGCCCAACATCAAATATATGCATTTCGCTGCTCAGAACTATAGATTCGATCGATATGAACCCAACATTAACTGCAAGCATTAAGCAATATAATCTGTCTGATATACTAATATTACTATTCATTTGACCTCAATCTATTAATAAGTTTCAGATTTTATAGCATAGCATACACCATGTTTCTAAAATTTTATAATTGACTGAAATATACATCGATTTGTATAGTTATGCAATATTACTATTAGTGTTTTTCGACGATTTAGGAAGATAATCAAGTTTCATATTATACTGATTTTCCAATTATGATTATATAGAATCACATATAACCTATGCATATTATTATCCGCTTAGTCTAAACATACATAATTTCATAGTGCTTCAAATTTTTCTTATATTGAATGAATTTCAATGCATCTAATAAGCTACCTTCTTCATCAATTAATCCTAAACTCTTAGCATCTCTTCCTGTATATACTTGCCCTAAACTAATCTGGCGAGAATATTCTAAACTAAACTTTCTTTGATTTGCGACTAACTTTCTAAATTGATCCAGCGCATCTTTAATATATACGATGATTTCTTTTTTCTGCTCTGCAGTAATAGGTGTATATGAGTTAATATCTGGCATATCATGTGAATCTATATTTTCTACATTCACCCCTGGTGTTTGAATATGTACATGATTCATAATAACCCCAATTGATCCAACTAATGCACATTTAGGAGCAAATATCTTATCTGCACTCAAAGCTAATATGTATGATCCAGATGCACAAATATCTTTAATAGATGCCACAAGCAACTTTTTCTCTTTCAGCTTTATCAATGCATTATATATTTCATTGGAAATGTACGCACTCCCTCCTCCGCTATCAATTCGCAATATCACAGCTTTAATTCTAGGATTTCTCGCAATATTATCTATTTGACTTATAAAGCTCATATTTCCTAAATAAGATCCAGCACGAATAGTACCATTAACATTGATCACTGCAATTTTATTATATGATTTTCTATCTTTGCATATTCTAGCATATTTGAATGTACTCAATTTATTATTATATCTGCTACTCCAAGTGGCAAAGTTAGATATATTAATAAAAGAATATTTCTTTGCGATATCTGCATTCTTATGCATTCCGAGCATTCCATTTTCAATATTAGTATGTAATTTAATATCATTGATTACTAAATCAGAACATGCTTTTAACAATTTTTTCAACCCATCCTTATATTCATCACTCATGCTGTTCCTAGATTCACTTTCTGGGGTTTTAAATTCTCCAGTTGCAATACTAGTAACTTCAATTCCTTGAGCCTTTAATGCATCACGTACAAATGGCATATGTATGTGAATTCCAGAAATATGGCTCATTTCATTTTGTGTTAACGTAATACTTGATGCATGAGAAGCTAAATACAATGATTTAAATGTCAAAGATGGAATATAAAAATCCACAAATTTCTTATTTCTCTTAAATAGATCAAATACTTGGGTCAATTCATTAATATTAGCGATTGAATCTTCACTTGCACAAAAAGCTCCCTGATAATTAATCGCAATGCCTCGTACTTTAGGATCATGCGCAGCTTTGTTTAATAAGCATAAAAATTGATTGAACTGATTATGCTGGAAATATAAATCATCAAACCCATAGGTCAAAGTAATTTTATTACTATATTGATACTTAAACATTTGATAAAAAGATTTCATTGAACTAAATCCCAATAAAACAAACAAAAAATTTCTTAAAAGCTTCATATGCTGCTCATTGTACAATTATATTAATCTTTTATCTATGTCACATATACCATAAACAGTAATAACTGAAATAAAATTCAAATCTCTATCACATTATTCAGTTTTTTGGGAATCGCTAATTTTCAAAAATCAAAAATTTGAGAATTTATTTTATATCATTCTCAGGGCTTCTCACTCCAATTGTATGATATCCACTATCTACGTAAATGATTTCCCCGGTCACACCATGAGATAATTCACTCACTAAGTATGTCGCAGTTCCACCAACTTCTTCCAAAGTAGTATTTGCTTTAATTGGGGAATGCGTTTTATGCCATGTTAGCAATTCTGGGAAATCTTTAATCGCTGATGAAGCCAAAGTTCTTACTGGTCCAGCAGAAATACAGTTTACTCTAATATTATCCACACCAAAATCATTCGCCAAGTACATCACACTAGCTTCCAACGCACTTTTCGCTACTCCCATAACATTATAATTCGGAATATATTTTACTGCTCCATAATATGAAAGTGTGATCATGGACCCACCATTTTTCATTAATGGGGCACATTCTCTAGCTGCTGCTGTGAAAGAATAACAGGAAATATTCATTGCCTGAGCAAATGCATCTTTTGTAACATCTGAGTACTTACCATTCATATATGTTTTATCTGCAAATGCAATTGAGTGTACAAGAAAATCCACATTATCCCAATGATTTCCAACTTTATTGAAGAATCCAGCAATTTCGCCTTCGTTATCAGCATCACATGGATACGCAAAACTAGCATTTAGCTGATCTGCGATCCCAACTGCTCTACTTTCTAGATTCGGATGGTAACTAATTCCAATTTCAGCTCCATGATTCACAAAGGACTCCGCGATACCAGACGCAATAGATCTGTTATTTGCAACCCCCATAATTATACCTTTTTTACCTTTTAACAAGTTACTTTTACAATCATCTGTAGTGTTCAATTCACACCCCTTACAGGTCGAATTTTATGCATTAGTATTTATTTTGTCAAACTGATTAATTATTGCTGACTAATTATTACTAACTATGCACTATAATTTTCAAATGCATACCCACTTTTGAAAAGAGATGGGTTTATATGCTTTTGCTACTTATTTTCTAATATGAGAAGGGCTTTTCTCTCTTAGAAAATCACCATGAGGCTTTCCTGCTGCGACTTGATTATCAAACCCAGACCAATCGCTAATCCTTACATGCAAACTACCATGATTATTTGTTGAATATAACCAATCTGGAGAACTTTCAAGATAGTTTGTTAATAGAATTTTATCTGACCTATTATATGTAGTTATATAAATCTCTTCATCAGAATATATATCACTAGGTAGTCTCAATACATTTTTTGTAATCATTTCACTTATTTTATAACCAGCATAATTAAGATCATCATATTTAAATGCTATAGCGCTATCACCATTGCTACATAATTTACTATATCTACTCATTATATCCATGCTTTTTATACGATCATACCAATTTTGATGTATATGAGGACAATTAGGTAGTGTTCCATGTCCATTAGATACATACATCATACTAACTTTAAAAAATTTATCTAAAAACTTCATTGTGCTCCATTGATTTTCAGATCCATGATGAGGTGCTATACAAATAATATCATGATTTTTACTGTCATGACCCAATAAATCTCTTAATAAGTCAGTAGATATATAACTTTCTTTTTCAAGCTTTGATGGCACGCTACTTATTAATCCCAAAATTGTACTATCCTCAGCATCTCCTGTACAAATCATTGATAAATACTTTGTTTTTCCATTTGATCTATCTTGATATTGATGTGTAAACGAAATAATCGGACTTGATGCATTATCATTACCTGCAATATCCGTATTCATAGACCATATGTATATATAATCTTTCAACTGAGCAATCGCATTATCAAATGCACCTAAATACCCTACCAAATTTTTTATCTCTTCATTCTTTTTCTGATTAGCATGCGTTTCCATTTCATTTAATCTTCTTATTGCCTTTGCTTCTGCTGTTTTTTCTGCTAACACTCCTTTGTTTATTGCATTTTTTACTAATCTTTCTTTTTCTACATCTGTTACTTCTGCTTTCATTGCTTCTTTTGCTTTTAATGCTCCGTGCACTGCTAATTTTGCTGCTGCTTCTGCTTCTGATGCTCTTTCTGCTGCTTTTTCTGCTGCTTTTTCTTTTACTTCTAATACTTTTGCCTCTTCTGCCTCTATTTTATTGACTGCATCTATTGCTTCTACTGCACCTATTGCTTCTACTGCTTTTTTTACATCTTCTTCTTTTTCTGTTACTTTTTCTATTGCTTTTTCTATTGCTTTTATTGTTGCATTTTTCTTTAATGTTCCTATTTTTGCTTTTTCTGCTACATTTTTTGCTTTTTTCTCTTCTGCTTTTTCTTTTGCTTCTCTTAATTCATCTATTGCCTTATTTAGTTTGTCTTTCATTTTTATTACTTTGTTTGCTACTGTTGTTGCTTCATCTATTGCTTTTGTTGCTACTTTTGCTTCTGTTTCTGCTTCTTCTGCTTTTATTGCTAATTCTACTGCATCTTTTACTGCATCTTTTACTGCATCTTCTTCTATTGCATGATTTATTACTGACTCTACTGCTTCTTTTGCTTCTTTTGCTTCTTCTTTGTTGTTATACTTTATTATTGCTTTGCTTTTTTCTGTTTTTATTGCTTCTATTTTATTTTTCTTTTGCTTATCTATGCATTCATCACTGAATTGACCTTGAGCATACTCCCACATCTCTTTAATATTTCTAGCAGGAAAATCACTATCTATACTATCTTTCCAACAATATGGCTCTATTGCATATCTACTTAAAAGCTGCTCTACTTTCCATGATTCTTCTGTATTTTTACCAGCCCAATCTCCACATAGAAAGGCAATTTTAGCTAATCCATCAGGAATATTTAATTTGCCTATATTATTTATATGATCTAGATCTGGGTGTGATAAGATGATTACAAGTAAATTTAAATCTGAGAATTTAAGCGCATCTGTAATACCTTTTAACTGCATTTTTGAAACATCACTACGCTTATTTGCGCATACTGATTTATAATATATACTAGAATTTACATTATCATCTGATAAAGAATCGTCTATAGCATTATATGCACTCTTAATTTCCTCATTACGCATCATATTATTCCATGAATTCTCACTGCTCCCACAATCATAAAGGAATCCAATTCGCTCTTCTCCGTTAGGACGCATAGGATTTTGCACAACATACTTATTCAACTGGCAATTTCCTTGTCCAACGTCAAACACATGCATCTCACTACTAATTGGCGCAGCGTCAACTGATATACCAACAACCAATATCAAGCTGCATAATAGCATCATATTATTCTTCATTTTACCTCTATCCTCATAATGCCCAGGTTTTTACAATGAATTGCACCTGAAACTTTATAATTGTTCAGACTATAACCTATTTTCCCAGCAATTTAAAGAGTAATGCCTGAATATCACGAAAATTCGTTTATTGCCTAAAATCCACATAAAAAGTACAGTAAAATCAGGAGAATATATGAGTATCGATACATTTTTATCTGAATTGGAATCTGGAAACACAAGAATCGTACGTAAAAATCAAGGAAAATGGGAATTAAATCAACCTGCTTTCTCCAAAATAAACGAAATATTCAAATCGGACAAAAAAATCAGCAAAATCGACGGATTGGTCAAATGGGCAGACAAAATCGATATGCAAAGCAACCTATTACATGATCAAGATTTGCTCAACAAAGATTTCCGACTAGTACCAGGTTCATGGGTAAGGCGCGGAGCATATATCGGCCCAAAATCCGTAATCATGACAAACTCATTCGTGAATATCGGGGCCCACATCGGGGATGAAACCATGGTGGATAGCGGAGTCACAATCGGATCCTGCGCATACATCGGCGCACAATGCCACATCTCATCCAATGTCATCATCGCCGGCGTACTCGAACCATCACAACACATGCCAGTAATTATCGAAGATAACGTGTTTATCGGCGCACAATCACTCATTGCTGAAGGGGTTGTAGTGCCAGAAGGATGCGTAATAGGTGCAGGTACAAAACTTACATCCTCCACTAAAATCTTCGACGTCGATGGGGATGAAATCAACGAAATCGAACCGTACAGCGTCATAATCCCAGGAACATACAGCAAAACCTCCAAAATCTCATTCTCATGCGCTGTAGTTATCAAGAAAGTCGACAAAAACACAAAATCTAAAACAAACATCAATGAATTACTTAGAGATTGAGGTGTTTTAGCAATGGAAATAGATCTATGTACTGGTAGGTTTTAATGAATTGTCTAAATATTTGCATCTCATCATCACTATTTTTCGAGGAACGTTTTATTCATATGGTTGCTCATGGGCACTACACCTAATCGGGTACAATCACGAAACCTAGTAACAAAGCAAAATCATGCAGGACGTAGAAATAAAATTGCTCAAAACCTTTAATATCCAAAATCCTTATTTAACTTAATAGAAATATCAATAGTTTTTATCTATATATATTATGAGCTTTGACCAGATTGATTATCATCTCTTACAGCTGAAGGAACACTGCCAGCCCTACCTGTGCTATTATGCAACGCAACTGGCACACGTGATGATGGTGGTGAAGGTGAAGATGCATGTGTAAGGCCACGCCAATCACGTATATAAATGTGCAAACTGCCATGATTATTTGTTGAATATAGCCAAGATTGGCAATGTTTATGCTCAGCAGATTCATTATATGAATCTGATGCAGATTTTTTCTCACTATACATAGTTATGCTTATCTCTTTATCATAAATATCATAGCTACCCTTTAACTTTATCTTATCGCCTGACGAATCATAAACTGAGAGTCCCATAGCATCCTTACTATTAATACATAGATAGTTATACCTCTTTATAATATCATTATTAAATATGCCAATACTCATTGTTCTATACCATCTCTTATTAATATGTGGATGTCGCCCTCCATGCCCATTAGATACATAAACCATGCTCATCTTCATTAAATCATTTAATAAAAGCACAGTATTTGCCTGACCTGCAGAACCATGATGTGGCGCAACACAAATAATATCATGATCACTAGTATCACTTGTTATAGAATCATATAATGCATATAATCCAACTTTATGACTATCTGTCGCCTGCATCAATGCATTTACATATGAGTATTTTTGTAATTTCATATTCCTACGCACAATATCTTTTCTATCTTTTAAATATAGTGGCAACCCTCCTTCCGATGATACACTATTCTCACCTTTGCCACACACTGTACTATCCTCAGCATCTCCCGTACAAATCATTGATAAATATTTTGTCCCTGGTACAGTATGTGTAAATGAAATAATAGGACTTACTGCATTCTGATCATTTCCAGGCGCAGTATTCATAGACCATATGTATATATAATCTTTTAACTGAGCAACTGCATTATCAAATAAATCTAAACATCCATCATATTTTTCTAATTCACCTACTTTCTTTTCTGCTTCCTTTGCTTCCCTTATTTCTTTCTCTCCTTCTTCTATTGCTTTGCTTGTTTCTTTCTCTCCCTCTTCTATTGCTTTTCTTATTTTTTTCTCTTCTGCTTCTATTGCTTTGCTTGTTTTTTTCTCTGCTGCTTCCTTTGCTTCCCTTATTGCTTTCTTTTCTGCTTCTATTGCTTTGCTTGTTTTTTTCTCTGCTGCTTCCTTTGCTTCCCTTATTGCTTTCTTTTCTGCTTCTATTGCTTTGCTTGTTTTTTTCTCTGCTGCTTCCTTTGCTTCCCTTATTGCTTTCTTTTCTGCTTCTATTGCTTTGCTTGTTTCTTTCTCTCCTTCTTCTATTGCTTTTCTTATTTTTTTCTCTTCTGCTTCTATTGCTTTGCTTGTTTTTTTCTCTGCTGCTTCCTTTGCTTCCCTTATTGCTTTCTTTTCTGCTTCTATTGCTTTGCTTGTTTTTTTCTCTGCTGCTTCCTTTGCTTCCCTTATTGCTTTCTTTTCTGCTTCTATTGCTTTGCTTGTTTCTTTCTCTCCTTCTTCTATTGCTTTTCTTATTTTTTTCTCTTCTGCTTCTATTGCTTTGCTTGTTTTTTTCTCTGCTGCTTCCTTTGCTTCCCTTATTGCTTTCTTTTCTGCTTCTATTGCTTTGCTTGTTTTTTTCTCTGCTGCTTCCTTTGCTTCCCTTATTGCTTTCTTTTCTGCTTCTATTGCTTTGCTTGTTTTTTCCTCTGCTGCTTCCTTTGCTTCCCTTACTGCTATTTCTATATTCTTTTCTTCTTCCTTTATTTTTTCTATTACATCATCTATTGCTGCATATATATGATTATTCCTATTTTTAACCTTGTTTTCTAATTGAGATTTTGCCTTATCCCACAACCGTAAAATATTCCCAGAAAAGAAATTACTGCTTTTTTCTTTATCCCAATAAAATGGCTCTATTGCATACTTACTTAATACTTCTTGTACATTCCATGATTCTACAGTATTTTTCCCAACAAAATCACCACATAAAAATGATATAATTTTTAGTGTGTCATTATCAATTTTTGCTTTTATATCAGTACTTTTCAAAACAACATCTATCTTATTTATATGATCTAAATCTGGATGTGACAAAACTATTACAAGTAAATCTAAATCTACAAGCTTGTCGTTAATGCTATGAATTAATTTATCAGAATTCAATATACCTCCAGGTAAGACACCTTTACCTCCTAAACGCTGAGGAAACTCACAACTCCCGCAATCATACAGGAATCCAATTCGCTCTTCTCCATTAGGACGCATAGGATTTTGCACAACATACGTATTCAACTGGCAGTTGCCTTGTCCTACATCAAATACATGCATCTCACTACTAATTGGCGCAGCATCGATCGATATACCAACAACCAGTATCAGGCTGCGTAATAGCATCATATTATTCTTCATTTTACCTCTATCCTCATAATGTCCAGGTTTTTACAACGAACTGCACCTGAAACTTTATAATTGTTCAGACTATAACCTATTTTCCCAGCAATTTAAAGGGTAATGCCTATAAATTGAATTATAAATCATAAGCAACTTTCAAAAATGGCATGAATCATATAAAATTGATCTTATAATAAATGGAGGTGTTTTATGCTTGGTGTTGGATCAAAGTTTCCTGAATTTAACTTGCAAAGTGTATTAGGCAAGGATCAGAAGAATACGTTTAAAGAAATCAATTCTTCTTCATACAACGGCAAATGGATTATATTTTTCTTCTGGCCTAAGGATTTTACATTTGTATGCCCTACAGAAATCAGTGCTTTTTCAGATTTGCAAAAGGATTTCGAAGAGAGAAATACACAAGTTCTAGGTGCTAGTATGGATTCTGAGTTTGTGCATTTGGCATGGAAGAAAGAAAATTCTGAAATTGGACGCGTAAACTTCCCTATGTTAGCAGACATTGGTGGATCTTTGACAGATGAATTAGGAATCAAGGATGCAAAACATGGTGTTTCTCAACGTGCAACATATATAATTGACCCGAATATGGTTATTAGACATGTTAGCGTAGTTGATTTGAATGTTGGAAGAAGTCCTGAAGAAATATTACGTACTTTGGATGCGCTGCAAAATGGTGGGTTGTGTCCTGTAAACTGGAAAAAAGGGAGTCCTACCCTTCAACCAGGAAATGAATAAAACGACTAATGAATCAATGATCAGTCAAGATTCAAACTGTCAAAATACATATATCAATCAGAAAGCAAATTGCAAGAAAGAATCTACATATGAATCAAAGCTCTAATTATCAAAAATCGAAAATAAAATCAGGTATGTCTCAAAAATCACAAATAGCACATAGGCAATTCTTGTCTAGTAGTGCATGTGTTAGCTTTTTTACATTAATATCAAGAATTTTAGGGTATTTCAGAGATATTATAATATTAAACTGGGTTGGCATTGGAGCTATTACAGATGCATATATATTGGCAACAAAATTTCCATCATTATTCAGAAAAGTTATATCTGATGGAAGTATGAATAACTTACTAATACCTATGCTTAAAGATATCAAAATCAAACAGCAGAATGAAAAATCATTCATCATGCAATTATCTAAAAAATTGTTTATGCGTATATTTATAGTAGTATCCTTATTTTTACTACTAATCAAACCATTGTCAAAAATAATCTTTACCAATTTATCTAACTTATCTCAGGAATTTTTTGTGATATTTTCATATTTTATATTCCCTAGCCTACTATTTATGGGACTATCTAGTATTTGGATGAGCTTATTAAACCACAATAAGAAATTCTTTGCTTCTGCTGTCTCAAGCGTAATATGTAATATAATTGCAATTATTACCCTTCTCATAAGCTATAAATATAATTTTTCATTTTTATTTATAGGGATAGCAATTTTATTCGGTAATATAGCACAGTTTCTATGGATATCATTTAATGTGTATAAGCACAATTTATTATACAATCAACAATCTAGTGATAACTTCCAATCTGAAATGAAAATATTCAATTCTAGGTTTCTAAATATATCATTTTCATCAGGCATATCACAAATTATGATTATGTTTTCATCTTGGTTCGCCAGCTTTCTCCCAACAGGAAATATATCGTATTTAGCATTTGCAGATCGTATAATGCAAGTTCCTCTCAGTTTAATAGGCATCATATTTAGCACGACATTCTTACTTTATTTAACACAATACATTAAAGATAAAGAGTTCATTAAAGCAAAAAAATTATATAATAAAGTATGGCTCTATGGCTTTATAGTATCATGCGTAATCTCATTATTCATTTTTCTTTTTGCATATCAAATATGTAAAATACTATTCTTAAGAGGGAAAATGACAGCAAATGATATATATAATATAAGTATGTATTTGAAGATATATATATTAAGCGTACCTGCATATACACTAAGCAAAACAATGAATGCAGTATTTTTTGCATATGGAGATACAAAAACCCCATTAAAAGGAGCTGCAATACAATTCGCTTCAAATATCATTTTAATACCTACACTTTTTTATATGGGTTCAATAGGAATTTCTATTAGTTTCTTAGCATCTGCTTGGATTTACACACTATTCATGGGAGTTAATATGCGCATATCCTATAAATTTACAGTTTAATATCAGCACAATAAATAAAATTAGCTATATGTGATTTCTGCATTGCATTTCATAATATCCTTCATACTATCTATGCCTCCTACTGCAGTTGTATGAATATGCAAATTAGCATCATGAAGTGATTTGGAATCTATATCAATTGGCATACATATCATATCCCAATATAAAATTGAATTTTCTACTTTTAACATATTACAATTCATATGCGCCAGCACAAACTTATTAGCATGCATACCATCCTCTATAAATAGTTCATTTACAAGAATACTACTAGCATTGTTTCTACAGTTCTTTATATGTATTCTATCAGCTACCATTTTTATCAAATATGCTTCAATATTTCCATCTAAACTAATATTTTCATATGTTCCACGAAAACTACAGTGAAGTGTTGGCAAATCACTCAATGGACGTATTACATGCACACTTCCTCCATTAGAATCAATATCTAAATCTATCTTGCTGCCATCCCAATCTCTAGCATTTATAACAAGCTCATCTTTCAAATCTTTCACATTAATAGTTACTTTATTTCTTCTTGGCCCATTATTAAATCTATCTGCTAATGCGTAAGCTTCCGTATCTTTATCTTTTACATGTAACATTCTAATATTTCTAATAACAATATTATCATTTCTAATACATTCTTCTCTATATTGTTTCAACATATCATGAATATATGTAACTAACTCAACATCAGTTGGGCCCATTAAAACAACTGTATTTACAAACTTATCTTCGCTCCTTATATGACGTTGCAACCTTATTATATCTACATATGTGAAATCATACTTACCTTGATGTATACGAAATAACATATTCCATTCAACACTCATATATTGCAAAATATTAGATATAACACCCATTCCATATAATAATTGATCTGCTAATTCTTGTAATCTGCTTATATAGCTAAATTCAAATTTATCATCATTTTTAAGCACTGACTTAAATAAATTCTTATATTCATTATCTTTAATCATAGATGCTGCTATATACCCAGATAACATAATTCTTCTAACACAACTTGAAGTATCTACGTACTTTATATAACTTTCATCAAATATTTGATGTGTTTTTGCATCTTCTATCTTAGTTTCAAAAGTAGTATTGGCACTGCTATAATATAGCATACAAGCAGTAATTATTTTATTTATATTAACCATAATTTAATTGTAAATATAATATATATGCATATAGTAGATCATTATTATAAATAATATAAAATTCACTATATCACCACATGTTAGTTATATTATATAATTTGTCAATTAAATGTATTAAAATATGCTATGAAATTCGTTAAAGCACATGGACTAGGAAATGATTTTATTATGATATTTCAAGATATTTCTAAAGAAGATATGATATTATTATCTGACAGAAAATTAGGGATTGGATGTGATCAGGTCATTCAGAACATAAATAATAATGGACAATATAATGTAAGGTTTTGGAATCAAGATGGATCAGAAGCAAACTTGTGTGGTAATGGAATTCGCTGTTTAGCGCAATATTACGATAGAGTAATCAATAAATTTCATACAAACTCAGGAATAATTCATACAGTTAAGCTGAATAATGAACAGGTTGCATTTTCACTACCAGTCATACCTGTAATAAAGCAAATGAGTTATAAATTGCCTACTTATGACGTTCACATTGGTAATGAACATATTGTTATATTCATAAATAATGAGCCAGATTGGGATCAAATTACACATGATTTTCAAGATTATTTAAGCATAAAAAACATTATGTGTATTTGGCATGATAAACAATGGAATATTAGGTCATGGGAGCGTGGTGTAGGCAGGACATTAGCATGTGGATCAGGAACTATTGCTGCAGCATGTGCAGTTTGGGAGAATAATAAATCTCTCACACTAGGCAATAAAGATAATATTACATTCCATACTGAAATAGGTGAATTATCTGTTATAAAGAAAAAACAAATATGGCAAATTGGACCAGCAAATATTGTAGCCAATGGTAATTTTAAGCTGATTTAAATTGCAAATATAACTCTGCATGGTATCGAGTTTACTAAATATATATATCAAAAAACAACACTACAATTATAATACATCATAATATTCGAAATTCACTATATATAGTAATGTTTAAATTAACAATGCAAATAGTGTTTAAATAAATAATATGTAAAATATAATCATAATCTGTTATACATAAGTTCTAATCATATGCGCAATAATAATATGATATAATACCTCCGAGCAAGGCTCAACTAAAGGAGGCTATATGTATAAAGGTTTCTTATATATAAGTTTCATTATTACAAAAATGCTAAATAGCACGATTGATTCGAAATATCATTTGCTTTTAAAAGAAGAGTTAGCATTAACTATCAAAATCAATATACAATATAAATCAGAATTTAATTGATTCTTATGCCTATTTTACTAATCTATGATCTATAATTTATCACACTACTTCTGGTCTAAAACTCTATAAATTCAATTTGAACTGCGTAATTCTCAATCTAAAATATCTAATATTCTGATAATCTCTGATCGCATTTTAGATCTATGTACAATCTTATCTATAAATCCATTGTTAAATTGGAAATCAGCACTTTGAAAATCATCTGGCAATTCTACTCTAATAGTTTGCTGAATAACTCTTTTTCCTGCAAACCCTATTAATGCATCAGGTTCTGCTAAAGTAATAGTTCCTAACATTGCAAATGAAGCCTGCACACCACCAGTGGTAGGGTCACATAATACAGAGATATATGGCAAACCAGCTTCCTTCACTTGCTTAATAGCAATAGTAGTACGAGCCATTTGAACTAAAGAAAACATTCCTTCTTGCATTCTAGCTCCACCAGAAGATGAAAATATAATTAAAGGGATTCCATTTTCTACAGCAAGATCAGCAGCATATACAATTGCATTTCCAAGTGCACGCCCCATAGACCCACCTATAAATTTAAAATTCATAGATAATGCAACTACTTTTTTACCTTCTACACTTCCAATTCCAATTAAGAAACAATCATCTGAATCACATATCTCTCTATACTTTTTCAATCTAGATTTATAAGAAATTTTATCAGTAAAATTAATAGGATCATCAGAGTATTTCTTAGGCTCTTCTACAACAAAACATTTCTCAGATCCGAAAAATGCGCATAATCTCTGCTTAGCTGTCATTCGTTCATGGTGATCACAAATAGTACAAACTAATAAATTATCTTCTATTTGCTGCTTGAAAATCATCTCTCCACATTTATTACATTTGTGCCAAAGGTTCTCTGGTATGCTAGAAGACTTTGTAGATCTAATTTTAGGAATCCAATTCGTTAACCAATTCATTAACACAATTTTATGATAATTTATCTTTTTCTGCTAGTAACCATCAAATATCCTTCCCTGCTATATGATAAAATTAATAGTGACGCTATATTATTGTCCAATAATACTATTATCATAATAGGGTGAATTACATGTTATACCATAAAATTACAAAATCATGGCACAGTAAAAAAACAATATATAGTATAGTAAATGAATACACAAATATGATACATATTACAATATACCATCAAATCATATGCAAAATAGAGCTTATAAATATTAAAGAAGGGGCTTTTCGCTGCAGCATACACTGCATATTAATATGAGATATAACATTAAAAACATCTACATATGATCTTTTGATTCTTTTAATCAGAAATTGAAATACATCATCATGTATATCTAATCCAAAATCTATACTCATCTTTCTCATAATTTCTATGCAAATTTCTTCAGTTGGGCTTGGAATATGCATAGATGTCATAGTGTTAAACCTAGATTGTATATCAGGAATAAATTGTTTTAAAATATTAGAATTTTCTATAAGCCATAATGTATGTGTTTTATGGTGCATAGAATTAAATAGAATATTAAATATATCTTCTTGTATAAAGCTCTCGATTTTATCTATTATTAGGGGTTGGGTATAGTCAATATTTTGTACATTTTTTATAAAAGAGGCATTTGTAAGTTTTTTCCATATATGCGCTAAATGGGTTTTGCCAGATTTTGGTTGGCCAATAAGTATAGTATGGTAATTCCACATATTCTGACTTTTAATCCATGAAATAACATGCCTATTTGTTTCATTAACAAAAAAACTGCTTTCTGAAAAATCAATATTCCATTGAAAATCTAATATCATTTGCATACAAGCCATTTTTTATATGAAAACCACTTATGTATAAATTGATATTTGTATTTATATACCCTATACCTAGAATTGAATCTTAATTTATATACCATACTGTACTTACATAGAATATATTGTATAACATATTGATGTAATGTTTTCGCCAAATTATATAGGTGTAATATGCATTTCAAGCTGTTTTGCTTATACTTCAAGACCATCTTCGCTTAATAATACCTGTTCTCCATACTGCTGCAAAAATCACTGATAATGGCAATGTCAAAATAACACCACTAATGCCTAATATTTTTCCAAAAAGCAAAAATAGTATTAATAAGAATAATGGGTGAATCCCTGCTTTCTTACCTATAAATGATGGAACAATAAAAACATTTTCTAATATAAATCCTAATATTAAAATTATGAATGAATAAATTGAAAATTCAGAAATAAATGGCTGATATCCTGATAATACACTAAGCATAATTGCAGATGATAGCATATCTCCTATATAAGGAATAATGCTTAACATACTAAATGTAGATGCAAGCAAAAATGCAAATGGCATGCTGATATATGTAAGGGATATGAAGTAATATATAAATAATGTGATGGTAACTAACATTTGCCCATAAATCCAAATCTTCAACGAATACATTAAATCTTCAAACAATATATTTGTGGTGCTTTTATATTTTTCTGGAATAATGTTTAGCAGTCTTTCTCTCCATAATCCCCAATCTCTCAACATATAAAAACACATCATTAATACAGTCATAAACTGGAAAATCAAACTCACAGCATCGTACCCATAGGCAGATGCTAAAGTAATTACTTTCTGCAAATTGGTTTTATTCAGTAAAATATAATCTAATGAGCTATTCTGATATCCTTCGAAAACATGCGAATACTTATCTATAATCAAACGAAAAACTGACTGTAAAAACTTAAATAAATCAATACTTTGCATATATAATTTTGGCAAAGAATATATTAAGAATGAAATAAACAACATTGCACTTGATGCAACAACCATTAAAGATGCTAGAAACCTAGACAGTCCAATTTTCACCAACCGCTCATATATTGGAGATAAAATATATGATAATAAAAAAGAAGAAAATATCAATGTGATTACATCTAAAAAATAAAACACTATCCCTAATGTTAATATATTCATCTAAATATCCTTATACTCATCTAAACACTCTTTTATAATAATCTAGTATATTGACTATAATCATTCCAACACACAATACATATAGTCTATACATACAAAATGGACATGTTTCATGCAGTGAAATAAATATAGTACTTCCCACAACTACAGCTGTTAATTTACCAGACCATGTCGCTTTGAATCTATCAATCTTTTTATACAGCATATATAAAAACGCAGCAAAAAATATCATATCTCTAATTAGTATGATTGATATAAACCATGCAGGAATTATATCATTAAGGTATAGTTTCAATATAACTAAAATCCAAAATATTTTATCGACTATAGGGTCTAATATCTCTCCTAACTTTGATGTCATATGAAAAGCACGAGCGATAAATCCATCCAAAACATCGCTTAATGCACCTAATAAAATAAGTGGAGAAGCATGTTTTGGATAAAGCATAAAAAACAAAACCCCTAAAACCAATCTCGATACTGTGATCAAATTAGGGATTAAGTGCATTAGCAAATTTCCAATTCAGAGAAGAAAAATGAAATTTCTCTTTTTGCACTATCTTCAGAGTCAGAACCATGTACTGCATTATTATCAATTGAATCTCCGTACATCTTTCTAATTGTTCCTTCATCAGACTCAGATGGATTTGTTGCTCCCATCAAATCTCTATTCGCTTTAATAGCATTATCTTTTTCAAGAACTTGCACAACAACAGGGCCTGAACACATAAAATCACATAAATCACCATAAAATGGTCTTGCAGAATGTTCCTTATAAAATTCTTGAGCTTGCAATTTAGACAAGTGAATTTTCTTCATAGCAACAATTTTAAATCCATTAGATTCAAACATATTGATAATATTTCCTGACACACTTTTTTTAATAGCATCTGGCTTAATAATAGATAAAGTTCTTTGAATATTCATAACGTAATTCTATATGTTTACCCAATTTGATTCAAGCATTTACACTTAACAAATTTGCCTCAAACCATTGAATAAGAAACTTGATAAAAACTTATATAGCTATTTAATTATGCAATTCAAATATCTACGCCATTTCTATTTGCTCTTCCGGAGAAAACCTATTAATATAATCAATGGAAGCTTAGTTGTCGCTATGATTAGAGGAAAGTCCGGGCTCCATGGAGAAAAGGTGCCGGTTAATGGCCGGCGAGTGTAAAAACTTAGGGAAAGTGCCACAGAAAATATACCTCCTACTGAAAAGTTGGGAAGGGTGAAATGGTGCGGTAAGAGCGCACCGCTGATTTGGCAACAGATCAGGCATGGCAAACCCCACCTGGAGCAAATTTAAGCAAAGAGTTGGTTCTTCACTAATGCTCTTGGGTTAAATGCTATAATTTTACAGCAATGTAAAATAGAGACAAATGACAACTTAATACAAAACCCGGCTTATAAGCTTCTATTAAAAAATCATTATTAGTTAAACAGTATTTTATGCTATACTAAACCATGAAACATTATATAATTATACTAATGATGCAAAGCATTGCGTCTACAGGCCCATATTATTTTGGAGTAAATGATGGGAATTCTCACATAGAAAATGCAAGCCCTGTTATGCCTTATAGGCTTCAATGCGAACATTTTAGCGCTTATGAGAGAATGTCAATAAATGATAGGAAAAATACAGATCATAAAAACCAGCAGTTCCAAATTGATTGTTTTTTAAACATGTATAATAATATACAGAAACTAGTGGCTATATATAGATTATTTAATCATGATGATAAGGTTATATCACAAATCACACGCAACCTAACTGAGCAATTTATTAGCGATCAAGAAGAAATCAAATCATATTATAAGAAAACAGAATCTGCATTAAAATTATGTGGTTATTCTAGTAAATTATTGGATCAATTCAATAAAAATAGAAAAACATATCCTTCTAATAATTTTATAGCAGCAGGAAATGCAATTATGCAAAGAATAAAAGCATATGAGCATGTAGTAGCATATAACTTATTGCAATATTTAGGGGATGATTATTCAGATATATTAAATGTTGAAGCAAACTATTCAAATGCACTATTAAAAAACCTACCTAATAACGAAGATCATAAGCATAGCAGTGATGATAAATATATAATTCCATATTCATTAACAAGCCATTTATTGAAAAGAGATAAAGATTTCTTAGATAAAGTCAAATATAGAATTACAGGATATAGCGATGAGGATGAACACTCTTATAGATTAAGTCAAGATGGATCATTAATAATTCATAGCATACAAGGAGATATTAATTTAACTCAATACTATGCATTCGCAAAAATATCACTATATATTAATTCTAAAGATAGCATAATTAATATCACTCCATGTTATTTATATAGAAGTCAAACACAAAGATTAAATATTAATGGGGAGTGTAAAATGGTTAACATAGCAAGAGATAGAGAGATGCACGAATGTATTGATTTATCAAATCTAAATGCTAAACAAGCAAATCTTAACCAACAGTATGAAACTATTATATTAGCGAAAACAAATATAGATGAATTAAATATATATCACAGCTCTCGTATTATAATCAATTTAGATACATATGATATGATAGAATTAACATATCATAATAATGGAGAATTAATTAAAAAATCATTAAAAGGCAACAATGAACGTACATTTAACACATACCATATCAATATAAATAACCGTCAAGATGTTCATATTACATATATAACAACCTCTAAATCACAAACCTCTACTGTATTATAGCAATATATAACATAATTGCTGATTTCTATATATATAGAAATATATCAAATCTAATACTATAACTATATATCAATCCATATGTATATATCTAAAACATTATTATTTAATATTCACAAAGCTATATATTTATAAACACATTATTCATCATGTTATATAGTTCATATATATGAGATTCTCTGTTTTTATACCTATAATATGGCATATATGTGCAAGATTAATTCAATGTTTAATCATGCTTTGAGCAAACATATATTGTTTATATGATATATGTGATTCGTATAAAGTTGTTAATAGTTCATACTGTACAATTCATATGCATATTGCTCTAAGGTTTTCTAGAATTGTTTGTATGGATTATGGATTTTATATTGCTGAAAGAATATAGTTAGGATTTGCAAAGTCATTAAATGCTTTATCACAAAATGTCATTAGATATCGATTTCTAATCCCATTATTGATAAATGGCATATTATATTTAATACTTGTTCCAAAATTTAATTTACCCCTATTATATGCATGCACTCCAACTACAGAATGATCCCCTGCTAACATATTATAGCACATCCACTGCTTCCTGATTCTGTATCTGCTGTATGGCATAATATTATTATATTCTGTCGCTTCACCATAAGACACACTTTTATATCTACCTCTAGGACAACTAGAAGTTCTTATCTTTCCAAGTGTATGACTTGTACTTAGTTTCAAAAAATTATTTTGTGGATGATCAGCAAATAGCAATGCTATATCATGCTTTTCATTTTCCATCCATTTTGGATGAATATAATAATAATTCAACCTAAAAGATTCAAGTTTAAATTTTTCATATTTAATAAGATAATAATCATTAATATAGTTTAATAACACATATATCGATTCTGTAATATCAATTCCAAAAATTATTTTTTTAGTTAATAGCCATGAATTTATAGGTTTCATAATATCATATCCTAAAACATCAAGCTTAAACTCAGTACTATCTAGTGATTGCTTATAATAACATACATTAGAGGCTGCATTATTTTGACTATACAAATTATGCCCTGCAATCATAATCATAGTTTGATTAATAAAAAACCCACTGCCATTATAATACATATTTTCTATATTTTCTGAATAATCTTTATATTCCATTAATAATCTTACACAAGCTGAATCTGGCAATTCATTTGATTGATCAGCGTTAAGAATATGAAATGCATCTTCAATTGGTTTCCCAGATAAGATCGCTTGTAAGCTTCTAACTTCTGAGCTATCTACATTTTTAACAGAATCATCAGAAAGAACAACTATATCACTGTGCACATTTGCATAACGATGTTCATTTACATTGCATAAATCTGAAAACATACAATTTACATTGCATGAACCTAATAAACCACAAAACAGCAAACTAATATCCACATATATATTAAAACTATATTAACAACATATCAATCATTGTTAAATGCAATTAAACAATACATAATTGATAAAGTATCAATCCTACTATTTTATTATTTGCTACCTATTCATATTATATTTTTCTATTAATCCCATAATATAACCACTAATTCCTTTATATTGCATATTAACATCAGTGTTGCTTGTTTTGTTTGTGTAATAATACATATCTCTCTTTTTATCTAAAAATGGCCCTTCCCATTCACTTGGATTAAAAGTAAAAGGTGTGCTTTCAGCTGTGGGACCATTAATCTTTGGCATTGTAATATTCACGATCCCATCTTCACCTACATTTACATATTGGCTTTTGAATTGTCCATCATTAGTGCTATTTAAAACACATGTAATAAAACTAACACACATAAAAGTCTTACTCATATTACCCCCCTATAGAAACATATTAGCTTCTATCCGGCATAATAGCATGAATATTACATATATAACAACTAAATCACAAACCTATATGTATTATAGCAATATATATGATTACTGAATTATATTATATATAAAATATTGATATTATGGCTAATTACATAATAAACATATATATATCAAAATACATAATAAACCCATATATATCAAAAGCATCATTGGTTAGTATTCACAAATCTATATATTCATAAAAACTATGCACACTGCACACAGAATTTATTGATATATTACAATCAAGCAGTTCGTTGTCTTTTAGCGTCAGGATTATCACCACTCGCGTTGATATCACTATTATGATCTACTTGCTCTTTTAGCTTATTTACTTCATCTTTTGTAAGTATTTTAGCTACTCTCATAACCAAATCTATACCAGCACTATTAGCCAACAAACTTTTAACCATATCAGTTTCCTTATTTCGTTCTGCTTTTGCAATTTCACTATCTTGATTGTATGATTTTTTGAATTTATCATTTCCCGCTATATCTTGGTTATATTTCTCTATACTATCATCTATAAATTGCAATATACTTTTCTTAACTCTTACACCTTTATTATAATCTTCCTTATCACTTTTTCCTCTTGTATGCACACCTAATACACATTCATTTTCTGCAGATATGATTGGGCCACCACTATTTCCAGGCAATGTATCTGCTTTATGTTTTAGAACTGCACCATCATATTGAGTATCGCTACCTTCTGTTTTGCGCATCTCATCGCATCCCTTTGGGTATCCAACTACTTTTACATTTTGGTCTTTTGCTAATTGTAATGTAAGCTTATCTGCTTCTGCTTGCGCAAAAAACAATAATGCCACATCGTAATTATCATCCAAACCCTTCTCCCATTCTGGATGAATGTAGTAATGAGAACATTCGTTACCAAGGTCTTTTTTATCATCTGATTTAGCGCAAAAGTACGCATGAGCCGCTCTAATCTTATTTTTATTTGGTTTGGCAGCGCTAAAATTCTTGGTTAACACATTATGTGCTGCTGTCATCACTATGTTTTTATTGATTAAAAATCCACTTCCTACATAATTGCGCTTATGACCTTCTACTGCATATGTAACTCTTACTTTTCCACATGATGAATATGGCATAGTCTTTAATTCATCACTCTTGATTAATTTAAATATTTCATCAAATTTGCTTTTGTCTGACAGAATAGATTCTAATGCCTCAGATTCTTCGACTTGATGCTCATGATCCTCTTTTTTTATATAATAAGGTGCAAAAGAATCGAAAAATGGACCCTCCCATTCATCTGGATCAATAGTATTTGTCTGGTATGTATCTACAGATTGCTTATTAGGACTTCTAATAGTTACCTTCCCATCACCACATGCATTCACATAAACTCCATGAAATGTCGATTCAGATGAAACTTCCGATTCCGAATCAGGCATACCATCTATTATACCTGCAATCAAACAAGCACATAAAATCTTATTCATATTCTCCCCCTATAAAAGCAAGCGCCTTCCACAATAATTATACTATCATTCTATATATATATGCAATAGAATCTTGTGCAGATTTCCCTTCTACACATTGGCTTTATTTAGCATAACAGCATCAATATTACCACAAGAAACCAAATCAAAATAAATACAATTCAGTACTTAAAGATCTCAATTGTTTGTATCTAGCCTAATAACATACTAATGTTTATAGAATAAATAAGAAAATTTATTCCCCAACCGACTTAATTTGCATCTAGCATTTCTTGTAAGCAAAACCATTATTAGCACACTCACATCATACTATTCATATAAAGAACCCAGTATAATTTTCATTATGCTTAAAGAGCTTTATTATCTCATATTTTCTTTTAATTCACTTAATCTATTTTCATCTAATCCTGTAACCTTCATAATATCCTCTATAGGCATATTCACCCTTAACAAATTCATTGCAACTTGCTCAATACCTCCTTTCAACCCTCTTTCAATTCCTTTATCTATCAATAATTGATCTTTTTCCTCCTGCACCTCAATCCTTAGTTCTTCAATTTTATCAGATTGACTTAGCATTTTTTGATATGATGCTACACTACTATCAATAAATGGCAGTAACTCTACTTTCATCTTTACACCGGTTTTGTGCATATTTTTCATTTACTCCTCTTGTATGGGTTCCAATAATATGCATGCATTCCGACACAATTGGACTTCCACTACTTCCAGGTAATGTATTAGCTAAATGGTATATCATCTCTTTAGAATCTATATCTTCTGTATACACATCTCCCTTTGATTCATTAACATCTTTTGATCCATTTGGATTCCCCACAACACTTATAACTTTCTCCTCATTAAATATTTTCAATTTTAGCAGTTTATCTATTTGCTCTTGCGACAAATTCAAGCTCTCAGATAAAAATAATAATGCAACATCATATTTAGGATTGAAATTCTTCTCCCATTCAGGATGAATAAAACAGTGAGTTAATACTGTCGCAGATGCAGGTTTCTTCTTGGCAAATGATGCTGTAGTTAACATATGATGAAAGCTGACTGAATCTGCTCTAACGCGATCTGTATTATAATGCCCATTGATGAAAGGAGGCAATAAATTATGAGCAGCAGTTAGTATAGCATTCGTACCAATAAAAAATGCACTGCCAGTAAAAACTTCATTACCTTCTTATTCATCAATATGCATTGTCAGTTTACCAGAAGCAGCATATGGCAATTGAGATAACCACTCACTATCTACAATTTTAAATGCATTATCAAATGTTTTTCCAGAAAATATTTTGTGATTTTTCTTGTTTAAATTTATGCTTTCTTTTCTTCTATGCATAGTATTTTTTTTGTGATCCAATTGTTTAGAAAATCTTATATTGCGTAAATCCCTATCACTTATGTTACTTTGTAATTCGAAATAATCATTTGGATCTTCAATATCACCTGTATAATATAACCCTCTATCTTCATCATAAAATGGCCCTTTTGAATTACGCAAATAAGCTTCATGTACAGTTTGATCAAATTCAGGGTAATCAGGTTGCGAAATAGTCACCAACCCATTTTTATCAACCGAAACATAGTCCAATTTTAAGCTATGATCTTCTTTACTATAAAAACGAACAGACTGTGATAAAGTGCTTTGAGCCAACCCAACACTTCGTACATATGCATGGCTAATCCCCATACTACTACGTGCAATACCAAATCCTATACTCTTTACATATGAAAAATTCATGCAATCAGCAGAACTACTTAACAGTATACTTAATAGTAAAACTTTATTCATATTACCCCCTATAGAAACTATAAATTCCCATGCAGTATTGTATCACTATAATAACCTTCTGATAACGATCATTATTTTATTCACCTAAGTTATATAATGTGATTTTGTATATTAAATTATATATATACAATAACTCACCACAACGTATATGCTCATTATAATATAAACTTTATTTTTTTTTAGCTTTTATATTATTAATAGCACTTTTACTAACGCCTGTTATGGTAGCGATCTTATTAATAGGCATATGATCTGCTAGTAAATTCTTCACAATTTGAATTATCTTATAGTCTAATTTCACTTTTTTAGCAATGCTTATACTCTTTAGCACTTTAAGACTACCTGTTTTAGGTTGTTTCATGATTTTTAAATCTTTATTGTACAATGTAATTGCTTTATTTATGAACTTTACAGTATCATTATTAACCCCGTATCCATTATTAAATTTCATTGCATCACTATATGCTGTATGGACCCCTATAACATTATTATTTGACCGTAAAATAATAGGGCTTCCACTATTTCCTGGCAAAGTATCTGCTGTATGAATGATTAGCTGATCTTTATAGATTGCATCTCCATGTGATTCATGCATGCTTTTATGCCCCTCTGGGTATCCAATCACCTTAACCTTATCTATTGATTGGTTAACCATGAGCTTTAACTGATCTTTAATTGAATGCTGGAAAAATAATAATGCCATATCACAGCTTTGGTCATTACTTTCTATCCATTTAGGATGTATATAGCAATGTGTGCAACGAAAACCAATCTCACCTTCAGCATATGATTTATTTTTAAAATATACTTGGTCCGCTGTTAGAGTCTTTCCTACTTCTTCTATAACACTATATACATTATGAGCTGCTGTCATTACAATATTTTTGTCAATTAAAAATGCACTTCCTTTATATGAAATAAGCTTTCCTTGATTTATAAAATATTTCATTGTTAACTTACCACAAGCAGCATATGGCAATGCAAATAATCTACTTTGTTTAACTATTTTTAATGGTATTTTCTTTTTAGATAGAATTGCTTCACGCTTTTTTATAACATTTTCTTCAGATGAAATCTTGAATTTTTCTAATACAGTACTGTATGCGATATCCATACTATTGCTTTTTGAAATCTCATTTATATTACCACGCAATTTATAAGAATCATTCTCATTAAAATCACTATTATCAATATAATAAACAGACCCTGATTTGTCATAAAATGGACCTTCTACATCTTTTAAATATTCTTCTACAACAGTTCCAGATTTAGGATAATCAGGTTGCGAAATAGTCACCAACCCATTTTTATCAACCGAAACATACTCTAATTTTAAGCTATGATCTTTTTTTCTATAAAAACGAACAGACTGGGACAAAGTGCTTTGAGCCAACCCAACACTTCGTACATATGCATGGCTAATCCCCATACTACTACGTGCAATACCAAATCCTATACTCTTTACATATGAAAAATTCATGCAATCAGCTGAACTACTCACCAATATACTTAATAGTAAAACTTTATTCATATTACCCCCCTATAGAAACCATAAATTCCCATGCAATATTGTATCACTATAATAACCTTCTGATAACGATCATTGTTTTATTTAAATTTATCAATTATTTATTTTATCTAAATACTATAATATAGCTCATATAATTAATAATATATCTTCTATATAAACAGATGCAGTGCATGCATACTATAGATTTCTACTGCATGTTTAAATTGAGTAAATTTCCATAGAGTTTGTTCTATAGAATTAGAGATTCCATATTAAGAAGTGAAACCTTTAAGCAATGCAATTTGTTTTAATGCTTTCTTTAAGAGGCAGATAATTACTGCTTATTTTTTCCCTCTAGACTGCTTTACTGCATCTAGGGCACCTCCTTTTGCAGATGCACTGCTTTTTGTAAGCACATTTCTTTTTGCTACATATTTTACTACATCAACTTTTACTGAATCTGGAACAGTTGAGCCAGATTTTGGCGCAGGCTTGCTTTTCACTGTAGCTTTAGATTTCACTGAATTTGGAACAGTTGCTTCAGATTTTTGCACAGGCTTATTTGTTTGAAGGGTACTTTTCTTAGGCTTTGGTGTTACACTTTTTTTATCTCTAGGCTTTGCCGTAAGATTTTGCACTGAGTCTCTATTTTTCTTAGGCTTTAGTGCTATAGTTTTTGTAACTGCAGGTTCTGACGCAAGTTTTGTTGTTGAACTTGAAACACTTTCCTTAGGCTCTGATGTCAACTTACTTGCACTTAATATAGTCACTACACCTATATTCTCATTTGCTAGCGAATTTATTACCTGAACTAAACATTCCTCCATGGTATGTGGGGAAAACTTCTCTATAGAATCTGCCTCTTTTTCACCTATAAATTCTTCTCTTTGCTTTTTTCTTTTTTCTTCTGCTGCCTGTACCTGTTCACCACAATTAATCACCCCTTCCTTCACTCTACTTAATTCCTCTGAACATAATTTTTTATACTGATCATTTAGTTTAATGTAACATAGTAAATATTCCGCATAATTAGGATTTATACGATCTGTATTTTTCACCTTCTCAAGAGCCTCATCCTTTAATAAGCATGCCTTATCTATTTCTTCTTGATAATTTATATCTATTTTTTTAGAATTTTTAAATGATTCTACATTTTTTGCATACACTGCTTTTCCAATATTAATATAATTCTCATAATATTGACTGTATAAGTATATAGCATTACTTAAGAATTGATTTATATTATCTGTAATTCTAGACCCAACGTTCTCTGGTGCATCAGAAGCACCATCATAACCATATTCATAATACGCATTATGAACAGCTATTACATACCATTTATCACCATTTTTATGTAAAACAGGGCCACCGCTATTACCCTGCAAAGTATCTGCATTGTGATATACCAAATGATCTGTGTACCTAATAACTTTACCTTTCGATTCTTGCATTATTCCACCACATCCACTTGGAAAGCCTATAACACTTATGTCTATATGGTTATGTAACATACTATCATCTATCACTAATGGGGCCATGTCTTGAGCATTCAATAAAAATAATATTGCAATATCATATTTATTATCAAAACATTTAGCCCATCCTTCGTGCACATAACCTTTTACACATATAAATCCTTGCTCTTCTTCATTCACTACCTCAGATTTAAAATATATTAGGTCAGGGATCTCTCTGCTATTCCTAAAATACACATTATGCGCTGCTGTCATTACTATGTTTTTACCAATCAAGAATCCAGAACCTATACTATAACTCTCATTATCCTTATACATCATTAGTCTACCACATTGTGCATAGGGCACTTGATTCAATTGTTCACCAGTAATAGATATAAAATCTCCATTTGCTTTTTGAGAGTCAGTATCTTTACCAAGCAATCCTTGCAAATTCAGCTCTTTATCTTGCTCAACATGACTATCTTTAACTAGAATATCTTGATTTGCTCCATTCAAAATAGACATTACTACACTTAACAATATTATCTTCTTCACAACATTATTATACATTATTTAAATGTAATTTACAATTTTTATATTAAATTAAAAACGTCTGATTTCAAACCCATATTCACATCAAAATATGTTGGCAAAACTAATTATTTAACATCGATAATTATATTATAAAGGGGTTTAAACATATTAAAACCTAACACCTATATATCAAAATGCAAGAATCGGCATAATAACTACGCCTTAAAATCTGCTAATTTATTCAACTCAACATAAACAGTATTAACTGAAGAGCTATTTAATACATTTTTATCTATCATATAAGCCTCAGTTGATTTATGACCTTGCGCCACTTCATCACTTTCATGCCCCATACTATTACTTGTGCTTCTCTCACTCAAACCTTCATTACTATTATCATGCATAGGATTCAAATCATTATTACAACTATGACTTCCCTTAATACTAAAATAAGGATCATCTTTACTTAATAAACTCTCATAATGTGCAATCTCGTCCTCTAAATTATTAAACTGCATATCACTTTTCGCCAAATGGTCCTCGTGATCATTAAATACAGACTGTTCATGCACAGAAACCAATCCCCTCACATCACACCAATATTCCCTAATTACCTTACCAGGCTTAAAACAAGGAGCTTTAATATCGTGCGAACTAAAATCAGGAGCATCAATAACAAGGCTCCCATTATCGGCCACAGTCACATATTCTTTAACTGGCAAATCTGGACCAGTCCCATGCAACATAGATACAATAAGACCAACAAATAAAATTTTATTCATATTTCCTCCTATAGAAACATAAAAGCTTCTACTCGCATGGTAGCATAAAACCATGAAAATCAACATAATACTACGCCTTAAAATCTGCTAATTTATTCAACTCAACATAAACAGTATTAACTGAAGAGCTATTTAATACATTTTTATCTATCATATAAGCCTCAGTTGATTTATGACCTTGTACCACTTCATCACTCTCATGCCCCATACTATTACTTGTGCTTCTCTCACTCAAGCTTTCACCACTACTGCTATTTCTGTTAACAAGATTCAACTCATCATATGAATCAATGCTTCTTATATAATCAAAATAAGGGTCATTCTTACTTAAGACACTCTCATAATCAGCAATTTTTTTCCTTTGTTCACTAGAATAAGCACTATTCTCTTTTAGTGCGTTTTCATATTCAGCAAGCTTCTTTCCTAAATCTTCTACATAAGTATCTATAGATCTTTCATGTACAGAAACCCATCCTCTCACACCACAGCAATATTGCTTAACTACCTTACCCAGTGCCTTGTCAGCATCAAAATATGGAAATTCCATATTATGCAAAGAATGTGTGTTAGCTACAAATCCACCATCTTCAACTTCCTTTAAATCTTTCCATTCATGTTCAACAACACCCAACACAGAAACTGCAAAGCAAACAAATAAAGTTTTATTCATATTTTCTCCTATAGAAACAAAATAGCTTCTATCTGACATATTAACATAAGTATTTTGACAAACATAGTAATTGAAGTTGCTTGAGCAATACAGATTATGAATTGAATTAGTAAAGCTCATAAAAAACTTACATAATATAAATACTAATTATTTACTATGTGTTATTATAAAAATTCAAATCTTTTAGAGCACTTAATTCAACAGATATAGTATTAAATGAACTTGAATTTTCATCAGTTAAGTCTATCAATATCACATTGTTTCTAATTGGTTTGGACGCATGTACAGAAACCCATCCCCTCACATCACACCAATATTTCCTAATTACCTTACCAGGCTTAAAACAAGGAGCTTTAATATCGTGCGAACTAAAATCAGGAGCATCAATAACAAGGCTCCCATTATCGGCCACAGTCACATATTCTTTAACTGGCAAATCTGGGTCAGTCCCATGCAACATAGATATTATCAACCCACAAACAAAATTCTTTTCATATTTACTCTTTTCATATTCCCTCCTATAGAAAAATCACACTTCCTTCTAAGCACAATAGCATAAAATTATAAAAATCAATATCACGCTTATAGATCATACTATTACTTGCACTTCTCTCATTTAAATTTTCATTGCTACTATTATCATTCAATTTCTCCATTACAATTTTTATTATTCAAGTAATAATTTGGCAAAATCAGAATCAGAATAATTATTGAATTTAAGAATTCTAGGCAATAATGTCATTCCAGGAATTGAGTTATAATCTATGAAATATGCCTTATCAGATAGTTTAAAATCTATTCTTGCAATTCCATGCCCATCCAAATAATTGTACAACCCCACTGCATATTCCTGCGCTGCCTTTACCATGCCTTGATCAACATATGATTCTGATCCTAGAAATTTCACCTTCTTATCAGTGTTTTTTGCATGTATTGTATAAAATTGTTCTTCACATTCTATAATCATTGAACCATAACATTTTCCATTTTTCACAACCACACATAATTCTGGACCTTCAATAAATTCTTCACATATAATAGCTTGATCACTCATTTTATACTGATCCTTTTCTTCATCGCTATTAATCACATGCACTCCATATGATGAGCCACCAAATAGTGGCTTCACAATGTGTGGATAGCAATGCGCTTTCTCTCTATATTTTTTTTCTGAGTAAAAACCTCCACTAGAAATAGGAATATTCAATTTTGTACAAATAGACCGCATAATATGCTTATTAATTGATATTGAAGCATCATTAAACCTTGGCCCTGTATATGGAAATTTCAATTCATCGAGAAACCTCTGTGCGTACCCATCTTCTCCCCAATAACCATGCACTAAATTCACAATTATATCTGGTTGAATACGTAAAATATCATCCCTAAGCTCATTCAAACCATTTGCAGGATCTAAATGTATAATTTTATCTATAATATTTTGATTAGAATCAATTGTAACTCCTGAATCCTGAGGGAGGGTGTTTAAATTAGGTAGTTGTAGAGAATCAGAACCATGTGATTGAAAATCAAAATTAGTTAATATATTAGAACTAGTTAATATACTTTCAACTTTCTTTGCACTTTTAAGTGAAGGGTATACTTCTGTCCACCCACCCGCTAAAAGCACTATATTTTTCATATTCAAAGCATTCTGTGACATAAAAATATTATTGCATTAATTTATGATTTTTTAAAATGCAATTCAAACATCATGCAAAGCCACTGTTGTGACTTAAGATATTCTTCGTCTTTTTGCATCTGATAATTGCTTGCCATCTATTTCATTTTTCAACTTGCTTACTTCATCTATAGTAAGTGTAGTCACTTCACTAATATCACCTATACTCATAATATTCTTTATTAACATCTTTTTTGCAGTATTAATATCTGCTTGTTTTGCTGCATCATCCAAATCATTTTTAGTAAATGTTTTTTGCCCTTTGATATGTTTTGTAATCTCTGAATCGCGAGTGTCATTATTTGAATGTTCATCTTTTCTAACATAATAATAAGCGTCACGGTCTTTATCTAAAAATAGCCATTCCCATTCTGCTGGATTTTCATAATAGACTTCAACTTTTTCAGGTTGAGAAAATTCAGGTGCTGTAATTTTAACAGTACCATCTGTACCAACACTTACATATTTACCTTCAAATGGATGAGAATATGACTTATTTTCAGAATCACCTCCATGCAAAACACAGGTAATAAAACTCATACATAATAAAATCTTGTTAATATTCTCCACTTATAAAAGCATGATAACACAAATTATTCAAAATCCAATATTTCAGAAATAGCAAATAAATCACCTCTTACTTCAATTTATATCAATATTAAAACACATTACTAATTAACCAACTATCAACCCTATATTTCATATATATGCTCTATGATGTTATATATATGAAACTTTTTGTTTTTTAGGGGCAGGGGCATCATTTGCATTAATTTCTCTATTTCGATCTATTTCATCTTTCAATTTACTCACTTCATCTTTAGTTAATATTTTCACTGCTTGCATAATTACATCAATATTAATATCATTATCCAGCAAATTTTTAGCCATATTAATTTCAGTTTTCTTTTCTGCATCACTTAAATCACTTTTAGTGAACGCTTTCACTTTTATATGTTTTGTATAATCTGGGTACACACCTCTATTATATTGATCTATACTTTCATTAATAAATTTAATAATGCTTTGCTTGATTCTTACACCTTTATTATATTCACTACCTTCAGATTTACCATTTGTATGAACACCTACTACAAAATCACCTTGTTTTTGTGAAATAATTGGACTCCCACTATTCCCTGGCAAAGTATTCACCTTATGTGAAACCTTTTCATCACAATCATACATAGCTTTTCCCTTTGCTTCATGCATTTTTTCATGTCCTGATGGATATCCAATAACTTTTACATCTTGTGCTTTAAAAGCCGTCTTTAATACTAATTGATTATCCATTGAATGAGGGAAGAATAGTAGCGCAATATCATAAGCACTATCTAATTTTTTTTCCCATTCTGGATGCATATAATAATGTGTACAAGCAGGTCCAATTTGATTATTATGTGCTTGAAGTGCAAAATGTACTTTGCTAGCTGGAATATTACTATCAACTTCGTTCATATAATCAAATACATTATGAGCTGCAGTCATTACTATATTTTCATTAATTAAAAATCCAGTACCAGCATATTTCTTAGTTTTGTTATTCATTATATATTCCATCATCAATCTTCCACAACTAGAATATGGAGACTCATGTAATGCTTCAGATTTCACTGCATCAAATGCATGATTAATTGATGTTCCATCAATAATAGACTCATTTGTTTTTTCTTTTTGTTCTATAGTCTCTGAACCACAAGTGTCATTACCTGAATTTTCATTTTTTTTCACATAATAATAAGCATCACGGTGTTCATCTAAAAATGGTCCATCCCAATCTTCTGGATTATGTATATATGTTTCATATTTTTCAATTTTAGGACCCTTTACACCTATAATTGTAACTGTTCCATCAGCTGCTGTTCTTGCATATTCACCTTGAAAAGGTGAATCTGATGAAGATTCAGAATCACCTCCATGCAAAACACATGTAATCAAAGTCATACATAGTAAAATCTTATTCATATTACCTCCACAAAAGCATAATAGCCCTTATAAAAATAATGTAGCATATTAATTGTTCTTTAACAAATATAGCTATAAAGTATTAAACAATAAGCTTTGCCTAATGAGAAGTAATGATCTGCTTGATTAGCTATTGATTAACTATTAAAATAAAAACCATATCATCTTTTATGGTTAAAAAAACACTACTTCACGTTCAAGCATCATGCCAGTTGAACCAAACACTTTTGTTTGCACCATTTGGATAAGCTCCTTAATATCACTACTACTCGCAGTTCCATCATTAATAATAAAATTGCAATGTAAATCAGACATATATGCGCCCCCTATTTTCATACCAATGCAATCAGATTTTTGTATCAGCTTCCATGCATTATTATTATCAATATTCTTAAATACACTACCAAAAGTATTCATTCTAGGCTGCTTATCATTTCTATATTTTTTCATATCAGCAATATTTTTTATTACAACTTCTGGATCAGTTTTTTTCACATGAAAACATCCTTTAAGAAAAATCATTTTATCAGGAAAATTACTATTTCTATATTCATACTTAATTTCATGCCTATCTAAACAATATATCTTACCATTTTGATCTATAACTTCGGCCCATACCAAGTAATCTGATATACAAGCACCATATGCACCAGCATTCATATATAATGCTCCGCCTAATGTACCTGGAACTGTATGAAGAAATTCCAGATTTGTATAGCCGTGTTTCATACAAAATCGCGTCAATAATATATTGGGCATTCCTGCATCTACGATCAAATGATCATTACCTTGATTCGTTATATTATTTGGCATTGAAGTTAATTTGACAATTATATCATCTAGCCCTTCATCAGGAATTATTACATTTGACCCAAACCCAAGCATACGAAAAGGAATTTGCTCATGCATAAAGCTCTGTAATTTTTGAATAGATTCAGGTTCAAACACTTTCACATTTCCGCCAGTTTTAATCCAAGTTAGATCCCTACCTGATTTAATTTTCACACAGCGATTATATCATAAATCATATTAATTGCATCATTTGTTCATTGCGTATATTACAAATTAATCATTAAAAACAAAATGAACCAACTATTTATAGATAAGGGATTGATAAAAAATATAGGTGCTAACAAACATCCTTTGTCTTCACGGGGCCTTTATAAATAAAGTGGGCATCGTATGAACTATTCCACGGAACAACCCAGTGACAATTCCCGTGATTTTGTGTGCGCCTCGCAGACCAAAAAACACTCATCAGAACCTGATTAGTTTATAAATCACAAATGAATATTTTGCAAGATCAATATTATAAAATTCTATAAAATCACCGAAAACAAAAGCACAATTTAGTGTAAAATTTATTCAAGCCACACAAATTGCTATGCTATGTTAATTGCTCAGTAATCTTTTTTGAGTGGTTTTTCAATCAAGGTAAATTGCAAGCTGCGTATATGTTTTATGCTATCAGGCAACTCTATTAATTGATTACTACTTAAGTCTAAATCTTCTAATTCAGCTAAGTTCCCTATACTTTTAGGCAACTCTGTTAATTGATTACCATCTAAGTATAATTCTCTCAACTTAGTTAAACTCCCTATGCTCTCAGGTAGTTTTATTAATTGATTTTCAGATGAGTATAAACCTTGCAACTTAGTTAAACTCCCTATGCTTTCAGGCAACTCTGTAAATTTATTGTTAAACACATATAATTCTCTCAACTTAATTAAGCTCCCTATGCTTTCAGGCAGCTCTGTTAATTGATTTTCAGGTAAGTTTAATATTGCCAGCTTAGTTAACTTCCCTATGCTTTCAGGCAACTCTGTTAATTGATTTTTATATAAGTTTAATTCATACAAATTTCTTAGATCCCCTATGCTTTCAGGCAACTCTGTTAATTGATTTTTATATAAGTTTAATTCTTTCAAATTGATTGCATATTTTATACTCTCAGGCAACTCTGTTAATTGATTTTCAGATAAGTTTAATTTGCTCAATCTTAAATCGCATATGCTCTTAGGAAACTCTGTTAATTGATTTTTAGATAAGTTTAATTCGTTCAGATTGTTGTATAGATGCCATAATAGATTATCAGGTAATTTTGTTAATTGATTACCAGACAAGTTTAATTTATACAAGCGTTGAAAATGCTCTGTACTATCAGGCAATTCTATTAATTGATTGTCAGATAAGTTTAAATCGAATATATTACATAAATGCCATATGCTTTCAGGCAACCCTGTTAATTGATTTTTAGATAAGTTTAATTTGCTCAATTTATATAGACGATACCATACATTTTTAGGCAGTCCTGTCAATTGGTTTCTAGATAAATCTAAGTCTTCTAAATTAGTTAAATTCCCTATACTCTCAGGCAGTTCTATTAATTGATTATCAGATAAGTTTAAATTTTTTAATTTAGCTAAGTTCCCTATGCTTTCAGGAAACTCTGTTAATTGATTTTTAGATACATATAAGTTTTGCAGCTTTTTTAGATCATTTATACTATCAGGCAACTCTATTAATTGATTTTTAGATAAGTTTAATTTATACAAATTTCTTAGATCCCCTATGCTTTCAGGCAACTCTGTTAATTGATTACCACCTAAATATAAACAATTCAATCTTCTTAGAAATATTATAATATCAGGAAACTCTGTCAACTGATTATGAGATAAGTTTAATGCTTCCAAACTGCTTAGATCCTCTATACTATCAGGAAGTTTTATTAATTGATTACCATCTAAGTATAATTCTCTCAACTCAGCTAAATTCCCTATACTATCAGGAAGTTTTATTAATTGATTATGAGATAAGTCTAATCGTATCAGATTGCTTAGATCTTCTATGCTATCAGGTAACTCTGTTAATTGATTATAAGATAAGTCTAAATATTCCAAATTAGTCAAACTCCCTATATTATCAGGCAGTTCTGTTAATTGATTACCACCTAAGAATAAATTTTTCAACTCAGCTAAATTCCCTATACTATCAGGAAGTTTTATTAATTGATTTGTAGATAAGTATAAATTGTCCAACTCAGCTAAATTCCCTATACTATCAGGTAACTCTGTTAATTGATTTCGATTTAAGTTTAAATCATACAATCTGCTTAGATTCCCTATGCTCTCAGGCAGCTCTATTAATTGGTTGTCAGATAACTCTAAGCGTCGCAGCTTAGTTAAATTCCCTATATTACTAGACAATGTTTGTAATTGCCATGATTCAAAGTGCAAGCAATCCCACCCATTACTCTTCTTTTTAACTAAGTCAAATAACATATCCATAACACAATATATATGTTGATAGATTGTTCCATGACACGCACCAGTAATAGATTTATAAATTTCATCAAGAGATTTTGGCTTTTGCGCTTTTGCATTAATAAACCAATGAGTATAATCTTTTATAGAAAGTATTATCTCTTTTGGAAGGGTAATTGGGTGATTTGAAGTGATCTGTTTCCCCATAGCAAACTTAAAAGTTCTCCATCCAGATTCATCGCAAACATTTATTCTACTTTGAAATTGCTCTTCAATTGTACGCTCTTTGCCTGCATGAATATTACATAATATCACAGCAAACAATAATCTTTTTATATTTTCCATATGTATAATATTGTATATTAAATCCACATAAACATACATATGATAATTAACTATTTACTACTTCTGTAAATTTATTGTTAAGCACATATAATTCTCTCAACTGAGTTAAGCTCCCTATGCTATCAGGCAAATCTGTCAATTGATTACCACCTAAGTCTAAATCTTCTAATTCAGCTAAGTTCCCTATACTTTTAGGCAACTCTGTCAATTGATTACCATCTAAGTATAATTCTCTCAACTTAGTTAAGCTCCCTATGCTCTCAGGTAGTTTTATTAATTGATTTTCAGATGAGTTTAATGTTTCTAGATCGGTTAACTTCCCTATTCTTTCAGGCAACTCTGTTAATTGATTTTTAGATAAGTTTAATTCATACAAATTTCTTAGATCCCCTATGCTTTCAGGCAACTCTGTTAATTGATTTTCAGATAAGTTTAATCCTCGCAGATTTATTATAAACCATAATAGATCATCAGGCAGTTTTGTTAATTGATTTTTAGATAAGTTTAATGTGAGCAAGTATATATAATACTCCGTACGATCAGGCAACTCTGTTAATTGATTGTCAGATAAGTCTAAATTTCTCAACTCACTTGAATCCCATATGCTATCAGGCAGTTTTGTTAATTGATTTTTAGATAAGTTTAATTCTCTCACACTTAAATACAATATACCATTACGCAATTTTGTTAATTGATTACCAGATAAGTTTAATTTTTCCAGCCTGCTCAGCCTACTTATACCAGCAGGCAACTTTGTTAATTGATTGTCAGATAAGTTTAATTCTTCCAGCCTTCTTAGCTTACTTATACCATCAGGCAGCCCTATTAATTGATTTTGATTTAAGTTTAATAAGTGCAGATCGCTTAGACTCCCTATGCTATCAGGCAGTTTTGTTAATTGATTTTTAGATAAGTTTAATGTGTACAAACTGCTTAGACTCCCTATACTCTCAGGCAACTCTGTTAATTGATTACCAGATAAGTATAAACTTTGCAACTCTCTTAGACCCTTTATACTCTTAGGAAGTTTTGTTAATTGATTTTGATTTAAGTATAAGTTTTTCAACTCTCTTAGATCCTTTATACTCTTAGGAAGTTTTGTTAATTGATTACAAGATAAGTCTAATGTGTACAAACTGCTTAGATTCCCTATACTATCAGGCAGTTTTGTTAATTGATTTTTAGATAAGTTTAATGTGTCCAAACTGCTTAGATTCCCTATACTCTCAGGCAACTCTGTTAATTGATTGTTAGATAAGTATAAACTTTGCAACTCTCTTAGACCCTTTATACTCTTAGGAAGTTTTGTTAATTGGTTATTATATAAGTTTAAATTGTTCAACTTGCTTATACCCCTTATGCTATCAGGGAATTCTGTAAATTGATTATTAGATAAGTTTAAATCGCGCAACTCAACTAAATCTCCTATACTATACGGCAATTCTGTAAATTGATTACCAAACAAGTCTAATTGATAAATTTTTAAATTCCTTATACTATCAGGAAACTCTGTTAATTGATTGTCAGACAAGCTTAATTCATACAATTCAGTTAAATTCCTTGTACTATTAGGCAGTTTTGTTAATTGGTTATTATATAAGTTTAATCGAAATAATTTGGTTAGCTTCCCTATACTCTCAGGCAACTCTGTTAATTGATTTTGAGATAAGTCTAAATATTCCAAATTAGTCAAACTCCCTATATTATCAGGCAGTTCTATTAATTGATTACCAGATAAGTCTAAGCGTCGCAGCTTAGTTAAACTCCCTATATTATCAGGCAATGTTTGTAAGTGCAGTGATTTAAATTGCAAGCTATCTGACTTATTCTTCTCTTTAACTAAATCAAAAAGCATATCCATAACACAATATGTATAGCAACTGATTACTCTATTAATAGTAGAAACAGACCCATAGATTTCATCAAGAGATTCTGGCTTATACGATTCTTCAATAATAAACCAATGAGTATAATCTTTTATAGAAAGTATTATCTCTTTTGGAAGGGTAATTGGGTGATTTGAAGTGATCTGTTTCCCCATAGCAAACTTAAAAGTTCTCCATCCAGATTCATCGCAAACATTTATTCTACTTTGAAATTGCTCTTCAATCGTACGCTCTTTGCCTGCATGAATATTACATAATATCACAGCAAACAATAATCTTTTGATATTGTCCATATGTATAATATTGTATATTAAATCCACATAAACATACATGTGATAATTAACTATTTACTAACCATTCATCCATACTATTGGGGGAATAATAAAATCCATGTAGGATAAAAGAGGAGATTGAATGCACGAACGAAGAATTAATTCCTTAAAAAATGCTAAGGTATTGTCTACAACCCAAAATACGCAAGCTTTTGCTGAGTTTATAACACCAAGAATATTCATGAAGATGCTGCCTTATGTGAATTTGGATACAGGTATATTTAGAATCAATAGAATTAATAAACACAAAAACAATGCGAATCTAAGCTTGGATGAAAGTTCTGTACGCAATATAGAGCTGATGAGCCATTTGAATGATAATGAAATTTCAAAACTATTAAATACTTCTGTAAAGAAAACATTCGCACTTGGTGAAACAATTGAATCTGAGCAATCAGAAAATAAATTCTATATTGTTTTAAGTGGAGAATATGAACTTATTCTACTAAACCATAATGATAAGCCTGTTGTAATTTCTACATTACATTCTGGTAAATTCTTCGGTGGATTCAAAGCATTAAACTATGATAATCATGCAAAAATCAAAGTCAGAACATCTATTCAAGGATCTATGCTTGTTATTGATCATGACACTTTAAAAATTATATTGGAAAATGACAAACTAAGATATTACATAAAATCTACAATCATGGATTATGAAAATGAATATAATACTGGTGAGCATAAAGCAAAGCTAATTTCTTCATATACAGATGAGCCTCCAATGCCAAAAAGCTATATTAAATATGATGAAGCTCCTGAAGAAGTTGAGTTGGATGTTATTCAATCTGTACTGGGAATTCATAGTAGAATACATGAATTATATAACAATCCACACCCACAACTTGAATCACAATTGAAAATTTTAATACAGAATATTCTTGAAAGAGAAGAATGGGAAATTTTTAACAATGCAAATCACGGCCTATTAAATCAAGTTGCATGTGATAGAAAAATCACTACAAGAACAGGACCTCCTACCCCAGATGACATGGATGAATTATTATCCGTTTTATGGAAAGATCCATCAGTTATTGTAGCTCACCCTAAAGCTATAGCTGCATTTGCAAGAGAATGTACAAAGCGTGGTGTTCCACCTGTAATAATCAGAATGTTTGGTAGCAATCTCATTACATGGAGAGGCGTTCCATTAGTGCCATGTGATAAGATCGGCATTATGAAACGTCCTGATGGATTAGCTTTTACAAACATGATTGCAATGCGTTTAGGGATGGAAAAACAGGGAGTAATTGGCCTAAATAAAGCAGATATTTCATATGGAGGTATTCCAAGCTTAAGTGTTAGACCTATGAATACTGACGATATGTCTGTAATCAACTATTTAATTACAAAATATTATAATGTTGCAGTACTAGTTCCTGATGCACTTGCTATGTTATGCAATATTGAAATTGGACATTATAACGATTAGGTTAAAAAATTATAATAATTATGGTGAATATACAATTGAGGGAATTATGATTGATAATGATATAAAAAAAATAAATCAAATGATTGAAAAGTTTGATTTTAGTGATTTAATAAATCAGTGTAATAGCACATCAAATTTAGTAAATCATGGTAACAATAAGAATGATGGCACAATATATGATACGCAATATGATAATCAAAAACATTCGCATAATAAAATTGAAATCAATAAGCAAGATTATCTTGATAAATCAAATCAAAATGAGACAAACCACTATAACGAAATTAGTGATGCATATAATCAAATCGAAAGTCTAGAAAACATTCCAGAATATAATGATTTCCAAAGCTTTGAAGCATCAAATATATATAATGCACACAATAAAGCAACCAACCATTCAAATGATATGCATCATACTAATACACCTTATATGCATAATGTAAATCCTAATAAGTTTAATAGCTTTAATTCAAATGTAAGCGCATCATTAGATGTATATCAAATACGTGAAGATTTTCCAATTTTACATAAAAAAGTACATGGTAAACCTTTAATATGGCTTGATAATGGAGCAACATCTCAAAAACCCAAGCATGTAATTGATGCAATTTCCACCTATTATTCTCAATATAATTCAAATGTCCACCGAGGAGTTCATACTCTATCACAAGAAGCATCAGATTTATTTGACCAAGCTAGGGAAACAGTAGCAAGCTTTATTAATGCATCTTCTGCAACTGAAATCATCTTTACAAAAGGGGCAACTGAAGGGTTAAATCTAATATCTAATACTATTGGCAAGCAGAAAATTCAAGCAGGAGACGAGATTCTTATTACACAATTGGAACACCACTCAAATATTTTACCATGGCGTAAATTAGCACAAGAACACAATGCACATCTTAAGATAGTTCCAATTAATGCAAATGGGGATATTATGCTCGATGCATATTCAAACTTATTAAACTCTCGCACGAAAATTGTTGCATTATCTCACGTTGCAAACTCAATTGGGGCATTAGTACCAATAGAAAATATGATTCAACAAGCAAAAGCATTTGGCGCTATAACTGTTATCGATGGAGCACAATCAATACCACACATGAAGATTGATGTACAAAAGTTAGATTGTGATTTCTTTATATTTTCAGGGCACAAAATGTTTGCACCTACTGGTACTGGAGTTGTATATGGGAAAGAATACCTATTAAAAAACAATATTCCATATCAAGTTGGTGGCGGAATGATACAAAATGTCACATATGAAGATGTACAATATGCTGATTCTCCGTATATATACGAAGCTGGAACTGCAAATTTAGCTGATATAGAAGGATTACGCGCTGCGATCAATTATTTAGATCAATTGGATATGAATAAGATTGAGCAATATGAGCATCAATTAGTTGAATATGCATATGAACAAATGTCTATGCTTAATCATGTGAATATTATTGGAAATCCTAGCACTCGCGTGGGTGTGATTTCATTTATTGTGCATAATATGGATAATAATGAGATTGGTAGAATATTAGATAAGGAAGGCATTGCTGTTAGGACTGGCCACCATTGCGCGCAACCAGCGATACGCCACTTCGGGGTAGAAGGAACAGTACGCGCATCATTCGCCTTTTACAATACATATGAAGAAGTAGATAAGCTGATTGAAATATTACGAAATATTTGCTAGTTTCCTGAATCTTTTGTATTAATCACAATAGGTAAAAGTATAGAAAAATGAAATTCTAATCCAATGTATCACCTTACTAGTGATATTGGAATTAATGGCGCACCTACGTCAATTATTTTTTGTTTGCAGCCGCTCTATATGCACCATAACTACCATAACTAACAGGTGTATCTTTAAATAAATCAAACAATCCATATCCCCAACCTATATTACCACCAATTGGAACATCAATAACTGTCACACTACCTTTCCTTTGACTCCTATCCTCAATTTTTTCCTTCAATATAGCACAGTTAACATCATAACTTTGGAACTGCTTCAGAACGCTATATGGAATTATGCAATTATCATCACTATTCATTAAATATTCTGTGCCCCTATAATCTTTGGAATTTAACAATTGTAATATACGACTTGCATCAGCTGCTCCATGATCATCATGATTGATACCCTTATATATCTCATTCAATATATCATCTGGAACACCTATTTCTGCCAAACAATCTATAGATACATGAATTGGGTTATCTGCATTATGCGTGCTATCAAACTCATTATTAATTTTCTCTTCAACACATTCCTCTAACTTTGGTTTTATTTCATACCTCTTGCTATTAATTCCAAATTCAAAATCATTGAGGTTAAAGTTTTGAAAATCTCTCATAGCGTCTGGAACTTCATCTGCATCAACTATTTCACCATTAATAATCCATTTTTTACTATTATCATTACTAAATGATCTTGTATTTCTATTAAGTAATGGATAAATCTTTTCAGCCATAATCTTATTAATTTCTTCACTATGATCTCTTTTTTTCTGCTCCATCTCTTCTTCAATTGCATTAATATTCGCTTCATAAATTTCTATTATTCTACGCGCTCCCAGTGCATAGCCTTCCATTCTTATACGCATTGGATCTGTATGATCCATATTTTCTACTTCTTCTACTATATTGTTCTTCAAACAAAGTATTTCATTCTCCAGCTCATTACGTTTTAGCCCCAACCGAAATAAATCCCCTAAAATGCCTTCGTGCATACATTTTTCAAAATCTTTCACAGACTGTTCAGTATGTTCAACACAAACCCTTTCGCCCATCTCATATAACTCACTACTTTCTCCTTCAGCAGGAGCTACAATATTTCCGAGTTTGATCCATGGTAACGGGGGATAAGCAGGATCCGGATTCATATGATGTGGGCCGATAAACCATGTAGTTGGAGTAGTTGTATAAACACTTAATGAACATAGCGACGCCATATATAGTAAAATTTTCATGAACATACTAGAACACACTATTATCCATAACGCAACCATTTGATTATGCGTATTTTCGGATCAAAGGCATGAAAAATTCATTTAATCCATAACAAATTCGCATTTCGAAGAGAGAGAATTGCGTAAACCAATATGGTAAGTATTGCTTAACTCTCATTTATAAATACTGCGCATCACTTCACTCATCACTCCTTAATAACCTGTTAAATTCCACACATTAATTACCTTTATATGCCATGAAAACCAATAAACATATTGCATTTTCTGTATAATTATCTATAATGTACTTATATTCCTCGGTAGCTCAGCGGTAGAGCAATTGACTGTTAATCAATTGGTCGCTGGTTCGATCCCAGCCCGGGGAGTTTTTTTTCTCAAACAAATTTATAATAAAAACTGTTTTCCATATAAGTAAGAACTAAAATTATATTGATGAATTTAATAGATTTCTTAATTCATTACAATGCTTATGAATCATATGACTTATTTTAATTAATCATAATGCTACCTATTTTTGTGAAAAATACTTCATCCATAAGCTACTGGTGAGTGGAATAGTAATGAATGAAATAAACAGGAGAATAATATTCATAAAATGCAGATCTGATAAAAGATAAAACCAAAAAGCGACCCAACCAAATGTTCCTGCATGCAACAATTTGCGTCCATTCCATTTAACCATGGTATATAATAAAAATAACACATTTATATAACTCAAACTGAGAAAAACTTTTGACAACATGCTATATTTTGACAGGTTTAAATACAATTTACAAATTGCAATTGATTAAACGCATATATTAATCTCAAATCAAATCCAAATCTCAGTTGAAGTTTATATTTAAAAAACCACGTCTTAATCGTAAATTATAATACATATATAAATATGGTGAAATATATAATTCCAAAAAATGCTATAAAGAAACAGTATCTAATGATAAACAACCTATATTATATACTTTAATGACCTATATTGTATATTATTGCATATACTAGAAATATATTTGTAAAGTAATTCATAAATATTATATATCAACCTGTGAATCATCATATATAAACAAATAATATATATAAGCTAATAAGTATATTTGCTTTCTAAGATCATAAACCGTCAATACTACACCAATATTATGCATATTAATAAGTTGCCTATATATCATTTTTCTATATAAAACCAAATGCTTCTGGGGAAATTTAATAAATAAATATAATTTTATTGTAAATTTTAATTGAACTGCAGAAAATACATGGTTTTCAGAATTACCTATAAACCATTTGAATATTTAAATCATTTAAGCATTATTTAATAGAAATATTATCTAAGTAATTTAAATGTCCGAATTTTCCAATTGTGGCTTTAATAAAATCACCAACTTGTATATCTGACTTATTATCCCACGAAACATTTTTTTCTTTTCCGTCGAATGTCAAAATACGTAATTTATCTTTATGAATATGGATTATTTTAACAAATGCAACTTTGTTCTTACCTTTCATAATTTCAAATACACGAATCAAAGCTTGGTTGATATTACTTTTTTCACCTTGAATCAGAATAGTATTATCTTTTTTATCAATATCAATACGAACGTTTAATGATTCAATATCATTGATTACAGCACCTTTTCTTCCAATAAGAGATGGAATCATATCAGGCTCAATCGATAATTTTACTTGGCCTTCATTGCCATATTGAGCTCCACTATCTTTCTCTTTAATCATATCATGTTCTGCATTTGGTGAGCTTTTTGATTTCTTCACCTTAATATCTTGATCATTTTGTGTCTTATTACGACTCTTTCTATCAGATTGTGGTTTGCTTTCAATTTTATTGCTTTGATTTTCAGCTTTATTATTCTGACCTTCAACTTTATTGCTTTGTTTATCAATTTTATTATGCTGTCTTTTTACATTTTCATCAGAATATTCAGCTTTAGTGTATTTTTTGGCATTTTCATCATTTGTAGCATTTTCATCACTCATTACACTAGTAGGTGCATTTCGTTTTCTTGCATGATCAGGTTTTGCCTGCTTTTCTACATTATCATTAAATTTACTCTGCTTCTTTACATCTTCGTCAGATTTACTAATGAATTTTGCAGGATACATATTAATAATATTTTTCACACCTTGCATACCAAATTGCATTGCTTCATCAAAAACATTCATAGGAATCCAAGGTACTTTAATATCCATCTGGATAGATGTAATTCCATTTTGGGTACCAGAAATCTTGAAATCCATATCTCCCCAAGCATCTTCCTGCGCATTAATATCCATTAATAAATAATGTCTATATCCTTCTAAAATCAAACCAACAGATATACCAGCAACTGGCTCAATTTTCATGTCAGCATCACGCATAGCCAAGTATGAGGCACATACACTAGCCATTGATGAAGATCCATCAGAGCTCATTACATCAGCAACAACTCTAAGCATTCTCTTATTATCTAGTAAAGGCTTAATAGACCTTTTCGCTAAATTACCATGACCTATATCTCGCCTAGCCACAGCAATTTTTCTAATATCACCACATGAATATGGATCAAATATATAATGGAATATAAATTTATCTTTATAAGTTCCATCTAATGTTTCAACAATTTGAGAATCTTCAGGATTACCGAATGTTACAGATGATAATACTTGAGTCTTTTCCTTAGAATATAAACCACTTCCATTTGCAGAATTTAAAATTCCTGAATCAAATTTCATGGATCTTAAATCAGATAGTGATCTACCATCAAAACGATTTCCAGACCAAACAATAGCATTTCTAGCAACTGCACGTACGATTTGATTCCATTTATTATGCCCTTCATCCTTATTACTCCATTGTGATAAGAAATCATTTTTCAAATCAGAAATATCATTGTTTTTCTGCAATCTTTCTAAAATCAATTGTGTATCAACAGAGATATTTTGACTATCCACTACAGGTGAAGCTTTTATTTCATTTCGCCTGTCATATACAAATGAATTAGCAAGCTCTAAAATTGAATTTGTTTCTTCAATTGAAGAATTAATACCTTCAGATACTGCTATACGTTTAATTGGATCCCCATAAGAATCAACCATTACTAATCCTTGTGATGTTCTAGCAAAAGTAATAGTATGCTTCCTATCTTTAGTTGTTCCAAAATTCCACTTCTCACCATTAAAGCTCATTTTATATGCACACATTGGAACACAAGGCACACCTGCCATTTGTAAAGCAATGGAACTTCCTATTATAGATAACATGTCATTGTAATACTGATTATCATAATCTAAGACTGTACAAATTACCTGCACATTATATTTATATGATTGATTAATTGAAGGTCTTAAAGCTCTATCTATCATTCTAGAAATCAAAGCTTCTTTATCTTTTTTTCCTTCACGCTTCAAAAATCCACCAGGAATTTTACCAGCAGCATAAGCTCTTTCTTGATATATAACCTGTAATGGCAAATAAGATTTGTTCTCCCAATCTCCTATACATACTGTACATAAAATTGATGTGTTTCCATGCTTAATCAAGACAGATGCATCACAATTAGCAGTAATAATATCATCTCTTAATGATATTTCTGCTCCACCTATAATACACTTCTTTAAATTTTTTTTTGACATATATTAGTTACGTAACCCAAGCTTTTTGTTCAATTCAATCAATTGATCCGCATCTTGAGATTTCAAATATTTTTGTAATTTTTTTCTTCTCTCAACAAGCATTTTCAATCTTCTTTGAACTGGAACATCTTTTTTGTGTGTTTGAAGATGATCACTCATCTCTTCTATTCTTAATGTTAAAAGCGCAATTTGTACAGAAGTAGATCCGGGATTTTTCCCACCATTACCAAAATTCTCTAATACGTCTTGCTTACTTCCTAAATTTTTATTCAAGTTCTTCTCCTTAAAATCAACCACATTTTAACATACGTTTCACTGAAAGTATACCCTCTGTAATATCAAATATTCCCATTACTTTACCATTATATAAACCAATGAAAACACCATTATTACTATTTATTACGACTGATCTTCCATGTTTTAAATAATCATATTGATCTGCAGTAATATTGATCATATTATCCCATTTTATACTTTCCAATTTGATTAGATCATTTTCTGATATATCATTTATGCTATTTAGGCTTTTAGAATCAATATTCATGCTACTTTCAGAATCAATATTTATTCCCTTAGTTTTATTTTTGATTTTTTGAAAATCAATGCTTATATGCTTAGAGTCAGCAATGTCAAATTTCCAGTATTTGACCCTAGTTAATTTAGTGACGTAGCATATACTATTTACATATTCAGCAATATCTACAGCAAGAGATCTTATATAAGTGCCAGAACTACATTTTGCTCTAAATGTTACAAATGGTGCATCATATTTTTCCAAACTCAATGCATATATATGTCGTTTTTTAGCTTGCAATTCGAAATCAATATTGTCTCTAGCTAAATCATATGCTCTTTTTCCACCCACTTTACATGCAGAGAATTTAGGTGGAACTTGCAGAATTTCACCAGTAAATTTTGGAATTGCACTCAGCAAATCTTTTTTAGATGGCATGTATTCATTAGTTTCTATTATTTCACCTGCTTGATCATACGAATCAGTTTTCTTGCCAAACTCTACTGTAAATTCATATTCTTTATATTGATCGTGTAAGATTGGAACAAATTTTGTCGCTTCTCCAACTAATATAGGAATAACTCCATCTGCCATTGGATCCAATGTGCCAGCATGACCAACTTTTTTAATATTAAACCTTCGCTTTATTTTTCTGATCACATCCATAGATGTTAGGTTGATCGGTTTGTTTATAATAAAAATACCAGATTCCATATTAATTTATGACCTTTAAAATTACTCTGCAAATCACTTAATTATCCTATTAAGCACAGACCAATTACATTTTTTGTTATTATCAATCATATTTCTTAAATAATAATGATGTATTTGTTCCACCAAATCCAAAAGAATTTGATATAGCATAATCAAATGTATGGCTTTGGAATTCTGGCACAAAGTTTATGTTCGCTATTTCTGGAATAGGGTTATTCACATTAATTGTGGGGGGTAAGGTTTGATTGCGTAATGCCATCAGCGTATATATAGCCTCCACTCCTCCTGCAGCACCTAATAAATGACCTGTATAAGATTTAGTAGAGGATACAGCGAATTTATCAGAATATACATGCTCTCCAAAAACAGATTTAATTGCATCAATTTCACATTTATCTCCAACTGGAGTAGAAGTTGCATGAGCATTAACATATCCTATATCAGAAGGATTTAACCCAGCTTCCTTGATTGCAAAAGACATTGCTCGTGCTGATTGTTCTCCACTTGGAGTTGTAATATGACTAGCGTCACATGTCATTCCATATGATGCCAATTCTCCATATATTATAGCATTTCTAGAAATAGCAGATTCCAAAGATTCCAAAACTAAGATACCAGCACCTTCAGCAATTACAAATCCATCATGATCATTGTCAAAAGGGCGAGATGCAACTTCTGGATTATTATTGTAATTAGTCGAAAGAGCTCTCAACGCAGCAAATCCAGCCACGCCTAATGGACAGATAGAAGCTTCAGCTCCACCTGCAATCATAATATCAGCATGACCTGACTTGATAAGCATTGCAGCATCAGCAATCGCATTAGAAGCTGATGCACAAGCACTAGAAGCTCCATAGTTTGGTCCTTTGCATTCAAATTTAATAGCAACGTATCCTGGCGCAAGGTTAGTCAAAACAGATGGAATAAAAAATGGACTAATCTTACGAGATCCAAACTCTTCTTTTTGCTTCTCAAATGCATTGCATGTTTCACAAATTTCTGGCAAACCACCAATTCCTGAAGCAACACAAACACCAATTCTGGTTCGATCTTCAATATCACCTAGTTTTGCCATTTTATTTGCTTCTGCTGCAGCTGCAACTGCATATGATATAAACTTACCATTCCTACGCTGCTCAGATTTGCTCATAAAATCATCTATATTAAATTCACCAGCATTTGTTCCTCTTGGAACTAACCCAGCAATTTGAGAAGGTATTTTATCGTATTCATCGCCTAATTTAGATATTCCACTTTTTTTAGATTTTATTCTATTCCAATTATGGTCTACACCAACCCCAAGAGGAGAAACAATTCCTAATCCTGTAATAACTACTCTATCCTTCATAAATAATCTCCTTATGATTTTGAAATATTGCCTATGCACTATTCCATATTAAGCTTTATAAAACGATTTATAAAACATTCATTTATTAGCAATATGCTTATTTTGCATTAGTAATAAAATTAACTATTTCACCAATAGTTTTAAATTCTGCAGCTGCATCATCACTAATTTGAATTGAAAACTCACTTTCAACTTCCATTACCATCTCAACTGTATCCAAACTATCTAATCCTAAGTCCTTCAATTCAGTTCCATCATCAAATGCAACATCTTCTTTTTTGCTAAAATTCTTTAAAATCTTAATAACTCTTTCTTTTATACTTTGATTCATATTTAATTCACTCCCTTAAAAAACATTTTTTACCATATAAACAATCAAAAATCTATAGAAACGAAATTTTATCAACATCTTACCGACATAAACACTACTGTATTGTAGATATAAAACCCATAGAATGTATTTATCAAATAAATATCAATAGTTAGCGTATGAAGTATCAATTAATTATTATTATCAATATCAATCTGTTGTTTTAGCTGCCACTACTTAATGTTTTAATGTTTTAATGTTTTTTATCAAATCAACTCACTTCACAAAACAGTTAATTAAGTTAAGAAGCATTACAATTTATTACTTAATCAGTTTTTATGGGCTTTGATTGTTCAATATTATGTGATTATTGTATAATTTTATGACTTTGCCATATTTTTCATCACACTATACACTTCGTCTTTTTGCATTTGTCCCATAACATCAACACTCCAGAAGTTACATGTTTCAGGAGAAATCTCATCAATTAATGCAATTTTATTATCAATCTTACCAAATTCAAGCGAAATATCTCCTAATCTCATTTTATGACAGTAAAAATATGCTTGTAATATATCATTAGCTCTAGATGTAATGTATTGTATCTCTTCTATTTGGGTTTTTTCTAGCCAGTTAAAATGCTTAATATGCTCTAAAGATACTATAGGATCATTTAATTCTTTAGATTTAAAATGCCACTCTATAAGTGGTTTATCAAAATATGTGCCTTCTTCAATTCCAATTCTTTGATGCATTTCTCTTGGAACTATATTATATATTTTAGCAAATACAGGATATGTTTCAGCTGCTTTGATTAATTGTTCACGTAAATTCAATTTTTGTATAAAATGATTTTTAATTCCCATTCCTGACAAATATTTCCATATCATTGATGAAGAATGATTTCTCCATACATCATTTTGTAATTTTTGTGGATAATGCATAATCAAAGTATCTTTGCCAGCTCCATATATTTGCTTAGTAGTGCCAGAATATAGCAATTTTCTCTTACCTAAATTATTACTATCAACAAACATTCGAACTTCCAAATCGCATGCCATCAGATTCTTCAATCTCTTGCAATACACTATCTATATTTTTCACACCTTCCCACTTTTTTACTAATAATATTGTAGGTAATGCTTCATGACCTAAAGAAGAACACATTTTTCTAGTTTCTTTCATCAAAACAGACACCTTTGAATACACTCTCTCTAAATCTATACTCTCCAATTTATTGCATATTTGAATCAAATTTTGCGCAGAAAGCATAATATCTTCTTCATTAAGCCACATTTTTTGTGTTTTGAATATATGCTTTCTCATTTTATTCGGATTTTTTGCATGAAGAATTATTGAACTACCCATAGCATCAACTAAATTACTTGATATATCAACATTCTTTATATTAAGCTTTTTCTTATTTTGTAGTTTATCTATTTTTTCATAGAACTTCGCACAATATCTACAAGATGGAGAAGAATATACAATTAAATTATTCTTATCACATTGAATGAATGGCATTTGATCTTGTATAGGATTAAAGCTTATACAAAACATTTCTGCAAATAATAGTGCAGTTACAGCTCCAGAGAAAAAACCTATAATGTGTGAAAAAGTCATATTTAATTTCATTATCCGCTATTATGTTGCATCACAATAAATTAATCTAGATTATATTGCAAGAAACTATGATAAATCTACTATTATTAATAAAGAACCCATAAAGTAAAAAGAGAATAATTTGCATTGCACAATTTTAAATCAATTTTCTTTCATTTAACATGATTATTGCTTCAATTATCAACCAAAATTACTATATTCAAAAATCAAAATTTCTGGATGACCAGATTTATGCCATTTATAATGAGTTTTAAAACACTCTTCATATGATTGCATTAAATATTTTGGAACTTCGCATAAAAAAACACCATTTTCCGCAAGTGGTAATTTATTTGTAATGCGTGTTGGTTCATCATGGAAAACAGCAACAATTGGGTCAAATTTAGTTGCATAATCTATTTCTGTATTTACATAAGGAGGATTTGAAACTATCAAATCGAAAGTACGTCCTGCTAACACGTTATTTTCATACGCTGCAAAATAGTGATTACTACCATCTATATAATTATCACTTATACTGTTCATACTTACTTCTTCAGACTCTCCAAATCTCTGCAAAACAAAATCACAATTTGAGATTTTAAGATTTTCTGCATTTTGCTTCGCAGTATCTAAAACAAAAGTAGAAATATCAACACCGATACCATACGCATCTTTATGTTCTTTCAATAAACTAAGCAATATACACCCTGTGCCAGTACCAATATCTAATATGGTTTTTGGCTTAAATACAGTTTCTGATTTATAGTTCATAGAAATTTCAATGATTGCTTCTGTTTCTGGTCGTGGTTCCAATGTATATGGAGATACAAAAAATTCATCTTTCCAAAAAAACCTCTTTTTCATAATACGATGCAATGGAATTTTATACTTTAATTTATCTAACAAATTCAAACATTTTTCTAACTCATATCTTGGCAATGGTTTGTCTTTATTAATCCAAGCATCAGTATGGTTTTTACCTAAAAAGCTGACTATTACATACCAAGACTTCTGCCTTGCATCTTCATCAAAATAATTGATAGCCATATCCCAAATATCACTTAATGAATATTCTTCACACATAATAAAACGATATAATAATTGTGAAAAAAAATTAAGACTTATAGAAAAGATAATGTTAAAATCGTCAATATTTATGTATAGCTTTGTTTGTCTTTTCGTGTATTTTGTAATATTATCTGTACTTAGGAGATTGAATAAATGAGTAAAACACAAGATTCAATTAGATCGGTTGGATTAATAGGGGCTACTTCCGTCGTTGTCGGAAGCATGATTGGAAGTGGAATTTTAATTGTATCTTCAAAAGTTTCTTATTTTGGCAGCTTTGGATTACTCGCATGGGTATTATCATCATTATGCGCTATGTCATTAGCTTTTAGCTTTTCTTTTATGAGCAGAAAATTTAAAGATAAATCTGGAATACCATACTATGTTTACAATGCATTTAATAGTCATTTCCTAGGGTTTCAAACATCTTGGGCACATTGGCTAGGAATGACAATTGGATGTTGCACAGTTTCTATTGCATTTGCTGATTATTTATTTTTTATGTTGCCAGCAAACATTGCATTTTTAAAACCATTTTGTTCTATAGCAATAGTATGGATTTTAACCTTAATTAATATTAGAAGTGCTGTATTTTCCGTAGGATTAATCACTTTGATCACATTCTTGAAGGTTGGATTATTACTTGTTTTAGTTGCCTCAGCGTTAAAATACTTTTCTATCAGCAGCTTATGCATTGCAAGTAAAAACCCATCATTCACATTATCAATATTAAAAGCTATGCCTTTAGCACTATTCGCATTTTTAGGATTAGAGTCTGCCACAGCATCTGGAGATTCAATTAAAAACCCAGAAAGAACACTGCCAATAGCAACCCTGTTAGGAACGTTCATTGCATCTCTAATGTTTATCGCTGTACATATGTCTGTAATGTCTGTACTTCCATTAGAAACTCAAATTATGAGCCAGGCTCCAGTTGCAGATGTTGCAAACATTACAATGGGTGGGTTTGCAGTTTTTTTGGTTTCATTCATGGCATGTTTTGGATTAATTGGAAGTATTAATGGACTTATTTTTGTATCATCCTATATACTTTCTAACGCATCATCTATGGGATGGATGCCAAAAAGATTTAGCACTTTAAGCAAAACATCTAAATTCCCTACTATTTCTGGATTATATTCTGCAGGATTAATTACAATCACTATACTACTACACAGTATGAATATGATTAATATGCAAATGTTGGTATATATCGATGCATTTTTGTTAATATGCATATATTTCTTGGGAACATTGGCGTATAAAATACATGGTGGAAATAATGCTATATTTGCCATTAACATTTCTGCTTGCTTAGTACTTATGTATGGATGTGGATTGTATCAGGCATTAATTGCGCTTACTCTAATCGCATCTGGAAATATCATATACTATTGCAGAAGAAGTAAATTCATCAATACAAGTCAATAAAATTCTGTAATGTTCTAGATTAATTAATCGTTAGAATTGCTAATGGATATTATTACAGCCAGAAAGATTATATTTGACCTGTTTATCGGAAATGATACTTATGAGAGTTGAGAAATGGAGCTTATGAAGATACAGATAGCATGAACACTTATGCTATACGTAATGGCATAATTCGTAATGTAACCAACGCATTGTCTCACCAGTATAACATTATGAGAGTGCAACTCCAGATTCAGAGCATTATAAAGTGGTAAAAATCGAACTACACAGGAAATAAATTCACGTAATAGTGAATATACGATCACCTTTCTAATCATTCTAATACATAAATTAACATATAAGTTATAGTGAATTTTCAATTCTGCTTATCTTTTTTCTTATTCTAATTTTTCATGCAACACTTATTATGCTAATTAATTAAACAACGCTAACAGCATTTACTAAACGATATTTTAATAGTTATTTTATTTTAATAAACTTAACAAACAGTAATTTCTTATAAATTTTCTGTAATATTTGAGTAAATTCCAATAAATTATCATGTTCCCTCCCTATTGAACTGACTTTATTTGCTAGGATTAATTGACTTCATTTGCTAGGTTTATTAGAATATTTATAGTGTTTGGTAAAAATAAAAATATAATTCTATGGTTTATGTTAGTGATTCTTGCAATCGGGATGGCTAATGTATTTAAAAATTCTGATCAGCATGATATTCAAAATATAGCTTTTTCTGATTTCGCTTCTGATACTAATAAAGGTTTAATATCTTCTGTTGTCATAAGAGGCCCTAATGTTAAGGGATTTTTCAAAAATGGACAGAAATTTTCTACAACTGTTCCATACTCCGATAAGAATCTAGTAAAAAGGCTTTTGGATAATAAGGTACATATACAAGCTTCCTATTCTCAAGAAACTTCTTTGGTGAATTGGGTAGGTTTGATTTTATCTTGGTTGCCATCATTATTAATTGTTGGAATGATGTTTTATTCCATGCGTAATATTCAGGGTAGTGCTGGGAAAACAATGGGATTGTTCGGAAAACTAAAAGCTCGCCTAGCAACGGGAGAAAATAATAATATCACTTTCGCAGATGTTGCTGGAGCTAAAGAAGCTAAAGAAGGTTTGAAAGAAATTGTAGACTTTTTAAAAAATAAACAAAAATTTGCTTCTTTGGGAGCTAGAATACCTAAAGGTGTACTGCTCTCAGGCCCTCCTGGAACAGGAAAAACTTTACTAGCAAAAAGTGTGGCTGGTGAGGCTGGAGTCCCATTTTTCTCTACATCTGGTTCTGATTTTATCGAAATGTTTGCTGGAGTTGGAGCAAGTAGAATTAGAGATATGTTCGAACAGGGCAAAAAACATGCGCCATGCATTGTGTTTATTGATGAGATTGATGCTATTGGAGCTAAAAGAGGCGGGGGCATGGGCAGTGGATGTGAAGAAAGAGAACAAACACTGAACCAACTTCTTGTAGAAATGGATGGATTCACCCCTAATGAAGGAGTAATAATTCTTGCTTCTACTAACCGAGCTGGCGTATTGGATCCAGCTTTATTGCGTGCAGGTAGATTTGACAGACAAGTGACATTTTCATTACCTAATTTGGAAGAAAGAAAAGAAATATTACGATTACATATGAAAAAAATCAAAACTGATGATAGCATAATGATCGATACTATTGCACAAGGAACACCTGGATTCTCTGGAGCTGATTTAAGTAATTTGATTAATGAAGCTGCTATATTCGCTGCTCGATATGAAAAGAACATGGTTAACATGTCTGATTTCGAAGAAGCGAAAGATAAAATATTAATGGGATCAAAGAAGAGCTCACTTATCATAAGCGATGAAGATAAAAAGCTTACAGCATATCACGAAGCTGGTCATGCATTAGTTGCGCTTAAAAGTAAAAATTCTGACCCTATTCACAAAGCAACTATTATTGCACGTGGGCATGCACTTGGAATGGTCGTACGCCTTCCTGAAAAAGATCAAGTTTCTGTTTCAAAAGCTAAGTTACTAGATGATTTGGTAGTTGCGATGGGTGGGTTAGCTGCAGAAAAAATGATTTTTGGTGATGATAAAGTTACAACAGGAGCATCATCAGACATCAAAATGGCTACAAATATAGCTAGAAATATGGTTACAAAATGGGGAATGGGTGATGCTGGTTACGTACACTATAACTATAATGATCAATATGATAATTCCACATCCCAGAGTATGTATGAAGTGATTGATAAACAAGTAAAAAAGATTGTTGATAATGCATTTGATGTTGCATCTCAGATCCTTAAAAAATACGAAGAAAATTTACATACACTAGCCCAAAACTTAATCGAAAAAGAAGAGTTAACTGGCAAAGAAATCAATGCATTACTTAGTAAACACACTACATTTAGGTAATTTAGACTTTAATAATTTCTGAACGTTCTCACTATCTTTAATGGGATTATTCCATAAATTCAACTTAGTAAGATTTGTTAGCTTATCTAATCCTGGCAATTCACTAAATTTATTATTACTCAAACTCAGCTCAATTAGATTTGTTAGATTATCCAGTCCTGGCAATTCACTTAACTGATTATCATATAAATACAACTCAATAAGATTCGTTAGCTTATCTAATCCTGGCAATTCGCTGAACTGATTAGAATTTATATTTAATTTAGTTAAATTTGTTAGCTTATCCAACCCTGGCAATTCACTAAATTTATTCTTATATAAATACAACTGAGTTAGATTTGTTAGCTTATCCAATCCTGGCAATTCGCTGAACTGATTACTACCCAAATACAACTCAGTTAGATTCGTTAGTTTATCCAATCCTGGCAATTCGCTGAACTGATTATTACCCAAATACAACCCAGTTAGATTTGTTAGCTTATCTAATCCTGGCAATTCACTAAATTTATTATTATATAAATATAACTCAGTTAAATTTATTAGTTTATCCAATCCTGGCAATTCACTGAATTGATTATTATATAAATTCAACTCAGTTAGATTTGTTAGTTTATCCAATCCTGGCAATTCACTGAACTTATTATAATTTAGATTCAATTTAGTTAGATTCGTTAGTTTATCTAATTCTGGCAATTCGCTGAACTGATTATTACGCAAATACAACCCAGTTAGATTTGTTAGCTTATCTAACTCTTGTAATTCACTTAACTGATTCCAACTTAAATCCAATTCAATTAGATTTGTTAGCTTATCCAATCTTAGCAATTCGCTGAACTGATTATTACTCAAACTCAGATCAATTAGATTTGTTAGCTTATCCAATCCTGGCAATTCGCTGAACTGATTATTATGCAAATATAATTTAGTTAAATTTATTAGTTTATCCAATCCTGGCAATTCACTTAACTGATTATTCATTAAATTCAACTTAGTTAAATTTGTTAGCTTATCCAACCCTGGCAATTCGCTGAACTGATTATTATGTAAATTCAACTCAGTTAGATTCTTGAAATTAGATAATCCATCTAATTTATTTAACTTCTTATCTTGTAGATCTAACTTAGTAATTTTATTGCGCCATGCACATAATTTTATTGCTCTCCCTAGCCTATCTAATAGTTCTTTATGTGTTGCGCCATATGGTGAAATAATGGATCTGCTTAATACTACCAATTCCTTATTTATGCTCAATGATGTAGTAATAGATGCATCAAACCCCGTATGTATAGAATATAGTGTTTCGAGAGTATTTAATTCTACTAATTGATCACTATTTAGATTCAATGATGTAAGATTAGGCAATTTGTCCAATGCTGGTAATGCGCTAAATTGGCTATCACTGAAATCTAATTCGGTCAAATTTGTAAGATTACCCAATTCTGGAAGTAAACTGCAATCGCTAAACCTCATATTTAATATAGTTAAATTCACTAATTTGTCTAACCCTGGGTATGCTATAAATTTATTCAATCCTAAATTCAATTCTTTCAAATTGATTAGTTTATCCAATCCTGGTAATTCACTGAACTGATTAGAATTTATATTTAATTTAGTTAAATTAATTAGCTTATCCAAATTAGGCAACTCTATTAAATTATTATTTCCTAAATCTAGTAATGTAAGATTTTGCAAATTAGCCAAATCAATTTCTTCTAACTTATTATGCTTTAAATTCAATTTAGATACTTTTGGCAAATCAGTAAAATCAGGTAATTCGCTAAACTTATTGTAGCTTAAATCTACTGTCTCTAAACTCACACACTGCTCAAAACCCTGTAATTCTTCTAACTCATTACAATGCAAATCCATATGCTCTAAGCGAATACATTTATCCAATCCCTCTAACCGCTTTAATTTATTATTTGATAAATCTAATTCTATTAAATTTATGCATCTATTTAATGGACAAAATGTAGTCAACTTATTATTTGCTAAATCTAATTTTCTTAAAAATATCGATCTACCTAAATCAGGAGGCGATTCGATTCTATTATTATTTGCACATATTTCAAATGCATTATGTATATGCCCAGGCAATGTTGTCAAACAGTTTTCTTGTAACCTCAAACAGCTTATGTTTATTCCCATTGGATTGTAAATATTCTGCATTATATGTGTAGGGAATTCTTTTAGCTTTGACCCTTCCATATATAATGTGCCTATTTCAACCTTTGTAATCATCTCTGGTAGTTCTTCTAAACCACTTATATTTAAAGATAAAGCTAAATATGTTTGCATAGAGTATTTATATATTTCGATTAAACTTTTTATATATGGACTATCATTTTCTCTAATAATCTCCTTTAGAGTTTCAGGATTTTTAGCATATCGCTCATAATTCTCATCAATATTTTCAGTAATACTTTGTGGCAACCAAGCATATTTATCCCCATTTTCCGTCAAAAAACTAGCGCGTTTATCAGATTTATACAGATCTATCATTAAACCCAAACGCTCTTCAATTCCCTTTTCAATATCGGTTACAGTATTCGTACCACATATCATTAACGCATACAAATAGAAATTTAATATTTTCATGCCACCATTATACATATAATTCTTGCAATATCAACTACATATTAGATATGTTTAAGTGATTCTCAAATATTGATAAAATAGCTTAAATATCATCTAAATTTAAATGATATTTCTGCATTTAATACAAATTAATAATTTGTACTGAGAATACCATATCAAACTGATGCTAAACAATGACAATCATGATTTCTTATAGTCAGATACAGCATTAAAATTTATGCTCTATCCAAATCGTAAAATTTAGTCATAGCATCTTCAAATCCGATTTGCATATTTTTAATTGGACCATGCCTTTGTTTTGCAATCATAATCTCAGCTAAATTATGTATTTTTTCCATTTTAGCTTGCCATACTTCCATTTTATCTGAACCCTCAGATGGTTTTTTTCTCGCTTCATAATAGGCTTCACGGAAAATAAACATTACAACATCAGCATCTTGCTCAATAGTACCAGATTCACGTAAGTCAGATAATTGAGGTCGCTTATCATCTCTTTGTTCAACTGCACGTGATAACTGTGATAATGCAACCACTGGTACTGATAATTCTTTTGCCAATGATTTTAATGATCTTGTAATAAATGATAATTCTTGCACCCTATTATCTTGATTCATACCAGAATGCATTAATTGTAAATAATCTAAAATAATTAAATCTAAATTCTCTTGCCTATGCAATCTCCTTGCTCGTGTTCGCAATCCAGATACACTCAATGCAGGTGTATCATCAATAAACAAAGGAATATCAAACAATTTCTGTGAAGTTTTTGTTAATTTATGCATTTCATGTTCTTGAATAGCTCCTCTTCTGATCTTATCAGATGGAATATTGGTCTCAGAACCTAGGATACGTAAAGCAAGTTGCTCTGAAGACATTTCAAGAGAGAAAAATGCTACTTTTTTCTTTTTTGAAGCAGCCTGAAATGCAATATTAGTTGCTAATGCAGTTTTACCCATAGATGGTCTTGCAGCTAAAATAATCAAATCAGATTTATGGAACCCACCTAAAGCTCTATCTAATTCATATAATCCTGTAGATATACCAACTACATGATCAGTACTCCTAAAAGCAACTTCTGCTTGTTTCACTGCTGCTGTCAATGCATTTCCAAAATTTATATCATTCTTTTGAGTACCTAACGTAGCTAAAGAAAATAAATTATGCTCTGCTTTTTCAATTTGCTCTAATGCGCTATGTTGTAATTGCATATCATAGGCTTCGCCTTTTATTTTATCTCCTATAAGTATTAATTGCCTTCTAACATAACGGTCAAAGATTTGCTTACCATAGTCTTCTGTATGAGATAAAGAAATAATGTAAGATTCAAGATTTTTTAAATACTCTTCCCCACCATATTCTTTAATTAATTCATCTTGTAGGAAAAATGGCCAAATTGTAATTGGATTAGCAAGCTGACCCTTTCCAATAGTATAAGATATATGCTGGAATATTTTTTTATGTAATGGGTCAAAGAAATGCTCAGGTAATAAAAATTCTGCTATATTCTCGAAAAGTAAATTTTCATGCAAAACAGCTCCTAGAAGCGCTTTTTCTGCTTCTAAAGCATTAGGTAATATCTTTACTTCTTGAATATCATTCATACTTTACGAATATATTATTCTATAACTTCTGGAGATTTTACATTAATTGTAATGTTAGATTGATTTCCATAAGTGTGTATTTGTGCAGTAAATGATCCAATCTCTTTAATAGGTTTCATAACAATATCTTCTTTTTTAATTGCAAAACCTTTATCAGCAAGCTGCATAATAATTTCTTTACTAGAAATAGAACCATAAAGTCTGAATCCATCAACAGTATTATGTTCAATATCTATTGTGATTTTATCAATTTGATCTTTAATTGCCTTACCTTCTGCTTTTCTCTTTTCATCTATAGATAACCAATCGTTTCTTTTTTGTTCAAGCATTTCTAGATTTGGTTTAGTAGCCATAACAGCTCTTCCTTCAGGAATCAGAAAATTCAAAGCATATCCTCTTTTAACTGATACTACGTCACCAGGAAGACCTCTGCCTCTTAATCTTTCTTTCAATACTACAGATATTAAATGTGATGTTTTTTTCATAATATATACATTATTCTCCTCAAAAATGCTATTAAAATCAATAGCAAAAAATGTATTAGTAAATGTATTGGAAAATAACAAGAATCCAGTCAAGAAAAATAATGAAAATTCTGCTAAAATTAATCTATGTTTTTAAACATATCAATCGTATCAATATTAATTATATCAATATCCAAAAAGAGTTGGAGCAAATTTATAATTATAGATAGTATACTTCCTATTATATGTATCATATGGCTCAAACATGGCGTATCTTCTGAATATATATTTTTCTTCTTGATAAGTTCTTATTTATTACCTAAAATTCTAAAGGCGGTTTCATGAATTCATTACTTAATTTTCATAACAAAATTACAAATTATTTCCATAACAAATCCATGTGTATTATGTGTATGTTTTGGATAATACCATTTTTTATAAGTTTAACTATAGCATGGGTAGTACTACTAATAATTTTCTTTTTACTAGCAATGTTTGTCCCTATTTTTATACCTATTTTTGTATTACTTTCACTTGGAATAGCATTGATCAATATTATAATGCATATGCCATTATTAAGCATTTTATTTATAGGAGCACTATGGGTACTGAGAGACCAAATCGATACAATATGGCATCAATTTTTCTTAAAAAAGAGTTATTCAATTCAAAAACCAATATTATCAAACTCTGCTCCTTTGATTTTATCTATATTTATAGTTCATGGATTATTCTATGTGCTTCCATTACCAAATATCTTAAAATTTGCAATCTTGTCATTAATTTCTGTTTATATGTTTAAAAACTCTAAGCATAACCATAAATGTTGTAATTAATATAACAATAAAAATAAAACTTATTAAATAAGAGATAGATTTTATAAAGTATATAATTTACAAAAAAATCATCTTACGATAATATAAAAATATGAAGAATTTTATGGTGTATGGTGCCGCATTGGCATTATATAATACTGCTCACTCTATAGGGTATTATGAAGAAGCAATTAGAAAATATGATAATCATTTGTACTTATGCTTGGAGAAAGTCAACAAATCCAATAAAACATTTCCATTAGATGCATTTGATCTTATTATTTCGTATGTTTACAGAAAAGATAGCATGGGTGATATTATTAACTGCGTTGGATTACGTTGTAGTGCACAAAGTGGTTTGGATAAACTATATCTAAATCATGTAGTCGGAGTCATGCAATTAATATCAAGCTGTTATAATTATGAAAGTTTATATTTGGATAATGCAAACTTAAGCGAAGTAAATCCTCATATATGCACAATGGGTGCCAGATTGGAAAAATTAGTATTAAGTCATAATCAAATAAAATTATCATACCCAGCAAACAGCAAACCAATTCCTAATGTAGGTGATCTAACTAAGCTAGCAGAATTAGATTTAGGATCAAACAATATCACATCACTACCTGAATATGTATATAAATTAGAGAACTTATGGAGATTAGATTTGAGTTCTAATGACTTAGAATCTCTTGATCCTGTATTAGCTCCTATAGCTCCTATAGTCATCACTAAGAAGGTTAAAGAGTCATTTTTTAGCAGATTATTTAAGAAAAACAAAAAGGTAGAAGCAAAACCATTAGTTGATTCTCCTAGAAGATCATATGATTTGAGCGATTTGAAAAATATGGAAATGTTGAATTTAAATAACAATCAACTTACTGAATTGCCACAGTCAATTGGACGCTTAAAAGAATTACGAGAGTTAAGTGCTGATGCAAATCAACTTACTGAATTGCCTGATTTAAGTAACTCAAATAAATTAGAGAGGTTATGTATAAAATTCAATAACATAACAGTGTTCCCTACTTTAAGTTTCAGTATTAGAATATTAAATTTAGCATTCAATCAAATTGAACTGCTACCTAATATCAATCATTTAGTAAATGCGGAAGAAATCTACCTAAATAACAACTGCATCAAACTACTACCTAATATAAATAATTTATCTAATCTAAAAGTACTACATTTGCATGTCAATAAACTGACTAAATCACCTAACGTAGATGGGTTAACCGAATTAAAAGTATTAAGATTGGAAAGAAATCCAATTGTACAAGATAGCCAATCTTCTGCAGCACAAAGTGAATGTGATAATCAAAATTCCACAAAAGATTCCCAAGAAGATGAGAGTCATGGAAATTCATTAAGAGAAGAAGCATACAGCAGACCAGATTCCGTAGGAAGTGAATGGGTATTACCAGAATCCCCATTATCTCAACCTTCTGATTAAATTTTTTAATTATTAAAATCTAGATTTGAAATATATCATTTAGACACATCATTGAAACAAAATCATCAATTTGAATTAACTAAAAACACTGGATTGCCAAATCATTATACATCAACTACAATGCACCAATGAATTATACAAAGAGAATAAATTTACTATGTTTCCTAGCATCATGTAGTATAAATGCAAGTTATATTGATGAAGTGTGCCATGAAGTATCTTATGAATATATTGGGCAATGTCGTAAATCAATACAATTTGATCAATGCAAATTTTTGCAGGAATTCCTGTTCAGAAAAACAAAAAAAAATCTACCAAGAGGCGCATATGATTCTGTAATGTCATTTATGCACATAGATGATCATTATTTTATGCATTTAAGTGACCATATGCTCAATATTTTTTGTGAAAAGCATATAGCAAGCGATGATCATATGAAAGAATATATACTAAAATTATCTTTTAATATAATAGAGCCTCATATAATACAAAGGACAAAAAGGTTGCGTGAACCTTTATTAGAATTAGATAATACCCCAAACTATATAAGCAAACTAACTGAATTAACGGAATTATGTTTACACTACAGTGACTTAGAGGTATTGCCTTCATTTGTAGCCAACCTCACCAAATTAACTAATTTAAGCTTTGGCCAAAAACAATTAAAAGTATTACCAGAATTCATTGGAAACTTACGTGAGTTAATATATTTGCACTTATCTTGCCCTCAATTAGAAACACTACCAGATTCTATTGGGAATTTAAATAAATTGACAGAGCTTAATTTATACAGTGAGTGCGGTAATAAATTAGAAGCATTCCCAAATTCTATAGGAAATTTAACAGAATTGACAATGTTTGATTTTGCACGTAGTCAAATCAAACTATTGCCAAATTCTATAGGGAATTTAAATAAATTAGTCTATATTTACTTAGAAGATAATCAATTAGAAGTATTACCAGATTCTATAGGGAATTTAATAAGCTTGAAAAGATTAGAATTAGCACGTAATAAACTAAACGTATTGCCACAATCTATAGGAAATTTGATGGAATTGAGAGTTCTGATTCTGTCACATAATAAATTAGAAGTATTGCCAAATTCTATAGGAAATTTAAATAAGTTGAAATATTTAATATTAATTGATAATCAACTAAAAATGCTACCAGATTCTATCGGAAATTTAACTAGCTTGCAGGAATTACCCCTGTCAAATAATCGATTAAAGGTATTACCAGAATCTATTGGAAATTTAATTAGCTTGAAAGATTTACACCTGGATTGTAATCAACTAAGAACACTTCCAGAATCTATAGGAAATTTAACTAATTTGATAGATATGCCATTACATAATAATCAATTAGAAGAACTCCCAAAGTCCATAGGAAATTTAAATAAATTAAAATACTTTCGTATAGAAAATAATCAATTAAAAGTATTACCAGAATCTATTGGTAAATTAATTTTATTAGTATGGTTAAACTTAGCACATAACCAATTAGAAGAATTACCAGAATCTATAGGCAATCTAAATAAATTAGAAAAATTAGAACTATCACATAATCGACTCAAAGTATTGCCACAATCTATACAGGCATTAAAAAACTTGGAAAAATTATTTATGTCATATAATCTACTCAAAGTATTGCCACAATCTATACAGGTATTAAAAAACTTGGAAAAATTATTTATGACACATAATCAATTAGAAACACTTCCAGAGTCGATACAAAATTGCACAAAATTAAGATTATTAGATTTAGAACATAATCAATTAAAAGCACTGCCAAGATATATGAAAGACTCTATCACAACACTAATAAGACTTGATTTATCATATAATCAATTAGAGACACTTCCACAGCTTACACAAGATTTAGTAGGATTAGGATCGCTATCCTTATCACTAGCACATAATCCATTAAAAATATTGCCAGAACAGTATATAGAATATGCTATAAGCTTAGAATCATTATATGTATCGTATGATCAATTAGAAGAATTGTCAAAATATATTATTAGTTTAAATGAATTCACACATAAGCTACAAGGAAATACTGTGCTACTAAACAGTATTTTCGTATTAGATATGGATAAAAAAAATACGGCAGACACTACAACAATTAGGTATCATATAAAATTGGGTGGGAAAATTGCAATGACGGATTATCCTAAATGTATTATATCAAAATGGTGGACTACAAAAGCAAGAGTAATTGGATTAGAATAAATATAATTTCAAATCAAAATCTCCCTCTTACCAGATCGATCTGGTTTACTTACAACTCCCTGCTCTTCCATAGATTCAACAATACGTGCAGCCCTATTATATCCAATTTGCAATTGACGCTGAATGTAACTAATTGATACTTTTTTATCTCGTAAAATAACTTGTACAGCCTGTACGTACATGGGATCATTATTTTCTTCCTCATCAAGATTATGTTCTTTAACTTCTAATTCTATATAAACAGGCTCTCTCTGCTCTTTTAAAAAATTTGTAATTTCCTGAACTTCATCATCAGATACAAAAGGAGCTTGGATTCTTGTAGTAGGGTAACCAGGAGAAAGATAAAGCATATCTCCTTTTCCTAGCAACTGCTCTGCTCCACTATTATCTCCCATAATTGTTCTGCTATCAATTTTGGATGCTAATTGGAATGTTATTCGTACTGGGAAATTGGATTTAATTGTTCCTGTAATAACGTCTACTGATGGCCTTTGAGTAGCCATAATAATATGTATTCCGGCTGCACGAGCCATTTGAGCTAATCTCTGTACGGACACTTCAATTTCTTTTCCAGCTGTCATCATCAGGTCAGCCATTTCATCTACTACTATAACCAAATATGGCATTTTCTCGTACTTTTTATCAGTTTTTGCTTTAAAAGATTCACGCTGTACTTTTTCATTGAAACTTGAAATATTTCTCACTTCAACTTCAGAAAGTAATTTATATCTCCTTTCCATTTCTTGTACTGCCCATTTCAAAACTTTTACAGCTTCTTGAGGGTTAGTGACAACTGGGGTAAGAAGATGTGGGATTCCATTGTAAACTGATAATTCTAATTGCTTAGGATCAACCAATATAAACTTACAGTCATCTGGATCTTTTGAATATAACAGAGAAAGCATCATACTATGCATCGAAACAGATTTACCTGAACCTGTAGTTCCTGACACAAGCAAATGAGGCATTTGATTTAAATCTACGATAATTGGTTTCCCAGTTATATCACAGCCTAATGCTAATGGTAAATTACAATTATTATTCTGGAAAACACTAGAATCTAGCACATCACGCAAGTTAATCAAATTCCTAACTTTATTTGGCAATTCAATTCCTAGTAGATTCTTACCTGGAATAGTTGAAATACGGGCAGAAAGAGACTCAGTAGAACGTGCAATATCATCAGATAAGTTTATGATTTTTGATGCTTTTACCCCTGGCGCAGGTTCAAATTCAAACATCGTAACAACTGGCCCATTATGCTGGTTTAGTAGCTTTCCTTCCACTTTATATTCATTCAATATTTTTTGTAATAATTCTTTCGAAATGCTTTCTGATCTTTTTGATTTAGATGAAGACAGAAATGAAACTTTAGGCAGCATAAAAGAAGATTTAATCGTTTTGGCTTTTTTATTTATACTTTTAACAGATTTCACTTTATTTGTTTCTGGAGATTTTGTACGATTTCCAAATATGTGATTTCCTAATATACCACTCTTAAATATACGTTTGTAACCATAGTAATATAAATATAAGAATAGTATTGGCACATAAATGTAAGCAGAAATAGCAGAAATGAACTGCTTATTGATCATTCCGAACATTCCACCTAATTGCATATTATTCGTAAATTTAAAAGTTCTTACAATTCCAAATTTATCTAAATCACCCAAAATAATACTAGATATTACAGCAAGCAGTATCGAATGTAGTTTCAAAAAAGGAATAAAAGGCGCAATCAGAATTGTTAATCCAAAAAAATCATATAATGCAGTTAAGGTATGGTATGAATTCCACCCAGAATTAAAAAAACAATACATATACATAATTGATATAGCTGAATATAAATATTTAATAATCATTATAATATTCCATTCTTTCTATACAATTTTCTATACAATCTAAAATTTCCTACGATATCCTATAGTGAATACTTAGCCCAGCTCTGCTAACTTTTGGCTTAAATCGGAAGAATCTTGAATCAAATGGAGAAATTGAATTGAGTCCAAATGATTTGCTTTCTAGCCTATTAAAACTTGTCACTGCCCATATATATGATATATCAAAGCTTAATTTTGATGATATCTCAAAATACATTCCACTTTTCACACCAAAAAATGGGACAAAAATACTTTTCTCATCAAATTCTATTTTATTATTATTTGATGGATCGAATATACCAGATGACATATCTATAAATGATGCTTCTGGTTTAAATCTTGTTGCACAAATTCCAGGACCAGTATATATTTTCATTTTTCTTGAACCAATCCCAATTTTAGCAAAAAGCTCTAAATTTAGGTTGTCATTTTTAATCTTTAGATCTAATTCATCACTTGTATAAGTAATAGTTTTATTTACTATACCTATATTAACACTGCCCCCAATATGTACAATTCTATTGATATTATTCCAATGATCAAATGATAATCCAAAACTAAAATTTTTACTTGTTTTCATCTTTTTACCATTTAAATCATTGTCTGATTTAATTACAGGTTGCTTAAAATCCTTAGATCCTAATGCAATACCTATTCCAGTATTCGCATACAAATGAGCAGCAAACATACAACTGATTAGAGCACTTCTAATAAACATACACCAATTATAAAGCATATCTACATATAAATTAAGGTACTAAAACAATATAAAAATAAGATGCTAAAATGGTATGAAAATGCTAGAATAGTGACATGTCAAACAAACCATACAAACGTAACGAACGATTAGCTTGCCAACTGTTAGATATGATCACAAAAGAAGCATGGATGCTACACGGCAGTATATGTAGCTTTACATACGTTAAATTAAGCAAAGATTTCAAGTATGCAGATGTATATTTACAAACTGATGATGAGAAAAGTCTAGAAATACTACAAGAGTCTGAGCGTGATATTATCAAAAAAATCAAAACACAGTGGCATGCAAAATATTTACCAACATTACGATTCCACCTTGATAAAGAGGCAATACGCTTAGATAAATTACAACAAATTTACCGAAGTGAAGAATTTAAAACCTATAAAGAAAATGATCAACATAGTAATGACAAAGAAGATGATCACCATAATAGTGACAAATAGTATAAATTAGCATAGCAATGATAAAGAATGAAATCATAAAGAAATTATAAAACAAATAATACAAAAGTAATAAATAGAATTATAAAACAATTAAACAAAACAAATAAGTGTATAAAAACATAAACAAAGATTACATAATATTTATATAATATAAATAATAAATAAAAATGAACACGCTCTATAGGATTCGAACCTATGACCTGTAGCTTAGAAGGCTATTGCTCTGTCCAGCTGAGCTAAGAGCGCATACACATTTTATCTCACAAATTAAAATTTATAGCAATAATATGTGCATAATTTTTATAAAACACGATATAAAATATACGATATATAGATAAAATATTTTATCTAAGTTCTAAATATTCTTAATCACAATGCAAAAATATCACTATGCAATATATAAATAGTAAGAACGTACGAAAGAGTGCATAAGAAATATAACAGATTACAAAAGCAATCTAGTAGATTAAGCATGCATTATAATATTTATATATAATTCCCTCACATCAACCCTTCTGCATAAGCACCTTAATATCCATTCTACTAACTGACACCTAATACAGTTCTTCATATAAATAGAGCAACAAACCTATGAAGGAAGTTTAAGTAAGTAGGATGAATCAGAATAAATAAACAGATTACATAATATTAATTTCATAGCCATATAAAATAATGTGATTTAATGTGAAATACATAATTATTATCTAAAATCGATAAAAATTACAGTTTTGATTAATTTTAAGCTCTTTTAGCTTTTGGTTTTCTTGAATATCCCAAACCTGAGTCAACAGCAAGTTTTTGTCTTACTTTTGAATAGTTAGGAGCTACAACAGGATAGTCTGCTGGCAAATTCCATCGTTCTTTATATGCATCCAAAGACATGTGATATCTATTTTGCAAATATCTCTTCAAAACTTTAAGTTTCTTTCCATCTTCTAAACAGACCAAGTAATCTTCATGTATTGATTCTTCTACTGGCACAGCAGGCTTTAATGGCTTGCCTGGAGATCTAAATACTTCTTTTACTTGACTCTTCATTGAATAAAGTAATTCTTTGATTTGATCTACCGAAATTGGCTCATGAGAATTATTCATGTATGACGCAAATACTTGAATAGTTGCATCTATGATAATATCTGATTCTGAGTCATATTCGTTATTAAAAAGACTTTCTTCATCTAACATAGAATCATCATCTATGTTCAAATCGTCTTCCATATGCTTATGTTCATTCATGGTATTATATACCCTCCCTCTAAACATTAAATCTAATTAACTTATAGACAGCTAGATTGATAAATTATACATAATTTACTTATGAAATCAAGAGTAGATTGCTGAAAAATTATTTGGTATTCTAGTAGTGTGTATAGTTTTCCCAATTTTAAGAATCATAAATCTCAAAAAGGTTCATTTCTTGCGGCATCTCCATTTATAACAAATAAAACATTACAAAATGCTGTTATAGTAATATTAGAGTGTAATGAATCTATTGTTTCTGCTGTAAAAATAAACCAAACCAAATTAAAGCAAGAAGAATATTGCTCTTACCCAATGTATGATGGTGGTTTATCTGATCATAAAAAAATATTACTTTTGCATAGTGGTGATAAAAAATTAGCAAATACTAATCAGCTTACTGAAGATATATTTGTAACAGATATGGATGAAACAACTCAATTTTATCCAAAAAAATATTATGCAGTGCCTGGATGTATGAGTTGGATGTATGAAGACTTCATGAAAGAAGTGAAGAATAGTGAATGGATTCCTGTAATGGGATCTAGCAAGCTAGTATTTGATACGCCAATAATTAAAAGATGGCATGAAGCATATAGATCATGTGGAATACGACCAGAATTGATCCAACGTGAATATGCTATAAACTAAATTCCATTACAACCAAGATATTAAATCAAAATAATTAAATCACAGTATTTATTACTTAATCATAATGTTAAATTAAACCTGATATATTAGATCTAATCACAGTGTTAACTATATAATCATTATAAATAATAAATCCATATGCAATATTTGAACCAATTACTTTAATAACATACTCATCAAACATATACATAGTTTTATTATGCAAATTCAATATTATGATACTATATTTCCAACAGTTTATATTTATATAACCAAATGATTATTCATTTTCAAATCAATAATCATATATTCATTGCTAAATAAGTAATTATTATTATACATAGCCTGACCACAAGCACAATTACTATGCAATAAGTTCTCCAAAACATCATATTATTTTTATAAAATACAATATTACTCTATATGCTTAATGAAAATTATATGAACATTGTGTTGGAGATAATATTAATCCTATTCTTTCTATACTGATTTCTATTCACACTGTGAAAATACACCTTAATATTCAAAAATAAATCACTTTATTATAAATTACCCTTACAGCAAAATATAGCAACTGCTTTTTTAAAATCAAAATGCAATTACTTTATGGATAATATATGCTATCAACTTTATACTTCACAGCACATACTGATTATAAATCTCACTAACAAAATTAAAAAAAACATCTATAACACTTAAAAAACAAAAAATTATTTGGGGAAACAAAAAATGTTGGCAGCGTCCTACTCTCACATGCCTCAGGGCACACTACCATCAGCGCTGGAAGCTTTCACTGCCGAGTTCGGGATGGAATCGGGTGGGTCTTCTTCCGCTATGACAACCAACATATTTAATCTAACAGTTTTGACATTCTTTGTCTATACTTTTTATAGATTTTTTAATATTTATTATAAAAACCAAATGATAAAAATCAAAACCATAGTATTTTAGGAAAACATATGCAAATAATGATATATTTCACTATGCTCATAAAACATTCCTTAGTATATATATTTCACTATGCTTATCTTTCTATGTATCTTTCTATGTATCATTCTATATGCTCATTTCAACCCATCTTCTTACAGATCCACCTACCAATAAACTCATAATTAAACTTACATGTTCATAATCATTGATTGATAATAAAATCACTATGCAATATGAAATATTTATTCAAGAACAACCTATTCCTGCAAGCACTATCAATATAAATGAATGCACCTATCAAACACTATAATATGTAGATTTACATACTACCTACTAGAATAAATACTTATAGGTCAGCAGCATAAGTTGTATAATTGACATTTATGCATAATTTTCTATACAGTAATCAAATTTGCATACAGTATTATGCGTATAGCATCAATTGATATATGAGTTATGATATATATTGTTATAGCTTAATTTAATATGATAATTCAGTATGTCCTAAAGAATCTACTAAAAATAACAGTTATTATATTCACAACAACAAATTGATCACAATATAACACTAATCAAATTCGTAATAATTTATATAGAAATTAAATAAAAATTTAGTAAAAAAAATCAATCGATTGTAAATAATCGACTGAAACAGTTAAAATCTCTAAAACAATAGAGGTTACCTCTTACTGTATTGAGTTACCTTACGAGCCTTCAAGTGACCATACTTCTTACGCTCAACTTTTCTAGAGTCTCTGGTTAATAAACCTTTTTTCTTCAAAGAAATATGTAATTCTGGATCAAAATTAACTAAAGCTCTGCTTAGACCATGTCTAACTGCGCCACATTGCCCAGTTAAACCACCACCTTTTACAGTGCTCATAATATGGTATACTTCACCTTCAGCTAATGAAACATTCAAAGGAGTTTTAACATCTAAGTTATAAAATGCTCTTGTGAAATATTCATCAACTGTTTTTCCATTTACAGTAAATGAAGATTCACCAGAACTAGATTTTTTAAACCAAACTCTAGCAACAGATTCTTTCCTTCTACCTGTTCCATAAGATCTTCCAAGTTTATCAACTTTTTTTTCTCTTTTTGGAGCTTCTTGCTCCACAGATTTTTCAGAAGCTTCTACAGCTTGTGCCGAAATACTATTTTCTTCACTTGCAGCAGCAACACTTACTATATTATCTTGCAACATTCTTAATTCCTTTCAAATCCCATACTGTAGGATTATGATTCTCATATTGATGTATATTATCTTTAAATACTCTTAATCTCTTCAATTGCAATCTTCCCAAAGGACCTTTTGGAAGCATTCTCTTTACAGCAGTCATAACAATTTCAGTAGAATCACGCTCAAGTCGTTCTTTTATTGTTCTGCTTTTAATTCCACCAGGATAACCTGTATGCCAATAGAACTTCTTATCTTCAACTTTTTTACCTGTCAAAACAAAATGATCTGAATTAATTATAACAACAAAATCACCACAATCTGCTCCAGGAGTCATAATTGGCTTATGCTTTCCTCTTAATAAACATGCAACTTGAGTAGAAAACCTACCCAATACTAAATCTTTAGCATCAATCAACCACCAATTTCTCTTAGCCATATCAGACGCTTTAGGTACAAATGTAAACACTCTTAAATTTAAAATAAAATCAGCAAAATGTAAATACTTTTCAATGAATACTAATTTTATTAGTTCATAACTTATCATTTATACTAATTAACTAAAAACAATCATAGGAATAAAAACTAATACATTACAATATATTCAAAATTAATATTACGATAAGTTCGCAATCTTCAAGTTCATACACTTTCTTCAGGTTTATATAGTTTTTCATGACATAAAGCTGCTGCCAATGCATCTGTTATATCTTCTTGATTAATCGCATCTATTTTAAATAATGAGCATACAGATAATGCAATTTCTTCTTTTGATGCATCACCTTTTTCTGCTACCTGCCTTTTAATCATCTTTGTAGCATAAGAAAATACAGGGGTTTTGATTAAGCCTGCAGTAGAAATAATTGTTCCATAAGCTGCTCCTAACATTACACCTGAAGATGGGTTTCGTAATCCAAAAAAAGTTTTTTCTATTGCTACGTGATCAGGAGAATGGGTTTGTAAAATATTCATCATGTTAGTCCATAAAAATGCTAATCTTTCTTCTAAAGATAATTTGGCATTCGGCTTAATGAGTCCATAATCTATACACTTCATTTTGCTTTTTTGCCTTTTAATTACTCCCCATCCAGTTTTACATAATCCAGCATCTAACCCTAATATTTTCATTTAAACAACCTCAATAAACTGATTTAATAATTTACCGAATGCTTTCTTCTTATATAAACATATCAAACAGTTCAATAATTGACAAAAACACAGATATGCAAACACTAAATGCTCTCACAATTATGCCATGCATTTTGCACATCATCATGATCTTCCAAAATATCTATAAATTTACTTAATTTATCAATATCATTCACATTAATCATATTTGTTGGCTTATAAATCGCTTCACAGATTACTTTTTCAAACTTTGCATCGAGTGCTTTTTGGATCTCTGACATTTGAGAAAAATCAGCAATCACATTAATTCCATCATCTTCATATATATCTTTGATATCATAATCAATTAAAGTTTCTAATACAGTATCTGCATCAGTATTTTCAATATTTGCAATCATTACATGATCAAACATAAAAGATAATTCCGTCAATCCATTCCCATGTTTGTTAAATAACATCCTTAGTTCAGTTACAGTACGATTTGTATTATCTGTAATTGCTTCTATTAGGAATGCAGTGTTTTCTGGTCCATACCCTGTATATCTTACTTCAATATCAGAGTTCTTATCTGCTGCCTTATTAATTGCCCGTTGAATATTCTCATTAGGCATGTTTGCTCTTTTTGCAGTATCCAAAGCAGAACGTAAAGATGGGTTCATTTTTGGATCAATTCCACTTCTAGCTGCAATAGTTAAAATTTTACCTATTTTTGTAAACACTTTTGCTCTCTTTGCATCTTGAGCATTTTTACGATGCATTATGTTCTTAAATTTCGAATGACCTGCCATACAATCTGTACTATAACACTTATATACAATTATGCCTATTTATGAATAATTGCATTAATATATACACTTATTTCTAGATTTTTGTATACTTCTGAATCCTCATATACTATGATCGATCATACTATTACTTGCAAATGGTAATATTAATTACGTTTTTCTCGAAATAATAATGTTTAATTATTTTGATTTACTATAATTTGTTAAAAAAAATAATTTGTGAGCTTAAATATACAAAAAAATCATACCAGAATTTTTGTCTTCTTCTTAAATAAATTCATTGTAAAAATGGTCAAATCCATTTTCAATATAATCACTGGGATCTGCTACCCAATTATCATCAGAATCAGATCCACCTTGAATCATCCATACCATATGCATATTACATGGCAAATCTTCATCTAATACATCTAATACATCATTTTTGAAAACAGCCACTTCATATAAATCTTGATCACCATCCCCGTATACAGGCACACCAATCCCAACTGATTTGAGATTTGCAAACATTTCAGGATTTTTCCTATAAACAAAATTCACCATCCTTGCTACTTTATCGCAATCTTTACCAGCATAAAAAGATAATTCCTGAGCAGAAGCTGTATTAATGAGATATTCAACAATCTCATCTTTTATATTAATATCATCTTCTATATTAGGCTTGCTATCTTTCTTTTCTGTATTACATGTAATTTCTAGCTTTTTAAATGTAAACTTCTGATTGAATTGATAGAATTCTCTATTTGGTATCATTGCATCAATATTCAACTCGTGATCAAAACAATCTATTGTTTTAAAGCCAAAACACTGCATAAATGTTAGCATGACATATACAGTGCTGTCGGCCGTATCTATATCATCGAAATAGTCTAGTATATGAGTATTCAAACAGCCAACTGTATCAGTTTGACTCATAAATGGAGCAATCAAATCTCGCAAATTATCATCATTCAAAATACGGTCATCTATTTGCAATTTATTAATTATCTCTTTATCTGCAATTGATATAGCGCTATTTTGCGCTCCCAAAAACCTCAGATATATATCAGACTCTGCAGACCTTCTTCTAACTGGACTGCTCACATCATGATCACCTTCATTCCAAAATTTATCAAACATTTCATCAATTATCATATTAGATATAAAATTCATATTAACCCTACTAGAGCTCATAATATATATCTCCATGCCATAATGCCCACTAACGCATTTCAGCAAACTGTTCTGAATTGTTCCACGTGGAACATTTGAAACTTTTCAAACATTCTCTACCTAGCTATTGAAATTCATTTTTTATAGCTTTAAGATTCTTTTGAATTTATTGCAAATGATTAATTTAATTGTTTTATAAGCTGATTTGAATTGTTCCACGTGGAACATTCTATAAATATATTAGCTTAATCATTATAGTTTGAGATATGAGATCAAAAATTCCTTAATATCACCATCTAATACTTTATCTGCTTGTGTAGATTCTGTTCCAGTTCTAACATCTTTGATCATTTTATACGGATGCAATACATATGAACGAATCTGACTTCCCCATGCATTATCTTTTTTAGCAGCCATACCCTCTACAGCAGCCTGTCTTTTCTTCTCCTGTTCAAAAGCATAAAGCTTTGATTTCAACATACTCATTGCTTGATCTTTATTTTTATGCTGTGATCTATCATTTTGACATTGTACAACGATACCAGTTGGGATGTGAGTGATTCGTACAGCACTATCAGTCTTATTAACATGCTGACCACCTGCACCAGAAGCTCTATAAGTATCCAATCTAATATCCTTGTTTTCAATTTCAATTTTAATGTCATCATTGATAACGGGTGTGACATATACAGATGCAAAGCTAGTATGGCGCCTATTATTTGAATCAAATGGAGAAACACGAACTAATCTATGTACACCAGACTCCCCTTTCATCCATCCATACGGAAATGATGCCTCTCCTGATGAAATCTTAATAGTAGCAGACTTTACACCAGCCTCTTCTCCCATCAATTGATCTGTAATCTCACATTTATATCCATTCTTCTCAGCAAACCTAATATACATTCTTAATAACATTTGAACCCAATCTTGCGATTCAGTACCACCAGCACCAGCATTAAAATCTACATAACAATCTAGCGAATCAGATTCATCTGCAAATAATGTCTGAATATACCATGACTCCGTTTTCTTGAATAAACTCACTATGTCTTCATTGATTAGTTCAGCCAAACTATCGTAATCATCATCAACTGCATTTTTTGTATCTTCCAATACTGCTTTTGAACTTTTAAATTCCTGGTACATATTTTTCAATTTAGATAGTTCTTGTAAGATTTTTTTTGCAGAGCTTTGATCATTCCATAAATCAGGATTCCCAGCTTTCTGCTCTAAATCTACAATTTTAGCTTCTATATTATTCTTCACAATATTCGCACTCCAGAAATCTAGGTACTTTTCGATTTGCTCTATTTTTTCTATTACATCTTGCTTTTGCATATAGGACCATTTTCGGATTATTTGTAAAGCCTGTCAAATAGATGTAAAATATATAAATTGGAGAAATGATGAATATTGTAAATAATACAATTGAAACTGATGTTGTTGTGATTGGGGGAGGGCCTAGTGGACTATTTAGCGTGTTCATGTTGGGTCAAGTAGGCTTAAAATGTATTTTGATAGATTCACGATCAGAAATAGGAGGGCAATGCACAGCATTATACCCAGATAAATATATATATGATGTTGCAGGGTTCAAAGAGATATATGCACAAGATCTTATAGACCGATTATATAATCAAATGATTCAATATAATCCACAAATCCTTCTAGATACTGCTATACAAAATGTAGAGAAAAATGATAAACACTTTATATTACACACTCAACACAAAGCGATTAAAGCTAGAGCTATGATTATTTCATCTGGAGCAGGGTCTTTTGCTCCTAAAAAACCAGATCTGCAAGATATTGATTCATATAACAAAGTATTTTATAAATTAGAAAATCCTGAACAATTCACAGGAAACGTAGCTGTAATAGGCGGTGGAGATTCTGCTGTAGATTGGTGCTTAACATTATCTGATTATGCAGACAAAGTATTTTTAATTCACAGAAGAAATAAATTTAGAGCTATGGATGGATCTATGGACAAATTACATGAAATTGCAAAAACTGGTAAATGTGAAATTTTAACTCCATATACAGTAGAAAATCTAAATGGGTGTACAGATCGCGTAATACGTAACTTAAAAATTAAACATAAAGACACAAAAGAATCAAAAGAAATTTCAATTGATACTTTAATTCCATGTTATGGATTACAAAGCAATAATGACCTTGTATATAATCTAGGTGTGGATTTATATGGATCTAAAATTAAAATCAATCCAGCTACTGGACAAACTTCATCAGATGGAATATATGCTGTAGGAGATGCGTCATATTACCAAAACAGACACAATTTAATAACATGTGGATTTTCTGAAGCTTCATTAGCAAGCTTACACATTAGGAAAAATGTTTTTGCAGAATCTCCATATATCAAACCCCCTTACACTGTATAATTTATCATCCAACCTATCATACAAAACAATAATATTAAGCAATAATGCTAAATACATATCTCAAGCTCAATTCAAACAAACAAAATTCAAATGCAATAAACAGAATAATCGTATAAATACAAATAAGAAAATATAACCACACATAAAGCAGGAAAATCTCGCTATGAATAAATTGTTCCACATGGAACATTTGCCCAAAATGGTGTAGCTATAGATTCTAATATAATGCTTTAGCTCATGTGTTTTTATCAGATTCACTTTATATATTTGCTAATGCTGGATAATACATTCTCATGACCATAATTACAATTGTTCCACGTGGAACATCTCTAAATAATTTCAAAGCATATTGTTTGATTTATATACCATGCAAAACATTTAGTTTTATACTAGTAACATTATTATTCAACTCAGCACATTACCAATAAACATCACAATGCAAATTGTTCCACGTGGAACATTACAGCATATGCATTGTTAAGCACATTAACATTAATGTTATGCTAATCAATATAAGTCAATACAACAATCATTCATACTGCATACCATTGCAAATATTTCTCAATTAAATATACAAACCTTAAAATTATAAATAAATATTCAGAAAAATTAACTAACATTCAATGTGGATTTTGTTCAAAAAAAATGAAGTGAGCTTACAGTAAACTGCAAGTCACCCTCAACGGGATTTGAACCCGTGTTACCGCCGTGAAAGGGCGGCGTCCTAGGCCTCTAGACGATAAGGGCAACCCCCACATTATATGCAACTAACAATCAAAAATCAATATACATTTACAATATCATCAAAAAACAGATCGTATAGTACTTAAATATCAAGAAACTTCAATACTATACATAAAGCACAAATATATAATAGCAGAATTATTATTTAAGATATTTTATACAATCGATAATTTATCAGCTTTGTTTCATGATATAGCTTATAACAATATATTTCATGTGGAGCATCGTAACCATTCTACATTACCAATATATATATCATTAAGATCAAACCATTATATTAAGAGATTAGGATAAGGGTAACAGTATAATTATATTAACAAATCTTTTCATTATAATTATAAATAAAAATGTTCCACGTGGAACATATGTTCAATTGATTGATTAAATAGCAAAACTAATTTGCATGACAATCACGCACACATTACAAATGTGCAAAAATATCAACATCATGCCATCCAGCACAATCCAATTTCACACGATTTTCTAGAAAATCAAAGCAAGACACTGCTAAATCATGCCTTCCTTCACGCAACAACATTGCAGTAAGTTTATCTTGTAATTTATGCAAAAATATAACATCTTTCGCTGCATAATTTTTTTGATCATCTTGCAATTCAGCGCTTCCCCAATCAGAAGACTGCTTATCTTTCGAAATTTCCACACCAAGTAGCTCTCTACATAATTCACGCAATCCATGTCGTTCTGTATATGTTCTTATTAATTTAGATGCAAGCTTTGTACAGTAAATCGGCCTAGGCATCACTTTAAAAGCTTGATATAAAATTGCCATATCAAATCGTCCAAAATGGAATATTTTTTCTATATTTTCATTTTCGAGAATAGCCGTTAAATTTTTAGCTTCTTTTTGATCTTTATCGATTTGAACCAAATGACAAATCCCATCATTAAATGTTAATTGAACCAAACACAGCCTATCTCTATATAAATGCAATCCTGTAGTTTCTGTATCTATAGCAACTGAATCAGATATTTCAATATCATCAGGCAAATCATTTTCATGCAATATTACTTTGCAAGCCTGCCCTCCATAATAATTTATTTTCACTACACATAATATCACATGCTCAACTTATTTTCACTATTTAAATGCTATCATGTTTATTAGCGATATCAGTGCTATCTACTCTTTAACAGCTTATACTATTCATTAATAACCTATTGGTAACATATAAACCTATGCCTTATTTATTATAAGATATTTCTATCTATTATATATATTGAATAAGCATATACTGATATATATAAATAATATAAAGAATAGTATACGCTACCATTACTAATAGTTATTTCTTGATCAAATGAGTATCATAATGCATCTGAGCAATAACTGTAAAACTAGCAGTATATGAAAATCTATTCTTTGTGCAAATAGTATAAAAATAACATTCTCATCCTACTTTAGTATTTCTCATTATATAATTCTATTTTTATTGCATATTAATTAACAATCTAATATATAGGGATAAATGCTACTATTTAAGAATATATACATTCACGGGTAACAGCTAAATCACATCATAAATATGCAGTAATTTAATATGCCTAATTATTATTAAAGCACTAAATATTATCAAATCAAACAATCAGTAAGCAAATAATATATAATCAAAATAACAATATCATCAATAAAATCAAGAGAATATAACCTTATAAATTTAATTAAAACAGCAAGAATTTAATTGAGCAAGCATTGATTTTTGAATTTCAAACTAAATTTCAATCATGCAAACAGTATAGATATCAAACATTCTAGCAATAATATTTATTTCTTTGAGCACATTAAGTTCTTTGAAAAAAATTAAAATATTTATAAAAACTTCATAAAACTGCAAATCTTAGAAAAGAAATTAGCAATTAAATTTTAAACTAAATTAATGAAAAAATCTTAAAATAAATATGGAAATTTATATATACTAATTCCCAATTAAGTCAGGTTACAGTTTAAACTAATTCTATAATAGAAATAGGGGCTCCGTCACCTTTACGGAAACCAACTTTGATAGTTCTGGTATAACCACCATCTCTATCCTGATACATAGCAGATATCTTTTCAGATACATTTTTAACGTAATCTTTATCTCTGAAAACAGAAATCAATTTTCGTATAGAAGCTAAATCACCTTTTCTCATCAATGTAATCATTTTTTCAGAGAATGGTCTACAAGCAGCAATTTTTGCTTTTGTAGAGCAGATTTTTCCATGTAACAATAAGGATCTAGAAAGGTTCATAATTAATGCCTTTCTGTTTCCTTGCTTTCTATTTAATTTTACTTTACTAACGCAATGACGCATTATAACACCATACCTTTAGGTCTAATTTCAGACCAATCTTCTATTTTTGTATCTAAATCAAACTTATATTTAGATTGCAATACTGATCTAATTTCATCAACAGTTGTTCTACCACAACCAGCAACAGAAAACAGATCTTTTTCTGTCGCAGTAATCAAATCACCTATGTAGATAAACTTCAAATTTGATATCACATTCTGAGCTCTCTTAGATAATTGTAATGAAGAAGCAATTTCATCATTCCACCTAGCATCTGCAATTACTTCAACTTCTTCTACCTCTTCATCAGAAGCATCATCTTTTTCCATCAAATCAACAGATTGATCCTTTAAGATTTTAAAAGCTTTCATTAACGCATCATAAGAGTCTACACTGCCATTTGTTTTAATATTAAAGCTTAATTGATCATAATCAGTTTTCTGACCAACTCTCATATCTTTTACGTTATAAGAAACTCTTTCAATAGGACTAAAAGCTGAATCAAGCTTGATAAATCCTTCTGGAACTTCAAGCATATCAGATGAAACATAACCTTTGCCTGATTGAACAAAAATCTCAATAGAAATATCAGCAGAATCAGACAAATTACAAATATATTGTTCTGGATTTAAAATTTCCACACCTGGAACAGAATCAAACATACTTGCATCAACTTTACCACCCTTAGCATTAAGAGTCATAGAAAATTCTTCTAAATCTGATTTGAATACAATCTTTTTTAGATTTACAGCAATATATTCTACATCTTCTGAAACACCATTAATTGAGGAGAAAATATTATTCACTCCTTTAATTTTGAAACCTACTAATCCCAAACCTTTTATAGAAGAAAGTAAAATTCTTCTTACAGCATTACCAAAAGTTATACCATATCCAGGCTCTAACGGTCCAAATACATATTCATTACTATTCTGAATATCAGACACGACGCCTCCTTGGCATTTTTACTCCATTAAAAGGGAAACTAGTTCTGTCTAATATAGTCTTCACACTAAAGTTTCTAGCTTGAAAAGTTTTAGCAGCAGAATCTCTACCATTTCCAAGACCTTTAAAAATAATTGAAAGACTTTTTACACCAAAACTACTCATTTTATTACAAAGATCTTCTGCTGCAGCTTGTGATGCATATGGCGTAGATTTTCTAGCACCTTTGAATCCAACAACTCCTGGAGAAGACCATGCAATAACAGCTTTAGTCTTATCAGAAAAAGCACTCATAATGATATTATTAGAGCTTGCACTAATATAAACTGTCACATGTGAATGTGTTTCTTTTTTTCTACTTGGTGCATTTCTTCTTGCTTTAATCATTACATCACTTTCTTTCTACGCCTAACAGACTTAGCATTAGATTTAGTTCTTTGCCCACGTACTGGGAGACCATACAAATGCCTTCTACCTCTTAAGCTACCATTAGTTTGAAGTCTTTTAATATCGTTATTGATAGATCTTTGCAAATCTGGCCCAATGATAAATCCATACTTTTCAATTGTTTTACCCAACTGAACAGCATGAGAATCATCAAGATCATGAACTCTAACAGAATCTTCAATGTTCATATCTTTACATATAATCTCAGCCCTATGATGACCTATACCATAAATCGCTCTCAAAGCGTATTTAAAAACTTTTTTCTTAGGTAAAACAAACCCATAAATTCTCACTTAGAGACCTCCAACAGAGAAATTATAAAGAAAAAGAATCAACAGATCAAGCTTAAAATGCTATTTGTAACATCATTAAAATTTTGATCAGCATTAATCTTATGCAAAATGTTTTTTGCAGCATAAAATTCAAGAATTTTTTTTGACTCTTCGCCAAAAATTTGCAATCTATTTTGAATTGCATTTTCAGAGATATCATCATCTCTTTTTTCTATATTAAATGACCCACATTTATTGCAAGCCAGGTCATTATTATCAATAGATAGTATAGCAGAGCAATCAGAGCATATATAACGCTTTTTCAGCCTATTAATCACATCTTCTGATGATATTTGAAACTCAATAACACATGATAGCTTCTGCTTTAAATCACTTAACGCATCATCTAAGAAAATAGCTTGATCTATATTACGAGGTATTCCATCAAATAAAATACCATGATCTGCAGATTTAACTTTTTTATGAATCATATCTTTTATTATGTGTATAGGAACTAAATTTCCTTTTGATATAAGTTGATTAATCTCATTTCCTAACACACTTCCTGACTCACATTCTTCTCTTAGCATATCACCCATAGAAACTAAATCTAACTTTAGCTTTGCTGACACAATAAGTGCTTGAGTCCCTTTTCCAGATCCAGGAGGGCCCAAAAATGCTAAATTCAACATTATCTTCTAAATTTTCCTGTCTTCATCTTATTAGAGCTAATATGAGAGTGTACATGTGAGAAAAATTCTAATGTTACACCAACAATAATCAATAAACTAGTTCCATTTATATATATATCACTAGATTTATCAAGCAGAAAATCAGGAATAATAGAAATGCTCACTAAATACACAGAACCAAACACTGTCAAATGTGTAATTAATTTTGTAAAAAACTGTTTTGTTTTTTCTCCAGGGCGAACTCCAGGAACAAAAACCCCATTCTTCTTTAGATTATCAGCAACTTCTTCTGGGTTAAAAGTCATAGTAGCATATACAAAGGCAAAAAACATAATCATAATAGCTTTTAACGCAATATTCAAATTATTATTGTGTAGTAAATTTTTATACGAATCGCTTAAATTCAAAAATGACAAATTCAAAAGACTGTTTAGTCCAAATATGATAAAACCTAAAAACATCTGAGCAAACATAGGAGGTAATACACCTGATACATTTAGCTTTACTGGCATCTCATGATTTTTATTCATCATCATTCTATTGTTAGGAAATTGAATAGGAACAACCCTCATTGCACTTTCAAAAATAACAACAATAAGTAACAAAGTGCATATAAGCGCAATATAAAACAATGCATATGGCAATGAAACATGTCCTTTAAAAATCATCCCAATAAAATTGATAGATCCTATGAATGACGCACTTATAATATTAACAAAAATCAACATTGAAGAACCATTTCCAATTCCTCTTGCTGTAATTTGCTCAGCAAACCACATCACAAGTAATGTAGATCCCATCAAAGACAACACTGTAGATATTCTAAAGAAATAACCAGGATACATCACTAACGGATTATTAGCCTCGCTAGAATATTCTAAGAATAAAGACAAAGAATATGATTGTAATATTACTAATAGCAATGTTAGATATCTAGTATATTGCTTGATTTTTGCTTGACCTGAAGGTCCATCTTTTTTCAATTCTCTAAATTTAGGAACAGAAGACGTTAGCAATTGAATAACAATGCTAGCAGAGATGTAAGGAGCCAAACCCAAAGACATGATAGACATTCGCTCTAAAGCTCTTCCAGAGAAAGAGTTAAATATACTAAAAAACTTCGCATTAAATTTAGTTTCTAGAAATGAAGATACGGCTGTTAAATCTATACCTGCAATAGGAACAAAAACTGCAAATCGGTATAAACAAACAATAAAAAAAGTAAATGATATTCTAGACATCACGTCCTTAAAGGTTTTCATGTTGTTGAAAATGGAATTCATTATATTCCTTCTACTGCACCATTCGCAGATTCAATAGAACTTTTTGCCCCTGATGTAATTGAGTTCAACTTGATTTTAATTGGGAAAGTTATCGACCCTTTTCCAATCAATTTTAATTTGTCTTCAGATTTAGCAATTTTTACTGCTTTTAAGGACTCTAAGCTAACAGTTTCATTTTTATTTAAAATTCCTTTTTCAAAAGCAAAAAGCAAATCTCTTAAATTCATTGTATAAGTATTATCTAAGGTTTTTTTCCTAGAAGTAAAACCAATTTTTGGCAAACGCCTATATAAAGGAGTTTGACCACCCTCAAAACCTTTAATAGAAACTCCTGATCTTGCACATTGTCCTTTGTGACCTGCACCTGAAGTTTTTCCGGTTCCAGAACCAATTCCTCTGCCAACTCTTTTTCTATTTTTCATATTAGATGGCTTAATTAAATTTAATATCATGCTAATAAGATATCAGAGAAACACAAAAATTACAAAGCTAAATTATATTTATAACCATAATAATACACTAAGAGAAATTCAAATTGGAAAATTTATAATGTTATGTTTGCAAATAAATCAGTAAGTTTTATTAAACGTTTTTACCAATTATTTTATCAAACTCTACCCCTCTTCTTAGGGCAATGATTTTTGGAGATTGCATGCTGAATATAGCCTTAAACAAAGCTTTAACAACATTGTATGGATTGTTACTACCAATAGTTTTTACAACGGCATCTTTCACTCCCAATGCCTCCAAAGAAGATCTTACAACTTCACTAGCAATGATACCAGTTCCAGATGGAGCAGATCTTAAACAAATTCTTGTTCCACAATATTTAGTCTCTACATCATGATGGAATGTTCTTCCAGCTTTCAAAGAAACTTTAAACATAGATCTAGAAGCTTTATCAATCGCTTTTCTTACTGCATCTGAAACTTCTTTTGACTTACCTAAGCTATAGCCTGCAGATCCATTTCCATCTCCAACAATAACAAAAGCACAAACTCTTTGTCTTTTTCCACCTTTTGTAACAGCTGCAATCCAGTTTAATGAAAGAACGTTCTTAATCAAATGGTCATTCACTTTTTTTCTAGAAGTATCAAATTTTCTAGGACGTCTAGAAGCATCAGATGTTTTTGAAAAATGCTGATTTGATTTTTTTTGATTTATATTTGCATTGCTTTCTTGCATATTATTCATTAGAACTCCAATCCATTTTCTCTTGCAGTATCAGCAAGAGCTTTAATACAACCATGCATTTTCCATCCACCAATATCGAAAACAATTTTTGTTTTATTTTTCGCTTTTAATTTGTCAGCAATTTGCTTTCCAATCCATTTAAAGCTTTCCATACCATAAGTTTTCAATGAATCTTTTGGAAAATCTTTAGAATTAGAGCTAACAGAGGCGATAGTAATGTGGTTTGCATCATCTATAGCTTGGGCATATATAAACTTATTAGATTTAAAAACAGATAATCTTAATCTATTACCAGCATTATTTAACCTTAATTTATATCTTCTTCTTTGCTGTCTTCTGCAAAATGATATAGCCAATCTAGACATTATCTTTTACCTGCTTTCTTAATTACACCTTTACCATCGGGCAATATTTCACCACCTTTATATGGTATTGGCTTTCTATATGCAACAACTTCTGCTACAAACTTACCAACTTCTTCAGACTTAATTCCATAAACTTCTATAAGTGTAGGCTTAACACATACAACTTTTAAAGAAGGTGGAACTTTCACTTCAATAGGGTGACTATATCCAAGTGACATCTCTAAAATATCTCCCTTTATAGCACTTTTATAACCAGTTCCAGATAACTCTAAAGTTTTTTTGAATGGGTTATTAATGCCCTTAATAGCAGAAACTATTTGCGCTCTAATAGTGCCTAACATAGGAAAGTTTCTACTTTTCTTTCCAGCTGGATCATTCAGAGAAATCATCATGGATTTATCAGAAACATCCAAATCTAAGAAATATGGAATTTTGATTTGAATCTCACCATTAGATCCTTTGATCGCTAAAACTTTGTCAGCAAAAGTACAAACAATGCCATCAGCATATACAATAGGATTTCTCGCCAATCTAGACATTAGTAAACCTCACAAACAAGCTCACCACCAACACCTTGAGCATATGCTTTGATGTCAGATAGAACTCCATTAGGCGTACTAATAACAGATAAGGCAAATCTTTTTCTTCTCATGTTCTTTAAGTCTTTAGACTGAACATAAAATCTTCTTGAAGATTTAGAAATTCTTTTCATTCCTCTAATTACAGGAACACCCTTTATATCATACTTTAAAGTAACATTCATTGATCTATCAGATTCTTCTATATCTGCAATGAAACCTTCACTTTTCATAACCTCTAAAATGCTCTTAACAAATTTAGATTTTTGTACTACAACAACCTCTTTACCAACTAAATAAGCATTCCTTATTCTAGCTAAAGTATCAGAAACTATATCATTCATAAAACCACCTCACCAGCTCGCTTGCTCAACACCTGGAAGATATCCAGCCAAAGCAAACTCTCTTATTTTAATTCTGCAAATACCGAATTCTCTATGTACACCTCTTGGTCTACCGGTCAATTCGCATCTTCTTCTATATCTAATAGAAATACTTTTCTTAGGAAGATCATTCAATTTTTTCATTGCAACAACCTTATCTTTCCATTCTAATTTAGGATCCCTAATTGTTTTTTTTAATTCTTTTCTTATACTCTCAAATTTCTTACTTAATCTTAGTCTCTCTTTATTTCTATAAATCATACTAGTTTTAGACATTTTGAACCCTTTCTCTAAATGGAAATAACAAGCCCTCTAAAAGAGCTTTGCATTCTTTATCAGTAGTAGCAGAAGTAATAATTGCAATATTCAACCCAAATGAAAATGCATCATCACTTTCGAAAAATATAGTATGATCTCTAATTCCAAGATTATAGTTTCCATTTCCATCAAATGCATTTAAAGACATTCCATGAAAATCTCTAACTCTAGGAAGAGCTAGATAAACCAATCTATCTACAAAATTATACATAGCATCTTTTCTTAAAGTAACATGCACCCCAGATACCATACCCTCTCTAACAGAGAATCCAGCAACAGATTTTTTAGCTATAGCTCTTACAGGCAATTGACCTGTAATTTTCATAATTTGCTCAAAAACAAAATCAATCTTATTTTGCTCTTTTAAATACTTACCACATCCAGCACTAACAACAATTTTTGAAAGCTTTGGAACCGCAAATGGATTACTTAATGAAAGCTTTGTTTGAACTTCAGAAGCAATAGATTTTTTAAATAAATTACTTAAACGATTCATGATCTAACCTCTTTTTCAGATTTTTTAAACACTAAAACTTTTTTATCATCTTTAATGCTATATGTAACTTTAGCAGCTTTCCCATCCAAAACATGCGCAACATTAGAAATATGCACAGATTTTTCCATCTCTACTATTCCACCTTGAGTGTCATTTGTAGGCTTTTGGTGTTTCTTTTTAATATTTACACCTTTAACCACAACACGCATATTCTTCTTATCTACTTTTAAGATTTCTCCAACTTTACCTTTATCATTACCACAAGTCAAAATCACAGAATCCCCTGTTTTGACTCTTAGATTAATATTCTTAATATTCATTTTAATACACCTTCAAAGCTCTAGATGTAATAGCAGAATCAGTAGCTCCACTTTCTCTAGCAACACATCCTAAAACTCTAGTTCCAAGCATTTTACCCTTAGCGTCAACTAATACAACTGCATTGTCACCACTTCTCCATTTAAGACCATTTTTTCTATAGATCATGGATTTTGTTCTAACTATTACTGCGTAATGAACTTCACCCTCTTTAACATTAGCATTAGGCTCAGCTCTTCTAACGGACACTCTAATTTTATGCCCAACACGAGCATCTCCATTACGAGAACCCATATTAAAACATTTCACCTTTTTAGCTCCAGAGTTATCAGCAACATTTAATATAGTCTCTTTATAAATCACTGACTACCTCCACGAAACACCAATGTTTTCTCTTAGAAATTGGAGCGCAAGCCTTCGCTTTGACGTTATCCCCAACTTTACATGTATTCATAGGATCATGAATCATGAATTTCTTAGATCTAGTAATAATATTTTTATAGACAGGATGCTTGAATCTTCTCTTAATTTCAATAGACACAGTTTTGTCAGCAGAGCATGACACAACTTTCCCACTTATGTACTTAGTCATTCTTCACCTCTATAGTCTTCATTTTAGCAATCTTTCTCCTAATTTTCTTCAATTCAGAAGTATTTTTTAGGGCTTTTTTAGAATGCTGAAACTTCAACTCTAGATAGCTACTCATAAGTTCTAATAATTTTTCAGACATACATAAAATGTACTATATATTCAAATTTAAATCTAGAGAACCAAAGATAAGAAAGTTGGTATGGTTAACATAGCTTATTTAACTAAAGATAAAAAGGTTAACTAACTTATATAGCTCACTCAACCAAACATAAAAATCATTTTTCTATGAGTGATTTGTAATCATAACACTATAAATATCCCCTACAACGAATTATAAGAATACTATTGTAAAGATATCATAACATTCACCTTAAGCTTTCAGTATCAACTTATATCAAATCTTTCACTTCAACTACTTTTAATACCAACATAAATGTCAAAAACTGAATTGCTAGGATCTTTAGCGCGCTCATCATAAACTTCAAAATCTGCGATATACGCGCGTTCTCCACCAAGGTCACTGCTATTCATTCCCCAGATCTTCCTCCACGCACTAATACAGACACCTGGCATTTCTCCAGGCCCTTCTGTGAATTTCATATAACTTTGCACAGGAATATTCAAAACTACTAAAGCATCAGAATCTGCATTGACTAGCTCAGCCCCTTCATATACTTCCTCTCCAACAAAGTAAGTGTACTCATCATGCTCATCTTTTTCATAATTAGCATAAACACAATACATAACACCTGGATTCTTTCTATTCGGAATCTTAGATGAAATGTCATTGTTTAAATACTGGTTGATTGTATTCAATATTTTGCCTTTTGTTGGATCCATTTCGTTTGCATTGCTGGTTTTAACTGAAATTCCAATTAATTTCATTCCCAACAATGTTGTTTGCTTTTTATTCATAACCACTTCTTCCTTCAACCTATATTGTATATTAAATTTGGAAGAGCAGGGCAATACCCTATAATTATTTGCATATATCTCCATATTAAATATACATAAATCCCCATGACTTACCTTTGAATTTCATAATTAATTTGATGCAATAGCATAACTTATTAAGTGTATGGTTTATATACAGCGCATTCATGATTCAAACTATATCTAATGCTTTGTTCGCATACAACATAGTTTCAATAAAATATCTCTGCTTATTTATTTACGCTACTGCTTTTTTATTTATATGCTCAATTTACTAACCAATCAATATTCTCATAGCTTTACGCAGTATACTCAGCCTTATAGCTCTCAAAATATATCACTATAAACTTGATTTGCTGATCTTTAAATATATTTATTAGGAAATGCTTTTAATTATAAATTAATACTCCTTTATATATTCAATCAATTATTATGCAATCTATTAAACATCAAAATTCCAACAACCTTACAATAAGCCCACTTGAGATTATAATATCAGGCGATTTGGAAGATTATAATATCAGGCGATTTGGAGTGTTATTGTTTTATTTATGCTTATTTTATTTATCACTATCATTATGAAACTAAATCGCCCACCATTTATTAGTTTGATTCAGGATTATATATCAATCATATATATCATTCATTTCAGTTCATGAGAACAATTTGAATTCAATAAAAACATAACTAAATTCTATTCCCAAAATAGCTAGGCTTAATAAAAAATCATATATATCATTTCTTAAAGTATAATCGCTTTAAAATATCTTTTATCCTGTAAAACAATTCTTATTGTTAAAGTCATTTCTAATAAATATAATTATAAGGTTTGATATTTACAGCATACCTATTCATTATAAAGTATATAATCTCATATATATTGGAAACAATAAAAAATAATATTTTTGTAAAAATTTGATTATGTAAATTCACATAAAAAGCATTATCTAAATAAATTTAACAATTGCTGAACACAACAAATATGCTGCTCAATCTAATTTTATGGCAGAAATGCCAGAGTGATATAAATTAAAAAACACCTTTTTCAACAAATTTCACTTGCATAGGAAGCTTTGCTGCAGCAAGAGCTAACGCCTGCTTTGCAGTTTCTCCAGTCACACCAGCAATATCAAACAATATCGCACCAGGTCTAACCATAGCTACATATCTATCAACACTTCCTTTACCACTACCCATTCGGACTTCTTGCGGTTTAGAGCTAATAGGATTATGTGGAAAAATTCTAATTAACAATTTACCAGCACGTTTCATAGAACGTCTAATCGCACTACGACAAGCCTCAATTTGCCTTGAAGTAACACGTGCATGAGCCATGGCTTTTAATCCATACTCTCCCTGCAAACTAAAACCTCTAGTCGCCATACCTTTTGGAACTTTTTTCAATCCATATTTGAATTTTCTTTTTTTAGGTTGTAACATACTCATTTAATTATTTACTCCTTATTCCTTTATAGGTCCATACTTTCACACCACATAAACCAGAGTTGGTTTTAGCAACAGCTAATGCATAATCTATATCAGCTCTTATAGTATGCCTAGGAACACTACCTTGTGCAATTGCAAACTTTCTAGCGATTTCAACTCCACCCAATCTACCAGAACAAATAATTTTAATTCCTTTAAGACCAAATCTCATTGCATCAGCAACATATCTTTTAATCAAAAATTTATATTGCTTTCCTTTAGAAATATCAAAAGCGATTTTTTCTGCTATGCACTTAGCATCCATCTCTGGCTTTCTAACAGGATTAACCTGTATTTTCAAAGACGCAGTTTCAGGCAAAGCTGAAGCAATTCTATCTTTCAATAAATCTAAATCTCTCCCAGATTTACCTATGATAATTCCAGGTCTCGCAGCCTTAATCTCTATATGTATATTATTAGATAATCTAGCAATATTTACAGCAGACATATCCCATCTATAAGCTTTATCAAAAGATCTCATTAAAGATCTTATTTTTTCATCTTCAAGAATATTCTTAGCATATGATTTGTAATTACAAAACCAATCAGAAGAATACTTCTTTGCCCATAAATTAAATAAAGGTACCTTATTACCCATTAAACACCAAACCTTACTTTAAACATTTTTTAAAACCACTCTTATATTAGAAAAAGGTCTGTACTTAGTTCCAACTCTTCCTCTACCTTTAAACTCTATTCTTTTCAAATACTTTCCTCTTCCAACTACAACTTCATCTACTATTAATGATCCATCAATACCTTTGTCCATCGCGTTAGCAATAGCTGAATCAACCAATGTTTTCAAAATTCTAGCATATTTCCCTGGCATATGATCTAAAGCTCCAACAACTCTATGAGCATCACACCCACTCATTGATCTAGCAATCATTTGAAAACAAAATGGCTTACCATATATTTTATTGCTTTTCGCAACTACAAATCTATTAATCATTTATTAGCCCTCTTATTTCCATGAGGCAAATGCTTTCTAGTAAAAGAAAATTCACCTAACTTATGACCAATCATAGCTTCTGTAACATAAACAGGAATAAACTTTCTCCCATTATGTACCAAAAAAGTTATACCAACAAAAGATGGAATAATCATTGATCTTCTAGACCAAGTTTTAATTGATCCAACTTTTTTTCCTTCTTTATTTCTCTCAACATGTTTGAACAAGTGAGAATCAACAAAAGGTCCTTTAATTATTGATCTACTCATTTTTTAGATCCTCCCACAATCATTTTATTTACTTTTCTCTTAGATCTTGTCTTCTTACCTTTAGCAGAAAGACCCCAAGGAGAACAAGGGTGTCTACCACCAGAAGTTTTACCTTCACCACCACCATGAGGGTGATCAACTGGGTTCATGGCAACACCACGCACATGAGGCTTAATGCCTTTCCATCTGTTTCTACCAGCTTTACCAATTTTCTCATTCTTATGATCAGGATTTGAAACAGATCCAATTATACACTTACAATCTCCTAAGAATTTTCTTTTTTCTCCAGAGGTAAGTTTCAGAATGATATATTCGCCTTCTCTACCCAATATAGTAGAGTATGATCCAGCAGATCTAGAAACCACAGCTCCTCTACCAGGAACTAATTCAATGCTATGAACTTGAACACCATTAGGCACATTTTTCAAAAACGTTGCATTTCCAGGAACAACAGACACTGTTTCACCAATTTCTATTTTATCTCCTTGCTTCATTCCAGCAGTAGTTAGCAAATATTTTCTTTCATTTCCAAAATCCACTAAAGAAATAAATCCAGTTCTGGAAGGATCATATTCAAATCTCTCAATAATTCCAGACTTATTCCAAATAGATTTGTCATAAAAAGAAACCATTCTCATTATATATTTCGATCCACCACCTCTATATCTTACAGTCAATTTTCCAGAAGAGTTTCTTCCACCTTTTCTAGCAACACCTTTAACTAAAGATTTTACAGGAGACCCTTTCCACAAAGATCTTTTATCAACTAATACTGTTCCTCTTTGAGCTGGAGTCATAGGATCATAATATTTTAAAACAACTTCTTGAGATGTGATTATATTGCTTTTCATGATGCAACCTCCGTAATCTTAGAAATATCTTCTTTTGAAATTCTAACAAATGCTTTTTTGAAAGATGCTTTCTTTCCTTTCACACCCTTAAAGAATTTCGATTTGCTTTTCACATTACAAGTATTAACATCAATAACATCTACTCCAAGCATATTCTTACACATTGATTTAATAATGCTTTTTGAAATATCTTTGCTAAATTTTAGTGTCAACACACCATACTTAGACATAGCTATCGCTTTTTCAGAGAAAATATTCCCGCTAAATTTCTTGATAATCGAGCTTAACAACATAATTTCTTGATTCATTTTAATCTACCTTCCATATCTTCCAAAACATTCTTATCAAATACAACGATATCATGCTTTAAAATAGACAAAGAGTTAAGACCTGCTAATTTCAATAAATTCACATTATGAAGATTTGACGCCCCTCTTTCAAACGACTCTTGAAAAGTATTTGCAATAAACAACACTTTTATCTTAGATTGATCTTTCAAAATTTTCTTATCTTTATCTTTAAACACTTTTTTTGCGCTATCTTTCAAAATGTTTTCTAGCATTTTTGAAAAATCAGAAGTTTTATTAGATGAGTGATTTGCAAGATCATCAACAAACAAAATACTTTCTTCATTCATTTTTTTAGAGATAGACATTTTAACTGCTAATTTCTTAACTTTTTTATTAAGATCAAACTCATAAGATCTAGGCTTTGGGCCAAAGGAAACTCCACCACCTCTAAAGTGAGGCTCTCTACCATCACCCTGCCTAGCTTTTCCACTTTCCTTTTGAGGTCTACACTTTTTTGTAGAACCAGAAACTTCAGAAACGCCTTTAGTTGAGTGAGTTCCTTGTCTATTTTTAGACATATGCCATCTAATCACTTCATACAAAACAACTTGATTCACTTTTACTGAAAATATAGATGGATCCAGATTCACATTTCCAACAGACACACCTTCAAAATTCAAAACGCTATTCATTAATTCTTTATTCATAACTTCTCTCCCAAAGATACAGATTTATACAAACCACAGAAAGAGCCTTTAGATCCAGGCACGGCACCATAAACACCAACAATAGATCCACCGCTATCTAATAAATCAACTTTTTCTTCGATATATTTGATTTTCATATTCTTAACAGTAATTGTTTCAGCACCATATCTTCCAGCCATTTTCTTACCTTTTAGAACTCTGCTTGGCTTTCTAGAACCTGTAGAACCACCACTCCTATGTGCTTTTGACACACCATGAGAAGCTCTTAATCCACTAAATCCATGCCTTTTCATACCACCAGAGAATCCTCTACCAAGACTAATTCCTTGAACATCAACGAATTCATTTTGAGCAAAAAAGTCTGAAACAGAAATAGCGTCACCTATGTTGAATTTCTCAACATTCATAACTCTAAACTCTTTTACTTTTTCAAACACTCTTCCTTCATATTGACAAAGACCATGTTGAGATTTGTTCCAAGATTTCAAGCTTGAATTACCGAAACCAATTATAACAGCAGAATAGCCATCACGATCCATAGTTTTAAAACCAATAACAATAGGAGACTCAATATATAACAATGTAAGAGGAATAAAACTTCCATCACACATTACTTGAGACATTCCCATTTTCTTACATAACAATCCAAAATTTTTCATGCTTTAATCTCAATCTCCACTGATGCAGGAATGGAACAACTTCCATCCAAAATATCCATCACTTCTTTCGAAGAGGGTAGTTCTATAATTCTTGTTCTCACAAATCTCTCAAGCTGATGTCTAGCTTTTTTGTCAATGTGAGGACTAGAAAGAATAGTCCATACTTTTCGCTTTTTAGGCAAAGGCACAGGACCTATTACATTTCCAGAACCTATTACTTTTTTAACATTTTCTACCAAAAGCAATGCAGCTTTATCTAATGAAAATACATCAGAAGATCTTAAAATAACTCTAACAAAGCCTTTTTTCTTAAATTTCTTCTTTAATATTCCACTAACTGAATCAGTTTTCTTTTTCTGCTCAGTATTCATATTTTCCCTTACTATCATAAACAATCCTTCACGAGATTAACGCATATTATCAAATAAATCAATCTCACTTTAAAATACTTTCTACCAAATTCTTAGGCACAGATCTGTAATGATCAAAAGACATAGAGAAAGTAGCTCTACCTTGAGTACTAGATCTCAAATCATTAATATATCCAAACATAGAGGATAGAGGTACAAAATACTTAATAATATTAGTTCCTCCAGCCAAATATTCTTTGTCTTCAAAAACACCACGCCTTTTTGTCAAATCACCTTCAATGCTACCAACATACTCTTCTGGCGCAATGACTTCTACTTTCATCACAGGCTCTAGAAGTACTGACCCACTCTTAATTGCTTGCCTAAAACCTTCTTTAGCAGCAATTTCGAACGCATAAACACTAGAGTCAACATCATGGTAAGATCCATCAATAAGGCTCACTCTAAAGTCAACAACAGGATAACCATACAAACCAGAAGTCAATGCAGATTTTAATCCTTTTTCAACTCCAGGAATATATTCAATAGGAATCGCTCCACCACGAATTTTGTTAACAAATTGGAAACCCTCTCCTCTTTCTAGAGGTTCGAAAATCATTTCCACTTTCGCATATTGACCAGCTCCACCACTTTGCTTTTTGTGCTCATACAAAATTTTAGAATCTTTGCTAATAGTTTCTCTGTATGCAACCTGAGGATTACCAACAAGAGCATCAACTTTAAATTCTCTTTTCAATCTATCTACAATAATTTCAAGCTGCAATTCACCCATTCCGTGAATCAAAGTCTGATCTGTTTCATGATCTGAGCTAACCTTAAATGAAGGGTCTTCTTTTACAAGAGATTCCAAACCTTTAGCAAGCTTATCTCTATCTGCTTTGGTTTTAGGCTCAACAGAAAGAGAAATCACAGGATCAGGAGCTGAAATTGTCTCCAACACAATCTTGTTTTGGGCATCACAAAGAGTATCACCAGTAACAGCATCAATTCCACAAAGCGCAATTACATCACCAGCACTTGCATGTTTAATATCTTCTCTATCATTCGCATGAAGAATCAACATTCTACCTACACGAACTTTAGATCCGCGACTACTATTGTAAATCTGATCTCCAGCAGAAATCTTACCAGAATAAACTCTGAAATATGTCAAAGAACCGACAAATTGGTCACATGTAATCTTAAATGCAAGACCACAAAATGGCTCATTTTCATCAGCTTTTCTAATAATTTCTTCTTTGCTAACAGGATCAATTCCCTTTGTAGCAGGCAAATCCAAAGGAGATGGCAAGTAATCTATAACTGCATCAAGAAGTGTTTGCACACCCTTATTTTTAAATGCAGATCCACAAAATACAGGAAAGATTTTAGATCCAATCACAGCAGATCTAATCGCATCCTTTATTTCTTGCGCAGAAGCTTCTTCACCATTCAAGTATTTGCCCATAATATTGTCATCAAATTCTGAAACAACATCAATTAATTTTTCTCTATATTCATTTGCTTGCTCAACCAAATCTTCAGGAATATCAATCACATCAAAAGATGCACCAAGGTTATCACCTTTCCAAACAATTGCATTCATCTCAACGATGTTTACAATTCCTTTGAACTCAGATTCTGAACCAATAGGAATATTAAGCGCAACACCTTTTGCACCCAATCTAGATTTGATCATATCAAAACATCTGAAAAAATCAGCTCCAGATCTATCCATCTTGTTTACAAAACAAATTCTAGGAACTGCATGCTTATCAGCTTGCCTCCATACAGTTTCAGATTGAGGCTCAACACCAGCAACACCATCAAAAACAACAACTGCACCATCAAGAACCCTCAAAGATCTCTCTACTTCAATTGTAAAATCAACGTGACCTGGAGTGTCAATCAAATTAAATTGATGATCTTTCCAAAAACATGTTGTGGCAGCAGAAACGATAGTAATTCCACGCTCTTGCTCTTGAGCCATATAATCCATAGTAGCCGCACCATCATGAACTTCACCAATTTTATAAGTTTTACCTGTATAATAAAGAATTCTTTCAGTAGTAGTGGTCTTACCAGCATCAATATGAGCAACAATACCAATATTTCTGTATAACTTTAAATCAATTTTTGAAGCCATTACTTGCTCCCAAAATGTTCAAATGCTTTGTTAGCCTCAGCCATCTTATGAACATTTTCTCTCTTGGTCATTGCATCACTTTTTCCACCACTAATAATGTTTATTAATTCAGAAGAAAATTTCTTGATCATGCACATGCCTTTTTTATTATTTGCAGCATCAATAGTCCACTTCAAAGCAAGCATGTAAGCTCTCTTAGGCCTTACTTCAACAGGAACTGGATATGTAGATCCACCAACACGTCTAGACTTAACTTCAACTATAGGCTTGACCTTATTGATCACTTCTTTAGCAATTTTTTGAACATCATTATTCAACTCTTCTGAAGCAATTCTAAATGACTCATTTACAATATTTTCAGCGATTTGCTTTTTACCATCTTTCATTACTCTTCTAACAAAACTACCTAATATATCTCTATCGAATAATACATTAGAATCTGATTTGCTTAATTTACTTTTTCTACGACCCATAAAAACTCCTTATTTCGGCTTAGAAGCACCGTATCTAGAACGAGCTCCCCTTCTTGCTTCGACACCTTTAGCATCTAAAATACCTCTAACTACCCTATAGTTTACACCAGGCAAATCAGGAGGACCTTTTCCTCTTACAAGCACAATAGAATGCTCTTGCAAAGAGTGACCTTCACCAGGAACTGCAGCAGTAACTTCGATTCCAGTTGTAAGCATAACCCTCACAACTTTTCTTTGAGCAGAGTTAGGCTTTCTTGGAGTCATGTTAAACACCTTAACACACGTCCCTTTTCTTTGTGGGGATCCTCTTAAAGCTGGAAACTTAACTCTACTAGCTTTATCCTGTCTTCCACCATTACTTTTTCTACACAATTGTCTTAATGTTGGCATTATGACCTTTTATACCTTTCTTTTAATCTTGCTTTCTTACCCTTAAGATCTCTTAGATAATACAACCTAGCTCTACGAACCTTTGCAGATCTTAATAGTTCAAATTTTACATTAGAATACAAGGGGAAAATGAATTCTACCGCTTCATTTCCTATTACTTCTCTAAGCAATGCTGTAGAAGCACTTTTTCTAATGCACACCCCAACAAAAGGTTTAGAGCTTTTTTCTTCAGACTGAATATGAGCAGCAACAGTATCTCCAGCTCTAAAATTATCTGAATTTAACCTTGCTACTGCTGCTTCCTTCTTTCGCTTTTCAAACAGTTCAAGAATGTACATTTTTCTCCTTCTTTCTAATATACTCAACCCACAAATCAGATCTCCTGTTTTTGGTCAAAGTTTCACTGTTACTTTGCCTCCAACTAGAAATCTCTTTATGATTTCCGGATTTTAGAACACACGGCGTATTGTACTCCATTTTACTATCCTTTGGAACCCAAATATCTGGCCTAGTATATTGATCATGCTCTAAAAGGCCATTTGAAAATGTATCACTTTCAATAGATTGCGGATTTCCAAGAACTCCAGGAATCAATCGAACGCAAGTTTCTACGAGAGTCATTGCAGCAACTTCCCCTCCACATAAAATATAATCTCCCATACTTACTTCTTCTATTTCCCAATGCTTTAGCAATCTTGAATCTACACCTTCATATCTGCCACAAAGAATATGCAGATCAGTTTTGATTAATTCTGACGCATAACTTTGGTTGAAAGCCCTTCCTCTGGGAGACATATATATTATCTTCCCGCGATTACGAATTTCCTTATATTTATCATTTTTTTCTGCATTACTTTCAGAGTTATTTGCATGATTATAAGACTCATGTAGCCACGCATCTAAAACATCACACTTCATAACCATGCCAGGGCCACCTCCAAATGGAGTGTCATCAATAGTTTTGTGCTTGTCTTTTGTATAGTTTCGCAAATCTTGCACAAATAGGTTCCATTGCTTCCCATGAGATTTGCCCAAACAAGACACACCTAAAGTTCCAGGGAAAACATTTGGAAATATAGTTCCAATATTTACATTCCATACAGACATGATCTTATGTTATGATAAAGAAAAATACATATCAATATATCAAATCATTATGACAATGCCACAAATACCATATCAATCGCACTAACAAGCATAATAGATCATAACTAAGCATGAAAGTGGACCTAATAATATACAATATGGAAATTCGAAATTTTAATATGGAAATGGAGCGAATTCTATGTCGAATACGATATTGTGTAATCGCATTCTGCTTTTAAAATCATTATCACCAACAACAGCACATAAACCAGCGCCTTCCCAAACCGTAATATCTTGATTGCTGTTTCCAATATACATGAATTGCACATTATAACTCTTACTTAAATCATCATGCTCAATATTTTGCACATAACTTCGTTTATTAATATATTTATTAATCTCTATCAATTTCTTTTCTGATACGCATCGCAAATCTCCATGAGAGCCAATCACACCATCAAACAAATTATTTAAATAAATATTTAACCTTTCAGCTATTTTAATAGGGGATCCAGTTGCTAAAATTATTTTTTTACCTCTTTTCTTTTCACATTTTATAAAATTTACCAACTCTGCGTGAAAATCTAATTTGGCAAAATTAAGATACATGGCATATTTATTTAAGATGTCTATATTCAACATCTTTCTGTTCATAAGAAAATTTAACTGTACTTTTAATGCAACAAATGGACATTTAAATATCAAAGCCTTAAATAGCTCAAAACCTACATTTTGCTTTACTAAAGTCCCATCTAAATCTACAAAAATATACGAATAATCAATCATTAAAGATATCATATGCTTATAATAATAATTAGCAAATATTTGTATAAAACTATATTCATGTTAGAATATGTTGTTTTATTAGGAGGTTATCATGAACAGAGAACATATAGTACATTCTGACTCTGGATTGAGAAGATATTTTGTGAATATCTACCAAAATGTAGCAATTGGATTGGGAATCATGGGATCAGTTGCTTTTTTTATGCATAGCATACGCTTTTATCCCAGTGGAGCAGGGGGAATGCTTATAATGTTTTTGCCCTTCATTATAAGTATGGCTTTAAGCTTTAATATCAGGAGTATTTCTGTCGAAACAGCTCAATTATTATATATTGCTTATAGCGCTTCTCTAGGAATGTCATTATCTTTTGTTTTTGCCATTTATACTGGAGAAAGTGTTTTCAATGCATTTTTATCAACTGCTGTTGTTTTTGGAGTTTTATCATATTACGCGAGAACAACTAATAAAAATTTAAGTGCTATGGGAGATGTATTACAAATGGCTCTTATTGGAATGATTTTAGTTGGTATTGTGAATATTTTCATAGGGTCATCAATGATGAGTATGTTATTGTCTTTTGCAACAATTATTATTTTCTCTGGCTTTATAGTGTATGATCAACAACAACTAACAAATCTTTATTTTTCAAGAATAGATACTGAGACAAAAGAAAAAATTGCAATAATTGGATCACTACAATTATTAATTAGCTTTGTAAACATATTTATCTCCTTATTACGCCTTTTTGGTGAGCGTAGAAGAGATTGAATAGGAATATTTAAATGTCAAAAATGAAAAATTATAGAAAGCAAGGGACTAAATGAACTTCAATTATCAAAATCTTAATTACAAGAGAATAGCAATAGCATCTTTATTAGGTATAGGGGTTTTGTTTTTTTTCAAAAGAAGCAAGCCATCAAGACAAAAAGAAGCGCAAGCTATAGTGCTTGGAGCAGAACGCATTAAACGTGGATCCATGTCTGAAAGGCGTGTGTTTCCTGGTGTTTTAAAAGCTGATAAATCCGTAAATATCACAGCAGAAAAGTCCGCCACAATCAAACATATTAGAAAAGATGGTGAACAAATCAAAGCTGGGGAATTAATTATGGAGCTTTTCGATGATGCTGAAAAAAACAATGCATTAAGCGCTGAAGCTGTAATGCTTGAACAAAAATCACAATATGCAAGAGCAGTCAAATTACGTAAAGAAAACATTATTTCAGACGCTGACCTAAATAGCAAAGAAAGTGCATATAAAAAAGCTAATGCTGACTATCAGAGAGCTCTTTCTGAAGTTTCTAAGATGAGATTCAAAGCTCCATTCAATGGAATTCTTGGATTAATTAAATATAATGAAGGGTCTGTTCTTCCATATAATCAAGAAGCAGCTGTATTTATATCTGATGGACCATTATCTGTATTTTTCTCAGTACCAGAAACAAATGCATCTGAAATCAAAAAAAATACTGAAGTTGATGTATATCCGGACACACAAGATGCTTTGCCTAAAACAGCTACTATAGTTGCATATGAGCCACAAGCTGATTCAACACATAGCATTTCTATAAAAGCAAAACTAAATGATGAAAGCACAAACCTTATTCCAGGACAATTTGTAAGGGTAAATATTCCATTGGGAATGAAGCATAATATTATTATGGCTCCTGAAGCAGCTGTAAGAACTCATCAAGGCAGTTCATATGTATATAAAATTGAAAATGGGAAAGCTAATTACTCTCCTGTAAAGCTAGGAATTAGAGATGATGGGAAGGTTGAAATTGTTGATGGGCTTTCTGATGGAGATATAGTTATTACTGAAGCAGGAGATAGCTTGAATGATGGATTGAAAGTTACACCTCAAATCTTAGGAGAGAAGAATTGAACAATAATGAATTAAGTAATAATTTAAAAGAGCAAAACACAAATAATAAAAATTTAAAAAGCAGTTTTGCATCATTTTTCATATCTAAGCCTGTATTCACATGGGTTATGTATATTTCCGTTGCAATCGTTGGTATGTTTTTATTACAAAATACTAATTTACGTGAAAACCCCAAAGTTGAAACTCCATCAATATCCATTGAAATGGAATATCCTGGAGCAAGTACTCAGGTTGTAGAGTCTCAAATCGCAAATTTAATGGAAGAAGAATTAGCAGGAATTGAAGGCTTAAAAAGCATGAAAACTGTAGTATCTAAATCTGGGCAAACAAAAATAGATATGCATTTCTCAGGAAATAGAAATACTGACTCTATTGCTACTGAAGTAGAAACCAAAATGCGAAGAATTAAAAACTCATTCCCACAAGGGTTAAAAGATCCTAGCATTAGAAAATCTGGTGGTGATGATCGAAATTTAATGACATTAGCAATAAGTGGAGGGAAGTACTCTGCATCTGAGTTATCTGATATTGGTTATCGTTATGCAAAAAGCGAATTTGAATCTATTAATGGAATTGCATCTGTAAAAATTTCTGGAATTTCTGGAGAAGGCCGTACATTTAGAATTGATGTATGGTTAGATCCAGATAAATTATATGCATTTAAATTAACTCCAATGGATGTATATAACGCAATTGCAAAACAATCTTACTTACACCCAGCAGGTCATATTGAGATCAATAATATTAGGTATAATGCTACAATTGCAAATGATTTAAAATCTGCTGAAGAGTTTGCTGATGTTGTATTAAAAGAAAAAAGTGGAAAAGTTATCAAAGTACAGGATGTGGCTAGAGTAGAAATGCAAAAAACTGATGAAGAAGTGCGAACAAGGCATAATGGTCAAGTTGCATCATTTATTAATATCGGAGCACAACCTCAAGCAAATCAAATCGAAGTTGCAGCCCAAATCAAAAAGAAACTAGTTGGAATAAACAAAGGATTGCCTCATGGGATAAAAATAGAACCTATTATGGATCAATCTGAACCTGTAAAACAATCTCTAAACAGAGTGGTACAAACTATTTTTGAAGCAATTATTTTTGTTGTTATTGTTATGCTTTTATTCTTAAAATCATGGAAATCTTCTATCATTCCGTTAATTGCAATTCCAATTTGCCTGCTATCAGGAGTGATTACAATCGCTGCATTTGGATACTCAATTAATGTTATAACTTTGTTAGCCATGGTATTAGCTGTTGGATTAGTTGTTGATGATGCTATTGTTGCTATCGAGGTTATACATAGAAGAATGCAAAAAGGTGAAAATGCGAAAACTGCATCTATTCACGGTATGGCTGAAATCCAATTTTCAATTATCGCTATGACATTAACATTAGTTGCAGTTTATGCTCCAATTTCCTTATCCACTGGACTTGTTGGGAAAATGTTTACAGAGTTTTCAGTATCACTTTCAGTTATGGTATTAGTGTCTGGAATAGTTGCTTTAACTTTGACGCCTGTCATGACTGCATCATTATTACAAAATGACAAGCAATTAGATTGGAAAATTATTAAAAAATTCGATAAATTACTTGTAAAACTAGAGAATACATATAAAAAATATCTTACACATACTATAAATTATCGAAATTACGTTATGCTAGGAGCTTTTATCTTTGGATTGCTTGGGTTTATCACAGCAAAATATGGAATAAAATCTATTATTGTTCCAGAACAAGATAAAGGAGTAATAGCTATTTCATTAACACCAACTAGTGGTGCAAATGTAAAATATATGGAATATACAATTTCCAAAGCTGAGACTATAATCAAAAAGCAAAGTGGCGTTGATTCAGTATATTCTGATTTCCATAGTGGTGGTGATAGAGCTACACTTTATGCATTGTTAGCACCATTTGCAAACAGAAAATCATCTAAAATCATTGCTAAAAACATTGAATATGACTTCAAAAAGTCTTTGCCTGGAACTCAAGCACATATATCATCTGATATTGGATCACTAGGTGGAAACTCACAAGAAATAACAGCAATTATTAAAAGTAATAAATCATATGATGAGCTTGAAAGATTAGGATTGCGTTCAATAAGAACATTTCAATCTCATCCAGCTATTGAGAATATTAGATATAGTCGAGTTGTGCCTGAAAAAACATTTAACATGGAAGCCAATAGAGGGCGTGCATTATCTTTAGGTGTTGATTTATCTGCTCTGAGAGATAATGTTGCTATGATAATGAGAGGAAACCCTCCTGCAGTACGATATGAGCGAGATGGAAAGCGTTACCCTGTAAGTGTATGGGCAGATGAAAAGTTCAGAAAAGACCCTGAAGGAATTAAACGATTCCATGTTTATACTAATATTCCTGATGAAAAAGATAGATCTGCTAGAAAACTGATCTCTTTGAAAGATATTATTCAAGTTGTTGAATCATCATCTAGGCCGATGATTTTACATCAAGATGGAGTAAGAGCCTTTGAGATCTATGGGTCATTAAAACCTGGTTATGATACAATCACAACCTATAAAGACATTGAGTCACAATTATATGCATCATTACCATCTGGGTATGTTGTTAGTCCAGGATTGAATGTAAAAAACCTAATGGAGGAAGGAAGTAACTTCTCAGTCATTCTGATCTTGGCTTTGATTTTCATTTTCTTGATCTTAGCAGCTCAATTTGAAAGTTTTTATGATCCATTAATTATCATGACATCTGTTCCATTAGCGCTTTCAGGTGCTATTTTAACTATATTCTTCATTCCAGGATTAAGTTTAAATATATATAGCCAGATTGGACTTGTCACACTAATCGGTTTGATTACAAAACATGCTGTTCTAATTGTGGATTATTATAAAAAAGAACTTGAAGCAAAAAATGACATTATAAAATCAGTTATGAATGCTTCATTACTACGATTAAAGCCAATTCTAATGACTACACTTGCCATGGTTCTTGGTGCTGCACCACTTATTTTAGCTGGTGGATTTGGATCTGAATTCAGGAGAGAAATTGGATGGGTAATCGTAGGTGGAATGTCTTTTGGTACATTTTTCACATTATTTGTGATTCCAGCAGCGTGTATTGTATTTGCAGACTTGCGCTTTTTGATTACAAAAGTTAAAATGAAGGACGATAATGGGAGACAATAATGTTAAAATTAAGATTTGCTAGAGGTGGTAAAAAGAGAAATCCTGTGTTCTTCCTTGTAGTTGCTGAAAGCCAATCGCCAAGAGATGGAAGATTTGTAGAAAAACTAGGGACTTATACTCCAAAACTAAAAAATGAACAAAGGTTTATTTTTAATGAGGATCGTATTAAGCACTGGATTTCTAAAGGTGCTCAATTAACTGATAGAGCACAATATCTACTTGGCTTACAAGGTATAGTAAAACCTATAGTAAGAAAAACAGTAGAACCTGTAGCTGCAATAGCAGAATAGTACATACTTTAAAAACTTATGGACAATAATTACATAATTATAGGAAAAACTTTTAAACCTCATGGATTAAAGGGAAACTTACAGATGCATCTTTACTCTGAAGATGTTGATTATAGTGAAGTATATATAAATGATCAACAATTAATAATTGAAGATCTAAATATATTGCAAGATAATAAATCAATAATAAAATTTAAAAATTTAGATAAAATTGAAGATATTGAGCATCTCTGTAAAAATAATGTATATATTAAAAAAGCAAAATTGCCAAATAATGAGCTGTATTGGGATGAGTTAATTAGTATGCAAATTTATACTCCAAATGGAGATTTAGTTGCTACTGTATCTGCTGTGCATGACTTTGGAGCTGGATTAGTTTTGGAAACAGAATTAGATTGCATGTTTTCATGGGAGCAAGTAGAAAAGTTTGATAAAACTACAAAAACAATCACACTAAAAGATAATAAATTATACTAATATTATATAAATATAATCACAGATAATGATATAAAAATTAGAAAATAGTTATAAAAACTAAAAAATCATACTGATATATTAGCAATAATTATATAAAACCATCTGCTTGATCACATTAGAAAGTTAGTTATATTAGAAAAACTAGCTTATTACAACTCAAAGAGATTTGGTTTACTATATGCAGAAACACTATAAAGGCATTTAAGAAATCTAATTAATTAAATTAATATATATAAATTCTGCTTGATTGTATTAAATATATATTCAGAATACTATGAATTTCTGATCTATTTCCTGACTTGTTCCATTATAAGCACTCATTCAAAGCAATTAATAAAACAGCATAATGGATTTATATAATTATCTTATAAACGACATATTAAGTACTTTGAATATGATGAATCCATTGTGATACCCTTTGATTCTTTTGCATCTGTGATTCTTTTCTTAATTCACGTTGAATAACTATATCTTTTTCATCTAAATCTCCTAATAATTTCACTGTTTTCTTAGATGCATTATATGCTCTCACAAGTGGAAGTCTAAATTTAGTCTGCACTTCACATGACATTAATTCAGCTTGAGACATCAGTATGGAAGATTCATCAGCACAAACCATATCTAAATCCAAATCATCTTGTACTGAACCTGATGTAAATTCACTTATTAAAGATTCAACCTCAGTATTTTTCTTTGACATACCTAAACCTTGCTCTAATAAATACAAATACTCACTACATTTTTCACTATATTCTTTTTTTAATAAATGCAAAGCACCACATTCTTGTGCAATATCATACTTTGATACTTCACTATCTTTTTCAATTTCTTGATATTCTTCAATGTCTATATATTTTTCATAATCAGTACCAGAGTTGATAGGGAATAGATTGAATATTTCACCTTGATATTCCTGCTCTGATTTGTAAGATGCTTGGGATTTATCATCTTCATCAGAAAACACCAAAGGTGATACTGAAATATCAGGAGATTCTGAGGGGGTTTCTATGAAAACATTTCTAACTCCCATTGATCGCACAGGAATAATAAACTGATCATCAGGAGTTTGAAAATCTTCACTAGGTCCCATTGCATTAGAACATAACATTACTAATAATATACTTAAAATTAACACTTTCATACTATAACATGCTCACTCAGCACTTGTAAAGTTCTGATTAAGTAATTATTAAGTGTAAATTATATAAAATACATATCAAAATCATATAAAAATTAATGTATAATTTAATCTTTAGTATGATCTTTAATACAAATTTGACATATAATCAATTTTTGACCTAATCATTTTAATATAATATGACTTAAATTTTATTATGTAAAATACAAATATTAAGCCTAAATTTTATTTATAATATACATTACTCTTTACTTGGTCGATTATTTTAATCTTTACTTATTCAGTTAAGCATATAAATTTTATAAGAAATCTGTTCAATATTTTCTATTCAATATACAATAACTCATGAACGAGTTTAGTATGGATAAACCATTACATGGTATTCAGGAAGATAAGGAGATAAAAGTTATATTTATTTTCCCAGATAATAGCGAAAAAGAATGCATCGCTAATGTAGGTGAAAATTTATTAAATGTAATAAGAAATAATGATATTCCTATTCCTTGCTCTTGTGGGGGTGCACTTGCATGCTCTACGTGCCATGTGGTTCTAGATGAAGAAACATTTGAACTATTAGAAGATAATGGGAAAGAAGCTAGCGAAGATGAGGAAGACCTACTTGAAGTTGCATCAGGGCTTAAAGACACCTCAAGATTAGGGTGTCAAATTGTTCTTACTCCAAAAATGGATGGAATGAAAGTTTCGTTGCCAAGATAAAGTTTTTCTTGATCAATTAACATCAAAGTAATGCAAAAAATATAATCAAAGCAATACAAAAGAATATCTAAATAAATAAAAATATATAACCATAGAGTAATGTATAATTAGATATAAACACTAGGAGATTGAAATGTTTAAAGTATTAGGAAAAGGATCATTTGGAAGTGCAGTTAAACACATCATTACTAATTCTAACTTACCACTCACAGATCAAAATTATAAATTCATTATCCCAGCTGTACCATCTTATGCGGTACCAGAAGTTTTAGAGAAAGAGAGTATAGATAGATTGCGTAAGAACAATATAACTATAATTTTTGTCTCCAAGGGATTTTTATATACTGGAGAACTACTAGGAGAATGGGCAAATCACAAAAGATTAGACTGGGCTGTATTTGCAGGGCCACATTTTGCTTCAGAATTACAAAGTAATTTGCCTACATATTCCATGCTTGGATATGAGAAAGAGATTCCAGAAATTAAAAATTGGAGCAATATGAATGTAATGCTCTCTACTGATAAAATCGCAATTCAGTTACTTGGCGCTTTAAAAAATATTTATGCATGCTTCTTTGGAATAATTGCAGGATTAGAATTAGGGAGAAATTACACAGCTTCAATGTTCACATTTGTACTTAAAGAAATACAACAAATATTTGATGATATGCATTTAAATCAAGAAGCTATATATAGTTATGCAGGAATCAGTGATCTAATCTTAACTTGTACAAGCAGCAAATCTAGAAACTATAAAGAAGGGTTTAATCGTACACAATCAATTTTAAGTAACCATTTAAGCGAAGCAAAACATTCTGCCATTGCGTTTACTAAGAGATTCAATAGCACAAGTAAAGAACATAAAAAATATCAGATTTGCAGGTTTATTAGTGAAGTAATGAAATTAGATTTACATACAAAATCAGAAATCCAAAAACTATTACATCAATATATAGCAATTTAAATAATAAATTGATTAATACCTATCAATGCAAATATGAATAAATTTGCTTGCCAGTAAATTGCCTTTTATCAGTACGAATTCTCATGCAATCTAACATAAAAAAATTAAATCTTTTGATTACTCTTTTTAACAAAGCTATCTAATGTATCGCAAGCAAATAGATCAAGATGAACATTATTATAAATTGATAAATACCAACTATTTAAATTAGTCATGCATTCTATGATCATTTAACATGTTCATTCAGCATATCCCAAACTATTGTAAGGCCATCTTTCACTTTGATTCCTTTGATTTGTGCATGCATAGCAAATTCCATATCCTGCTCTGAATCCCCAATAAACCATATATTATGATCATTTTTTAATTTGTACTTTTTGCATAAATTCAAAACTGAGCCAGGATTTGGCTTTGGCTTAAATCCATCTTCACTCCCAATAATCATATCAAAATAATCCCATCGTAATTCATTAACTTGATCTCGTATTTCTTGCCCACTTCCATTACTAATAATACATTGTGGAATATTATTCTGCTTAAAATATTTCATTAATGATACAGCATATGGAGAAACCCATGTTGAAGAACGTTCTAATTCAAGTGGAAATTGCGCCTTAATTACATTACGCATTGCTATCGAAATCTGATTCCAGTATTGTGACAGCTCTTTTTGCTGGGTGATTTCAAAGATTTTCCCAGTATGCTTCTTCAACAATCTATTCATTATAAAAGTATGTGCATTTTCTGGATTCTCAATTGTGCCTAGCCAGTCCCAAAGAACTAAAGTTGGTTTCATAAATCGATTTTAGCACAGCATAATAATTTTGCAGAGTATTATTATATCTATTCACCCAAATAATATATTACAACCTTTATAGCAAAATAATATCTTATAATCTTGATAGTGTTTATAGTATTTTTTCATAAAATTGAATATATTGAGACAAAGATAGGGATTGATTAAAGAATGGGAATTTTAGATTTGTTTTTTAAGAGCAAAAGATACCATAAATGTCTTACGTACCCATGTGTAATTGTTTCAGCACAAGGGGAAATCCTAGACTATAATAAAGAATTTGCATCTAATTTTAGTGAATCAATGGGAGAGAAATTCTCCAGTGTTATAAAGATAGTGCATGATCATGGACGAGTGATTACAGAAAAATTTGATAATAAATGGGAGTTAAATTATTTGCAAATCTCTAAGAATGAGTATCATGTATTATTTTTCCCATATTCAAATGATAATTTTCTGATTGATATTCCATCTCCGCTAGTAATTGTGAATTCTAATGGCGATATTGTGCATTTTAATCGAGAGTTCCAAAAATATTTCGATATAGACTTACATAATCAAAATCTGGCTAACTTATTTTCTTTTAACTCTGAGTCACTGAAATCAATCGAGACTTCGCATGAAGTAAACATCAATGATGATACTACAATACTTGTGCGGTATAAACCAACAAATTGTGCAATGTGGATTGTATCTTTAACAGATAAGAGCGAGATTAATGAAATTAAATATAAAATGATTAAGGCACAGCATTTGCAATCATTAGGACAATTAATTGCGAGTGTCAGCCATGATTTTAATAATATGTTCACAGCAACAAGTGGGTTTTGTGAGATTTTAATCGAAAAAACAAAAGATACTGAAATATATAGCGAAATAAATGAAATTATGCAACATATCTCCAGTGCCAAAGATCTGTCAAAGCAGCTTGTAAAGTTTGTTTCAAATAATAATATTGAAAATTGTAATCCATACCAAACTCTGTCGAACTTAAATAAAATAGCAATGAAACTAGTAGGAGATCATATTGATATTCAGTTTGATTTACAAGAACTCGATACAACTATTCATCTATCTAATAGTAGCTTAGAGCGCATCATGATTAATATGATTATAAATAGTAGAGATGCAATTACTAAAGATGGAATAATAAATATAAAATTACGTGATGCTGAAAAAGCTTTAGATCATTTAGAGAATCATATAGACTATATCTCGATATCTGTACAAGATAATGGCCATGGAATTCCTAAAGAAAATAGGCGAAAAGTATTCGATCCATTTTTCTCTACTAAAAAAGATGGAACCGGGTTGGGTTTGTCAAACATTGCGCAAATCATTAAAAATGCAAAAGGCAAATTAGATTTAGAAAGTAATGAAAATGGAACAACTATTACAATATTACTTCCCAAAGCAAATAATAAGCTGAAAAAACCTATGCAAAATCAGTATAAAAAAACCAATATACCAAGAAAAATATTAATCGTAGAAGATGAAGCAGGGGTACGAAAAGTAATGTGGCATGCTCTAAAGAAGGATGGGCACAATATAATCGAGGCACATAACGGGAAAATCGCACTGGACAAACTGCAAAGTAATCAAGATTTAGATTTAGTCATAACAGATGCATCACTACCGGAATTAAGCGGAGATAAGTTAGCAAAAGAAATCAAAAGTACATTCCCAAATATCAAAGTACTTGTAGTTTCTGGATATGATGAAAGTATGATTAAGTCTAAATTTGAACAATATGATGGATTCTTGCCTAAACCATTTACAATTAGCCAATTGTTAGAAAAAACTCATGAAATCATAAATAACATATAGTGGCAAACCATAGAAATGACAATTAATCAAAATGACAGCCTATCAAATACGCAAAAAAGATGGGATTCATCTTATTAATTCATTGAAAATTAAATATTTATATCACATTATAAGGTATGACTTTAGCTTGTAATGCCGGATGTGTAAATTGTAGCTTTGGAATAGCTCCATCTGACTTAACTATTTTACCTGTAAAAAGAGTGAACGCTTCAAAACAGCCAGCCGCAACAATATTGGATAATGTCCCTATATTAAATGTTAAACCATTTGGAATGTGCATGACTCCATCAAATCCAGCTGTTGCATCAATTATTGCATCAAGCTTAGGAACTGTAACTCAAGCACCATGCATCCCTGCTATAGTTGCTCCATGGGTTGCTGGGAAACCAAACGTTTCAATTGGAGGAACTCCAGCTTTGAACAATCAATCAACAGCATTTTGTATATGGGGAGGAATAATCAGCTTTATTTACCCTGGACAAGTAACTGTACAAACTTAACTATATATGTAGTGTATAAATCAAACTGTACAAACAAAAATCTATATAATCAGCAAATAATAAATTATATGAAAGCATAAGTAGTAATTTGCATAAGAATCTAAACTGCAAGTTACACATGCCTAATAATATAATGATCAATAGGCTTGACTTAAAAATACAAATAAGCTGTATAATCTTAAAACATAGATTAAAAAAATCTTTATTTATACTGTGAAAATCATAATCAGATATTGCTTTTGGATAATTTGATTAGTATGATTAGTTTGATTGGGGTATAGCCAAGCGGCAAGGCAACGGGTTTTGATCTCGTGATCCTAGGTTCGAATCCTAGTACCCCAGTCGACTAACAAACAATGGGCATAAATATATAGAATAATTAATTCATAATGCGTTTTCTAAATAAAATGATGTAGTTAACCATATGAACCTAATATCACTATTTTATTTTGCAAAAATTAACTATTTCAAGAAATATATGATATCTATCATGACAATGTTTTGCAGTGCATCTGATGTTGAAAAAACAATAAGCATCCAAAGAATATTAGCTCTATTTTAATGAGCATTATAATTTGAGATGCATATAAATGGCATCAGCAATCTACGATTGTAGGATACTGATCTCTCGGTATTCAAAATTTACAACATAATGATTTATATAAAGTACAAAATTCCATATAATGAATTTAATGAGCATTATAATTTTGGATACTGATCTCTCGGTATTCAAAATTTACAACATAATGATTTATATAAAGTACAAAATTCCATATAATGAATTTAATGAGCATTATAATTTTGGATACTGATCTCTCGGTATTCAAAATTTACAACATAATGATTTATATAAAGTACAAAATTCCATATAATGAATTTAATGAGCATTATAATTTTGGATACTGAAACAACTGGACTAAACAATAAAGAAGATAGAATTGTTGAAATTGGATGTGTAGAATTGCATAATTCCGAATATACTGGACGCAAATTACATTTATATATTAACCCAGAAAAAGAAATGTGTGAGACAGTACAAAAAGTACATGGCATTACAAATGCATTCCTAAAAAATAAACCATTATTCAAAGATATATATAAAGAGTTTCTAGATTTTGTGAAAGATTCAACGATTGTTGCACATAATGCAAAGTTTGATATGGGATTTTTAAATGCTGAACTAGATAGGCAAAAACAGCCAAAATTGAGTAATAAAGTAATAGATACCTTAGCCACAGCAAGAAAAATGTTTCCTGGATCACCAGCAAACTTAAATGCACTGGCCAAACGATTCAATATATCACTTCATGAAAGAACATTACATGGTGCTTTAATTGATGCTAAAATTTTATCCAAAGTATATCTAGCGCTTTATCAGCCAAAACAAGAATCACTGTTTTCTACAAATGAAAAAACTGTTGTGAAAAAGTCAAAACAAAATAATTATAAAATCCAATTATCAGATGAAGAAATTAATGCACACAATCAGATAATGAATGAATTAAAAGGATAACAATGAATTTAGGAAAAAATACTTTTTTTATACAAACGAATGATGATCTTAGTAATTTTGAAAAAGAAATCAATAAAAACCCAACAGTTATATATTTTGATACAGAGTTTTACAGACGCAATACTTACTGGTCTCAACTATGCTTAATGCAAATCAAAGTTGACAATAAAATAGCGATGATTGATACGCAGAATGTGAATATCAAAGGTACATTTATTGCAGATCTATTTGCAAACAGTGCAATATTAAAAGTATGCCATGCTTGTGAACAAGATCTAAGTGTATTAAAACACGCAGAAATCCCTATAGAAAATTGCTTTGATACACAGATTGGGGCTGCATTTTGTAAAATGGGCTATGGATTATCGTATCAAACTTTAGTATCTAAATTACTTGATATTGAATTAAACAAATCGTATCAAGATGCATTATGGAACAAAAGACCTCTGACAGATGAAATGCTATCTTATGCTAAAAATGATGTGCTTCACTTAGACCAAATATTCAACAAATTGTATGTGCAATTAGATAAAACAAATAGAGTGCATTGGGTTCAAGAAGAAGTATCAAGCATTAAACATAACCCAAAGAAAAAACCTATGTTACATTTATGGAGAGATAAGTTAGCTCAAGAGAAAAATTTACCACCTTCATGGATATTAAATAATAAAACATTACATGCACTAGCTTCTGAAACAAATATAGCAAAAATAAAACAAATGCTACCTAATAAATTACAGTGTTATACTCAGGATGTTTTAGATATGATAAATGCTGCACCAAAATATAAAGACTTAATCGACACCAATTTACACAATATATTATCCATACTGATTAAGATAATTGCAGAATCTGAAAATATTCCAGCAAGCTGGTTATGTAATGCTGAAAATATACGATTTATTTGCAGTAATAAAAAAATGCCTTACAAATTTGGATGGAGATATGACATCTTACAAAATAATGTTCATGCATTGCTAAATGGGAAAATCGGCATATTCTACATTGATAATAAACTATGCATTATAGATTTATAATATGCTCAGCATGCTCAACTTATAAAGTATGATTTTTATCATAAAACATTGTTCTTTGTGGATGTCGAAAATCAATAACGGAACTCCAAGGAGCATTTGCAGGTAAAGTTAGGTAACGAACAATACACTGCTCCATATTATTATCCATACATTTTATTTTTACATTATTATTAATAATAATATCAAATCTTAATTCTCTCATACGCTCGATTTCTGTAATATAATCTGCAAATTCTGGATACTTCAATAATTTATTCAAAACATCTCTCATTTCATGCTCAACAAATGTACCACGAAATTTAATTCTGGAAATTGGGTAATTCTGCTTAGGAATATGAGATTTTGGAAGCTTCTTCCCATTAATATTAATATAATAATTGTAGCTATATTCAAATATTGGAATCTCTTCCTCAAGAAAAACAACAATTTCATTAGGCCATATTTTCCTTATTATACAATCTCTGACCCAATGTAGTTTGAGGATATTTTTCTTTGTTTTATTTATATCAAAATTGTACATATTCGTAGAGTTAACAGATTTTTTAATATCATCATAATTAGTCACAATATTACCAAATACAGTAATCGTATTAATTTTGTGCATTTTTAACTGTTTTGCATAAAACAAAAATGTAAATATTAATATAGTAATAGTGATAATAATCCTAAATTTACTCTTCATAAATACATTTTATCTTTTATCTTCTCGAAATTATAGCGTAATTTAGCTTGTATTCATATTTTTCAATTCATGGTACAAATTGAGTGAGTAAACGTGTATGTTATACAAATTAAATGGGTTGATATTATATAAAATAAATAGGTATATATTAGGCGCACTAAATGAGTGGTTATACATGTATAAAATTGAAGAAAGAAAATATGTATAATTTAAATTCAAATCAGGAATTAGCTGTTAAATGCAGGAAAAATTTGCTCATTGTAGCTGGTGCTGGTACAGGAAAAACCAAAACACTAGTAAGTAAAATTTCATATTATATTGAGCAAGGGTTCATTCTACCACATCAGGTAATTGCCACAACTTTTACCAACAAGGCAGCTCATGAAATGAAGAAAAGATTAGAGGATAACTTAGGCAATCTGGCATCCATGATTTCGATTGGAACATTTCATAAATTATCCTTAAATATCGTACAAGAAAATGCAGAAATACTAGGTTTTAAAAGCGTACAAGTATTACCTTATGATGATCAATTGCAATTAATCAGGAAAATCATTGGACATATGAAATACAAAGCATTAAAACCAAGCCAATTATTAGAAATGTTACAACGTGCTAAAGAAAAAGATGTATTTGATGGCTTAGGATTAATTGAACGTGATATCTTAGATATTTACCAAAAAAGATTAAAAGATATGAATGCTGTGGATTTCGCAGATCTTCTAGCAAACACAATAAAATTATGGGAAGCTAACCCTGAAATCTTAGAAAAATATAGAGAACAGTATAAATTAATTTGCATTGATGAATATCAAGATATTAATGAAGCTCAACACCGATGGCTCAAATTATTATGTGGAGATAACAACCAAATTTGTTGTGTTGGAGATCCTGATCAAGCTATTTATGCATTCCGTGGATCAGATATAAAGTATATTTTAAGTTTTCATGATGAGTTTAAAAATTCAGAAAAAGTTATATTGGATCAAAATTACAGATCAACAGATAAGATCATTCATAATGCTAACTCACTAATCAAACACAATAAAAGCAGAATAGAGAAAAATTTAATTGCGAACACTACATCACACCGTAATGTTGATGTATTTATTGGGATGCATGAGCGAGAAGAAAGTGTAGAGATTTGCAAATTAATTGCAAAAGAGAAATCTGAAAATCCTAATGCGACAATTGCAGTTTTATTTAGAACTTCAAGCCAAATGGACTCAATGGAAGAGAGTTTATTAAATGCGAATATTAAATATTCAATTGTTGGATCTATTCAATTGCTAGATAGAGCTGAGGTAAAGGATATTATTTCATATGTAAGGTTCTTTGCAAACACAAATGATTTGATGGCTTTTAATAGGTTGATGCAAGCGCCAAAAAGTGGAATAGGGCAAACTACTTTAGATAAAATTGGAAATGCAGATGGAGATAGCGTTAAAGAGAAAATTGAAAATCTGCAAAGCAGTTTGAATGCTGGAACTTATCAAAAGCTACAAGATATCATGGGCAAGTGGGATAAATGGCGTACACTTAATTTGGAGTTTCCTGTATTAATGGAGAAAATCGTACATGAATCTGGTTTGTTTGAATCGCTAGAAAAGCATAGACAAGAAAATATTGTAAGATGGCTTGATTCGATTACAGATTTTAAGAATGCAGAAGAATATGTCAATTATGTTTTATGGAGTAATATTAAATCTGATGATGATAATGATGTGCAATTAATGACTGTACATGCAGCTAAAGGGTTAGAATTTGATGTTGTATTTCTACCTGGATGGGAAGAAGGGTTATTTCCACATATTAGATCAAGAGCAAACACAGAAGAAGAGCGAAGATTAGCATACGTTGCATTAACACGAGCAAAGTCTTACTTGGCTATTTCCTATGCACAAAGCAGAATGCAACATGGCCGATATGCATCTGCAATTCCATCAAGATTTTTACGTGAATTAGATTCAAAAACTATTGTGTTCAAATCTTTCAAACAAAAAGGAATGATTGGTAAAAAAGTATTTCATGATGTTTTTGGATATGGAATTGTAGAGGAGACTGGGGCCAATCATGCTCAAATAGCCTTTGGAAGCACTGTGAAAGTAGTGCCCCTAGATAGTCTAATAGAATGCCAATAATCAGTTGGCGTGATTAAACATCAATTTATAGCAATATATCAAAAATACTAGCTATCATAAATTGTGCGTAGAAAACAACCACACAAGAATATTCAAAGTAAATTTTTACTACACTTTTCATGATATATAATCCATTGCTTTCGCTTTACTCCACCAGCATATCCTCCAAGGTTCCCGTTATGATTAACAATACGATGACATGGAATAATTATAGAGAACTTATTTGCACTATTTGCATTAGCTACTGCCCTAAATGCTTTACTATTCCCTACAGCTTTTGCCTGCTCCAAATAACTTCGTGTTTGTCCATATGGGATATCCATTAATGCATGCCATGCCTTTTTTTGAAAATCACTACCAACCAAATGGATCGGAGTTTTGAATTCCTGCAACTTTCCATCAAAATATAATGCAAGTTCTTTCTGAATCATATCAATATGATCTGTTCCTCCTAGTACAATAGTCGCCTTCTTATCTATAATTAACTTCTCAATTGCTCTTCCCATACTACGCTGACTAACAAATTTCAATAAATGCAAACCATCATTATCGCTAATAGCACACATTGCCCCAAGCTTAGTATCAATAAAACATGCATTTAACATCGCAGCATTATTGCCAATATTCAATCCATTAGCTCTACTCTTGAAAAAATTATCTGCATAAGAAATATTGCATAGGTTATCATCATTAGTATTGCGAAAATCCTCTATATCACCAATAATACTGTCACCTTTCTTCACTATATCATCGCTTCCTTGCATTGGTGCAAATGTATCTTTCATACATTTTGCATATTCAATAAATAAATCCCTATGATCTTTTGTATAATTAGAAGATTTTGCTACATATTTCTCGTCAGGCCTTTTTACAATCACTACCATTCCATACATTTAATTGATTAGGCATATTAAAGCAATGTATATTTTTCATTACAATACAAATTGCATTATAATTATGAGCAAACATACAAAATTGACCGTATGAATAATGCTCAAAACTGCAACCTGCCTTGACTTTTGATACAAAATGCATCATAAATCATGAAAATGTAACGGGGGATCCAATGAAAAATTCGTTTATACTAGCATTTGTAGCTTTACAAATCTCATCAGGGGGAGATAATACTCCTCCATCGGACACATTGCTCAATCCTCTTGCAAGTATTGCAGGAACACAGAAAGTCACGGTGCATAAAGCAGGGCTATATGAAAATGACTCTCAAACACTAGATAGGCATGATTTGAAAGATCTAAATTTATGCGAAACCTCTGAATGTTTAGCCCAAAGCTTAAGTTGCTCATCGCTCAAAATGTACAAAGCAGATTCAGATACAATGTCCTCTACGAGTGGATTCCATACGTTTGATATAGAGAGCAGTACCTATCAGTCGAAATATGAAGAATATGCAAAGTCCATATCAGATATATTTACTGCTTCATATGAAAAACATAACGATGTTGGCATAGATATATCTTGCGATGAAGACACAAAATTATCAGCTGCATATATGTATTATACTCAATATTTAAAAGATATGTATGATAGAGTAACTGAAGATCTTGAATTAGATATATTGAAAATAGGTCAGCAGTTCCGCAAAATAATAAAAGAACCTCAAAGCCTAATACAAAAAAATGAACAATTAAACCGTATTGCTATATATAATGATGAGGTCAATACATTTAAGAATTTTGTACATATACAGTCAGAATTACTGATAAGAGAGCAATTAATCAATTATGAAAAACTATCATATCAAGAATTAATAATGCGCATACAAATCGTGAATAGCGCTCAAAGTTTTGCGAACTGTGCTACATTACAACAAGCAGAATTTGTTCAAGCATTCAATATTCAAAAAGAACAGAATCAATTTATGTCAATACTGTATATCGTAATGAATGAAGAAAAAATGAGAATCATAGTGAATCAAGAAAAAAATCAGGATTTTGTTTTTATAGAAAATGAATTTAAGTTAGCAAACACACAAGAAATGCATACAAGAAATACAAATAGTATGATTATGAAAATGATGAATATGCTTACTTATAAAGACAGGCAGATTGCACAATTATCTGATAAACTTACTGAACAGCACAAGTTCATACAATTTAATGAAAGTGAGATTGACAAACATAAAAAACAATTAGAAATTACGAATCAACAAATTGCAGAATCTAGAGATGAATTTGATGAAAAATTACAAGAAATGGAAAATCATAATGCTCAGGAAATCACAGCATTGAAAGAAGCAAATACTGCTCTACAAAAAGAACTCACTAAACAATCAGAGTTAACAGAGCAAATACGACCTAAAGGGGATTTAAGCATTAATGCTACGAATATACATATAAGTAATTGTGATGTAAAGGATCTTAAACATATGCCTGTGGGAAGTTTGCAAATTGTTGCAAATGATTTATCTATACTATTGCACAATGGAAATTCAGTGATTTATGCTAAATAATTCTTAAATTCAATCATGATGATTTAAAATATACGCATACAATTCGTAATATATTTACAAAAGAATTTGAAAATTGACAACCTATAGAGTTTATTAAATCACAATAAATCATAAATGTGATTACGCTTTTGATCTGCACTACAATGTAAGATTTTTAATTATTTTCACTCAAAGTATAATAGCACCCACATTCACAATTCACGTAAAAACAGCAAACATTCCAAGAAAAATCACTTCAAGCAAATTCTAATAATATGCCCATCTGGGTCTGCAATAACGAAAGTACGACCATATGGTTCAGTAATTGGCTCTTGCACAACTTTAGCACCAACTTCATTTTTACATGTTTCAAAAAATCGATTGACATCATCCTCAGATGGTAACATGATCCCAATTTCAGAATATCTTGGAGTATCTGCATCAGGCTTTTTCATAGAGCATATCGCAAAAATCGCTTCTCCTCCTGCAGAAAATGCTACGTAATTATCCATCTCGGTCACTGGCTTTGCATTAAATAATTTCGTATAAAATGCTGCAGAATCCTTGATATCTGATACATAAACTAGCTGTAAATTTGGTTTGGGTGATATTGTCATAAAAACTCCTATCAATCACAAGATACCACTAATAAATTTTATGTCAAACTCAATGAGAATTAATATATCAATGTTATACTCAGCTAAATGCAAAACATGTTCAATTAATTTTCATAAATGCATAATTCTGCATATTTAAAACATGCCAAATTAGGAATACTAGCACCAATTGTGGTAAATAGGATATGTACATAGAGCAGAATGATTACAGCCTCTTTCTTTGCCCAGAATTTGAAATTCACTGACGTGGAATATGAATGCCTACTATAGTGAGCATAGCGAATCTATAGCATGGAAGGAACAAAATGCATTTAATTTCTAATAAGCAAAGATTATATGTGTAAGAAATTAGATATCAGGTTAGGCATGAAGCATGAATGCCTACTATAGTGAACAAAGTGAACCTATAGCATGGAAGGAACAAAATGCATTTAATTTCTAATAAGCAAAGATTATATGTGTAAGAAATTAGATATCAGGAAGGGAAGGGATTCGAACCCTCGATACGTTTAACCGTATACATGCTTTCCAAGCAGGCGCCTTCAGCCACTCGGCCACCCTTCCTAATCAATCGGGGCGAGAAGATTCGAACTTCCGACCCCCTGCTCCCAAAGCAGATGCGCTACCAGACTGCGCTACGCCCCGATGAATAAATAGTACAATACCTCTATATAAAACACAATATTCACCCTAAAGAACACACTAAACATATCAAACTTCCCCACCATACTGTAGAATATTATTATGCTAAATTCTTATCACAAAGGCATGTTTTACGAATTATTATCAATTTTGATCCTATCTATTAGAGGTCATAGAATTCTGAAATGGCGTTGCAAAACTCCTGTAGGTGAGATCGATATTATTTCTAAAAAAGGGAAGCATATTTTTATCAATGAAGTAAAATACCGCAAAAACATCGAAGATGCATATCATTTTATAAACCCAAAGTACCAGAATAGACTAGAAAAAACATATTATTGGTGGCTATATAATAATTCAAAATTTGAATCTCTGGAACCACAATTCAAGTATATTTTTTGGCATAAAATGTTTAGAATGAAGTATATATGACAAAATGGCACTTAATAACTGATGGTTCATGCTTAGGTAATCCTGGAAAGGGTGGATGGGCATTTATTCTTACAAATGAAGAAATAGAAACTATCAAATCTGGATATGAAGAAACAACAACAAATAATCGTATGGAATTGCAAGCATTAATTAGTGGATTAAAACTTTTTGCATCTAAATATGATAACCCATTAACAGTGACGATGGATAGCCAATATATTTTGAATGGGATTAAATCTTGGATGGCAAATTGGAAGAAGAACAATTGGAAAACAAGCGCAAAGACTGCAGTAAAAAACCAAGATTTGTGGCAAGAATTAGATAAAACTATGAACAATATGAAATTAAGTTTTAATTGGACTAGAGGGCATAATGGGCATATTCTACATGACAGAGTTGATGTCATTGCTAGATGTGCTGCAACCCAGCATGCACGATGTCAATGTGCATAAAATAAATAATGCAAAACAACTATAACAATTAATTACAAAATTTGAATATAATAATAATTTGTGAATCTGATAAAATCTTATAATAAACTTTACAGCATGTTATCTTGTAATTCTCAATTTCACTTAACATGATATAACAGTTTTATTTATAAATTTACTCAAATATCATAGTTATTGATGAGCTTCTATTACCTGCTCATAGCCATAAAATCAGACTCACAAACCAACACATCATTTACAAATCCAGATCCAGAAAATTGGAAAATAGATCTTCTTTTTGATTTTTGTTTAACAATAAACTTCACATTATCACCTGGTTCGACAGACTTCCTGAATTTCGCTTTTTCAATTGACATGAATGCAACTCCACTTGGAATCTCTTCCTCATCATGTTTATAGGAATAGGCCACACACAATGTAGCAAGCTGAGCCATTGCTTCTATTAAAATCACACCTGGAACTACTGGATGATCTGGAAAGTGACCAGCAAAGAAATGTTCGTTAATAGTAAAACATTTATGCCCAATAGCAAACTCCCAAACTTTCACTTCTTCTATTTTATCTAAAAACAAAAATGGAAATCTATGAGGAATTAAATTTTGTATTTGCGCAGTATTAAATAGCATTATTTATCATCTTTATTTAATTCTTGAATGATTTGATCTGTAACATTTGTTACAAATGCATTATCTTTCGAAAATGCAACAACTGATGCAACAGAAATTATAATCATATTTGAATTTTTATTTGTTATTTTCTCTGACTCTTTAATAACTTTTTGCTGAAATTTTTCAATTATATTATTTTTTAATGAATTCATTTCTTCACTTTTAGCTTCAACCTCTTTTTGGAAAGATTCTTGCTGTTTGATCAATTGATTTTTTGATTCTTTCAATGCATTCTTTTCAGAATCGTTTTTTGCCAATTCTTGTTTCTTTTTCAATGCTTCAAACTCACTATTTAGTTTGTTTTGTTTCTCTTGCCACTCTTTACTATACTCTGAATTAAGCCTAGTTAGTTTTTGCTTCAATTCTCTGATCATATTTGATGAAGATGCAATTTTATCCATATCGATCATCGCAATTTTGATATTATTCGACTTAACATTTGTCTCAGCATTTGCAAATAAAGCAAATGATACACAACACATTATGATTTTAAATAACATAATTCCTCCTTATAATACATTAATCTAAACTTGCCCACATTAAAAGAACTTTCTATAAAAAATTCTAACTTAAGATTATCTTAAAAATCCAACATTCAGTGTATTAAACGCATTTAAAGGTGATTTTGATCCAAGAAGTGGATAGTTTAAGGAAATTCCTAGTCCAAACATTCCTAATTTAAACTCTAATCCAGCTCCACATGATGCAACTGCTTTATACCTATTTTGCACTATATCTGCTGTATTATGATCCCATCCCCTTATATTACATAATTCTCTTGGAACTTTTTGTGATTCCAACCCACAGTCCCATAAGCTTCCTACGTCAAGAAATGCGAACCATTTAGATTGAAATGCTTTTGGCAAAATAAATGGAGCAGTAAATGTTGCGCTAGCACTAACAAACCTTTTTCCACCTAAAGTATTAAATCTCAAAGTATCTCTTGGCCCATGATGATCAAACCCCCTTACATTTGCAGATTTAAAATTATCAAACCAGCTATAATTATTTATCGGGATTATACTTCCTCCAGAAACTTTAATCACAAAATTATATTGATCTGTGAAGTTTCTTGTAAATTGCATAGATGCTATATTTTTTAGGAAATTTGAAGTTCCAATATTTAATGAAGTGCCTAATTTAGCATTTAATACATTCTTATCATCATAGCTAGTAACTGAAAAAATGTAATTGCAATTTAATGCAACCTGATTCTTCCATTGACCAAATTTCTTTACGTTTTTATCAAAAAAGCGAGTTATTCCAATTCCTGTAGCATGAACATCTTTAGAATTTTTGATATATTTTACGTCATCTTCAATTGCAATATGCTTTACACTTGGTGCTATTGCCAATGATATCCCATGATTTTTATTAGAATATTGAATACCTGCACGCAAATCAGACCCTCTTGTTTTTGTTAATACAACTTGATTATTTTCATTCCAATATTCTACTTTATTGTCTGCATCATCTGCATTTAACCCATTAGGATTTGATTCTTTTGCAAGACTATCCGCATCAAGTTTTTTAGGAGCTAATTTGATATTATAATACTTATCATTATTTACATTATTAGTTTTGTTCAATATGCCTGAGTGCTTCATTCTTTGTGCAATCACTTGATATTGATTAGATACCTTATCAGACCATGTATTAAAATTAATCATATTCTCTTTAAAGCTACTATCTGCTTTTGCTGGCAAGAAAAACAAATCTCCACCAACAAATAAGTGCAGTGGTTTTCCATTAATGAATCTTTCCTCTATCTCAGCTCCTAATGTTCTAGCATCACGAGATAAAGATAAATCTATTTGTACATTTTTACCTAGACCTAAGAAATTAATATCTTTATATCCAATTGCAAATTCATATTCCATTCTTTTCTGGAAACTTGCGCTTAATTTAAAAAGTATTGTTCCAGTTTTAGCTTCTTTATAATCTAATATTAAATCTACTAACCCATCATACTCTTCAGGAACAATTGAAACATTCTCACAAAATCCAGATAACATTATATTTTTCTTACTTGCAAATATATTTCTATCAGATAAAATATCACCTGGCTCTATAGCCATTCTTTTCAAGATTGCATTTTTATGTGTTCGTGTATTTCCATTAATAAATATATTATTTACTATTTTAGGTTGTGTTTTTGAAGTATGAAATTCTACATTTGCGTAACCTTTCTCCTTTATAATCTCATATCTAACTTTGTAATTATAATACCCTGAATCATGTAGCTTATCCTCTATAATAGCTTTGGCTTTTTTGATTTTCTCTTCTGAAAATACCATGCCTTTACTGATAATATCATGAATATCAATTTTTACAGGAGTGAATACTGCTATATTCTTAAATTTATACTGCACTCCCTCTTCTAAGTTCACGACTAACACTTTATCATTATTAATCAATTCAATACTTATAGAAGTGATTTTAAAATCTAAATAACCTAGATTATGGGCGTATTTCTCAAGCTGAATCTCACTTTGCTCAATAGAAGAAACACTAATACTTGTTTGTGTAAAAAGACCTAATACCGTTTTATTTTTTTTTGCTAAACTATTATACAAATCATCTTTATGAAACTCTTTATTCCCAATAAATATTGCTTTTTGAACTAATTTTGGCTTCTTAACTGTAATGATAAATTTCAAGTTTATGCTGCCGTTCTCTTCATATGAATAGGACTTTACATCTACATATGCTGTTTCTTCAAACATTTGGTAAGTAGTACGCAATAAAGCTTCAGTTGATTTAATTGTTTGTGGTGAAATAAAGTTTCTTTTTTTCAGCCCTGTAACAGCTTCCCAATTTTCATTTAATGATACAGAATTTTCAACTTTATAAGTAACTTTCTTCAATATTGGAAATTCTTCAACCTTCACATGCCATACGCCTTTTTTCTTTATTACATCAATCTTTTTAAAATAATTCTGCTCACTTAGAATTGATATAATATTATCTTTATCTATATCATGTATGGAATTTAATAAGGATTTAATCACATCTGTGGAAATTCGTTTATTTCCTTCAATGATATATTCTCGATCAGTAAGATGACTCTTCTCGTGTAATTCATTACTTATATCTGGTTTGGCAAATTCATGATTTATGGTTGATTTAGAAGGTTCACACTTCACGTAAGAAGCTGCAATTAAGTAACTAAATAAAATTGATAATAAAATAGAATTCATCAAAACATACCTTTAAAAAATGGACTTATATCTTTAAACATTACGAATATCATAATTGCAAAAGCAATATACATAGTAATCCCTGAAAATACTCGCGCAAACCTTGGGCTAATTAGATTTAGCACTTCATGCAAAATTCTACCTCCATCTAGTGGTAAGATTGGCATAAGATTTATCACCCCTAATCCTATAGATAAGATAATTAACCAATTCAAAATATCAGCAAAATGATGATTCGCAATTATATTTTTAGTAGCTTTAATAACACTTACAGGGCCATTTAATTTCAGTGACATATTCTTAATAGAACGAATCAAGTGGCTTGCTGTTTTAATAAATAAATTCACAGAATATTTGATAGAACAAATAATAGATTTTACCAATCCAATTCTATTATATGACAAAGTTTCTTTAACCTGTTTGATATTATCACTCATCACGAAAGAATTATCTTTTAATATGATTTTATACATTTTTTGATTGCTATTCGATTCCAAACTAATTGAGCCAATATAGACTTCTTCAATCGCAGATATCTCATTATTATTCAAATACATTTTATTAGCAGGTTGACCAAAGTAATATAAAGATATAAATGATATGAAAATTGAGAAAATTAGGTTCCCAATTGGTCCTCCCAAATATAAAAACACTTTAGGGAAGAATCGTAGATTCTGCTCTTCACATTGAATATATCCACCTAATGGAAGCAGCTTTATAACCCACTTTGTTTGTCTTTTATCTACATATGAAATAATATTAGGCCCAAAACCAATAGAAAACTCCTTAACTTGAGCTCCATTCAATCGAGCTATAAAATAATGACCTAATTCATGAAATATTACTATGATACCTATTACAGACACTGTTAATATTAAATTTAATATATTTAAATGCATATTTCATTTTAGCTAATAAATAAATTCAGAGCAATGAACGCTGTAAAATAACACTTAGGCTAATAGTATTAACATTACATCAATAAATCATGCTTCATGAAAAGAAAATGTATGTAATAATTAAAATAAAATTTACCTTTACAGATTATTTTTCTTGTTAAGCTATGATTAATAATAAGATAGAAAATTCTTTTTTGATGAATTGTTTCCAAGAATTTATAAATGAAGTATTAAAGTTTCGTGAATTAGTATTGTTTAATAAAACAAGCTCAAATGCTAAAGAAATACAGGAGACGTTAATCAGGTTTATTATTTATAAACGAGATTTAGCAATAGAAGAGGGCACATTAATAGAAGCAGGATATCATGAAACTTCATATATTATGGCTGTATTTGCAGATGAAATCTTCATCAATCTAGATTGGGTTCATAAAGATGATTGGAAGAAAAATAATTTAGAGACTCAAGTATTTGATACGCATATAGGTGGTAGAAAATTATTTGAGAATATTGATCGTTTCTTGGACTCTAATGCAACTTATAAATATGATATAGGAAGTGCATACTTGTTTTGCTTAGGTTTAGGTTTCCGTGGAAAATACAGAGGAATAGATGATCATAATACTATACAAAATTATAAAAATAAATTATTTGATATAATCAACAACTATGAATCTAATGTGAATGACAATAGCTTATTCCCACAGGCTAAACAACATACAATTGTAAAGATCTCTACAGCAAGAATGAGCAGTTATAAAGTATGGTCCATGATCCTTGGGATTACAGTGCTAATTTATGCAAGCTTCAGCTATCTTGTATGGTATAGATCTGTCAAAGAAATATCTACATTAATCGATATTAGCCAAAAAGATATAGAGAGTATTAAAAATGGATAACTTATTAACTACATTTATTATTAGCATGGTATCTGCATCAACATTCATGCTTTTAAATAAATCATATGTGAAAATGCCAAAAATAATTGCTTTTTTACGTAAGCATATCAAAAGCTTTGCAAAGTATGTTGCAAATTTATTCAGATTCGAAGCAGTATTTGATGATAGAATAAATAAATCATTTGACCATAATATGCATATTTTGTACTCATTTTTAGGTAGTGAAAATTTCAAATATAAGCTCCCATTTATAATGGTTATTGGATCTGAAAGATCTGGAAAATCTGCCATAATTAATAGCTTGAAATTAGAGCGTACAATTGATGATCTAACTGAAAAAAATGAATTTTGTAATTGGTCATTTTTCAATGATGCTGTATTTCTTGAGATGCATAGTGCATTATTTTCATCAGGAGATTCATATGTATCCTCAGATGCAAGTAATTGGAATAAATTATTAAACACACTATCTTACCATAGACCTGAACGACCAATTGATAGCTTAGTTCTAACTATTTCTATAGAAGATATTCTTGATCACTCTATTAATTTAAGCAATATTGCAGAGCATTATTATATCAAACTATGGAAAATGCAAAAAACATTCAAAGTGAATTTTCCTATTTATGTTGTCTTTACTCATACAGATTTGATTCCAGGATTTTCACACTTTGTGCATGCTATACAAGAAACCCTACAAGATGACATATTCGGATGGTCTAATCCACATTCAGTTAATGCAATTGAAAATATAGAATTTATAGAAGATGGAATTGATCAAATTATTAATCGATTAATGTTAATACAACAAGAAATCATGGCAAAAGAAATATCTTCAGAAAATGGAATGTTCGTCTTTCCATTTGAAATACATAAACTCAAGCAAAGATTATCAGAATTTATGTACTATATTTTTAAAAGAAATTCACTACACGATCATTTTATGTTACGAGGCATTTATTTCACTGGATCATCAAAGCACAATGCATATGTAAACCATGAATTCTCACAATCATTACAAAGTGTAGAGTTTGGATCGATTGTTAAAGCATCTTCATTGCATACTTCAGATGATATATTATTTACTACTAATTTATTTACAGATAAGATATTCAAAGAAAAAGGACTTACTTTCCCATTATCTGGAAATATACTTAATAATTCTGCGAAAGTTAGAATGCTACAATATTTAGTTGGCTCTGTAATAATAGGTGGAATTGTAAGCCTAATCCACTATGATTTGAGAATGAACAAAGTAAAATCTGAATTAAAGCATAATATTTCTAATATTCGATTATCAATTCATAATGCAAAATTAATATATAAAGGGTCATATGATGAGTTAGATAATGCAATATTTGAAGAGCAGTCTATTAAAATAATTAATGCCATGAAGCAAATACACCCTAAAGATTTATTTTCATACTCTATGCCACCATCCTGGTTTTCTTCGATCCAAAGCAGGTTGAACACTCTATTAGGCAGAGCATATAATACTGTTGTTTTCAGATTTATTATGAATAAATTTAATAATGATCTGAAAATGCTTGTATCTGATTACACTAATGATAAAATATCATACAAAAAGAATTTTCACCCATTACATTCCCGTGAATTCATTGCACTAAATTCATATATCACTAAAATTGCTAAATTAGAAAATATACACTATAAAATCAAACGAGTCCCACATCTAAGAAATATTAATGATGTAATATATATAATGAAGCATCTCCTAAATATAGATGTGAGCAAGAGCCTTATACATAATAAGCGTGTATTCCAAAATGCATTAAAACATGTGCAAGTTGATATTCACTCATTTGATTCATACAAGAAAAATATTCGCATTAAATCTACAGGATTATTTGATAAATTTATAAATCATGCATTAGAATATGATAAAGTAATTCCTAATATTACAAAAATAGAAAGTATTCTAGAGCGTATTGAGCAAAAAGAGAATTACGATATAGAATCATTAACTTCTTATTTTAATCAACTAACATCTGTATTTAACAAACAAGATTTGCTGTGGATATCTAGCAATAAATCCAAATTTGGTGAACAAATAAACCACATGCTATATAAAGCGCAGGATAGTAATGTTTTAGGCCTTAAAATTGCACAAAACATGAAAGAAAAAATTGAATTAAAGATTAAACAGCTAAAGCAAAAAGTAGTCAAACATAGACTACCTATGATTGGTGTAATATTTCAAGATAATGATAATGGACAATTAGATTTTTCTAAAGATTTTGCAGAATTCCAAGGAATGCTTAATTTACTTGCTGGACAAAGTTTTATGAAAAACACTGATTATAAGATCAATCCTGACCTAAAAAGTAATATAGTTAAATGGAATTTACTCAAACTGGCAGAAATTGTAAAAATAATTAATGAGTTCAATAAATTCTCCAGCCATAAGATTCTGTATAAGCATGAAAAAATCACACATGCCATGGCAATGGTCACATGCAGTAGTGTCATTAAAAATATTAAATATAACCTAGTCAGTAGCCAAAGCCAATTTGATAATCTTGAATCTGATAATACTTTATTATCTAATATTCATCAAAACCTTGATGAAGCAAACAAATATCTCATTAAAATTTTATTATTTGTCAAAAACCGAAACTCTAATCTATTTACAGAGCTAAAAAATGTTTTACAAAAGCAAAATATATTATTCTTAGAAAAGTTAGATCAATTACTACAAAAGAAAGATTTATATAATATTTCTAACTCTGATCTATATTTAAATGGCACAAAAGAAGATATCCAAGAATACATTGCAAAACAGCAGGAACAAATTAAATACCTATCAGAACTTTCTATACCTTCTGTACAAATACTAAGCAAAATCTCAGATATAGGATTAAAAATCTACTCTCCTATATTAAATAAATGGTCTGAAATCAATGATGCAGTAGTAAGAAGCAAGGAAGGAAAAAGCAATCAAATCAAATCAATAGAGACACTGATAATTACGTCTATTTTGAATAAGAAAAACTGTGATTATATGATTGCAGATCTTGATCAAAATAGTACAAGCTATTTCGAAAGGAAAAAACATAGCATATTACTTTCTATGAGTAAAAAATGCTTATTTGATAATTATAATACAATCAAAGTTCAATATAGAAAAATTGTACAATATTTTAATCAGTATATGGCACACAGATTTCCATTTAATAAGAGCGCTAATGTAGAGATCACACCTGAAGAAGCTAAGCAATTCTTAGCAATTTGGAATGAGAAATCAATGAATTTAGATCTACTATCACATTACTTGAAACCGAACCATGCATGGATTGCTTTCCTTAAACGAACACAAAGTATAATCCCATGGCTAGAATCCATGATAGATGGCAAAAAACATCCAGGGTCATTTATGGTAACTCTGAGGACAAATCGTGATCAAGAAAAACTTGGAGATCACATTGCTATTTGGGACCTAAAATTCGGAGATAAAACCATTCACATGAATATGGACCCACAAGAGATTGAACTTAAAAACTACAATATGCACAATATCTTGCGCTTATCTAAGGAAAGTAAGCACTCATTCGAAAATGGAAAATCCTATGAAGTTAAATATAATGGTTTCTTTGGAATCGTAAAATTAATAAATAAATTCTGTGCAAATCACTGCAAACAAAATAAACAGCTTAGATTGAGCATTCCACTACTAAGTGAAAATAGTAATTTAACTGTATGGTGTGATATTGAGCTAAAAGGGAAGCTAAAAGAATGGCCAACTTTCCCTAAGCAAGCCCCTAATTTCCCTAAAAGCGAGGTAAAATTATGCATCAATTAATTGAAATCAAAAATGCACTCACTAATCCAATAGCAAACATAAGAAATTCCAATATATTTGTACAGCTAGAGACACTAGTTGAGCAACACAGCGATGATCTTCCTAAAGGGGATTGGTCTATATCTAATGATAAAAAAGATTGGACTAAAATATCTACACTTTGCTTAGAAATATTAGTTAATAATAGTAAAGATATACAAGTCATAATATGGCTTATTGAGGCAAATATTCATTTACGTAAAGATGTAAAAGAATCATTTGAGATTCTTGAATATATTATTGATAATCACTGGGATATCCAAGATAAAGACTTCGCATATAAGGCTTTTACTAACTTTGATAAAACATTAAATATAATGCTTCCTCAGTATTTTGCTTTATATAAAAATGACAATATCTATTACACTCTTGCAAGTTTCATACAGAATAAATCCATGACTGATTTTGAGAAGCTTACCACTCAGGAATACGAGTATTCGCTGGAATTAGCAAATATTATCCAATCTCTCAAAGAAAAAGCAAGTGCAAAGATGGATAATAATATGATGGCTAAATCCATTACTATTACACAGAATTTTATTCAGAAAGTTAGGAATATCATGCAGAATCAACATATACAAAATGATTCTATAAAACAAAATATAGAAACAGAATCTAACAATATAAACACGCATAATATTACATCACGCGAACAAGCATACCAAATGATTCAGGAAATAATGCTATATTTGAAAACTCATGATCCACATAGTGCAACTCCATATTTATTGCAAAAAGCATATGAGTGGGAGAAAAAATCATTTGTAGATATCATGAATGACTTTAATGACCCTGTTATCATTCAAAAAATATTTCAATAGACATATATCAGAATTATAAGATGTAACCACACACTTACATTAAGTATAAAGTAATCATATAATCATAATCTGTAAAGCCTTAGAATGCTTATTTCAGGTAGGTTTTCCTGCAAAATCTCTTGTTATTTAGGTGTAAATGTAACATAATAAGTCAATTTATAAGGGAGATATATGAAGAATCTAAGAATTTTATCACTGGTATTATGCTTATCAGTTATGGCAAATGGCCCAGAATTAACGGAATGCACAAGTAAGTTTGCATATTGTTTGAAGAGTCCTGGTCTCGCAACAGAAGATGCTGTGCAAACCAATCAAATGGAAAAATATACTCAAGCAATTTATGATGAGTATAATCAATATGCATTAAGCATTATTCCAAGCTTGGAAGGCAAGAAGTTAAATGTAATTAATATGATGCAAATAGGATATGAAACAAACGAAGATGATGCAGAAGAACGAGCAGAATATATTAATGATTTAAATGAAGGATCACTGGAAGAATTATATGAAGGATTAACAGAAATTGAAGAACACACTATTCTGCGATACGTTTATGAATCTCGTCCTTACATAATGAAGCAGAGTGCTCGCTATGCGGAGTTAGCAGATGCGTATGGTAATTATGACATGGATGGGGATGTATTCAAAAATGCTGTGTATCTTGCTGACAGGTCTCAAAATGGAACATTAGAAGTTGATTGGGACTTAGAATCAGATAGGTTGGAAGCTCATAGTTTGTACTACAATTCAATATATGAGTACAACCTAGAAAATCCAGGATTATCGATGCTGAGCGATAAAGCGGAAGCAGCAAAGGTTAATGCAACTATTTTACAATCCCTATCAAAAGACAAGGAACATTTTACAAACATTGCAAAGCATATTGCGTTAAAGAAGATGGCAGTTGAGGCGGCAAAAGGCTTGGAGAAATTTAAAATCATGCTTGATGAGGTTGTTAGACAGGATGCATCTTGGAATGTAATTAGAACTGTCAAGGTAGGGAATGCTATGCAAAAGCATTTTAAGGAGGCTGATAAGTATGTTAGCTGCCAATCATGGATTCAAGTAACAGATGAAGGAAGTGGCATTGGAACTTATAGAACTATTTTTGGAAGTAAAGATAGAATAAAATTTGCTGAGATCATAGATTTATTTAATACAGATAGAGCAAAATGCAAAGAAACTGTTTTGTGTAGATTTAGCAAAGGTTTAGAAAACTATAATAATGATTTTAATAGATTATTGCTATACCCAGATTTCAACATAAGATTTGATCAATTAACTGAGATGACTGTTAATGCACTAGAGGATATGTTAAATGCAATTATTAGGAGTAAGCTTTATTATAAAGTTGGAAATGGAGGAGGAGACCGAAAATTCCAAGCATATTATCCCGGGGAGGAGCGTAGAGGTGACGTTGAGTTTTTCAAGAAGGATTATGCTGACTGGTATGCAAAATCTGATGGAGACAAGGCTGTTACAGCATTAAGAAAAGAAGAAGCTGCTAAGCTTGCGAAGGAACGTGATCATGAGGATTATATCGTACACTTGTTTGACAGAGCAGAGGAATTGCTGAATGGATACGAAGGTGATAAGGACATGATGGGAGAGATCTTTGGAAACTTCTTGTTCTTAAGATGGGCAGAATACAAGGAGAATGCTAGAGGGCGAGACTTCATGAACAGTGCAAAGGATGCATTAGAGGGCATGTTAAAACTGGAATCTTCAGACATTGAAAAACTAAATGCAATCTCAAACGAAAAAATCAAATCCCTGCAATAATATGTCTGTATTAATCCATAAACTTAACAAACCTATATAAGATTAAGGAATTAATATATTTGATTTCCTACTTAAAGCTCATTTATGGAAGTTAAATATAGTAGTTTTCAGATTATTTATTTTCAGAGCATATGCAAGTATTATCATGAAATTATATAAAACAAGAAAATATTATTATGCATTCCCTAAGCTGTTAAGATGAAGTTGCTTTATAATGGAGTGAAAATCATAGCTCTCGTGAAATAAATACTTATCTTATGGAATGAGTTAGTTACATTAGGCAAAACTCAGTCTATAATCTTTTAATGTACCGAGTCCTTTCTCAGCAAATCACTAAAAAATATAAGTTTACTGTAGAAATATTGTGCACGGCTGATACTGCCACATCATTCTAATATGGTGAATTATATATATTAGAAAAGATAAAGAAAATTCTAAGTTAAATTAAAAAAACATTCAAAATCATCTGAATATTATTTGCTATAATTATAAAATCAATAAGCGAAAATCATGCATAAGCAAACTTCTAATAAAAACATTAATTGAAAGGGGAATTATAAAAGTTTTGAAGCATTATGCTTTGAGTTATAAATATATGGTTTGTATGATTTAACAAATATGCAAATGAAGAAAATCAAAACATATCATAGCATGGAAGAAATCAGCCATAGGATAACAAACAAAATCACATAATAACTTACAAATGCAAAAATCTAATCTACTAGCTATTTAGATAAATTGGATTTTAGATTATTTTGTTGTTTCATTATCAGATTGCTTTGACTCTGATTTATCTGATTTTGGTTTATCTTCAGATTGAGCATCGTTTTGTTCAATGCTTTTTCTTGAAACAATTATGTTCCATTTTCTTTCCATTCTAATAATGAAGAAAGGAAGTTTTTTATTTCTCATGGTTTGCAATATATTGGAAGACTTTCCACCTATTGATCTAAATTCAATTTGACTTGAAGGAAGAAATGCTTTCACACCCCACGGAAGTAAAGCAACTATAAACCCACCACGTACTTTTTCTATAATAGTTCCTTCAACCAATTTTTTGCTTTGAAAAATATCTTCTAATTCTTTCCAAGATCTAATATGGTTAACTTTAGAAAAACTAACTACTAAAGATCCATTAGAATCTTCGTGTTTTTCGATCCAAACTGAAATCAAATCTCCAAGATTAGGAACCTCTCCAAATCCATTAATTTTGAATTCGTTTATATCTATTTTACCTTCGGCTTTAATGCCAATATTAACCCATACATAATCTTTAGTAATGCTACTTACTGTAGCTTGAACTATGCTTTTTTCTCTGGGCATAGAAGATAACTTAGTCAGTTCTGACATTGCACTTACGTGTTCTGATTTAACCTCTACTATTTGATCGTATTTTGTTTGCTTTGGTTTTAAACTATGCATGTCAACATTATATTCCAACACTTTGTTATAATCAAGCATATTAGTAGATATTGCTAAAAATGCACATATAATATATAGATTAGAGGTAAAGGAGTTTTATGAATCAAAATATAAAAGCTAATATGTTGAGCAATTTGCTTGGCAAAATAGTTAGCTTGTTCTTTCCTATTAAGAAAACAGAAATTAAGAAATACCTTCCTACAGCTATGATGATGTTTATCATTTTATTTAACTATAACGTTGTAAGAACTTTGAAAGATGCTTTGATCATTGCAGACAGAATATCTGGAGCGGAGGCTGTGAACTTTTTGAAAACATTTGTTGTATTGCCTGCTTCTATTATTTTTGTGCTTTTGTATAGCAAAATAAGCAATATGTTTAGTAAAACCAATGTGTTTTATGTATGTATCGCGCCATTTATTGTATTTAATATTGTATTTACTTATATTTTATACCCTAATGTGGGTTCATTACACCCATCTGCTGAGAGTATTCAAGCTTTGAAGCTTGCTTATCCTAAGCTAAGATCAGTATTTCCTGCGTATGGATTATGGACTTATTCTTTGTACTACACATTCTCAGAATTATGGGGAACAGTTGGTATGACATTATTGTTTTGGCAGTTTGCAAACAGAATTGTGAAGAGTGAAGAATCCAAGAGATTTTACCCATCATTTGGTTTGGTTGGTAATATCGGATTCACAATCGCATCATTTATGGTTATGAATGTTGTTTCTTCACCATCATCATTTGCGCAGAATTTTACGTATATTATGAATGTTGTAATCATTTTAAGTCTTGTATTAGTCGCAATATATTGGGGTATCAACAAATATGTACTTACAGATGAAGATATTGATTGCAATATAAATAAACCTAAAAAGAAGAAAGTAAAGCCTTCATTAGTTGAAAGTTTTAAAATTATATTTTCATCTAAATACTTGGGATGTATCATGCTTTTGATTTTTTCTTATAACTCTATGATTAATTTAGTAGAAGTTACTTGGAAGAGCCAGGTAAAAGCTTATACATTTTCAAATGATGCAGAAGCTGCAAGATCAGGTTATACAGCATTAATTGCTAAAACAAATGCATATACCGGATCAGTTTCTATATTATTATTTGCAACAGCAAACTTTTTGTTGAGTAGATTTAAGTGGGCTGTATCTGCTTCTATTACTCCAATAATCATGGTTTCTACATCCATATTGTTTTTCTTGTTCACAGTATTTCCTAAATTTGCTGGACCATTAACAAGTATGTTGTCAGTAACACCATTGTTCTTGGCAGTTATTATGGGTGCAATCCAAAATGTTGCAAGTAAAAGTACTAAGTACTCTTTATTTGACCCTACAAAAGAAATGACATATATTCCTTTGGATTCTGAATTGAAAAGTAAAGGTAAGGCTGCAGTAGACATTGCTGGAAGCAGGATCTCTAAATCATTTGGTGGATTAGTACAGTTATTCTTACTATTCGTTACTGGAGGAAGTCAGTTAGATATTGCTCCTTATCTAATGATCTTTATTGTTACAATTGGAGTGATTTGGTTTGTAGCTATTAAGCTATTATCAAAACAATATGATGAAGCTTTAAAATCCGATAAGTGTGAATAGAAAATCTTTTCTTTTTAAATGCATTGAGTGCTTTAATTAGTATTTCATTATCATTGTTTTTTTATCTTTATCTTATTTATTTAATTTTAACTTTTAATTTTTAACCTGATAATGATTAATCATTATATTTCTATTACAATATGATTTTCTTTATGAAATAATAAAATTATGTTTAATATCGCAATTATCGGGGCTACAGGTCTTATTGGTAGATCTATTATAGATGTATTACATGAGCGCGCATTTCCAATTAAGAATTTATACTTATTAAGTAGAGTAGAACAAGAAATTTCATTTAAAGATGAAGTATTAAAATGTACGAAGCTTGAGGACTTTGATTTTAAGTCTGTAGATATCATTTTTAATGCAACTGATAAAGATGTACTAATGAAATATATTGGCGAGATCACAGAATCTGGAGCATTTTTGATTGATAAATCTGAAGCACTTAGAATGGATAAAGATATTCCACTTATTGTTCCAGAAGTTAATTCTGATCAATTAGATAGTTATATTACTAATAATAAAATTATTTCTTCTCCAAATTGTGTAGCTATTCCTATGTCCATTATAATTAGAACATTGTCACATAAAACAGCAATTGAACAAATTTTCATGACCACATTTCAATCTGTATCTGGAGCAGGCAATAATGGGACTAAAGCATTATTAGATGAAACAAAGAAAAGTTTTATGGCATCAAGTGTGAATGCAACTAATTTCGAAAAAAGCATAGCATTTGATATTTTGCCTAAAATCGGAAGTTTTAATTCTGACTTTACGACTTCTGAAGAATTGAAAATAAAACAGGAAATGCAGAAGATATTAAATAATAAGTTAAATATCTGTGTAACATGCACTCGTGTGCCAGTACTAAAGGGACATGGAGTTGATTTGCATATTCCTTGTAAGTTTAAGGATAGAAATGATGCAATTAAAGCACTAAAGAGCTCTGATGTGATTCACGTATGTGATAGAGATGATGCCTATATTACTCAGAAAGAATCCATAGGTGAGGATAAAATTTCTATAAGCAGAGTGAGATATATTGATGGAATTTTAAGTATGTGGATTGCATATGATAATGTACGATTTGGTGGATCTGTAAATGGAGTGAAAATTGCTGAAGCAATTACAAAATCACTTTGATTGTAAAGAAAATAAAATAATAGCTGTACAGCATAGTAATAGCGCAATAATTGTAAAATATATTAACAATGAATAGTATAATCGAAATTAATAAGATAAAGTAAAGCTAATATAATTTAATCATATAAGATGAAACAGAATAAAATATGTAGGGTAAAGTGCTTACACATTTACTAATAGAAAACTGCTATATGCTTTAATAGCGTATCTATTTAGGTTCATAATGTGTCCAATTAGAGAACATGCTATACGCTCTAATAATGTGTCCATCAGGATCTGAAACTGCAAAAGTACGACCATAACATTCATCAGTTGGTTTTTGCACAACTTTCACATCAAGCTCATTTTGCCATTTATCAAAAAACACATCTACATCTTCTGTAGATTTCACGTGGATTCCAATTTCAGAAAACCTTACAATAGAAGTGTCTGGAGTTCTGGTTCCTTCACATATTGCAAATGATGAGTCTGCACCAGCTGCAAATTCTACATAACCAGGGTTAGCAAATACAGGTTTAGCATCAAACAGCTTTTCATAAAAAGCAGTTGAAGATTCCATATTAGATACATAAATAATTTGTAAATTTGGTCTAATTGTCATTAAATTTTTTCCTTTGAATTAGAAATAACACTAATTATACCTTTAAACAAGAGTGCTAAATGTGCAAATAATTGCTTTTCCTCATGGCAAAACATATTCCATTTTAACTAGATATGCATGAATATTCATTATTATATATAGATGCATTTAATTTAAAGATGTGATTTCGCTTAAGTTGTTGATAAAAGCTTGCATTGTAAATAATCCTGGGTTTTGATTTACAAGCCATTCACATACTTTCAAAGCATCATTTGCATAAATTTTGCGATTAAATACTTGATGCTCAAATCGAATCATTTCTTGATTGTTTAAACCAAGGAATTGATGCATAGACATATTATCTCCTGCTCTTAAAGACCATATTTGATCAGCTTGTATTTTATCATGAAGCTGCTTAGTAGTCCCAGATGGATTGTCTGCTTTGTTTTTATGGTGTACTTCTCCAATTGAAACTGCAAGATTTCTTATTTTATTAATTTTCTCAATAGAAGATTGAATAATACTCCATGAAATTGATGTGTTTGGAGCCCATAGAATTGGAATAATATTTTGATATGCTTTGTAATCAGATGCAGTATGACTGCCTGTAGTTCCAATAAGGATTGGTATATTGTATTGAACAGCTGATTTAATATTATTTAATGTGGATTGATGATTGGAGAAATCCAGAATCACATCAGCTCCTTTTTCAATATGATTTGATATCTTTGTATTATTTTGCGTTAGTGCAACCCCATGATACTGAGTATTTTCCCTAATAACCGCAGAGTGTATTATTATGTTTTGCATTTGAGCAATTTGGATAATAGCTTGACCCATTCTACCATTTGCACCTACTATACATATTTTCATAATCATATTTTAACATCGATCAGATTATATGCATATGAATTTACATTCAATGTTTTATTATTCAGCTGATTCTGTTAAGTTTGATCTAATGATTACAGAATATATATTACATGGCATATTTGAAGCTTTTCCGGTTAGTTCTTCGATGCACTCAATGTTATTTAATTATGCAATGCAAAATAGCTATGTTATGCAAAATATTGGCATAATTGGGATATTACATGGCATCACAGCAATTGTGACAATTGTATATTTTCATAAAAGTATAATTAAGTTATTAATAGATTTTATAAAACCAGGTCATTACAATTTTCTTTCTTGGAAACTATGTTTGATTCTACTACCTAAATTATTATTTGGATTTATTTACAGAAATGCGAATTTCCCTTTTTCTTTTTATACAATAATTGCATTTGGACTGCTACTTGCCTTTTATGATATTTATTCCCATCAAAATAAAAAAGCTCATGAAATATCTTATATGCAGTCTATTTTTATTAGTTTTCTAAGTTTATTTGCATTCTTACCGGGAGCAAGTAGTTTAGGAACTTACTATACAGCTTTTAGAGCATGCAACATTAATAGGAAGGAATCTCTTGATTATGCATTTATTTTGAATGTGATCCCATCTATAGGTGCATTTGTGTTAAGATTTACTTATGTTGAAGTAAATTTAGTACGAATTTTTACTTGCATGTTTGTATACTTATTTGCACTAATTCTTTGTAGAAAATTAATAAATTATTTATATTTGCTAGGTATTTATAGAGTGATTATAGGAATATGGGTATGTCAAAACATAAATATACAAAAATACTTTTACTGTGCTTTTTAATTGTTGGATGTGATAAGAAATCTGATAAGAAAGAAACAATTAATTCAAAGATAGCTTCTAGTATACAAAAAGAAGATTGGTATGCAGCCTCGAAGCTGCTTAATTTACATTTAAACATGAAAAGCTCTGCTTCAATGCATCTAGCAAATGGTTTTATTTACGATAAACTTGCAAAGCAAGATCCATCCTATGCAGGATTATCAGTTATTGCATATAAAAGAGCATTGAATTTAGATCCAAATAATTGGTCTGCTTCATTAGCAATCGGTAAATATTATATGAGAGAACATGATTACTTAAAGGCGATCAGCGCATTTGCAAAGACATTGACTTCTAATGAAAATAATTTCGAAGCATTATATGGAATGGCAAATGCTGCATATGCAACCAGAAACATTACATTAGCAAAAAATTGCATAGATAAAGCTATTGATTTACGTGGTGATAATAAATTAGTGAATAGGTTGGCTGCATTGATTTATGCTGCACAAAATAACTCTCGAGCAGATAAATATGCAAATAAATATGCATTTATGGAAGATGACTTGTATGAAATTAAATATTTAAGAGACAGGATTCAAGACTGGAAGAAAACTCATAAAAAAATGAGATACAATCCTAATTTCATGAAATCTTTTGATAGCCCTGATACAAATCAGAAGGATGAAAATATTACAATTGAGTGTGTAATTCTAAGCTTTAATGAGTCAGGTGCATTTTCTCGTGGAAATAATTTCTTAGAAACTTTACAAGAATTTAAAAGAGATGAATTTACTAAAGGGTTAAGTATCAGAATGGGAAATAACTCACAAGTTGAAACTGGGTTAGCTTCTAGTCCTGTATATAGTAATAATCAAGATAAGAAATATATATTTGATAATGGGAAATGGATTTTAAGTCCAGATCTGAATGATCATAGTAAATTAATTAAGAAAGGTTTTTCAATTGGATTTGATAGCATTAGATATAATTTAAATATTCTGAACTCTAGCAGCTCTATAATTGATATAATTTCTAGGCCAATTATGCAGGTTTCATCAAAAAATGGTAAAGGTGCATTTGATTCTAATGATAAAAGTTTTGTAAATACTGGTGGAGATGTAGGTTCTGCATTATCAAATATTCCATCTGGAGTAAAGCTAGAAGTTGAAGCAAATCAGGTCGATAAGGACCATATTATGTTAGGTGTAATGTTGGAAATAAGCAAAACAACCTTCAAAAACAACATTGGATCTCTGAATGATAATGCTAATGTGATTAGTGCTCAATTACAAACACAAATCAAAGCTAAATTAAATGAAACAATGGTTATTGGTGGTGTATATAGTAATGTGAATGAATCTTCTAAATCAGGAGTTCCTGGCGCACAAAATATGCCATTATTAGATTTAGTGCTTGCAAATAAAAGTACTCATACTTCTAAAAAGTCTGTAATGATGCTATTAACTGCAAAAAACACACAAGAATCTAAAGTGATGGAAGTTGATATTGATCGCATGGAAAACGTTGTTCTATTAAAACAAAGTGAGCCATCATTCTTTAAGCACAAATATAATAGAGAAAAAACTATAAAACAACAAGTACATGCATATAGAAGAGAGGATATAAAGTCGCTTAATATATCTAATAATACAATACAATCATTTGCTGAAAGAATATAATAAATATGGTTAAATTATATGATATCTGTATAGTGAATTTAACTTAATTTTTGCTCAATAATACATTAAGGGCTTGATTAACCCAAAATTTATGGTAGATTAGTACCATGAAATGTCATCGTAATATTTTAATTGTTGTTTTTTCGAGTTTTTTAATGTATGATTCCCCTCACGCTATGGGAGAAGAATTAAATAAAGATACAAATAATATGTGTGCATTTATAGTACAAGCTTTAGAAGGCGATGCTGTACAAAATAGATCAGATCTTGTGAACATTCTTAAAGAAACATCTATGGTTATGTTAGAATTAGAAGAAATAAAAGGTAAATTAAGTGGATTATCTTCAAAATTAAGAGGATACGGGTTTGATGATCATAAATCAGGAACGGAATCAGAGAAAAAATTAATAGCAAAAGAAGTAGAAGAATCAGTTGATAATCAAGAGAAAACTACTATTTGTGATGAGAATGCACCTAATTGCGAATCACAGGAATCACAGGGATTAAGTGATAGTTCTGGTAGTAGCTCTTCAGGTAATACGAGCCCATCACATGATGAAATATCAGATTCTAAGCAACCAGAAACAGAGCTGGTAGTAGCATCTGAAACAAAAAAAGCAGATAGTCAAGAAACTACCAACTGTAATGAGAATACTACTACATTGCTAGATTCTAAGAAGGATGTTGCAAGTAGAGCTGTATTAGATGCTTCGACAGAATGTGATGACATAGAAGAACTTGATGCAAAATATAAATATACTAAACCAGAAGAACCATATGCTGCATACTATACTACAATTCAGGAAGATATAGAAATATTAAAACACGAAATAATGACAACATATGTAGAAGCTGATAGCATAAAGCAAAAATTACAATTGAACCAAAGAGTTGTTAGTATACCTGATCTAAGTAATGCTAGCCTTACTAGCTCTGTTCATGATGTACGTTTCAATGAAATTGATATATCAAAGATGCATTATGATCCTAATCACTTTAGACTTCATACATTAGAGTTATACGATTGCACTGGCGTTTCATTGCCTCGTATAGATCTATATGACATTTTTCAAATATCTATTATTAACCATTTAGGTTCTGAGATGAATGCAAGTGATTTTTTTATGTTACCTATAGATTTTAATCCTTCAGTAGTAAATATTATAAATAGCAATTTAAGTGGTGTGTTTATGGGATTATCAAATACTGTATACAAATTGTTAACATTAAACATATCGCATAATGCACTTAAGAAATTTGAGAAATTCTCAGCACCAAAATTACAAGTTTTGAATGGTAATGACAATTCATTTACAAATTTACCATTATATTTAGAAAACTTGCAATATTTATTTTTACAAAACAATCTTATTAATAATATTGATTGTGATAATAGTTTGAAATCATTGAGAGTGCTAGATTTAAGTGGCAATAATCTTAGTACCCTGAATAGCAACATATTGAAAATTGGTTCAATTGCTCCTAATCTTGAAGAATTGCATATAAGTCATAATAAAATGGAAGGGTTTATAGATCTAGGGGATATCCCAAAACTAAGAATACTTAAAGCTTCTGATAACATCAGATTATCAATTAGATTTAATCGTAATATAGAATATATTGATGTTACTAATACTTACATCATGGAAGTTACTAACTGTCCAGCAGTAGCTTTCATTACATTTGAATATACCCCTAGCATGGTATCAAGCACTGTAATATCACGTACTGAATCACTTTTAAAATCAGATGAGTTTAAAAAAAAACTAATTGTGAATTAATAGACACGCTGAGCAGTGAAGAATCTGATGAAAGTGAAGAACTTGATGAAGATATAGAAAATATACAATTTCTAAAAAATGAGCTAATGGTAAATGGAAATAGTATTGGAAATCTTTATGTTGTACGTGGTTGCACAAAAGTAGTACTTAATGATATAAAATTGACAGGAAATAAGTTAAGTATTCTGGATAAAATTATTAGTATAAATGAGTTAAGATATCTTGATTTAGTGAATTGTGCTTTGACCAAGGCTTTACCTAATATATTTACTTTACAACTATTAGAATGCCTATCTTTATCTAATAACAACTTATCAGAAATTGTAATAGCAAAAAAAACACTACCATGTTTAAGAAAGCTTGATTTATCTCGTAATAATTTATCAAAATTCAGTTGTAGGTTTCTACGACAAATAGAAGATTTGGATTTAAGTAGAAATAAAATTAGTGACCTTAAATATATAAAAAATATGAAAAATCTAGTTTCTTTAAATATAGCTAATAATAATATAGATCAATTAGATGATATTGGCGATTTAGTTAATATAGAAATACTTAACTTTGTAAATAATCGTATTTCAAAATTACCATGCTTAGATGCTCTGCAAAAATTACGTGGATATTATGCACGTAATAATAGGTTTGCATGCATAGAAGAAACTTTCAAACCTATTCATAATATAATTTGTAGGAAAGTTCCAATAGGCGTAATATATAATCCAGATACTATGAGATATGTTGTGAAATATGGTTATCATCATACAATGAATGATGCTCTATATTACCTTCCCTATGAGATGCATATTTGTGGTGGGGATGGAAAAGAATATGATGCAATAGAGAAAGTCTCACATACCGATGACGATAAGATATCTAAATTCAAAAAAGAATATAGAGTTGGAATTCCCAATTATAATTCTAAACATAGAATGCAAATACATGGAAATGTAGATAAAGGGATATATGATTTCATTAGTCATTATGTAACTGTGGATTGTGTGTATTGTGAAGTCAGTAGTACTAATAGACCCCCATCTAATTATGAAGATAATTTTCAAAACATGCAGAGATGCGCATGCTATGGCTATTAGATTTGTTTATCATTAGTAATTATGCATCTTGATATTTATTCGTAATGTTTTTTATTATGCCTTATAATACCATTTTCAATTAATAAATTAAACTTAAGTTACTTTGAATCGCAATCATTTATACCAGAAGATTAGATTAACTATATAAAAATATTAGATCTTTGAAGCAGTTGGTTGAAAGGTTTATACATATAATAAGATCATAGTTAGTTAGGATAGCAATGAGAGAAGGGAATTATTTCTACTGCTAATAGTTATGACCATTTGATGTTATGACAATATATATCATCATAAGGTAAATGGATGGGATGAATAATTTAGAATATCTATACATTATGCTGCTTCGATTGCCTAAAAATGTATTTTCAATAATCTCAATTAATAAATCATAGTATTATATACTATTATAAACTAATCCTATATATCAATAACGTAATAACATTTTTCTTAATATTATATAGGTTTGTTAAGTTTATGGATTAATACAGACACATTATTGCAGGGATTTGATTTTTTCGTTTGAGATTGCATTTAGTTTCTCAATGTCTGAAGATTCTAGTTTTAACATGCCCTCTAATGCGTCCTTTGCACTGTTCATGAAGTCTCGCCCTCTAGCATTCTCCTTGTATTCTGCCCATCTTAAGAACAAGAAGTTTCCAAAGATCTCTCCCATCATGTCCTTATCACCTTCGTATCCATTCAGCAATTCCTCTGCTCTGTCAAACAAGTGTACGATATAATCCTCATGATCACGTTCCTTCGCAAGCTTAGCAGCTTCTTCTTTTCTTAATGCTGTAACAGCCTTGTCTCCATCAGATTTTGCATACCAGTCAGCATAATCCTTCTTGAAAAACTCAACGTCACCTCTACGCTCCTCCCCGGGATAATATGCTTGGAATTTTCGGTCTCCTCCTCCATTTCCAACTTTATAATAAAGCTTACTCCTAATAATTGCATTTAACATACTTATCAGCCTCCTTAAAATGCTTTTGCATAGCATTCCCTACCTTGACAGTTCTAATTACATTCCAAGATGCATCCTGTCTAACAACCTCATCAAGCATGATTTTAAATTTCTCCAAGCCTTTTGCCGCCTCAACTGCCATCTTCTTTAACGCAATATGCTTTGCAATGTTTGTAAAATGTTCCTTGTCTTTTGATAGGGATTGTAAAATAGTTGCATTAACCTTTGCTGCTTCCGCTTTATCGCTCAGCATCGATAATCCTGGATTTTCTAGGTTGTACTCATATATTGAATTGTAGTACAAACTATGAGCTTCCAACCTATCTGATTCTAAGTCCCAATCAACTTCTAATGTTCCATTTTGAGACCTGTCAGCAAGATATACAGCATTTTTGAATACATCACCATCCATGTCATAGTTACCATACGCATCTGCTAACTCCGCATAGCGAGTACTCTGCTTCATTATGTAAGAACGGGACTCATAAACGTATCGCAACATGGCATATTCAGTAGCTTGCTCATCCTTTAAATTATTTAGTTGTTCTTGCAACTCTTCTTCACTATATTTAGATAATGATTCTATGTATTCATCTTCATCATCTTGGTTAATCATTTGCATATATACGATTGATTTACACTTATTATCTGTAAGATCTTTAACAACTTCTTTAGTTCCATCAAGTACAGTTTGATAAAACTCATCATCTCTACATTCTAAATTAGATTCCTCCAGCTCTATTGCTAAAGATTGATCAGATTTCTTCAAACAATATGCAAATTTACTTGTGCATTCCGTTAATTCTGGGCCATTTGCCATAACTGATAAGCATAATACCAGCGATAAAATTCTTAGATTCTTCATATATCTCCCTTATAAATTGATTTATTATGTTATATTTACACCTAAATAACAAGAGATTTTGCAGGAAAACCTACCTGAAATAGGCATAATTTATATAATATTTAGGTAGCAATCTTATAGAGTGTACTATTTCTAATAATAATTATCCTAATCGAATATTTCTTCTTTTATCACTTTCCCACCCATATCAAACTGCTTCCATATTCCTGATTTATTTCCATCTATGTATTGTCCAAATTCTAGAATATTAGATGATTTTGGGTGATATGTAATAGAATTTCCGTAAAGTAAATCATCTTTATAATTCTCTTCTTTGACTAAATACCCTTTTCCAAATATGAAAAATGCTCCATGTTTTTTATTATCCTTATATGCTCCTATTTGCGATAAATTACGATTCTCAAATATATACATAGCGCCATCTGGTTTTTCACCCTTATAGTTCATGATCAAACTTAATTCACCATTTTTATAAATTTCTACAACTCCATCAATTTTCCCATCTTTATAATTGACTCTTTGTGCAATGGATCCATTTTTATAATATATGCTCTCTCCATTTCGCACGCCATCTTTCAATATATGCTTCTCAACAACTTTTCCATCAATCACAACTTCTTCAAATTGTTGCTCTGGAATTTCTTCAGTTTTACAGTTCAATTCATGCTTTTTTATAATCTGCTCAATATTCATTAGTTTAAATTCACCATTCCTGCTTTTATATTAATCATTGCTGATGCTTCAATATCTGCTGTTGTATCACTTTTTAGCGCCACAATTCCTCCTTTTAAGTTTAAATTACCCCCAGCTTCCAAAGTTAGGTTTCCTCCAGATTTAATTGTAAAATTGCTAGATGCCTTATATGTAATCTGATTTGCTTCAATTTCCATATTTCCTCCTGAGATTTTGATAGTATGATTTCCACTATTAATCGTTATATCTTTGTTCCCGGAAATTTCTTCTTTACTATTACCATTCCCTAGATTTATTTCCATATTCCCTTTAGAAATTTCGATATTCATATTTCCATCCTGAAGTGTAATTTCTTTATTTCCCTTGTTTAAATCTAATTTATAATTACCTTCCTCAATTTTCGTAATCATATCTCCATTTTTGAGCTCAGTGAGGAAATGCTTCGCTTCCTCTGATTCTAATTTAATCTCTTTGTTCCCTTTTTTGATGATTAATATATCATTTCCTTCTCCATCTGTAGGTTCATCTTCCCCAGACAATTCTACCTTTCGATCTCCACGCCCAATAATCAATTCTGAAGATCCAGTTTGAATTGTAGAGCTTTTACCATCTTTAATAATTTCCTCATAATCTTTCTCAGCATGCAAAAATATTTTTTCTTCATTTGCTTTGTCCTCAAAGCTAAATTCATTGAATCCACGCTCTTCGCCTTCTTCAACATCTTTTAGCGATTCTGTTTTTAGGCCAGTTTTCGAAATAACATCTTCAGTTTCAACCAGATTATACGGTGGCATTGTAGTTCTATTATATAAGCACCCTGTAATAATTGGGTAATTTGGATTCCCATTTTCGAATGAAATTACAACTTCTTGCCCTATACGAGGAACAAAAAATCCTCCCCATTCATTTCCAGCGCCTCCCCATTGCGCAACACGAATCCATACAGCTTGCTGCAGCATCTCTCCATTACTCAAATTCTTTCTCCCATTATCCCAATGGAAATAAACTTTCACTTGCCCTAGGTGATTTGTATAGATTTTCTGATCCTCTCCACCAACAACAATTCCTGTCTGAATTCCTGCAATTTTCCTGTATGGCTCAGGTTTGACTTTAAATGGTTGATCAATTTTCGAAAACACGGCGCTATTTTCATAGTGTAAAACCATATCATCCAAATCTACAGTAGCATCATCCATATTTTTATCCACAGCCTGATATTCTAATTTATGAGAAACTCGCTTTACATAATACTGCCCATTCATCTCAATATCTGGGTGATGCGTAAGAACAAACTTGTATCCAGGGCTAACTTCCTGACGAAAAGTTTTTGTATGATATTCTGTCTCACTTGTATCTGCATGTTGATTGCATATTCCATTATATTCTTTCACTTTTTGATCTGAGGTAAATGTTTCGCTATAATGATCATCCACATCGCTAGCAGAACTCTCTGATGAATTTGCCCCAGAGGAATTTTCAACTTCATGAATTATATTGCGCTTTTCAGGGTCAAGATCTGGGTTGAATCCTTGAAGTTGGGTGGAATTAGGGGCATATTTATGTGCAACATTCCATTGCGAGATATATTTATCGTTACGACCCTCCAATCCAGTTGTTGTATAATGCAAAGGACGAGAATCGGTGAATGGGTCGGACATATCAAAAACTTTTGAAACAGCTCCATCTTCTACAGCCCCTTTCCCCTTAGATTGCGATTCAGCAACAATTTGCGTGTCAAAACCATCGTCGAAAATACTCATTTCTCCACTTTGTACGGAAGTATAGGCGTTCGCTCCTTTGGAGGCTAACTCTCCTGTGGGGCTATAGTTTTCAATGGCATTTTCATACCCTAAATATGTTTTATATGGCGAGGGAGATGAGGAAGCAGAAGGAGAAACACTACCTGATTCATCAGCAATTTCTGCACCATCTCCAGAATTAAACCCAGCCAAATCATCTTCCTCTTCCTCGTCATCCGCATCATAGTTAGCATCTGCACTATCTGACACATCTGCTCCCTGAGGATTATTATAAAACACAATCCCTGTATGCACGTCCGTATGCTCAAAACAATAATAAACCCCAAAATCCCTACACAACCGATTCAATAACTCCCAATCCGTCTCCTCATACTGCACTATATATTCAGGAAAATCCTCCTGTTCACTCTTAGCAAAATTTGTCTGATCATCATAATTCAAATATTTACTCCTTGGATTCTCAATCGCAGCCATACGATATTGTGCATCCAAAATACTCATATTAATATCAATAATTACCTTATCATAATGATTATCATGCTGGTCATTCTTTGCCTCAAATTCATCTATTTGAATTTCATAATCATCTGATTGTGATTCATAATTTCCATGTATGGCAACTAATTCTGAAGTTCTATCTTTTGATTTTTCATCTTTTAAAGTTATATTATTTTTCTTTATTAATCTTTCAATAATATTTGCCATTAATTTTGACTTGTTAAATATGATATCTTGATTTTGCTCAACTGGTGCGTCATCTACAGATGGATAGAAAATACGATTACGTTTTGTGCCTAATTTAAATTGCATTTCAGGAATCATGCTAAACCCATAAACATAATATTGCTCTTCCTTAGTTGGGGTTTTTATTCCTAAATATGTCCATTCATTGATTATTCCATGCCAATATTTTCTATCAATATTTGGCTTGCCAACACTTAAGCCCATGTGCATTTTTTTACTAATCATATTTGGTTTTTTCTCAAAAAATGCAACTTCTCCTTGAATAAAGAATGGTTGAGATAACCCTTCCTCTATATTAACTTTATAAACTCTCCCTAAATGACGTTTATATCTTCTATCTTCATCAGTTTTAGGTTGCCATTGATCATAACCTAAGGTCGCTAATCCAATCATTTCAAAATCAGAATTATCTTCAACCTTTTGGTTATGCTTATAAGTATTATTATAATCTTCTTCTAAGGTATAATCTTTTTTTTCGAGCTCTTCAGGCATTTGAGACAATATATGAGATGATGGTTAATATTCTCTTAAAATTATGCTGGGCTTTCCTACAATTTATTAATAAACACCACATAAATCTTGTTATTTAAGGATAGATGGAACATAATAAGTCAATTTATAAGGGAGATATATGAAGAATCTAAAAATCTTATCATTACTATTATGTTTATCAGTTATGGCAAATGGCCCAGAATTAACGGAATGTACAAGTAAGTTTGCGTATTGTTTGAAGAGTCCTGGTCGCGCAACGGAAGTTGCTGTGCCAAATATGGGTGCACAGGTTCTCACTGATGCCGTATATAAAAAGAGATACGATATAGTAAAGGGTGCAATTCCATCAATAGATGAAGAGAAGTGCAAATATCTTGTATATACAATGATTATTAATAGAAAAAGCAAACCAGAATATGTTAAGAAAATAGGTGAGAATACAGTTGAGCAATTGTTTGCAGGTTTATCCAATGCGGATAAATCATATGCCATGCTGCGATACGTTTATGAATCTCGTCCTTACATAATGAAGCAGAGTGCTCGCTATGCGGAGTTAGCAGATGCGTATGGTAACTATGACATGGATGGGGATGTGTTCAAGAATGCTATGTATTTGGCAGAGAGATCTCAAAATGGAACCTTAGAAGTTGATTGGGACTTAGAGTCAGATAGGCTAGAAGCTCATAGTTTGTATTATAACTCGATATATGAGTACAACCTAGAAAATCCAGGATTATCGATGATTAGTGACAAAGCAGAAGCAGCAAAGGTTAATGCAACTATTTTACAATCCCTATCAAAAGACAAGGAACATTTTACAAACATTGCAAAGCATATTGCATTAAAGAAGATGGCAGTTGAGGCAGCTAAGGGGTTAGAGAAATTTAAAATCATGCTTGATGAGGTTGTAAGGCAGGATGCGTCTTGGAATATGGTTCATATAGTTCAGATGAACAAGGCTGCACAAAAGCATTTTAAAGATACTCAACTTTATTTAGATGATTTGGTAGGCGTAGAAATAACTATGTCAGATCTGAGATCAATTAAGAATGTCCAAGGTGGATATGTAGTTATTTTTGGCGATAAAGACAAAGTAAAATTTGATGAGATTATAGAATTATTTAATACAGATAGGGAAAAATGCAAAGAGCTTATTTGGGAAAGAATAGTAGCGGGAGAAGAATATATAAACAAATATATAGTGAAGCCTATGTTTGATAAGCTCTTTAATGAGATGGAAAAGATGGACAAAGAAGTATTGCAAGAGGTAATAAATAGATCACGTAAAGAGAAAGTTTGGGGTGAAGTAGGAAATAGGGGAGGAGGAAAGAAGTTTCGCGCATACTACCCAGGAGAGGAGCGTCGAGGTGACGTTGAGTTCTTCAAGAAGGATTATGCTGACTGGTATGCAAAATCTGATGGAGACAAGGCTGTTACAGCATTAAGAAAAGAGGAAGCTGCTAAGCTTGCGAAGGAGCGTGATCATGAGGATTATATCGTACACTTGTTTGACAGAGCAGAGGAATTGCTGAATGGGTACGAAGGTGATAAGGACGTCATGGGAGAGATCTTTGGAAACTTCTTGTTCTTAAGATGGGCAGAATACAAAGAGAATGCTAGAGGGCGAGACTTCATGAACAGTGCAAAGGATGCCCTAGAAGGTATGTTAAAACTAGAATCTTCAGACATTGAGAAACTAAATGCAATCTCAAACGAAAAAATCAAATCCCTGCAATAATGTGTCTGTTTTGATGTGAGTTCAATTGCTAAGAGAGATTGATAATCAAGCGCCTATTTTACAGCAATATATATTATCAAAATCGTTTGTTTGCATAATTAATCATATTTTTATAAAACTAATTTGCCTCAAATTTATATAATAATCTATCAATATAGAATTACAAATTAAGCATAGAACAATAAAGCAAGTTGATAGTATTGATATACATTATAGATTAGTACAATGGAAGGTCTCTAATATAATTTTTGATTATGACTATTAGCATATTACCAATATGTTTGGCCATGAATAAATTATAGCTAATATATCAATGATTATCATAATTTTAATATTATATGAAATTATTAGCATATATTCACAAGTATATAACAGATTTATACAAATACGATATTAAATTATTACTTAACTGTACATGAAAATATTACTATAAAAAGCATTGCTTCAATCAAATAGAAAGTGCAGCTTTAATTAGATTATCAAATAATGGATGTGCTCCATCTATATGAGTTTGGAATTCTGGATGAAATTGAACTCCAACATAAAATGGATGATCAGTAATTTCAAACCCTTCAAGTAATGTATAATCTGGAGACCAAGCTGATAAATTGAAAAATTTCTCCAAATGCACTTTATAGTGCAAATGATTCACTTCATATCTGTGTCTATGCCTCTCAGATGCTAAACCATTGATTAATCTGCCAGAGCTTTCATACATATCATGAATTCTACCAGAAAGCTTACATGGGTATGCCCCCAATCTCATGGTTCCACCTTTCACGTTTTCCATACATTCATCAATTAATCCGATTGCTGGATTAACAATATTTTTCTTGAACTCAGAAGAATAAGTATCAATCTTAGCTATATTACGCAACCCTTCTATAACCATCAGCTGCATTCCTAAGCAAATCCCCAAACATGGAATCTTATTTTCTCTAGCAAATTGTAAAGCAGCAATTTTCCCTTCCACTCCACGCTCACCAAATCCACCAGGAACGATAATGCAATTATATTTTGTCAAATCTTGCACATCTAGTTCATCTGAACTAATTGCAGTAATTTCAACATCAGATTTATACTGAACACCAGCATGTTTTATTGCCTCAATTACTGAACAATAAGAATCATTTATTTTATCGTACTTTGTAATCAAAGCTAATTTTACCTTATTATCGTATTGGAAATATGGCATGCTAAGCTGCTTGTACTCACATTTTACTCCAAAAAATTCACAAATTCTTTGATCTAATTTATCATCATAATACTGTTCTAATACATCGTACAAAGAATCTTGATCCCAAGCTGGAAATACCATATTCTCATCTAAATTAGCAAATAATGCTATTTTCTTTTTCCATGATTGATCATCATATTTTTGAGATCTACATAAAATTATGTCTGGCTTAATACCAAATCTTTGTAACTCACTCACTGAATGTTGAATAGGCTTTGTTTTGAATTCTTTTGATTTGCTTAAAAATGGCATCAATCCAATATGCAAATAAAGCACATCATAATTTCTTGATTTCTGCCTAATACTCTCTAAAAATGGCAATCCTTCCATATCACCTATAGTCCCACCAATCTCACAAATCAAGAAATCAGTATCTTCATCTATGTTAGCTGTAATCTTCTCTGAAATCATGGATGTAATATGTGGGATAATCTGTACTGTTTCCCCTAAATAGTCACCTTTTCTTTCAGCATTAATAACTTCTAGAAAAATCTGACCAGACGTAATGTAGTCGTCTTTTGTACACTTAATCCCTACGAAACGCTCGTAATTTCCTATATCCATATCAGTTTCTGTACCATCTTCTGTGACAAAAACTTCCCCATGTTGATCAGGGCTTAGAGTTCCAGCATCAACATTTAGGTATGGCTCTAATTTCCTCATTCGAACTTTGAATCCACGTTTTCTAAGCAATAAAGCAACCATAGAAGCAGTCACACCTTTTCCAAGTGATGACATAACTCCCCCGGTTACAAATATAATTTTCAATTTCGACTTCATAATACAATCCTATTTTTCTTTATTAATACTTTCAGAATTATTTTTACTTGATTCACTATATTGCTTCTGTTCTGATTTGTTTTCTTTTGTATTTTCTATAATATCACTATTTTTTCCTATAGTATTACTATTGCTTTTTATTTCACTAATAGAAGCTTTATCAATGTCTCCAGAAGAAGTATTATCTATATGCTCAATATTACTATCAGCAATATCATTAGTATTATTAGCACTATTTTCAGAAATACTTTCAGAACTAAATTCTTTATTTAATGCAATTTTCTCTTTTTTGATCATAATTCCAATTATTAAACATAAAGATATAAATATAACATATAAAGTATATGTTGATTTTGTCAAAAATGTAGACATTGCCCTAGGAGTCATAAATTGAGACTGGCTCATACTTACAGAATCTTCACCTTTTTGCAAAAATATTAAAATGGATAGGCTCAATACTACTACCAAGTAAATGGACCAAATAAAACTTAACATTCCTACATTTTACAGAAAATTCAAAACCTTAGCAATTGAATAATATGAATTCATAATCATTATTACAAACTGAGGTAACCATCATTATTTATTGAGATTTCCTGAATATTTCTAATTGTTTTATAAGATCAGAATATGGTGCTGGAGCATCTTGCTCTACGAACCACTCTTTAAGTTTGTCTAAGTATTTCTTCACACCAGGACCAGAAGGCAAATGCATGATATTCATTACATCATTTCCAGAAAAATGAAATAAATTCTTCTTCCATGGCTCCAAGAATTGTAAGTCATCTAATGCGCCTTTTAAAATAAATCCATCATTCCATAAATCACTTGGAACTTCATTAATCCACTTAATGTAATCAGATTTCTCTTTCATTACATTTACATTTCTAAGTAATTTGATATTTTTTTTCTGCAAATTTGACAGCTTTACATTCTCAATACTACCATCAAAAGAAGCAAATTTCGCTAGAGCTGAAGACTTTAAATTCATTGCTTTTTCTTTTACAATAATATTTTCTAACACATCAAAATTTGGTTTTGGGAAATCACAATGTTCCCAAATATTAATATCATCCATTAATCTAAGAGTAGAAATAAAATTACACGCATCTAATAACTTCATCATTTCATTAATACATCTTTCTCGTGCAATCTTTTGCAAATTCTGCACATATTTCTTACATGCATGCAATGATTCAAAGTCATAATTCTTACCATAATGAGCCAGAAAACGGAAAAATCTAAGAATACGCAAATAATCTTCTTGGATTCTTAAATCTGGATCTCCAATAAATCTAATCATCCCTTTTTTTATATCATCCAGACCACCAACGAAATCATAAATTTTGCCATTGATATCTGCATATAGCGCATTGATTGTTAGATCACGCCTTTTAGCATCTTCTTCCCATGATTTGGAAAATTCTACTTGAGCATGGCGTCCATCTGTATCAATGTCTACACGTAAAGTTGTGACTTCAAAAACATCACCATCCATCACACATGTAACAGTCCCATGCTGTAATCCTGTTGGAATGACTTTAAATCCTGCTTTTTTTGCTAATCTCATTACTTCTTCAGGCAATAACGGGGTTGCTAAATCTACTTCATCATTTAAACCTTTGCCAATCATTGAATTACGAACACAACCTCCAACAGCCATACACGGATCCAATACTTTCATCAGTTTCTGTAAATTACTATTTTGGAGCCAATCCATCAAATTACCTTTTCTCCCATTGCCTTTGCTATCATCATTTTTGCTATTACTGCTTCTCCTATCATTACTTTTTCCATTAAATTCATATTTTTCTATCCAATGCATTAATTCGCATGAAATTGTAAAAGTTAGTAGTGGTAATATTTGCGAATTCATTTTCATCAATACCTTTAAGCTCGGCAATATATTTACCAACATGTGAAACGTATGCTGGTTCGTTTGATTTACCTCTATATGGAGCAGGGGCTAGGTATGGAGAATCAGTTTCAATAAGGATTCGATCTAATGGTACAAATCTTGCTACTTCTCTAACATGCTCTGCATTTTTAAATGTAATAATGCCTGAAAAAGAAATCATCCAACCTAAATCTAAAATATTCTTCGCAAATTCCAATGTTCCTGTATAACAGTGTCCAATTCCCCTTACATTATATTTTCTTAGCAAATCTAATGTTAAATCTTCTGCCTCTCTCATATGTAAAACCAAAGGTAAATCATGTTTTTCTGCATGAACAAGTTGCACTTCAAAGCCTGGAATCTGCTTATTAATATCACTACCTTTAAAGCTATCCAATCCAGCTTCACCAATTGCAATAATATTTTTCTTACCAATCCATTTAGTTAAATAATTATCAATTTCATTAACCTGGCCAATTTTATCATCTAATGGATGCACGCCAACAGAAAACCATATATTATCTCGTAAATATGCATATGATTTATCTAATGTATTCGTTGTAGTGCTAATGCTCATTGCTCCAATAACATCATGATTTTTCATGTTTGACATTACTTTCTCTATATCTTTACTCATAGGCTCGTAATCTAAATGGCAATGGCTATCTATCCAGTTCATTGATCAAATTGTAACGTTACCATACAATTCCATCAATAGAATACAGAGATTTACATTTTCTTTTGCATTTATTTTTATATTGCTTAAAATTGTAAACTATACTTCTTTTCACCTTAGCAACCTTGTGTTTATTTATAATACAAGTGTAAAATTAGTTATGGCCGAGTGGCAGAATGGTTTATGCAGAGGATTGCAAATCCTTTTATGTCGGTTCGATTCCGGTCTCGGCCTTACCTAATCTTATAGCAAACGCTATAGTTAGCTTCACCTTATAGCGGATACTGTGGTTATATATTAGAATATAGTAGATGAAAAAGGTTTATGTATATTCTTTAATATTAAATATAGCATTGCTAATCATAATGTTAAATGAATGTATAAAATGCTCTAATGCTAGTTTTAATGTAGAAAAACAGCATGCATTATTGAAAAAGAATAAACAAGACCAAACATATATACTACAAACCCAACCACAATGGCAAAAGCATGCCGCAATAGACCCAAAATTAATTTATGCGTGGTTCTTCGAAAGAAATATTAATCTCTCAGTATTAAGTGAAAATACAAATAGTGAATATAAAACATATAATATTAAGTTAGAATGCTATGCACAAAACCAAAACACAACAATAGAAATTCTGAAAAACCTACCATTTGGTAATTTTTTATTTTATGAGATTAATGCAAAAGGTAAGAAAATCACAATCACAGGGTCTATCACTTTTAGCAATATGCTTCCTCCACAAAAATTGCAACTAAATAATAATATTGATGATATTGTATTAAAGTTACAAGGAATTATCAAAACGCAAAATAATTGGCAAATTTGTCTAAATGGCATTTGGATAAGCAAGCATGACAAAATTCCATGGAGTATTAAGATAATAGATGTTCAATACAATCAAATCAAAATAATATGGAATTCATTTGGAAAAGAAAAAATGAATATAGTCCAATTAGGGCATGAAATTAAATTAGAGCATGATTGTAAATTCTAGTTTGGTACATTCTCATAATATGATTGATTTTCTAATGCTGCAGATGTGCACGCTACTTAATCAATTATTTTACCAACTTATCAATCAGTTGATCAGTACATTATTTGAGCTAACCACTAAAACTGCACTAACCATAACCTGCATCAACGTGGAAATATAAATATATGCCAAATGTGTCACTTAAATTTGATGTGCTACTTCCATATTCATGGACAAATGATGAACTATATACTTACAAATCAAATAAGCAAATAGAACCAGGAACACTTGTAAGCATTCCTATACAAAACAGAGAAATAATTGGATTGGTAATACGAAGATCAAGTGACAATAATTGTGTGAAAAATCTTAAAGAAGTAAAAGAAGTTCTAAATTATCACTTAAATGCAAAAACTATAAAATGGATGAATATTGCAAGTAAGTACACATTAATACCTATGCACCAAATATTAAAAATGATTCTTGTTTCATATAAAAATAATAAGCCTGGGTATTTTGAAACAAACATAATTATAAATAATTTAGAGCCTGGCAAATATCCTTTAGAAATGCTTAAAACTAATTGGATAAAACTAAAAAAAATGATTAAGGAAGGAGAAATATCTGAAACTAAATTTCCAACTTCTTCAATCCCAATAGATGCAGATTTCTTTTCAGATGATCAAATATATGCAATTAATCAAATTAATCATATGGCAAATCAACATCATATTATCACATTACAAGGATCAACAGGGTCTGGAAAAACAAATGTATATTTTGAAGCAATTGCCAAAGCTTTAGAGCAAAAAAAGCAAGTTCTTGTTCTTGTTCCTGAAATTTCATTAACATCTCAATTAATTGAGCGATTTCATGATCGTTTCAAAGTATACCCATATAGGTGGTATAATTCATGCAAACAACCAATATGGGATTGGGCATCAAAAGAAGAGTCAGGTGTTTTAATTGGAGTACGTTCAGCATTATGGGCTCCATTTAATAATCTAGGATTAATTATTGTAGATGAGGAGCATTCTACAACCTACAAACAAGAAAATGGACCACGGTACAATGCGAAAGATATAGCAATACTAAAAGCAAAGTCTGAAAATATTCCAATCATTCTTGTATCTGCCACTCCTTCATTAGAAACACTACATAATATACAAACAAGCAATTATAAACATATTCAATTAACTAGAACTATTCCACATAAGCTCAATATCCAACTAGTCAAAACAAAAACATGGATGTCTACAGAATTACAAAAGCATATCCAAATTACTTTAAATAAAAAAGAGCAAGTGATGTTATTCTTGAACCGTAAAGGCTTTTCAACGCATATATATTGCAGTACTTGCTCAAACAGACTGCTATGCAAAGCATGTACTGCTGGATTAATTTTCCATAAAAGCAACCATACACATTGTAGCTATTGCGCACAGAAAAGTGATTTACCTAGCGCTTGCCCTGAATGTAAAGCAGAAGATTCATGGAAATTTTATGGGCTTGGGATTGAAAAAATACATGAAAATATACAAAAGCTATTTCCAAATAATATTGTATCTATTCTGAGTAGTGATACAACCGAAGTAATAGATGAAACAATGCACAAAATGGAAAATAGTGAGATTGATATTTTAATCGGAACGCAAATATTAGCTCAAGGATGCCATTTCCCAAATCTAACATTGGTTGGGATAGTGCAGGGAGATATTGGAATTCATTCGGGGGACATTAGAAATACAGAGAGAATGTACCAATTAATTTCACAGGTAAAAGGGAGATGTGGGCGAGCGGATAAACCTGGCACTGTAATAATTCAAACTAGTGATGATTCTCACCCGCTTTTACATGCAATAGCCCATGAGAATGTAGATCATTGGCTTGAGCAAGAATTACAAATTAGAAAACAGCATAATCTCCCTCCATTTAGCAGAATTATTCGTATCATTATAAGTTCAAAATCTGCTGCATTAACTGAAAAAATTGCTCTCAGTATTCACAAACCTAAAATTCCAGGAATTGAAATAATGGGACCTGCACCTGCACAGTTATACAAGTATAATAATGATTATCGATGGTCATTTTTAATACAATATAATAAAAAGTCATTCCCACAGCTACAAATAAGCAAGTGGATTCAATCTATGAAATTACCAAAAAATATTAAGCTTACTATTGATGTAGATCCTCAAAGTTTCTTTTAAATTACTTAAGGTTTCTTTTAAGTTATTTAGAACCTAGTGTTGTTAACGTTCTATATATACACTATAATGTGTATATGAATAGGATAGTAATTATATCTACATTAATAGCAGTGATGCAAATTTCTTCCATGAATCAAAGTATGATAGAAGAATATACAGTGTTTCACAATGCTATGCAAGCTGTATGTGAATCTGCTACAAGATTAAAGGTACAAGAAAAAGAATTACATGCAAAGTTAGATACATCACAAAGCAAAGAAGAGGAAATGCAGTTATTGCGCGATGAAAATGAGCAGTTGAAAGCAACAATCAATCAATTACAGCAGAGTGATACTGATAGCAAATCTAAAGAAAATGTAAAAGAAGCAAAAGAACTACGCGCCGCATTATCTCAATGGAAAACAAAAACAAAAGCAGCAAATAAGAATCTAAATGAAGAGCAAATAACATCTAAAACCTTAAGGGATCATTTATCAAAAATAAACAAAGACTTGCTTGGTTCACAAACTGCATTTAAAGATCTACAAATCAAATTTAATAGTAATGATGTTGATTTACGTAACAAAAATAAAGAATTAGCAAATGAAAATAATAAATTAAAAGAACACGTTGCACAACTTCAATCATCTTTCAATGAGAACCATGAACTCATAGATACATTAGAAAGGCAAACACAAATGCAACACGATGCATTTAATAGTTTAAAAAAACAAGAGGAAGAATTAAGAGACAGATTTAGAAAGTTATACCATGATAACAAAATAGCACAATCAGAAAAAGCAGAATTACAAAGCATAATTGAGAAATTGCAGGACACAAATAAAGAAGAGACTGATAAGTAATTAATGCATATGTAATATATATAAGATCATATGAAAAACGAATCTAAAATCACATGAAGCATAACTTAAATTAGTTCTACTTAATTAAGAGACCTAACTATTGATTATAAAATCACACAACTTATTAACTGAATTATATTTACTTAATATGTTAAAACCATTACTACTCAGAACACAAACACTACATCGCTATATATTATATATACTTATAACATATCGTCTTATATAGCATTTATTATATTATGAATTCACTAAATATAAACTTTATTAATTATAAATTATAACTTGCTTGATTTTTTATTTTTCTTCTTAGTGCTTACTGTAATATCCAATAGCATTTTATCTTTAACATATGTATAAAGCTCTTCATAAAGCTCTTCAGAATGATCAGAAAAATAATGATCAGACCCATTAATGCATTTGTAGTCAATAAATGCATTTTTCTGACATGATAATAGATCAGGCAATGATGAAACAAACTCTGCATCTACTGTATGGTCATGCTCTCCAACTATGAACATTCCATTAGGGCAAGGAGTTAACATGTTCAAGTTTTCACTTTCTTTAGGAGGACTGATTGCAATAAAACCATTAATGTTAGGTCTCCTCATTACAGTTTTCATGCAAACCAATCCACCAAAACCAAAACCTGCCACCCATACATTTGCTAAATTATCATGTTTATCTAATAGCCAATCTATTGCATCAAGGGCATCATCAACTTCTCCTACTCCTTTATCATATTCTCCTTGAGATCTACCAACACCTCTAAAGTTAATTCTTAACACATCAAAATCTAATTCTATAAATGCATTACCTATAACTTTTACAATTTTATTATTCATTGATCCGCCATGTATTGGATCTGGATGCAGTATAAGAACAACAGATTTATTATGGAAACTACTTACATCATGTTGATAATATTTCGCATCAATAGCTCCATGCTTTCTTTGGATCATAATATCAGAATATTTTTTAACAGACTTCGAATCCTTATTAACAACCATAAACACCTTTAACAATTAGCATAACAAAATACACTCCCACATTTTAACAATTAATTCATACTCAATCAAGCTTTTGATTGACATTTAAATAATAATTAAATATTCAAACTGTGCAGCCAATATATTTTTATATTGTGTAATATATTTTCTAAATGCACATGTGTACGCTTGCTGATTGAATAAAGTATATAATTTATGTAAAATTCTTATAGGAGAAATAGTGAAAGAAATTAAAAATAGTGAAAAAACTTCTACAAATAATATTAATGACATTGGGGCAAAATCCGATATGTGCTGTGATCATAACTCAGTAGAAAAATGTTGTGATAGCAGTTCAATCGAACAATGTTGTGATATTGATTCAATAAATAATGAAAATAAAGCATGCTGCTCAAGTGAAGCTACATGTAAACCTTCATACTTATCTACAAATCAATCAAATTCAAGCAATGCCGTATATTTGGATTACAGCGCTACAACACCATGTGACCCTAAGGTAGTGGATGCGATATGTGAAAGTTATCAATGCTTTGGTAATCCTCATTCAATAACCCATCAATATGGATGGGATGCTACGGATCTTGTTGAAACTAGCCGTAAGAAAATTGCAAGCATTATCAAATCTGATTCGAAAGAGCTAATATTTACTTCTGGAGCAACAGAATCTAATAATATATCTATTCAAGGCGTTGTGAAAAGCAGGCAAGAGAATGGGGTAAGTGATATGCATATCATAACCACAAATATAGAGCACAAAGCCACTTTAGAAACATGCCATGAACTGGAACAAAATGGGATCAAAGTAACATATCTATCAGTTGAAGCAAATGGATTGCTAGATTTACAAAAATTCCATGATGCTATCCAAAAAAACACAGTATTAGCATCTATAGGATGGGTAAACTCAGAGCTTGGAACAATTCAACCGATTAAGGCCATTGGTGAAATATGCAAAGAAAAAGGCATATTACTACATGTTGATGCTGCACAAGCATTAGGTAGAATCAAAATTGACTTAAGTGATATACATGTAAATTTAATGAGCTTTTCTGCCCATAAATTCTATGGACCAAAAGGAATAGGCGCACTATATATCAAAAGGAAAACTAAAGTTTCTCCTATTGTGTTTGGTGGAAGACAAGAAAAAGGAATTAGATCTGGGACAGTTCCTGTACAACTATGTGTTGGAATGGCAAAAGCAGCAGAAATTGTAGAAGAATCACGCGAAGATGAATATGTAAGGATGCAAAGATTACAAAAGAAAACCTTAGATCGCATCACATCATCCTTGGAAGATATATATGTCAATGGAGATTTGGATCAAAGAGTTCCACATAATATGAATATTAGCTTTGCATATATCGAAGGGGAAGCATTGATGATGAAATTGAAAAATTATGCTATGTCATCTGCTTCTGCATGCTCATCAACTACATTACAACCATCTTATGTGTTAGATGCGATTGGAATAGATGAAAATCTAATTCATACATCACTAAGGATTGTAATGGGAAGGTATACAACTGAAGAAGATATGGATAATTTTACAAATGATATTATAAAAGCTGTGAATGACTTAAGAGATATGAGCCCACTTTGGGATATGAAGAAATCAGGCGTTGACCTAAAGAAGGTTAAATGGCATACACACCACTAAAAGGGCAATTAGCATATACATCGCTAATTTGCACACCATTCCAATTTGTATGCACACTAGATTTACTATGTAAAATTTGTAATAAAATACATAAGAATTTAGAAATTACAAAAACAATCAATATGATAAGTTATATGAAAAACGCATATAATACAGTAAATAATATAAATAGAGCAAGCATAGCAAATATGAATATAAAGCATGATGAATATAGGAGGGAATCATGAATAGATACAACGAAAAAATAAATGAAACATTTAAGAATCCAAAAAATGTTGGATCAATGGATGAAACAGATCCAACAGTTGGGGTTGGATTTGTTGGATCACCAGGATGTGGAGATGTATTAAAAATTTACATCAAAGTTGATGATGAAGATAGAATTACTGACGTCAAATTCAAAACATTCGGATGTGGATCTGCAATTGCATCTAGCTCTGTTTTGACTGAAAAAGTAATAGGGCTTAAATTAGAAGAAGCAAAAAAAATCACAAATAAAGATATAGCAGATGAGTTGTCATTACCACCCATCAAAACACATTGTTCAGTTCTTGCTGAAGAAGCAATTACAGAAGCAATCGCAGACCTGATTTCTAAAAGATCTCAGCAAGCTGTATAATAGAGCTTCATAAAGATGTACAATGAAGTGATGGGTGTTGTTAATTCACTTACCAACACCATAAATATAAATCAATACAAAGGAGAAAATCATGAGCTGTTCTAGCAACACTACAAATATTAATAATGTAAAGATAAAACCAGAAGATATCACTCCTCCAATAATCTCAGAGAAAGCTGCTAGCAAAATCAATGAGAAATTCGAACAATATGCTGAGAAAAAAGGCCAAAAACCAGTTGGCATAAAAATCAATGTTGTACGAGATGGTTGTGCTGGATTAGCATATGGAATGGAATATGTATTCGATATAAATGATAATGCATATATTACAACGAATGGTATAAAAGCTTTCATGGATGATCATGCATTAGAAATGCTATCAGATGCTACAATTGATTACCATGAAACAGAAAGTGCATCAGGATTTGTATTCAACAATCCAAATGAACAGTGTAAATGCGCATGTGGGAAATCATTTAGTGCTTAATCCAAGAATAATCAAAGGAATATACAGAATGAAACAGATTCCTGTGATTCAACCTTCCAGACCACCATTAGCAAGAATCAGAAGAATCATATTTGATACTCTCGAACATCGACATAAAATGGTTAAGGTCCTAGATTTATGCTGTGGCAGTGGTTCTCTTGGGTTAGAAGCATTATCAAGAGGAGCTTCTGAAGTTGTTTTTATAGATAAAGATGCAAGCGTGATACAAAACCTAAACCAAACAATTAAGCGCTGGCATATCCCTACTGACATAGTAAACCCTAAAGCAAGAACTTATGTTTGTGATGCTACAAGGGTTAAAATCACTGAATGTTTCGATACCATATTTGTAGATCTACCATTTCTACACAAAAAAGAGAATATTATCCTATCGAATATTTTAAGTAATAATTTGGCAAATACAGATTCTATCATTGTTGTAAAATCTATAAAAAATCACCACTATAACCATGATGGATTTGAAGTGATTAAGCAAAAAGATGAAGGCCGATCAAGTGTTATATTTTTTAAACGTAAAATTGAGCTAGATATTGAAAACAAGCAATTTGAAAAGCAATCTATTTAACCATAAGAATAGCCTTAATCCTTAATATATACTTAAATAATTTCTATGGCGTCATAGCTTTTTATTAACATGGCCTTATATAGCTTGATTTGTTTTCAGTAACAAATATTATGATCATATAGACTGATATAATCTTGTTGATTACACTTTAGATTAATGTATGCATTCCTTCTTTCATATTTATTGCATATGAAAAATTATTTCCTCACGTGCTTGGATATTTTTCTGAATATTATGTAAGAAACTTAAAATTAACCTGCCTTTGACTGATTTTTTATTTTACTTTCCTCAATCTTCTTATCATATTTAATGTTTCTATATCTAGTTAATAATTTTCTGTGCTTAACATTACAATGCTTCCAAATAATTCTTTTAGCTAAATTGTATACTTCTTCTCCAATTTCACCTTTAATAGATCTTAAATTTGCAAATGCTATTTCATAATCTTTATGATGAATATAAATCACATTTTCAGATTTTTTTGCTAACTTCACAATATTTTTATAATAAGATTCAGATAGTATGTATTCAGGCATCAAATCTTCCTCTAAACTCATGCAATCAGGACGTAATAAACTATTAGTAAGCACAACCTCTTTAATATATTCAATACACAGTGGCTGGTTAGGACAACATGCTTCTTGTAACATTTGTATACAATCTATCAATGTAAAATCGTGCTCTACTTCTTTATTATTTAGCACTCTGATAAATTTATCTCGCATGATATTTCCAAAATTGATTATTTCTTTATTTTTCTTCTTAACCTGATCTGCAGAAAGATCCTCTCTCTTTAAGCTTTGATTCTTGGATAGCGCACTTAATAATGTTGTTTTTCTAGAATTTTGGCTTGAATTGACTAACTTTCTTTCTTCAGATAATAATTGGCAATATTCTTTTAAATTTCTTTTTGTAAATTCAACTATAGAGCTTTTGTTTTCAAACAAGTCTATAGCCTCTTGTAAATCTTTCATATCTCCATATACGAAATTAAATATAAATAGATATAATAGTGGTTTCATGATGACACATTGCCACAAAACAAAACAATATGCAAAGGATTCAAAATGTATTTATTATTTAATTAAGATCCAGTAAGAATGCGTTCAAATAATTCTTTTACTGTTGGTATACATTTCTTACCATCTGCTGTTTTATAAAATGGATCTTGCCCAAATTTATATGCACTAGCTCCACTAAACATTAAATTATTATCTGTAGATTGACCATGTGAAATATTATGCAAAGTTTTATAAATACAAAAAGATCTAGGATCTGGCTTCAATCCTGTATCGCCATCTTTATTGGACCAGTTACTAAATTTACAATTACTCAAGCATCCAACACAATTAATTTGATCTTGTACAATTTGTTTCGCTTTATCTTCAGTAACAAATACAACAGTATGATCAGGAGTATAAAGCCCTTTTACATAACCTTCTTTATTCCATTTTAATACATTTGCTAAATCATCTTTGTTTAGATAAATATTTCTTCTTCCATATTTGTATGCCTCTGAGAAATTATCATCTTGTTCGCGTGAATACGCTACTTGCCTTTCACTAATTCCTTGCAACTCTCTCATAAAACTATTCTGTACAGCAGAAGAATAAAACCCTGTTGGACTAAACTTATTAATAATAATCTCTTCTTCTTTAAGGTCAAAAAGTTTCATTTTCCACTCATCAGAAATAGGGCTTTCTTGTGTCAAAAGTGGCCTTGTTCCAAACTGAAACATCAATGGCTGTAATTCGGCATTATCAATCCAGTCTTTTTTCATATCATTCAAATGCCACACACCACCAGCGACAATAATAGGAATTGAATGCAATCCCAAATTATTCATAACTTTTCGCAATGCTGTAACTCTATCCAATGAGCTTTCTCTTTTATCTGGATTTTCTCTGTTACTAATCCCTAAATGACCACCAGATACCCATGGATCCTCATATACAACAGCGCCAAGAGCATCTTTATATTTAGAATATGCACGCATCCATAGAATTTTAAATACCAATGCTGATGAAACAATTGGATAATAGAGCAATCCATATTTTGAAACTATTTCTCCTAATTGATATGGGATTCCAGCTCCACATGTTACTCCATCAAGCAAATGCCCTGCTTTTTCTAGGATACCATGCATCATTTCTTTTGTTTTAGCCAGCTCCCACAACACATTAATATTCAACATTCCATTACCATTAGAACGTTCTTTTGCTATTTTAATTTGTGAAACTGTTGCGTTAATTGAATGCTCAGCTAATTGTTTTGATCTCTCAGCTCGAGTAGGGGCATCGAAATCATCTATCCCTTTGATTTGAACTAAATTATCTTCTTTTACATCTCCATACACAGCAGATATAGTACCTATACCCCCACATGCAGCCCATGCTCCAGAACTTTCTCCATTTGTAGCAGAAATTCCTTTTCCACCTTCAACCAAAGGGAATATCTCTTTACCTTTTATTATTAATTTATCTATTATACTCATAATGCCTCTTTTTTATTCAACATATTTTTATTTAACATATTAAAATATGGATGCTTACTAGAAAGCCAATATTTTACTCTACCATTTCCTAACGTTTTTTTATAGCTTTCCAAGTTCAATATAAGCTCTGAAAATTCTTTGTCTTTACTATAACAAGATTGTAAGATATTAATCGCGCTTGCATCAGCTTCCCCACGTATTGCATCAGCCTCTCTTCTTGCATTTGCAATCACTGCAGCTGCCTCTAAGTCTGCATTAGATATTATTTCACGATAAGTTTGCTCTGCTTTTCCACGCCATTCTTGGGCTTCTTTCATACGATCACTACGCATTCTATTAAATACAGCTTCATTATTCTCTTCAGGCAAGACGGCTTTTTTAATCCTTACTTCCATCATTCCAATTCCTAAAACCTTTACAGCTTTTTCTACACGATTATGAATTTCATTTACAATATCTTCTCTCTTAGTTGTCAGAATATCTTGCAATGAAACTTTTCCTAAAATATCACGTACATCACCTATAATAATTAATTTCAATCGTTTTGCAGCAGCGCTTTGGTTATAAACACTCTTGAAAAACAAAACAGGATCAGCAATATAGTATCTAGCAAAGACATCAACCACTAAACGCTTCTGATCTCCTAACGTAAGCTCAACTTCTGAAACATCACAGTTCAACACCCTTTTTTCATAATAATGGATACTTTGAACAAATGGGACTCTAAAATGCAAACCAGGGTTAGTATGGATTTTTGATAATCTACCAAACTCTGTCACTATAACTTGCTGAGCTTGATCCACAATAAACACACTATTAAAAAACAAAATAATGAATATAGGAACAATAAAAATAATCATGATCTTACTACCATTCTTAAATCGTTCGCGAATAAAACTTCTTTTACAAACAAAATAATTGCTATCTTTTTAGGCAAATCAATTAATGCCTTTTCAAATAACATTGCAAATAAAACAGATATCATTTTTGAAACCATTATTACCTTTCTAAACAAGTTTTTAAATAAAACAATCATTTTTGCATCTCCTTCATATTTGGCATTTCTTTAACATTATTTATATGGCCATTACGTGTAATATTACCTACAACATTCTCTACAGTATGATCTTGATTCATGACTATAACATTTGAATCAACTATATTCATAGATTTACTATTACCAAGCACTTCATTTACTGTATCAAAAAACATAAACATTTTAGCAACCTCTGGATCTTTAGAATATGCCGACAGCTTTGCTTGAAAAGCTTTAAATTCTCCTTTGGCCGAAGCAATTCTTGATATTTTATAAGCTTCAGCTTTATTAATAATAGAAGCAGCATCTCCCTTGGCTTTAGGCAGTATAAAATTAGCATAACTTTCTGCTTCATTACGCTTTGTTTCTTTCTCAACCTTTGCTTTTTGCACATCCCTGTATGAATCAATTACAGAGTCAGGTGGATCAATCTTACCCATTTGTACATCAACAATTTCAATCCCTATATTATATGAATTAAGTAACTGAGATAGTGAATGCTTAATTTTTGCCCCGATAACAGTTCTGCCAACAGTCAAACATTCTTCCGCATTATGATTTGCAACAATTTGCCTAGCAATACTTTCAGTAGCAACCTTTAAGATTCCATCAGGATCAGTAGCTTTGAATATGTATTGCTGCAAGTCAGATATTTTCCAGAACACAGTCAAAAACACTCCCAGAATATTCTCATCTTTTGTAAGCATTTTCCCATTACAACCAGGCAAAATAGAAGTGTTTACTTTATGGATTGTTGTTACATCTTTTATAATAACCTTATCAACTGGATAAGGCATTTTCCAATACCACCCTGATTTTTTATACCCATTTACAGATCCAAAGCGTAATGTAATTGCTTCTTCATTCAATTTCACCCAGTAAAATCCTGTAAAAAATGCCCAACACATAATTCCAACGATTCCCAAAATAGTAACGCTAAATTTACCTGGAATTAATTTGCCTGACGTCATCTTTTTAAAAAACACTTTTAAATTTTTCATTTCAAAAACATCTTGGTCATTTAGACTAAAGTCTGATTTCCCATGCGCCTTTTTCCCGGACATAATTCTTTTTATATAATTTCTAATATGATTCTGAAATTTGCTATCTGCCATCATTAAAAAAACAAATGATATTAAAGCAAACCCTAATATAAAAAGTATAAATTCAATTTTCAGCAAACTAATCACAAAAACCATTCCAAATACTACTGGTAACATAATAGTAAAATTCTAACCTATAATCCAACAAAATAACATCTCTTTTGCTACCAAATTCACTATTAAAACAATCTACTTTTACTATACATTCATATATATACATGATAATGTTTCGTTAACTGGAGATAAAATTAAGTATGCACCCTAAATCAAATCAAAAAACGCATAAAAAAAACACGTATACTACGTATATCGTAGCTATTATTATTTTTATAAGAATCTTTCTATTCGAGCCATACATTGTTCCTTCTGAGTCTATGTCAAGGACAATGGAGAATGGAGATGTAGTGATTGCAACTAAATACAATTATGGATTTTCTCGCATGTCTATACCAATAATTGGTGGTTTTATTCCATTTTTCAACAAAAGAATTTTTGCAAAAGATCCGAAGAGGGGGGATGTTATTTGCTTTTCTGTTGCCAAAGAACCTGGCAGACTTTACACAAAAAGAATCATTGGAGTTGGAAAAGATACCGTCCAAGTTAAAGAGGGAATTATACACATCAATGATGAAGCTGTAAAAATGGAACAAACAGGTGAATATGAATTAAGTCATGACAATGGCCAAAAAGAGATGATGGATGTATTCCAAATTACCTTACCTTCTGGCAAATCATATGAAATATTAAGAAGAAAAATTGACAATATAAACAGCAGACAAATTGCTGTGGATAATACTCCTGTATTTGAAGTGCCTGATGGGCATGTATTTTGCATGGGTGATAATATGCACTTCTCCAAAGATTTTAGATTTTTCGATTTTGTATCATCAATTTCTTACGATAGAATCATTGGCAAACCAACTTATATAATATTTGGATCCAAGGCGCGCTTACCAATAGAAAATAGCTGGATTAAATGGGCATTAAGACTACCTATCAGTATTGCACAAAGCATATTCAATATTAAATGGAGCAGAATTGGAAGATCTATTTAAAAGTCTATCGAAAAAAATACAATTATTGGAAAAAAATATTAATTATAATTTCAAAAATGACCTTTATGCTCAGAATGCTATCATTCACCCTAGTTATAAAAAATCTAAATTTGAACTCCTGGAGTTTATGGGAGATAGAGTATTGAATCTGGCAATTTCACAAATAATCTGGGATGAACAATATAAATCTGAACGTGAATATGCTGAAAAACTAGCCACTAAAGTTAACAAATACACTTTGCTGGAAATAGCAAAAATATGGAATATAAAAGACTATATCATATACATAGGTGAACATATTGATAGTATTTTAGTAGATGCATGTGAGTCTATTATTGGTGCTGTATTTTTAGATGGTGGATGGGATTCAGCATATAAGCTAATAAAAGAAAATTGGCCAAAACAGTCAATGAGTTTCGCAGAATTGGACCCAAAATCAATATTACAACAATGGATACACCAAACTTCCAAACAACATAAATATACGCTTATCAAACAAGATGGGCCACCGCATAATCCACAATATACAGTTGAATTGCAAGTCAATCAGCAAAAAATAATTGGAGTAAGCAGGTCAATCAGATTAGCAGAGAAAAGTGCTGCTTTTGACTTTCTGAAAAAATATACGAACCTAATAAAAAAGTAAGATTAAAAAAATCAAAATCAACCTTTGACGTTTAAGCAAAAAAAGATAATATGGTATTAATGAACGCAAAAACTGAAAAACAAATCGCTCTAGAAGCTGCAATCAAGCATATTGAGAAAACTCATGGTCAAGGATCTGTGATGAAACTGGATGAACAAAAGAATCTGGATTTAGAAGTAATTTCTACTGGATCTTTAGGATTAGACCTTGCTCTTGGAGTAGGGGGATTTCCAATTGGTCGTGTAATAGAAATTTATGGTCCTGAAAGTTCTGGAAAAACAACTTTAGCCTTACAAGTAATTGCTGAAGCTCAAAAGATTGGAGGGACATGTTTATTTGTTGATACTGAGCATGCAATAGATCCTGAATATGCTAGAAAATTAGGCGTTGATCTTAGTGGAGATAAGTTTATACTGTCACAACCTGATACTGGAGAGCAGGCATTAGAGATTGTTGATACTTTTGTAAGATCTCAATCTGTCAAAGTTATTATTGTAGATAGTGTTGCGGCACTAGTTCCTAAAGCTGAACTTGAAGGAGATATGGGAGATAGTCACATGGGTCTACATGCACGACTAATGAGCCAGGCATTGAGAAAGTTGACTGGAGTAATCTCTCGATCTGGATGTATGGTTATTTTTATCAACCAAATCAGACAAAAAATTGGAATTGTTTTTGGTAACCCAGAAACCACAACTGGAGGAAATGCATTAAAATTCTACGCATCTATTAGGCTAGATATCAGAAAAACATCTGCGTTGAAAAAAGGCGATAGCGTATATGGACATCAAACAAGAGTGAAAATTGTTAAAAACAAACTAGCTCCTCCTCTACAAACAGCTGAATTCGAAATTTTATTTGGTGAAGGAGTTTCAAGGCTAGGAGAAATTGTTGATTTAGGTGTAAAGCATGGATTAATTAATAAAGCTGGTTCATGGTATTCAATTGGAGATAAAAAGATTGGACAAGGACGTGAATCAAGCAAAGAATTCTTAGCAGAAAATCCAGAAGAGCGTGAAAAGATAGAAGAAAAATTACATGAGATTGTTAATGGAGTAAATAATAAAAATCCCAACAATTCTGCAGAAGAGCAAATGCTTGAAGAAAATGCTGGGTAACTTCTGATTGAACAATTTTCTATTGAGAAAACATTCTAATTAATTTAATCGTACAGTCATTATAATTAAACAAATTATCCTAACTAGATATTATGCTATAATCAAATCAAACAAATCATCATAACTAAATTAATCATTATAAATTGAATAATAGTATATGTGGATTAAATTAGTATATGCAGTATTTATAAACCAATAAATCCACGCTAATTATTAACCACTTATTAAGATATATTGAATACAAATTAGTAATGAAGCCAGCTTTATTTGAACGTATTCAAGAAAACCCTATCGAAAAATATGAAACAGCTGAAGATCTTTATAATTCTATTTTTCATGAAATTTTATGTGTACTTGATAAGCAATCTATATCATCCTCAAATGTAAAAATCTATTCACTATTTCCAAATATCAATCCACATGATAAAAAGCAACTACAATCACTATCTATACAAATCCAAAATGATATACAAGAATACGAACCAAGGCTAATTAACCCAACTGTCAGCATAGGTGAGTTCAATGAAAAACAACATACTATTGCTCTGCAAATAAAGGGCAGCATAAGATTTAATGATAAAATGTTTGTTGTCAAATTCAATCCGTACAAGAGAATATTACAATAATAAAACACATTAGTCATAATGATTATCCTAAGTAATTATAATAGATACACCATAATAATCATAACAAAACAATAAATTAAAGCATTATAGTTAGCTTAAATTTTTCATAAAATCGCAAATAACATCGAATTAATATTATTATATTTCAATATTTATACTTTAGCATTTTATATTAATATTTATTCTTATATGCATACTACTCTTAAGATCGTATTAATGTTGTTCTTAATCCCTAGAGATCTTTATTTCACCTGAACTTTATCTATCTTCTAAATAGATCCTATCTTTCTTTTACATGTTTGATTTTAACATTTAAAATAGCAGTATACCCTAAATAAACATTGACTAAGTCTTTTAAGTGAGCAGATTGATATTGTAAATAAAGCAAATTTGCATCTTTATTCGCATTTAACCACAATGTTTTTGTTTGATTAGCATAATGTGATGGGGTTAAACATAATGCCCATTCTGGAACAAATGAACTCCACCCTTTGACTATATTCGCAATAATTGGATCCGTAATTAAAGGAGAAATAATCTTTTTAATTGCATCGCCTATTTTCTTTGCATAGTACTTCTTCACACAAATATTGTAGCATTATCCATTTAATATTGTAGTACTACTCATTGGATTTTCTATATATTAATATATATAAACATTAAATCATTTTATGCACTGTTTCAAACTAACATATCTCACAGATCAGACTGATTCTATTAAAATCAACCTAACATTACTAAGATATAATTTAAGTAATAGCTAATTCTATAGTTTGACCAAACAAAACATGTTATACTTCATCTATGTCCGTAGCAACAGTATCAACTATTGCATTCCATGGTTTGCAACCTATTGCTGTACAAGTACAAGCACATGTAGGAAAAGGCTTGCCAGCATTTCACATTGTTGGATTAGCTGATAAGGCTGTTGCTGAGTCTAAAGAGCGTATTAAATCTGCATTACAATCAATTGGATTATCACTACCAGCAAAAAGAGTTGTAATTAATATGTCTCCTGCTGATATACAAAAAGAAGGCAATCACTATGATTTGCCGATTATTTTATCAATTTTAGAAGCATTAGAAATTATCCCACAAGATTATTTGAAAGATTGGATAATTATGGGGGAGATTTCACTCGATGCACAGATTAGTCATGTTACTGGTGCATTATTAGCTGCTGTATTTGCTGCTAATTCAAACAAAGGATTAATTTGTCCTGCAAGCTGTGGGAAAGAAGCTAAGTGGGGAGGGGATCTCAATATTTTAGCGCCACTAAATCTAATTCAACTACTTAACCATATTAAAGGTATTCAATTGTGCCCAGAACCACCAATCACTCACACTAAAGATAGAAAAAATGATCAAGATTTTGCAGATGTAAAAGGTCATGAATCAATTAAACGTGCTTTAGAGATTTCTGCTGCAGGAAAACATCATACATTAATGATTGGACCGCCTGGAGCAGGAAAATCCATGTTGTCAGAAAGAATGAATACTATCTTGCCAGAATTAAGTACAAAAGAAGCTCTTGAAGTATCTATGATTTATAGTGTTTCGAATCTAAATAACAAATCTGGATTAATTAAAAAGCGACCATTTCGAGCCCCACACCATAATTCCTCATTACCTTCAATTATTGGCGGTGGATATAAATGCAAACCTGGCGAAATATCATTAGCACATCATGGAATATTGTTTATGGATGAATTATCTTTATGGGCTCCTTCTGTACTTAATGGGTTAAGAGAATCAATAGAAACTGGACATATTTCTGTAGCACGTGCCAATGGAAATATACAATATCCTGCACAATTTCAACTAATTGCAGCAATGAATCCATGTATATGTGGACATGCATATGATTTAGAGCAAAGATGTGGGAAATTCCCAGTATGCTATAACAATTACATCAATAAGATTCCAGGACCAATATGGGATAGATTCGGAATAATCATTTCAATTGATAAATTATCTCCATGGGAATTAAGTGAGATTAATGGAAAATCAAAAAGCAGTGCTGAGATGAAGCATGATGTAGAAAAAGCAATTACAATGCAAAAAACACGATATGCTGGATTATCTTTCAGCTGTAATCACAATGTCCCTAGCTCTAAAATTGGCATTTTGAATGTATCACAAGAAGCAATGGAATTGATCAATAAGTATGCGAAAAGTATAAATATGTCAAACAGACGGTATTATAATAGTATAAAAATTGCTCGTACAATTGCTGATATAGAAGGTAGTGTGTCAGTACAAACAAATCATATCGAAGAATCAATTAGCTATAATATATTTCAGAAAAATATCTCCCCCGTACAAATCAAATAGTTATTAATAAACTTGACCATTTTATAACTAATAATCTTTATATTTAATATCTTTATAGCTACAAATAACATGCCTACAATCTTCTGATAATTTTAGCCTATAAATCATTCAATATATATTAAAAATATTAAAACACAACTTTCGATTCTATTAAGCTTACAGGTCAATTCTAATATGATTAAACTTATAAAATAATAGTATGTTTTGCTGTGCAATTCTTATGTATAACTAGAACACAATTTTCAGCATATTGCCACGATAATCAATCGTATATTTCTCTGATAACACTCCAATCAAATGAAAATAGCATGTGTACGATGATAAATCTTGCTTCTGCAATGCTTGCACCTCTTCTGCATTGATTTGCATATCTATACTCAATGATTGGTTAGTGATATTAATTGTAACTTGCTGTTGTTTTTGTGAAGCAATTAAAGCTAATAATAAAATAATCGATGGAACATTCTCTTTGTCTTCTTCCATGGTTATTTCAAGTTTTATATTGTCATATTTACCTAATATTTTTCCTACATGTTGCAGGCCAAGGTTGGGGTTTAGAATATTACGTGTTATTTCCAATATATTAATTGCATTTGCGAGTGACTCTTTGATTAATTCCTGATTGCCTTGAATATCATCTAAGCTCATTAACATATCCATTGCACCAAGTGGATTTAGCAAATCATGAGAAATTCTTGCAATAATAGTTTGTAATAATGGCATATTTTACTATACAATGCGCTATAAGATTTTAAAAGATTCTGCAATAAATACATAGAAATATACAAGCACTCAGATATGCACAGTATAAAATTTTATATCGACTGTGATACTTGCAATATCTATGGTCTGAATAGTGTAAGTGCTGCACATACAGCTGTTTCAGTACGCAATACATTATCATGAAGCTGCACTTTATTATATTTTTGCAGTAAGCTCAAATCATTTTCTGACCAACCACCTTCAGGGCCAATTAGAATTCCGTCACCATTCCAAAAATCTATTGAATTACTCTGCTCTATGTGTGTGCGATTATTTTCTATAATTTCTACCAAATTGCTCTGTATCAAACTGTCTGATTGTGAATTTATTTGGGTGTCTTGTGATTTTATTTGTGCATTATTGATTTGATTATCTTGTGATTCATAATACTTTGCATTTTTATCAGAACTTTCTTCTTTCGCAGCAACTACCCAGTTTAGTTCAGGCAAATTTGATAATTTAATATTCTCATGAATCTTAGGCACACCAATCCTCCCACACTGTTCTGCAGCTTCAATTGCAATGCGTTCTAAACGCCTTAAATCGATATATTTGTGATTCACACGGTCGGTCATCAATAGGTAAATTTCATCAACCCCAAGTTCAGTAGCTTTTTCTATTGCCCATTCTAACCTGCTTTTTCGAATATACCCCATACCAATCTTTGGACGCCTTTGTATTGTAGCTAATTTCTGTTCAATATTCTTCTGCTCTATAGCATGTATATGTGGGAAACTAATCTTCGCTCTCCACTCATTTTGATTATCAAAAATTTCTATAATCTGCCCGTCTTGACACCTCATTACATTCTTTAAATAATGCATTTGTTTGGCGTTTAGCATAATAGTATCTTGAATATTTTCTACGTACACTCTGATCATAATACACATACCCCAATCATAAATTTATCTACTATTCTCATCATGTTTATTCTAACATCATTCCCTCTGCATCTCATTTCCATCCATTTATACATTATATTCTTGCTCTTTCTATGCACCATCACGCATTTATTGGTTATATCTATAATCATACTATTATATTCTCATCCCTCGCATTGGATTAACGGTTGTATCTATAATGATAGACTCTTTCCCATATACATTTCCATCATTTTCAACACCAAATATTTCTTTATGGAATGCTTTATTGCGTGGAATATTTATTTCATGTTGAATCTCAAACCTTTCCTTGATTTTCGCTTCTTTTACTTCTCTTTGGTTGCAATACTTTTTATTCATTCCTACTATATTATTATTCAGCTCTATCTTATCAAACTCAATTCCACTACTTTGTTCAGATAAATTTGCACTTGTCATGCATAATGGGATATTTGTCATTTCTAATACTTGCTGAAATATTTGGTTTTCAGGAACACGAATTCCTATTTTCCCTGAATATATATCATCAGAATGAAACCCATACTGTTCTTTACTTTCAACAATTATGGTAAAAGGACCTGGAAATAATCTATCACACAGTATTTGTAAATTATTTGCTATATTGAATTGTTTCAGCATGTTTTTAGTAATATGCAAGCTGATTGGCTTATGAATACTTCGATTTTTTATAGTAAAAAGATTATCTACTGCAAATTGAGAATCATATCTCACACCAATACCATATACAGTTTCAGTAGGAAGAATAACTGGATTCCCCTTGATAATCTCCTGAGCAATACGCTCAATCGATTTAGTTTTTGTTAAACATATCATATGCTAATTTCCTTAAACTTACATCTGCACTATCTTTATCATTGCTATTCTTATCATTACTACCTTTGTTTTCAATATTATCTTTGTTTCCAATATTATCTTTGCCTTTATCTGACTTTGCATCTGCGCTACTATCTGATTTTGTATTATTCAGCTCTACATTCTTATTGTCCACATTCACATCTTTGTTCATCTTTAATTCATTTGGCATAGCATTCACTTGTATATCAATAGATTTAGAATAAGCATTAGAAGATACAGTGTGCATTTGCGTATCACGCATAGAATCAGGAGATATAGCATATATCATTGCAGCTTTTGCTAAATGTAAATCCAATATTTCTTCTGGGTACGGGCTTTGATGCAATTCAACCGAACTCTGTGCTAACATATACCCTAATGCAATATCTTTCTCAGACACATTGCCTAATTGCCTCAGCTCAAATAGAATTTGACGAATTATATTTAAAGCATCAGATCCTTCTGAAATGATTTGTTTAATTAGCTGCTTTAATGATAATTGATTGTTTTCTTTTATACACTTTATTATATTTTGCAGATTATCATCAGAGGTCAAACCAAGCATTTTCTGTAGGTCTTTATCATTTACTTTATTATCAAAAAGTAAAGCTGCTTGCTCCAGAACTGCAATTGCTTGCCTCATTGAACCATACGAAGAGAGAGTAATAATCTTTATTGCAGATGCAGAAATATTTATACCATACTGATCTGCCAAATTAGTCATATGTGATTGCATACTATCTTTATTTATACTATCCAATGAAATTCTAAAACATCTAGAAATAATAGTTTTGGGGATTTTATCCAAATCCGTTGTGGCTAATACAAACTGAATATAGTCATTAGGCTCCTCTAACGTTTTTAACAAAGCACTAATCGCACTTCTAGATAACATGTGTACTTCATCGATAATATATACTCTTTTATTAGCTACCACTGGCTTGTATATAGATCCATCTAAAAGAGTCCTGATAGAATCTACACTTGTATTACTTGCACCATCTAACTCAAATACATCTGGATGGGTCCCATTCATACAATCCACACAACCTTTACACTCACCACATGGCTCATCATCAACATGCTTTTCACAGCAAATCCATTGAGCTATCAATCTAGCTAAAGTAGTCTTCCCAACACCAGCAGGTCCATGTAATAAGCAAACATTACCTAAAAGATTACGTTTCAACCCATTATGCAGTAACTTTACAGCTAAATCCTGCCCAATAACATTTTGAAATTTTCTAGGTCTAGCCTGTCTTGGTAAATTGCTTTTCATTACTTAATCATTACGGAAGTTTCAGAGTATATCAATAGTTTTCTGAGAAGTGCTAAAATACTTAAAATTTCTTTGTATAAGTTTCTTGATATGCGTTAAAGTAGCCACTTAATCCATATTCATTCAGTATAATCAATTTAATTTATACTCATCAGTTGAATAAAAATATAGAATCAGTAAATAATAAAATATGAAATCAAAAAGATACCTAATATTTGGATCAATTTTACTAACTTCATTTGCGATTTATATCAGCCAACATCAGAAAGTTCCATTTGAACATATGGAAGTATGCTTTACACCTTCACAAAAATGCACACCACTAATTATTCGGAATATTAGGAAGGCAAAAAACTCTATTTATGTACAAGCCTATACCTGGACATCTAAGGATATTTCTCAAGCACTAGTAGAAATGAAGAAAAAAGGGGTAGAAATTAAAATAATTCTAGACAAAGTAAATATGAACAAAAATAATGTTATCCATTTCTTACAACAAAATAATATAAATCTCATGATCGACCATGTGCCAGGCATTGCTCATAATAAAATTATTGTAATTGATGATCATACTGTCATTACAGGAAGTTTTAACTTTTCTAAAGCAGCTGATACAAAAAATGTAGAAAATGTTGTTAAAATACAAAGCAAAGAAGTTAATCAAATCTATATGAAAAACTGGATTAAAAGACAAAAATTTGCACAAGATATAGATAATGTTGTAGTTAGTAAAAATGCATATAAGCCATGGAAAGAAAATTACAAATATCATTATAAGAAACATGATCGTTACAAGTAACTGTTTTAATGTTTAGTATGATAAAACCATAGGATTAGCATACTATTAAGCGATATTTATTAAATAATACCATTAATGATGTTCATAATCTTTGCTACAATCTTATCTTTCTCAAATCCAAAATGTGCCATTACCTCATCCCCTTTGCCTGACAAGCCAAACTCGCTAATCCCAATTACTAATATATTTTTAGAGTAAACTCCGTATTTATACCAAATATTTGAATGACTTGCCTCAATGCATACAAGCAAATCAGATTCTAATATTGTTTTCTTCTGATCATCATGAAATCTATCAAATAGATCTGTAGAAATCATAGAAATTACATCTATATTATAATCTATATTAGCGTGATCTTTACTACCTGGTTGTGTTTTATGCAAATGTACTTGATTATCCGAATTAGTTTTAGCGCCATATGAATTCATTATAGATTCTTGAGGCATTGCACATAGTCTGAGCAAACCCCCAACTGCATCTGCAACATCACATGATAATGGCACTTCAGATCCTGTAGCAATAATTTTTATATTATACTTGTTTGCTGCTAATTCATGACTATTTTTAATATTCGCATACTTTTTTATAAAATATGATGCCTCTATATTATTTGAGCTGCATGCATCATACTCAATATATCGTATCTTCTGCCTGCTCAACACTAATATAGATGGGTATTCAGAGTTTAATGCCATTTCCCAAGCCCATGCAACTTCTAACCCATTACTTGGCCTAAATACACGTAAGTTTGGAATTAATCTCAAGCTATCTAAGTGCTCAATTGGTTGATGAGTTGGCCCATCTTCCCCTACAGCAATAGAGTCATGCGTTGCTATAAAAATCAATGGAATTTTCATTAAAGCTGCGAGTCTAATAGCAGGTCGAGCATAATCTGTAAAAACTAGAAATGTAGCACAGCAAGCTTTTAATCCAGACAAAACCATCCCACCTGTGATTGCTGTCATAGCATGCTCCCTAACTCCAAAAGCTATATACCTACCATTAATCATTGTGTTTGTAGAAGCTCCTAAATCAGCCGATCCAAATACTATATCATCATACTTTTCTGCTAAATTATTCAAAATAATACCAGATGCTACTCTAATAGACATATCTTTTTTTATTTGATCTTTTACTTTATTATCTACTAAATACCTTGAATTGCTTTTGATTATTTCATTGTTTGATTTATTACTAAGATTAGTGAAATATTCAGTGTTATTTTTGATCACATTATCCCAAAACTGCCTTACATCAGGAGGTATTTGGAAATCATTATAATGAGTGCTAAATTTCTCCTTGATTAAATCAATATCCACTTTCTTCATTACTTTCCCGTGAATTTTTTCACTTCTCTCGTAATTAGATCCATATCCTATAATCGTTTTACATCTAATTAAAGTTGGTTTATCAGATTCTTGCGCTTGTAAAATTGCATTGTTAATTTCATTTACATTATGCCCATCAATCTCAATCACATTCCAATTATAAGATTTAAAACTCAATGTTACCTGCTCAACTCTAGATAAATCTGTAGACCCATCTATCGTAATTTCATTATCATCCCAAAAAACAATTAATTTATTTAGATTCCATTTGCCAGCCAAAGCACAAGCTTCATATGAAATCCCTTCCATCAGATCACCGTCACTAGCCAAAACATAAGTATAATAATTTAAGCATTTTAATTTTTCTGCTTTTGCAATCCCAACTGCCCATGCAATTCCTTGACCTAATGGCCCAGTTGTCATCTCAATTAAATCGCTTTTTTCTGGGTGACCAGCAAGCTCTGATCCAATTTTACGAAATCCTAATAAGTCATTTAATTCAATTTCGTTCATACAGTATAGGGTGGCATATAATAATGCAGATCCATGCCCAGCTGATAAAATGAAACGATCTCTATTGGAGTGTTTTCTTTGAAATTTCAAATGCATAGACCACAAAACTGCTGCAACATCAGCCATGCCCAAAACAATCCCTTGGTGACCTGAATTAGCATTGTCTATCATATCCAAAGCAATACACCTAAGCATATTCGCAGCCCTTTTTATAATTTTTTCTTTATTTATATCTCTTTGCTTATTCATATTAAAATCCATAAATAAGCTTCACATAAAATTTAAAAATTGAATAGAAATTTAAATCACTAATTATTTTATGCTTCATAGTTTATTTATAAATTTATCTCATTCAAACATTTTGTAAAAAATCATTCACTTACTACTTATATGTAATTATACAGTTGAACTATTTATCCTTCTTATGCTTCACAATCAAGTTAAGATGCACTCCTTGCAAATCAAAATGATCTATCATCTTACGCTCTAAATATCTAAGCCTTGTATCCTCAATCGTTCTGTTTGAAAAAAGACCAAAAGAGGGCGGGTTCATGCCAAGTTGAGTGATATATTTAATACCTGATCTATTAACAGCATCTGTGTTTTTCATACTAGCAAACCATTTGTTTAGATGAGAAGTTTGAACCTTCTTTTTCATTTTAGTTTCTACTTCATTCATAGCATTCACTAAATTATTTATTCCATAACCCGTAATACCAGATACAGCAATACAATAAACTCCATGAAATCTTTTTTTCAATTCTTTTTTAGCATTAGACAAAACAACTAAATCACTATTCATTTTATCCCACATCCCAATTCCAACTATCAAACCTTTACCACGAGACCAAATTTTATCCATCAAAAGCAAATCAACCCTACTAATTCCTTGTGTAATATCAATCAAAACTACAAAATGACTCACTGAAACATTAATTGCTTTCAGCAATCTGTATTGACTGGCTTTCTCAAGGTCAGAAAGATTGGTGTTTTTTCTATAACCGGGAGTATCTATCATATGGAAAATTTTATTCTTACCAGTAATCGAAACAGCATTAACTTCTTGAGTAGTACCAATTTCATCTTTTACTAAGAATCTTTCCTGACCAATTAACTTGTTCAGCAAAGTTGATTTTCCTACATTAGATCTGCCAACAAAACCCCAAGATATGCTTTTCAATTCTTCTTCTTCATCTTCTTCAAACCAACTAGAAATATACTTGTTCAGCTCATCAGTTCCATGATTCCTCAAAACAGAAATATATCTTGTTTCCATATCATTTTTATTGCTATGCACATGCCCTAAATCAGATTTGTTTACTAATACCAAAACTTTTTTTCCCGAATTCATGGCATATTTCAAGAATCTATTACTTATATCATTCCACCCAGTATGATCTATCACTATAAGAAAAGCATTAACACTAGGTATTTTTTCAATAAAATGATCAATTTCATCTGTTCTATTAATTCCTGGCAAATCAACCAAGTTAAAGTTACTTGTAACTGATGTTTTAATAATAACATCTCGCGTCAAGTCTCTTTGAGAACCAACTAAAGAAACTCTCTCACCAACCATTTTGTTAAATAATGAGGATTTCCCTACATTAGTTTCTCCAAGCAATACTACATTTGGTATTGGGTCAAAAATTTTCATGTGTAATATAAATGATTCATATTTAATCTGTTAATATTTTTAATCACTATATGTAAATCATTTTTATTGAAATTATAAATCATCCCTTTCTTTTCTGTATATGCAAACAATTCGCCATTATTATTTAAAGAAAATAGCATTCCTTTATTTATAAATAAATCCCCATCATATTTATGTTTTACAAAGTATTTGCTGTTTTTGATATTGTTCATATCACTAATCATTATCTCATTATTCACAACCAAATAAACAAAACCATTAGATGCCAAAACTTTTTTTAAACCAAGAACATCGCATTCACTCTTAACGTTACCACTCATATCTAAAACAATAACCTTCTGATTAACTCTAGTAATAATATGATTATTATCATCACTAAAATCAAAGCTCTCAACTGTTTGAGATGTCATATGTGACCAAATATCCTCTCCATTAAAAATATCTATAGCTGTAATATCTCCATTTGAAGAAAGATATATAATCTTATTGTTTTTCAGAATTATAGAGTTCTTAATACCAATATGATTGTTGGTCATTTTTACTTTTTCCCACAATATCTCAAACTTACTATCAATCACCTTAAATGCTTTGAAATGACCTGTAGTGCTAGCAACGATTACCTTGTCGTTAATTTTAGCACAATAAGCTAAAGGTGAATTTAAAGAGCCTTTATACACAACATTCGATCTATTGTTATATGTATCTATTATGTAGAAATGATTTGAAAGATCTCCGATCATGTAAGTATGCTTTCCTATTTTCTTCAAGCTTAATTCTGTACCATGAAATTTAAAATCTTTATTTATTAAATTTTTACTAGATATAGAATTAGCCACACCATTGGTAGATATAGCCTTATTTGCAACCTTGCTCCCATTATTGATTTGATTCTTATCACCACTACCATTGATCTGATTAGAACCATCATTTAAGTAAGCTTTTCCATTCCTATACACAATCACATTTTGATAATCAAAATCAATTTCCGGCACAAAATGCTTTTTCCAAGGTATGTTCTTAGTAATCTGTTCAAATTGAACATACGAACTACTTGTTTTCTTCCACTTTATATCACTGCCGTCACATCCTAATAAAAACACCGATATAAATATAGACAAACACTTAAAATTAAAAAAACTCATAATCAACCAATTAACTTTTTCTTGCTCAGTGGATTTTGGATTGAAACTTTATTTCCTACTAAAATAGGAAGCAAATTGAAATTATCAGGAGATGCATGTAAATTAACAACATCTAATTCATACGCCAACTCTATCCACGGACTATCTATAGATCTAAATTTATCCAATCTGTTTTTGTTTTTAAAATCAACTAATATTTGCATTAAAACACCAAAATTTTCATCATTCTTAATATCTGTTAAAAAACTGTTAAATTCTTCTTGAGAAAGATCCAAATGTGTTAATAGTGATTTAGAAAGTAGAATAAACTTTAGCAACTCGTACTTTTTCCTGTTTTTAACAGCAATAATCTTAGCTTTCTTATAATTATCATTGCTAATCATTTGTGAAACCATTTTAGATTCTATGGTTTGCTGTGACCTAACATTTAAATAATATAAAAAGAACCCAAGCATAAAACAAGCAAAGATAAGAAAGAACTTAGATTTGAGGAAGCTCTTTATTTGATCTTGAAAATAATCATTTTTTAAATCTTGCATAAAATTCATATACAAAGTTTACTTGATAGTTATTCACATTTCAACTTAACTTTTAAACATACAAAAAGTGGGTTTTTGTGTGATTCATTGGGGCATTAAAAGTTATTCACAGATTCCAAAGCCCCATAAAAATAATCAATACTATAATTAATTATATTTATTTATAATTTATAAACTTAGGTTTGGCTCACACCTTATATAGTCATGTATATACAATAATAGGATTTGTTTTCAACAACATTTCTAATAATATCATTTGAAATAGTTACAAATAAAAGCCATATTAATAATAATTAAAATCAAAATTTCAATTGAATCTTAGAGTTTCAATCAATGGTTTTTTTGTAAAAAATTT